>JAVESF010000019.1:0-19451 GCA_034006765.1 Acholeplasma sp. | reverse complement strand
AGGTCGCATGTTCGAACCATGTCGGGTGCACCATACTGGAGGAATACTCAAGTGGCTGAAGAGGCGGGCTTGGAAAGCTCGTAGGCTGTCAAAGGCGCAGGGGTTCAAATCCCCTTTCCTCCGCCATATTCGCACGAAAACCCTAAAAGAAAAAGTCGACTTTATCAAGTTATTCAAGCATATCTATCCGATTAAGATGATGTGTAAAGTGCTTCATTTAAACCGTAGCACGGTATATAAGATATTCAAACACAAGATGTCTGATAGAGAAATCAGACGATTAGAACTCGAATCTAAGATTATTGAAATCTATAATAAGTTTGATAGCATCTACGGTGCACCAAAGATTCGTAGGGAGCTAATTAAACAGGGCTACTACGCTTCACTTAAGCGCGTCAGCGTCTATATGAGGCGATTAGAGCTTGGATCCATCATCACTTAGAAATATAAGCCAGGATTAACTTCTAAAGCACCTGATGATAAAGAGAACATCATGAATCAAGACTTCACAACATTATATCCTAACCAGAAATGGGTGATGGATATCACCTATATCTGGACGGTTTATGATGGGTGGACATATCTAGCATCTGTCATGGATCTTCATTCCAAGATGATTATTGGTTATAGTTATCAACGTCACATGAAACAAGAAATCGTATTAGAGTCATTACGCCAAGCGGTCTATAAGACAAAACAAACAAAAGGTATTATTGTTCAATCAGACTTAGGTAGCCAGTATTTGAGTTATGATGTTGAACAGTTCATCGAAAATTATGAAATGATTCATTCTTATTCGAGAAAAGGTACGCCTTATGATAACGCACCGATTGAAACATTTCATTCTATCATCAAGAGAGAACGTTTAAGTCGTATGGTTTTAAAAACATTCGAAGAAGCCAAAATGGTTATCTTTGAATATATTGAAGGGTTTTATAATCGTAAAAGAATCCATAGTTCAATCGATTATCAAACGCCTTATCAAGTGTATTACTCAAAGTAAGAAATTCTCACTTAATGTGTCCACTTTATTGATATAAAAGCAAAGTGTGATAACCGGAACACCCACTGTCGTAGAAGAAGAACTCGAATATAATTTTGAAATTGACGGAATAACGTATAACGCTGTAAGAGTATATGCACAATCCAAACTTGATGAACTGGATGAAGATAAGTACTACATTGTTCTTATTGATTATGGAACTGATCATCCGTTTTTCTTAGTACTAATACCTGTAAGCAAAAATATGGCTGCAAGTATTCTAGCTTCAGGAGCCGTTGTACCTAGTATTGTTCCACCGAGTAATCCTAGTGTAAATACATTGTACATGACACTTAGTATCTATAAGAGAAAACAAACGAATGCTTATGATATTGCATATGCCGCTGGAGGTAATGTAGATCCAGGGATACCAGAAACTCATCTAGATAAAGGTGGAATTCAACTACCGCATTATCATCCATTTGGAAAAGATCATGCACATGCTTTATTTATAATTTTCAATAAATAGGAGACTTACTATAATGATTAACAAGAAAGAGATTAGAGATCAAGATAAAGGTGGAATTCAACTACCGCATTATCATCCATTTGGAAAAGATCATGCACATGCTTTATTTATAATTTTCAATAAATAGGAGACTTACTATAATGATTAACAAGAAAGAGATTAGAGATCAATTAAATATTCGATTTAAACCTAGAAGAGTAAGTATATTAGACCTAAATGAAATTCTCAGTTATAGGTATAAGCAACATAGTGTATATAATCACGACAATATGGATTTGATCGATGTCACAGAAGGTGTAATCTATAACACATGGAAAGAACTTGTTGATCGGTATGATATTTTTGTTTTTGATAGTGAAGAATCGAAAAAAATCGATGATTACGACTATGAAGGTGGAAAATATACATGTAATTTTTTAGTTTTAGAGTACGATGAAAATGATGTTATAACACAATTCTTTATTTGGAATGGGTGGGGTAATGTAACAAAAGAATTACTTGAGATATTAAACCAAGTTAAATAAGAATATATGAAAATTCTTAGTTCATTTTGAAACTTATATGGATTAAGGATTTTTCTTTTTATGGAGATAATATAGTTGTGAAAAAGTTTAGTATTTTAATGGTAATTTTCCAATCTGTCAGTGTACTTGTAATGGGAATAATGATTTACATATTTACGCAAAATAATGAAACAATAGAAAAAAACATTGAAGATAACATCAAACAAGTTATAGAGTGGATAGGTTATACTTAGTTGGACAGTTTTAGAATAGAAATGTTAAAATTAAACAAACACTAAAAGAGATTAACATGTCAAGAAGCCAACGATTCATAGACGAATTAAAAACGCAAATTGTAAGACTATATCAATATGATAATAAAGACAATTTACTCTTTACTACAGATTAGCAGTATTTCCAAATATACTAAAAATATTGATGAAGCATACGCTCTGTAAAAATATATGTAAGATTCATAAATAGAATTATGGCACTCGCACATAGTTTTGGATTTATAACCTATAAATATGTTACTTTGGTATTATAGACAGTTTCAACCATGTAAAGGCAAACATATTTTGGCCATTTTTGATGTTTCTTTAATACACACAACGTTAAGTATTCTAGCAATATGGTTTTTTCAACACATGTGGAGTCGATCACGTAGCTTTCATTAAAAAACGTTTAACAAATGCATTCATTAATAATTAAAAAGGCAATTCAGCTCATTTAAAAGGGGGAATTACCTTTTTTTATTTAATTAGCAAGTGTGTAAACATATGTAAACGTGAAATGACGACGGATTTCATTGTTCGTTAGTTCGCGCTTACAAAAAATGGATTTACAAATAAGTGACAATTAATTCTAAACTGTAGATATAGGTAACGCAGAAAACTCACGGATTTTATGTGTTTTTAACTATCAAAATGATTTTCTAAAAAAATGTAAAGTTTGCTTGACATTATGAAACGTTTGATTTACAATGGGAATGTAAAGTTTGTTTTACATTGGAGTGATGAAATGAAGAATCTATTAGAAGAACTTCGCAAAGACAGATTGATTAGCCAAGAAGAATTGGCGAACGCGCTTAGTGTATCTAGGCAGACGATTATCTCTTTAGAAAAAGGGAAATACAACCCATCAATCCTGCTCGCTTTTAAGATTTCAGCATATTTTGGGTTGTCGATAGAAGAGATTTTCATCATAGAAGAGGAGGACTTAAAATGAAAGGTATCACAGTTAAAAAATACACACAGCTCATGCTCGTTTTAGGATTTGCTGCATTATTAGTATTCAGCATTGATTTGATTCACCCATTCTTAAATGATTATATGCGTGGGTTCTTTATGTCGTTTGGTCTGTCAATCATATTTGTATCATTGGTTTTTCAAAACAACAAAAAATACATGGCAAAAAGTGAGTTAGAAGCCAAAGACGAACGCATGATCATGATTAGACAAAAGCAGTACAGTACAGGGTATTATTTCCATTTATTTCTGACTGTTTTGGGCATAATTGGCTTTGGGTTTTTCGAAGAAACACAAGTGGTTTCTACGATACTTTCAGGGTTCATACTTATTGAAACAATAGCCATTGGTATCTTTGGCACTATATATATGAAAAAGTATTAACGGAGGAATATATGAAAACATTGTTAGAAGTAAAAGCATTAGTTAAAACGTTCAATTTGTCTAAAAAACAACAACGTATTCAAAAAACAAAAGAGAAAAAAAAAGTAGCAGTTAACGATTTGTCTTTTCAAGCGTATGAAGGGGAGATATACGGATTGTTAGGTCCTAATGGTGCAGGTAAAACCACAACACTTCGTATTCTCGCTGGTCTGATTAAGGCAGATCAGGGCGAGGCTATTGTTGATGGTGTATCTGTAACAAAAAATCCTGACTTGGTACATAGTAAAATTGGCTTTTTAACAAGCGAACTTAAACTAGAGGATTTCTTTACCCCTAATTATTTGTATGACTATTTTAGTGAATTGCACCATGTTGATAAGCAAGTTGCTAAAACAAGAAAAGAAGAACTCTTTTCTAAATTTGGTATAGACGAATTTAGAGAAGTGAAGGTGGCGGAACTATCTACTGGTATGAAACAAAAGGTTTCTTTGGTCATTTCAATTGTACATAATCCAAACATCATAATATTTGATGAACCTACCAATGGTTTAGACATCATTACTGCTAAAATCGTTACAGACTTCTTAATTGAACTTAAAAAAGAAGGTAAAACATTGATTCTTTCGACACATATATTTTCGTTAGTTGAAAAATTGTGTGACAGAGTTGGGATCATCATTGATGGGAAAATGGCATACGAAGGCTATGTATCAGACATAAATAAAGAAAGTAGTTTAGAGGATTTATTCTTTAATCTCTACGAAACATCCAGAGGTGAAAGTCATGAGTAAAAATGTAATTACAATGATCAAAAAGGAATTAACAAGATTTTTCACTGACAGACGAATGTTATTTTCCTTAATTCTTCCAGGGCTTTTAATATATGTATTATACTCATTCATGGGAAACATCACTTCACGTATGATTGAAGTCGACGAAGACTATGAGTATCAAGTATATATGGTTCAAGAACCACAAGAATTAGAGGGCCTTAGACTAAATGAAAATTATGATATTAGTTTAAAAACAGAAACCCTTACTAAAGACGAATGGATGAAGAAACTTGAAAATAAAGAGTTGGACCTTGTGATCCTTTATGAGGCAGAATTTTATAATAAAATGCTGAATTATACCGTTGGAAGTGGCGATGCACCCATGGTTGAAATCTACTACAACTCTACTAAAAATGAATCTTCAGAATTATATAATTATTATGTAGGTTCATTGTCTTATATGGAATCACAATTATCCAATAAGTTTGATATTAACAGAAGTACTGATGTGAAATATGATTTGGCATCAGAAGATGACATGTCGATTCAAATGATCACAGCGTTATTACCTTTCTTACTTTTGACATTTCTATTTAGTGGGGCGATGTCTGTGGCAAGCGAATCTATTGCCGGTGAAAAGGAACGTGGGACATTTGCGACTTTACTGATCACACCAACTAAGAAGAGTGAAATTGCTTTGGGTAAAATCATTTCATTAAGTATTATCACATTGGTAAGTGCTGCGTCGAGTTTCACAGGATTAATGTTATCATTGCCTAAGTTAATGTCCGGATCTGATTTTTCAATTAGTATGTATGGGTTCGGAACATATGCGTTGTTATTTACGGTCATTATATCGACAGTATTAATCTACGTTGTATTATTGGCATTGGTGTCTGCTTATGCTAAATCGATTAAAGAAGCCGGTGCATTGGCTGTGCCACTGATGATTCTAAACATGTTGGTTGGTATTTCTTCAATGATTGGACCAAGTACTGCCAAAACGGTTTTATATTTAATTCCAGTATATAATTCAGTTCAAAGCATCATTAGTATCCTAAGTTTGGAAGTAAACATGATGAATCTAGCCATTACGATTGCAACCAATTTTGTCTTTGTTGCAGTTGGGGTAGTATTATTAACTAAGATGTTTAATTCTGAACGAATCATGTTCAATAAGTAGGTCAAAAAAAGTCATCATCAGATGACTTTTTTTTATAGGGCTAATTTTTATAAGGTCTTATTTTGATAGTTGCAAGATGCTAAAAACTAGAGTAGTGATGCCACCAAATATTGAAGATATTAATGATATAATCGCACCTATACCAAGACCGGCACCATCGTAAGTTCCTGTTGATTCAATCGAAAACACAGAGAAGGTCGCAGTTGTGTTTTGTGGTAACTGGATGATTAGAATCGCTGATAAAACAAATACAGTAGTGACAACAAATCCCATCGTTAACTTTAATAAAGAAGTGTGGATGTTTCTAACCGAAATAACTAATAAGAGCAAGCTGAATATCGCCGGAAAGGTAAAAGCCATAAGATTTAAAAAACTAAAATTAATAGTGGCTTCAGCAAAATTACCGATTGATCCTATTTGTCCGCCAAATATAGCCATAATACCATTCATAAGCTCTGAATCATCTGTGATTAAAACAGTAAAGAACATGCCGCTTAATGTGAGTAGTCCTGAAATAAAAATAATCAGTGGTTGATATGATTGGATTTTCTTATACATGAAATGCCTCCTTTTATTAAAGGATACCATAAAAGTAATAGGTAGTCAAAGCGAAGGATTAATAAAAAAACTGCATAAATTTGCAGTTTATTTTGAATACTTATGGGCAATTGAACTTGCTGCTGCAGAAGCAATTGCTCCAACGATATCGTCTAAGAAAGTATTACATCTACCTTCTTCTTTGCCAGCTTTGTCAATTTCACCAATGATGCCAGGTTTAAGTTTGTCAACATAACCGAAGTTAGTCAATCCAATTGAACCGTACACATTAACGATTGAAAGTGCTAGGATTTCGTCGATGCCAAATAGGCCGTAGTCCCCTAATAACATGCTTAAAAGCGGTTCAGACAGTTTCTTTTCTTCTGCAAGAACATCTAGTTCAATCCCAACTAATACAGCATGCTGAACTTCTCTTTTAAGAGCAACTCTTTCGATATGTTCTAAGCATATTTCCATGGTTAGTTCTGGGACATAAGGTTTTTGTAATTCATAAGTTAATTTAGCCATATCCATTAACTCAATACCTCGTTGACTTAATCTTTCCTTAATGATTTCATATTTTTTGTTGTCATTAAGACGATTATATTCTTTTTTACTTAATAAATGATCAGACATAGTCTCATCTCCTTTCTTGTATTGTATGATGGAAATTAATTATAACACTTTAAAAATAAAAGTCAACAATCTATAAATAGAATTATTGGTCTTCGCATTGTTTAGATGTTTATGTGAAGTTTTGGTATAATGTAGTTAATTAAGAAATGAGGCACTTATGATGAAACTATTGAGAAAAATTGGTATTGTCTTATTCAGTATCATTGCATTATTGGCTTTAGGATTAGGGTATCTCACCTTGGTTGAGTATAACCCTAAACCGTTAACAAACCTTAGTGTTGAAAACAATCAAACAACCCTTGTTCAGAAAAATGAAACCTATAAAGGTGTCACTTTTAATCTAGGGTATGCGTCCCTAGGTAAGGATGAGGATTTTGTGATGGATGGCGGCGAGAAAGGCAGAACGGATAACAAAGACGTGATGCTTAGTTATCTAGAAGGTATTCAAGGCATTTTGACTCAAGCAGAGGCGGATTTTTATTTGCTTCAGGAAGTGGATTTGAAAGCGAGAAGAAGCTATAAAGTTAATCAAGTTCAATCCAATAGTGAACTGTTAGGGTCACTATATAATTATACATTTGCACATAATTTCAAAGCACAGTTCGTTCCTTTTCCAGTGTCATTCACAGATTATATAGGTTATGTTGAAAGTGGCCTTCAAACACTGAGTAAATTTAAAATTGAAGAAGCAAATAGACATCAGTTTCCGGGTGAATTTGCTTGGCCTTTACGTATTGCAAACTTAAAACGTGCGATGGTTGTTCAAGAATATGACGTTTTTAACAGTGATAAAAAATTTATCTTGGTTAATTTGCACATGTCTGCCTATGACGGTGATGGTACGTTACGAGAACAAGAAATGAACTATTTGAAAGCATTCTTAGAAGTCCAAAAAGCACTGGGTAATTATGTCGTAGTCGGGGGTGATTTTAATCAAACTTTCCCTGAGGCAGTTGGGATTTATCCACCTAAACAAGACATTTGGGTCGCTTACGACATGGAAGACGATTTTTTACCAAATGGCTTTAGTTTTAAGCTTGACTTGAATCACCCAAGTTGTAGACTCTTAAACCAACCATTTAATCCAGAAGACGAGAAGACACAATACTATATCATAGATGGGTTTATTGTCTCCGATAATGTTTTAGTCTCAAACGTTACAAATTTAGATCACGGTTTTTTATACTCAGATCATAATCCGATTCAAATTGAATTTCAATTAATCTAGAAGAATCAAAAAAAAACTCGTTTTCATTGAAAAGCGAGTTTTTTTTTACATATTTTGGACTTTTTCTATAGCAGTTTGGCAAGCGCAATAGAGGCATACTTTGTCTCAATGGTATCTGCTCTTGATGTTAAAACGATTGGACAGGTGGCACCACAAACGACACTTGCGCTTTTTGCGTTTGCTAAAAACATAAGCGCTTTATAAAAAATATTGCCGGCATCAATTGATGGCATCAAAAGAAAATCTATCTCTCCAGCCATATTGGAGGTTAAACCCTTATGAGCGGCAGCCTCTTTATTGAGCGCATTGTCTAGGGCGAATGGACCATCTATCACGCAACCAGAGATTTCACCTTCTTGATTCATTTGTTTCAAAATGCCTGCATCCAGTGTAGCTTGCATTTTTGGATTTTCTTTTTCGATTGCTGCAAGTACGCCAACATTAGGGGATTTAATGCCAAGTTTATGCAATACTTTGACCCCATTTATGACAATGTCTTTTTTAATTGAAGCATCGGGATACATATTCATCGCTGCGTCACTTAACATAAAGAGTTTATGGTAATTAGCTGTTTCAACCAAAGTGACGTGTGACAATCTTGTGTCCTTTACCAATCCGAAGGACTTGTTTAAGACTGCTTTAAGCAATATAGAAGTGTCTACAAGACCTTTCATTAATATGTGGCCATAGCCTGAATGAATGAGTTTAACAGCTTTTAAACAAGCTTCTTGTTTGTCTTTAACATCGATGATTTCATAGTCAAACTTAGAGGAAACTGCATTTAATAATTGATTAATCTCAAAGTGATCTCCTACCAAAGTTACCTCGATGTTCAAAGTCAAATAGGCCTTTGATACAGCTTCTAAGACATATAAATCTTGTGCAACTGCTACGATTAATCGCTTAGTAGGGCTTTTAATTGCTTTTTCAATAATGGTTTGAATGGATTTCATAAGATTACCTATACACTTTCGCTTTCTCTTCATGATTAAGGACTCTTAAGGCACCTTCATTTAGTGCACTCATTTCATCCTCTCCAGGATAAATAATGACTTCTGAGATGAAAGATACAGAGTTTTTAACCAAATCCGTAATGTACGCATTGTGCGCAAGACCGCCAGTTAAGACAATCGCGTCGACTTGACCTTTAAACACAGTGGAGATTGCACCGATTTCCTTAGAGATTTGATAGCACATGGCATCTAGGATTAGTTTAGCATGTTGATTACCATTATTAATCATTTCAAGTACTTCCTTGGCATCGCTTGTGCCTAAGTAAGCAACCAAACCACCTGCACCATAGTTTTTTTGCTTGATGTCTTTCAAGGTATAGTTACTAGAAAAACACATATGATATAGCGGACCTAACGGCACCGTCCCACTACGTTCTGGACTCATAGGGCCATCGCCATCTAAAGCGTTATTCACGTCAATGACTCTACCATTTTGGTGAGCTGCGACACTAATACCCCCACCTAAGTGGGCGATAATTAAATTAAGTGATTCATAAGACTTATTGAGAAGTTTCGCAACCTTTCTTGCGACAGCTTTATGGTTTAAAGCATGAAAAGTTGATATTCGTTCTATGTCTTTCATACCTGAAACTCTTGCAATCTCTGACATTTCGTCAACCACGACAGGGTCAACAATAAAGGCATCAATCCCTAAAGGTTTAGCAATTTCGTAGGCCATGATCGCGCCCAAATTGGAAGCATGTTCACCTCTAATGGCATTTTTTAAGTCTTTTATGATTGAATCATTGACCAAATAAGTACCACTTTCTATGGGTTTCAACAACCCACCTCTACCGACTACAGCTCTTAGTGTATTTAAATCCAGTTGGTAGTCTAAAATGGCTTGATTGAGTGCCTTCATGCGATAAGGCAATTGATCAATCACTTGGTTAAACCCTAATAACTCTTTGGCATCATGTCTTATGCTGGTAGTTTTGATTAATATGTCGTTTTTAAATAGTGCAATCTTGGTTGAAGTAGAACCCGGATTGATGACTAGTATATAATTTTTATCCATGGGGATACCTTCTTTCATCACTTTCATTATAACGAAAATCACACAAAAAAACTTAAAAAAATAATAAAAAAAGCAGAAGTGCTACTTTGAGAGCACGACTGCTTAATCAAAAACCTATAAATAGGGATTACAACGTTTCAATTTTCTTTAAGAATTCTTCAATAGGTTGATTCCCTAATAATTCTAATTTGTCATTGATGATGATTTTTGGTACGCCAGATACATTAAACTTAGAAGATAAGTCATGGAATGTTTGAGCTTCAATCATTTGACCTTTAACATGGCTGTTCAACATTGCAATTCGATGTGCAGTTTGAACAGCACCTGGACAATGTGGACATGACAATGTTACAAATACTTTGATGTCAACAGGTTTTTCTATTTTTGCAATTCTACTTAATACTTCATCACTAAGTTGAAATGAAACACCGGACATTTCCATGATTGCTGAAATAAAAGAGTTGATTTCGTGTCCAGCAGGAATGCCATTAAATTTAACACCTCGGTAATTTAAATCTTTATCTAAAAAGACAAAACTAGGGGTCATTTCGATGTTATAAGTAACCAAATCATCACCAGCATCATTAAGCTCAGTTGTAATTAAAGTGATTTTGTCAGAAAGTTCTGAGGTTTCTTTTAATAACTGTTTTGTTTCCTTACATGTGTCGCAATCCCCATCCACGAATAATTTAATTGTGATGGGATCAATCATCCCGTCTAAAATAGACTTGATTTGTTCAGATACTTCTTTATTAAATAATTTTTCCATTTCTTTATTCTCCTTTTTTATTTATATATATAGCAGCTTCCAAAGCAGCTTTAGCACCTTCAGCAGCAGCAATTATAACTTGTTTATGTGGGTTAATTGTAGCATCTCCAGCAGCGAATAAGCCTGATAAACTTGTGTGTTGGTTGGCATCTACAATGATTTCTTTGGTATCGGATAACTCAATGAGTCCCTCTAAAAGTTTGGTATTTGGTATTGAACCGATTTCTATGAAAATGCCGTCTGTTTTGAATTCATAAGTTCGATTGTTTTTTTTATCAAGTACAGTGAGGCTTTCTAAATTTGTTTTCCCGTTCATCTCTAATATTTGTGATTCTAATAGGACGGTTACGTTAGGAAACCTTAATAGTTTGTCGATGCTAGATTGATCGGCTCTGAATTGGCTTCTGTGAATGATGGTAACCTTGCTAGAAGTTCTTGCAAGATCAATTGCAGCGTCAACTGCACTATTACCTCCACCAGCGACTACAACTTCTTTACCTTTAAAGAATGGGGCATCACAGGTTACACAATAGGATACACCTTTGCTAGAAAATTCTTTTTCCCCTAAAACATTCAGTTTTCTGGGAGACCCTCCAAAGGCATATAATAATGTTTTAGAATTAAATTGCTGTCCATTGGATAGTTTAATTGAAAAAACATCATGTTTCGTAATGGATTCAACCCATAAACCAGTGATCATGGGTATATTTTGAGTTTTGACATGGGAGACAAATTTATCAATTAGAGCTTCCGCTTCGATAAATCCGAATCCTAAATAATTGTCAACATCGGCTGTATTCTTAAGTTGACCACCTATTTCATGACCAATTATAGCGGTTTTTAGACCTTTTCTGCTTGCATATAGTGCAGCATTTAAACCTGCAGGTCCAGCGCCTAGCGCGATAAAATCATATAATACTTTATCATCTACACTTGTATCACTACGTTCGATTGAAAAGTTAAACATCGTATCATTCCTTTCCGAGTACAATTATAAAGGGACAGAAGTTGAATTGCAAAAGTTATGCTTTATTATTCAAAATCTTACTGATCATAGAAACCGATAAATTGAAGCGATTCGCAATGTCTTTTAATGTACATCCAGTGGTTTGATAGAGTTTTAAAATACATTGGTTTCGTAATGTTGAATTAGATAATAGTGTTTGTTCATCACAGCCGTGTTGAACTAAGTACTGGCTAAAAGTATCATCCAAGTTGAGCGTTTTTAATGGATTCAAGACAAAAATAGAGTCTTTTGTAAAAAAATCAATGAGCTTATAGGATGTATCTCTTTGGCTTGCATAATGACACAGACTCATTTTCGAGTAACCTATGTCACTGTTGATGGCACTAAGTGCATGCGTAATGTCCTTTTCATCATGAAGCGCAATGCTCTTGTATCGGTTCGGAAATAGTGTTTTAGACTCATCGTAGTACTTCGCATAAGAGATTAAAATGGTTTGCATTATTTTTGATATCGACTGGTATTTTACATGAAGGATTAATTCGAATTTTTGGTCCAAACAGCATGAAAAACCATAACAGTTAAACTGATATTTTCGTTTTGCTTTTTTCACAATATCGACAAACATTACTCGGTCTTCTTGATTTCTAAAAATGGTCAAAGGGCTTTGTTGTATGATGTGAAACAAATTAGTTTTTAATTGATTACGCGCAACTCTTGGCATTTTATTCACCTATTTTCTTTATACCACAAAAAATAACTAATTCAAAGAATAGTACAAGGATTAATAATTCATAATAATCATTAAAAAAACATTGAAAAAGTAATCTTGTTAAACTATAATGAATAGTTGAAAGGGTGGTATGACTATGGATACAGTATTTATTATTATTGGTATTATTTTAGTTTTATTAGCAGTTGTTTTTGTTTCATCTTATGTGAAAGTAAGGCCGGATAAAGCCGTAATCATTACGGGACCTAAAGGATCAAGAATTGTTACAGGAAAAGCGACATTAAGAATTCCTTTTTTTCAAAGGATTGATATGTTGCCACTTGATCTAATTCAAGTTGACATCAGAACCAGTTCAGCAGTTCCAACAAACGAGTTCATTAACATTTTCGTCGATGGGGTGGCGAACATCAAAATTCAATCAGATGAAGCCTCTATTCGTTTAGCTGGAGAAATATTCTTGACACGTTCTTTAGAAGATGTGAAGCAAATTGCTAAAGAAGTGTTAGAAGGAAACATGCGTGAAATCATTGGTCAAATGAAGTTACGCGAACTTGTTCAAAATCGAGATAAGTTTGCAGAACAAGTCAAATTGTCGGCATTGGCAGACATGAAGAAAATGGGATTAGACATCGTCAACATCACCATTCAAAATTTCGCAGATAAAAATGGCGTGATTGATGACCTTGGGGTAGACAACATCGCACAAATTCGTAAAGATGCTAGCATTGCTAGAGCAAACTCAGAAAAAGAAGTAGAAATCGCTACATCAAAAGCAAAAGAGTTGGCCAATGATGCAAGAATCAAGGCAGAACTTGAAATCGAACAACAAAATAACCTACTTGCCTTAAGACAAGCAGAATTGAAGCAAAAGGCAGATATTGCTAAAGCTACAGCAGATGCTTCATATGAAATCCAATATGCAAATGAAGCAAAAACCATAAACATTTCTAAACAAAATGCAGAAATTGCTAGAAGAGATAAAGAAATCGAACTACGTGGTAAAGAAGTTGAAGTCGAAGAAAAAACATTGGAAGCTCGCATCAAGAAATCTGCTGAGGCTGAAAGATATGCTCAAGAACAACGAGCTGATGCTGATTTATATGTTAGAACCAAAGAAGCAGAAGCAAAGCTTGCCGAAGAAGAAAGACGCGCGCAATCCATCAAATTAGCTGCAGAAGCAGACAGATTTGCTCAAGAACAACGTGCGATTGGGATTCAAGCTGTCGGTATTGCTGAAGCTGAAGCAATCGAGAAAAAAGCATTGGCCATGAAAAAAATGGAAAGTGCTGCAGTCCTAGAATTGGTATTAAATTCAAATGTATTACCAAACATTGTCAAAGCCGCTTCTGAACCTCTTTCTAAAGTGGACAAAATTACCATGTATGGTGAGGGTAATAGCACTAAATTAGTAGGAGATATTGTCAACACTTCAACAAAAGTCATTGAATCAATTAAGGAATCTACTGGCTTAGACCTAGCCTCCTTACTAGCTGGATATGCTGGTGGCAAATTAAACAAAGAAACCAATAAAGAGTAACCATTAAAAAACGAGTTGGCCAAAAGGCAAACTCGTTTTTTCTATTCCAGTGACGCTCTAATTAAAGGCATACTCATACATCTAGGACCGCCTCTACCTCTTGAAAGCTCACTGGCTTTGATTGGTATTATTTTGATCCCGTTTTCGACCAATAGTTTATTGGATATTGTATTTCTTTCATAAACAATCACAACACCAGGGGCAATTGCTAAGGTATTTGCGCCATCGTTCCATTGTTCCCTATCTGAAGCGATTGGGTCATCTCCACCACAAGGCAACATTGTAATGGCGTTTTTCAGTACTCTTGAAAACACTCTTTTAATGGTTTCTGTTTTCTTTTCTATCTTTAATGTGTTTATTTTAGAACCTTGAGTTATGATAAAAATATCTTTTTTACCTAAAAAATCATGGTGAACAACAAACTTACAATGATCGACTTGCGTAAGGACTGTATCTAAGTGCATGAAAGCACGTTTTTTAGGCATGTCAATCGCAACAATCGTTTTGATATCAGTATTTGTAAAAAGTCGATTAGCCAAAGTTTCAATCGCATCAGGATCTGTACGCTCTGAAATACCGATTGCGATGGTTTCATGATTTAAAACCAAAATGTCGCCACCTTCCAAAGAAGAAGGCTCATTACGATCGTAATACTTAGGGGCCGATTGATAGTCTGGATGATACTTAAAAATGTATTCACCAAAAATAGTCTCTCTATTTCTGACATTTGAATACATCTTATGGATAGATACACCGTCCAATATGATTGAAAAAGGGTCTCTTGTGAAATATAAATTTGGCATTGGATCAGTGAAAAAAGGGTATTCCTCAATGCGTTCTTTTAATGAATAGGCTCTCTTACCTTTTAACTTAGATTTAGGAATACCAGACATCATTTCCTTAACCATAGACTTCTTGTCCAAGGATAATAAGTAGGTTTTGAGTCTTTTTATGGCATGTGGGTTATGTATGGCAGATTCGCTGATGAATTGATCAACAAAAGAGTCTACTACCTTCCGATTGATGAGTGATTCAGCAACCAAGTCTTCCAAATAGACCACTTCAATCCCTTCTTTTTCTAATAGCGCTTTGAATTCATCGTGTTCTTCTTGAGCTTTTTTTAGCCAGGGAATGTCGTCGAACAATAATTGGTTCAACCATTTTGGGGTTAGGTGTTCAAGCTCCAAACCGGGTCTGTGCAATAAAACGCGTTTCAAAACACCAATCTCTGATGCAACATTTAAACCTTTCATTGGGATACCTCCATGTCACCAATAGTATAACATGAGTTTGATAAAAGAATCCACATGTAAAAAAATAAATAAAATACATATAAGAATAATTGTACCATTATGTTATACTAATAGTTAGGAGGATTTACACGATGAAGAAAAAGATAATATTACTCTGTATGATGTTGTTTTCTGTCATGCTATCAGGGTGCAGCGAAACTGAAAAAACATTTAGCGGGGCAGGTGTCACAATCACATTAAACGATACCTTTATTGAAAAAACAGTGGTACAAGCGCCCTTTTATTTAGAATCACAAAATCAAATTTTCATGTCTTTGAGAGAATCAAAAGATACTTTAGCAGGCGTTGGTATTACCACCCTTGATCAGTACATAAGTGCCGTGTTAAAAAACGGAAATAAGACGGCTGAGGTTTTTGATAAGACTGAAGGAGACTTAAATTACAAGTACGCTTACTACGAGGCGTCTGTAAATGATCAAGACTTCGGATACATGTTATTAGTATTAGAAAGCGATGGGTATTTTTACTCGATGAACTTTGGGTGTGTTTCATCCAAATTAGACAAATACAAAGACCAATTTTTTGACTGGGCAAAAACAATTAAAGTTGAGTAAAACGTTTTCACAACATCGGGACTTGAAAAACTTCATTTTCTAGTTATAATGATAATCAGCGATGAACAAGAGTAGTAAGATAACTTGTATTTCAAAGAGAGCTAATGGTTGGTGTAAATTAGTAAATAGAGTTGCTGAACGTGCTTGGGAGCTTTTAAATCGAAGGTTTGAGGTTTGAACGTATGCCTGCGTTAAAGGTATAAGTGCTAGATTATTTAAATCTAGAACTAAGGTGGTACCACGGGTAATCTCGTCCTTAGCTATATGGCTAGGGACTTTTTTTATTTTTTAGGTATCTTCAAACTGAGATTTAAACGTAGATAGGCGTTAACTATAAGAGCTCAATTTTTTTAAAATTGGGGAAACAAGGTGGTACCGCGAAAAAAATTCGCCCTTGGCATGAACATGCCAGGGCTTTTTTTATACATATAAGGAGAAGAAAAAATGAAAAAAATAGTAACAGTATTAGCGTTTTTATTGAGTTTGTTGGGTTTGTCTGCTTGCGGATCGTCCAACTTATACACCTTTACATTGGATGAGTCATACGACGGGTTCATCACTTTAGGCACATCTGCTGATTATGCGCCGTATGAATGGATTAAAAAGCATGATGGTAAACAATCGTTAGTAGGTATTGACATCGAAATTGCGAAAAGCATTGCTCATGCGATGAAAAAGAATCTAAAAGTCGTTAATAAAGGGTTTGACTTCTTATTAGAAGATTTAAAACAAGGCAAAGTTGATTTTGTTTTGGCAGGCATGACCCCAACCGAGAAACGTAAAGAGGAAGTAGACTTCTCTAAGGTTTATTACGAGGCCATACAAGTGGTCTTGGTCCACGAATCAAAGTTGGGTACTTATCAAACGTTCGAAGACCTAAATCAATCAACCATTAGAATTGGCGCTCAGTTAGGGTCAATTCAACAAGAATTGGCAGACACATTTACCAATGCTCAAAAACAGTATATTCAAACCATTCCGGATTTAATGATGCGTTTAAGTGACGGGCAAATCGATGCAGTCATTGTCGAAAAACCAGTAGCGGATGGTTATGTAAAAAACCAAGATAATCT
Organism: Acholeplasma sp.; assembly: GCA_034006765.1. Taxonomy (GTDB): domain Bacteria; phylum Bacillota_I; class Bacilli_A; order Acholeplasmatales; family UBA5453; genus Paracholeplasma. Next base: position 2,475 of record JAVESF010000019.1, on the reverse strand, counting down.
AGGTATTTCATCGATTACGATTGGAGACCCTGAAGGGGGCTCTGCAGTGGCGGTTCAAAAAGGAAATGAAGCATTTTTAGAAGTGATTAATGCTGTTATTGATGAATTAGTTACATCTGGAAAAATGGATAGTATCGTTTACGATATGATTCAATTAAACTCATAGTAATATGGATTTTTCATTTCTTCTAGAAGGTTATTACCTAATTATTTTGTTGAAAGGTCTGATGATGACGCTATTATTAGCTGTCATTTCAGTCATTTTAGGAACTTTATTAGGCTTGATACCTGCATTTTTCAGACTTTCATCACATAAAGTCCTTAGATTTTTAGGGACTTTATATGTTGAGGTTATTAGAGGGACACCACTATTGGTTCAAGTGCTATTGATATATTCTTTTGTAAAGATAAAAGTCGTTGTTTTTATGGGCGTAGATTTATCAAGTTTTATCCCAGGTATGTTGGCATTGCTAATCAACTCAAGTGCTTATGTTTCTGAAGTGATTAGAGGAGGCATTTTGTCTGTCGATAAAGGGCAAAAAGAAGCAGGTCTCAGCTTAGGATTAAGCGAAAAAACAGTTATGGGAAAAATCATTTTACCTCAAGCTGTAAAAACCATAATACCTGCTTTAGGTAATGAATTTGTGACCATGATCAAAGAAACATCGATTTTTATGTATCTCGGCATTGCAGAATTAATGTACAGTGCCTTAATGATTCGAAGTGAAACCTACGCAGTTAAAGAAACTTATATCGTTGTTGCCGTGCTTTATTTTGCACTGACGTTCCCAACCTCAAAGCTGATGGGGTACTTTGAAAGGAGATTAAAAGTAAGTGAAAGCAAATAAACTCATTGAAGTCAACCACCTAACAAAACAGTTTAAAGATGGTATGAAAGCACTAGATGACTGTACAGTTTCGTTTGAATTCGAAAAAGTTACAGTAATTATAGGACCATCAGGATCAGGAAAATCCACATTGTTAAGGTCGTTAAATCTCTTAGAAATACCATCAGGGGGAGAAATCTTGTTTGCGGGACAATCCATTACGAATGACAATTTTGATATTAGAACCCACAGGGAAGCAACAGGTATGGTTTTTCAAAACTTTAATTTATTCCCGCACTTAAAAGTCATCGATAATCTAAACCTTGCTCAGAAGTCTGTTAAGAAAAAATCGATATTAGAAGCAACAAAAACGTCTCAAGATTTGCTTGAAAAGGTCGGTCTTTCTCATAAAATAAATAATTATCCCAACCAACTATCGGGTGGTGAAAAACAAAGAATAGCCATTGCCAGAGCATTGGCATTAAGCCCAAAAGTAATGTTGTTTGATGAGCCAACCTCTGCCCTAGACCCTGAAATGATCAAGGAAGTTTTAACTGTAATGAAAACCCTAGCACAATCTGGAATGACTATGATTGTTGTCACACACGAAATGGGATTTGCGAAAGAGTTTGCGGATCACATTGTTGTGATGGATAAAGGTAAAGTGATTGAAGAAGGGAAACCAAGCACAATCTTTAATCAACCAAAACACCCTAGAACCATTCAGTTTTTAGACAGTGTCTTAAATAAGTAAGTGGTTTGAATTTTGTTTTTTTTTCGCTATAATGAATTAGGGTGATGATATGATAATTTTGTTTGCACCAGCAAAGACTTTAGATATAACTACAAATCTTTTGCCTGTTTCCTATACATATACCGCTGAATCAAATCAACTCATTGAAGAGATTCAATCGATGTCAGAAACGTCTTTAAAGGACTTCTATGGAATCAGCGATAACTTATTCAAAGATGTCCAAAATTACATCAAGCACTTTGATGAACCAATAGGTCATAAAGTACTTACCCTTTATAGAGGGGAAGCTTATAAATCATTAGATGCTCACTCTTTGAGTAAAGAAGCAATCAACTATCTCAATCAACACCTATTTATTTTGGATGCGCTTTACGGTCTTTTACACCCTTCAGATGTGATTAGACCCTACCGATTGGATTTTCTATTCAAGGGCATTAATCTAAAACAGTTTTGGAGAAAAAAAATCAACGATCATTTGATTTCATTTGATAAAAAAACAATTTTAAGTTTAGCTTCTAAAGAGTACTCGAGCCTGATTGACCCCAAGTTAAATCCCTTTTACGAAGTTCAGTTTTATAATCTAATTAAAGGTAAGTATAAAGCTGTAAGCATGTATAATAAGCATCATAGAGGCTTATTGTTACGGCATATCGCAGAACATCAAATCAAAACCATTGAAGAACTGCCAAAAGTGTTTTATGGGTATCAGAAATACGTTAATGGCTATCAAATTGAATATCGTAAAGATTAAATATGCAATCATGCATATTTTCGTATACTAAGGCTAGGAGTTATTCTCTTAGTCTTTTATTTTTATATAATTGGTAGTAAAATGAGGGCGAAGGCGTAGTTAAACAATTTGAACTTCGAGTTCGTAAAAACTAGTATACCTTT
>JAVESF010000044.1:0-2928 GCA_034006765.1 Acholeplasma sp. | reverse complement strand
CTCGAATCACTCCCTCACCGCCACAAAAAAGGCTGCCGAATATGAGCAGCCTTTTGTTTTTGTGACCAGGCCATCCGCCTGGCGGTTGTTTGTCATCCCTCCGGAAGCCAATATTTCCTAATCCTTAATCCTTGATACAACGGACAGAAAGTCCATCTGCCCAATTACTGCGATCTTCGCCTCCTACGGCAAAAGACTGCTTAGTGTAATCCAAGGTCCCACGATAACTGGCCCACACATCTTCGCTTGACTTTGTGGAACTCCAGAAATACGCGATTTTACCAATTTCCCTGAATTCGTATATAGTCGCGTCCCCCCCAACAGGTGTATAGCCAAGTGGACGGCAGCCGCCAGGAAGAGCTGAAAAGCCGAATTTATTTCTATATGCAGGATAATCAGTATTCCCAACAGCACCTTCTATCCCTGAATAATTCCAACCAGAATCCATTGCCATGGCTTTTCCTATTTTATCTCCTGGTAGATCTCCTGGTTGAGCAGTGCTTTCATCATATAAGCTGCCATCATAATTATACCCGTTACGTGCTAAATACTCTGCCAGCTTCTCCCACTCAACGATACTAGGCAAATGCCAGCCATCCGGACAAGCAGTGGCAGCTGCAGGCCAGTTGTAGAGAAAACCATACGTTTTATAGTTGTCAGTAGCTTTTGCCTCTTCTACATTTGATCCTTCATAACCATACACATAACAATAAGGTTCTGTCATGCCTTCCGTAGTGGGACCATTCAAAAATGTATTATCCGGTAAATATCTGATGTTTTCAGCTATCCAGGTCTGTTCTCCAATGTCAACAGTAGTATATGTAGTTCCGTCACGACTGTCCGCCATGCTTCCATACTTGATAAAATGAGGACCTGTAAAACTTAATTCATCCTCTGGAGGTGTGTCTTCAGTCTTAGCTATAACTGCAAAAAAATGATAAGCCTTCCCTATTTCAGGAGCCGTTGCCCGTTTTGGTTTTGTATCGGAACTTTCATAGCTAACGCCACCACTGGTCTCTATACGTAACTTCAAAGCAGGCCAAACAGTTCCTGTAGGAATATACCAACCCCAAAATTCCAAAATTTCACCATCAGCAAAATTGGCTGAAGCCCTATCAAAAGACAAAGTGGTTCCATCTGTTTCTGTACCGGTAATTTCACCGGTCAGCACATTGTATGTGGCGCTACCCAGGTTCCTGTGAGCAGGTATATCCTCTGTCGCGACAAGCTCGGCTTTTATAATGTTTTCAATGTTTGCTTTGCTTATGTTTTTCAAAGAAATCTTAAACAAGGAACCCAAGTGCTTAAAAGCGGTAGAAATGGAAGGGCTTGCCTTTGGTATCTCCTTCTCTTCAAAGGTAAGAACCAACGTTTTGCTATTCTGAATACCCTCTAACGTTCCGGAAACAGATTCTGAGGCCGTCGGAAGTGTAAACAAGTGTTCGTTTGGGGTGGCTGAAAGACCTCCCCCGCCATACACTCCATACAAATCAAAGGTTTCGTAGTCTCCTTTAGGAAGAGTGAGTGAAAAGGTAGCTTTCTTATTGTTCTGTGGATCTACTATAACCTCAACTCTTTGTCTTTCCTGCTGAGTTCCATATACAACCAACAAGTCCAGTTGATCACCGTCTTTCCAGGCAAGATTGATGTCTAACCAGTCTTGTTCAAGTGATATACGGGTTTGAGGGCTATTAGCAGGCATGTTAACGACAACTCCTATAGTGACAGGAGTAGTAGAAGAGTTGTCCGATAATGTTTCATTGTTATCAACCACACAACCGACCAATAACAGCGTGGCTGCAATATAAGTCACAGCTTTGAACAAGTTGTTTATTTTCATAATGCTTGCTTTTTAGTAGTTAAGGCTTTTAAAGTTAGAACCTTATTTCATTTTTTCCAAATAACAAAAAAGGCTGCCGGATATGGACAGCCTTTTGTTTTGCAGTACCCCTTATTTCTTAATCCTTGATACAGCGGACGGAATAACCACGATCCTTCGTTGCATTGGTGATCAATATCCAAGATATTTTATCAAAGTCCAGATTCGAAGCACCTGCGCCATTTGTACTAGATGGTGTAGAACTCCACCAGTAGCCATTTTTAAGAATGTTGTTAAACGTCCCACCGCTGCCACGAATCCCCCCCGGAAGCCCTGTAAAACCGGACTTGTTTTTGTATGCAGGATAATCGTCTTTGCCCGGAGAACCCTCTACGGTTGAAGAGTCCCACCCGCTTTCACTCGCCATAGCTTTGGCAATTTTATTTCCGGTTGTGCTACCGTCATAATTGAAGCTGTTAACAATCAGGTAATTTTTCAATTGTTCCCACTCTGTTGCACTGGGCAGGTGCCAGCCTGTGGGACAGACGGTAAGGGCTGCCGACCAATTGTAGAGAACACCATACGTGATATAGTTACCTAAATCTTTAGCCTCACCTATATCTATTTGGCTTTGTTTAACAATGTAATCGTATACATAATAGAAGGGATCAATATTGGACACATTTGATGTATTTACAGAAGGCAGATAAGCCAGGTTCTCGGCCATCCACATTTGATCTCCAAGAGTAACAGTATTGTACAGATTCCCGTCACGAAAATCAGCCAACTTTCCCGGAGCAACGGTCATTTCAGCCGACGTGGCAAAAGTAAGAGCAGAACCATCGTACGTTGCGTTCAGGTAATACGTTTTCCCTACTGTAGCCGTCCTTGCGGGTTTTGTACCTGGAGTAGCAATAGGTGCACCGTCACTCACTATTTCCAAGCCAAGAGCCGGCCAGGCTGCTCCCGTAGCTCCTCCTTTTTCCATGGGAACCCAGGCCCAAAATTCCAGAATGCCCTGGGGAACAACGTTAGAAGACGAGACAGGCCGGAAAGTAAGGGAGGTGGGTTGCGTACCGGAAAAAGCTCCGGTGGTGAGGTTGTACGTG
>JAVESF010000018.1:0-20104 GCA_034006765.1 Acholeplasma sp. | reverse complement strand
ACGGTTTTATTGAGTCCATATACATGGAACAACTGGCACATGCCAACGTATCATGAAAGACTTAAACAGTCCTATTACATCGTTAAAGAGGTTTTTAAAGCATATCAATAATAAATCAAAGATTTAGTTGAGATGGTTTAATACTATGGTAAACATGAAGCAAGAAAATGCTTCATGTTTTTTTGATTTCTATGGTTTAGTGCTTTCGATTTACTATATTAATGATATAATCAAGTTGTTATTTGGTTTGATTATGAAAGAAGAGGGCTCTTCATGAAGATAGATGACAATATTATTCGGCTTTTTGTATCACAGGGCTTTTTAATTTACTTTGCTTATTTACTATTGCCTTTAAAAGATCCGGTCAAAAAACATTTAAAGCTAGGGATCGCGGTGTCTTTTTTAATAACACTCTTAAATGGCTTGTTGATTCAATTTATTGGAATATCGTTTTATATCGATTTCTATTTTTTAACGCTGACAATTCCTTATATGTTCTTGTGTGGTTTTTTGGTTAAGCACTCAGGGGGAAAGTTGGTATTTACATTACTATCGATACAGACCTTTGGGAATATCGCAATTCTAAATGGGTTATTTGCATCTTATCTGTTTTTCAAAGAGAACACCCCTTACATAGATACACTTTTTCGAGTGTTTACATACCTTCTGTTAATTCCAGTTATTACAAAATACGTTAAGCCAACGTATTTAAAAATGGTTACGGTGTTAAATAAGGGATGGTGGCTTTTAAATAGTACTTTGATTTTAGCCTATGCACTTGCTTACCTAATTTTGTTTGTACCATCACCAGTGTTTGACAGACCTGTTTATTTTATTCATGGCTATACGGGATTATGCTTATAATTAGGCATATTCATCATTATTATTGTCTTATTTTACGCCATTGATTCAAAGGCGAAAATAGAGATGGATAAAGAGGCTTTATCATTAAAAGTGCATTCGATGACAAAAGAGTCGATGGAAATCACATCTATTGCATATCAAGATGTTTTAACAGGCGTTAAAAACAGATATTCGCTTTATCGAAAGATGGATCACTTGATTAAACACCATCAAGCTTTTGCAGTGGTGTTTATCGATTTAGATAATTTTAAGGGTATTAACGATCGTTATGATCATTCAGTTGGCGACCAATACTTAAAAGCATTTGCAAAAGCCCTACAAGAAACCCTTAAAGAAACAGGCGAAGTGTTTCGGTTTGCGGGTGATGAATTTGTAGGCATCATTACCCAGGATTTAACTTATATTGATAAAACACTGATGTATCGTGAAGTGGTTAGTAACCTTGAATTAGACGTCGAATTTCTAGGGTTTTCCTGTGGCATAGCTCAGTATCCCTTAGACGCAAGTACAGCAGATGACCTCATTAACGTTGCAGACGTTAATATGTATAAAGTTAAAAAAATCAAACAGATTAGAAGATGAAAAAAAAGAAACTTAATTTTACCGAAATAATGCTTATACATTAATTGTCTTAAACCAGAGAGGTTTAAAACAATAGTAGAATAAGCGATTTGGTGAAAAAAGTTTCTTTTTTTAACGCATGTTAGGCATCATGTTCAATTTTATGTTCAAAGAATTTCAAGAGTAGTTGTTGGATAATCACAAAAAAGACTGTGACCAAAACCCCAACAAGGGTTAACCAAAATATAATGGTGCCGGTATTGACGCTTTCCCCTGCAATAACCGCTTTATGAATGAAAAATGTAGTCATGAAGAAGCGAATACCTCTGCTAAGCGCAGTAGAAATCAAATAGGGCCAAAATTTCATACCACCTAAGGCTACTGTAAATAGAATCACGAAGAATGGAAGTGGCGTCATTGCGAAAATAAAGATTGCCCAAAACCCATAACGTTTAAACATTTTTTTAGCTTTATTTTGATTTTTAGGACTGATAAACTTGTTGTAAAACCAGTTGTCTTCTTTAGCAATAAACAGATAAACAATGATTGCGCCAACTGAATTGGCTATCACAATGAGAAAGGTGATCAAAAGCCATTTAGAAGGACTACCCATTATCATTGGAATGATGAAGAATTCAACCCCTGCTAGAGGTGTGATGGTTTCGATGATTGAATATAAGAATAAACCGATATCGCCAAACTTACCAAAGAAATCTAAAATGGGTTGATACCACTTTTGAACGTCTGTGGAAAGTATCAATTGCATGAAATTCATAAGTGATAGATGCATTCAAGTGTTCCCCTCTTTAAAGACATGTTTCGTCCTATTTGATTGTATACTAAATGTCCGTTTTTTTCAATCAATTAGAGGGCTTTTGATAAATAAAATGTTATTTACCATAAATTAGATAACTATTTATAATTATTATTAATAGTTTTGATAAAGGACCAAAAACGAGTTATAATTATACATATTTATTATAAATAGAGGTGACTAATATGGATGAATTTTGGTTTGCGTTAAGCTTAACCATATTAGCAGGATTATCGACTGGAATCGGTGGATTGCTTGCTTTTCACAAGAAAGCGAACAGTCATACATTTTTATCGTTTTCATTGGGTTTTTCTGCTGGTGTAATGTTGTATGTTTCGTTTGTCGAAATATTTGTAAAAGGTAAAGACTCTTTAATAGAAGTTTATGGGTTAAGAAGTGGATATGTGTTTGCTACAGTGGCTTTTTTTGTCGGTGTATTAACCATTGGGTTAATTGATAAGTTGGTTCCTGAAAAAGTCAATCCTCATGAATTGATTGATGGGACTAAACCTAGAGATAAAGCCTTGTTACGCATGGGAATCTTTTCTGCAGTGGCCATTGGCATTCATAATTTTCCTGAAGGACTGGCAACTTTCATCGCTGCACTAGAGACACCTACTTTGGGTATTGGGATAGCAGTAGCCATCGCAATTCACAATATTCCTGAGGGGATTGCTGTGGCAATTCCCATTTATCAAGCCACAGGGAAAAAAAAGAAAGCTTTTGGTTATGCCCTGCTTTCTGGTCTTTCAGAACCTGTTGGTGCATTGTTAGGCTATTTTCTGTTAAAATCAGTTTTATCTGATGGGTTATTTGGGCTGGTATTTGCATTTGTTGCCGGGATTATGGTTTACATCTCATTGGATGAGTTGTTGCCAACGGCTGAAAAATACGGTAAGCACCATGTCGTGATCTATGGCGTAATTCTTGGAATGGCACTGATGGCACTGAGCTTAATTGCATTTTTGTAAGATGATAATAATGTGTGTATTCTTTCACAATTGTGTGTAGAATAGACACATTTTTTATAATTTGTTTGTGAGTTACTCGTAAATTGACTATAGGTGCGTTTAAGTGGTATAATTTGAAGCGTAAAAACCACGGTTAACTATGTTAAGGGGAAAGAGAAAAGGGGGAGATGAAATGAACCATAAATCGACAAGTGTTACGCTTACCATGTTTATTTTATCTTTGTTACTTCTTACGGTAACCTCTTTTGCATGGTTTGCGATTACCAACTATGCGAATGTGGATGGGTTCGTGGTATCTGTTTCCGATTATGAAGCGGAGATTACCTTTAGCATTAAGAAAAACGGGGGAGAAGCCCAAATACTAGAAACTGAGTCTGAACTTCAGGCTTTTTTTGCCAATTCGTTTCCTAGTGATTACTATGATGTTGAAGTCATTATTGAAAATAAGTCTACGACAAATGTTAATGCAGACGTATATTTCGAACCAATTACGAGTTTGACTTCAAATGTTTTATATGACATGAGAAATGTATTTTTAATTGATAACGGCACGTTATCTTTAAATAACCAATCTGTTGCACTTTCTTTAGCAAGCACAGACCCCATAACCTTTGATGGACAAACGTTATCCATGTATCGACTTAATAACCTAATTGACTTGAATGATAGGTTGTCTTTTACCAGTGGGTTTGAACTCGATCAAGGACAGTTTTTAGTGATAAAATTCAGATTATTGTTTGATCCTACAACAGAATCTAAGGCCTATCAAGCTGGGCAACTTAAGTTAGGTAAACTTGTGGTTGTTCTGAATTCAACGGAGGAACAATCATGAAAAAACTCATTGTTTCTATTTTAATGTTTGTTTTAACATTAACCCTTTTCGTCGTTACGGTCATGGCTTATTTTACAGATCGTAAGCAAACAGGTGAGGTTAATATGACTTTGGGTGAAATAAACTATCAATTATCAGGTTCGTTTTATTCAGGCTATTTAATGCCTGGTGTTGATTTAATTGAGAATGATTTTGTTCTTACCAACCTGTCAACCATCGATACAGAATTGAGGGTAAGCATCACCGTGATATCCCCAGTCTTTGGAACGTTATCCATGGATGAGATGTTGGGTTCTAGCTATTATCAAATCGGGGGAGGTTTTATTTTCGATGAGACCGATGATTATTATTACTACAGAGGGGAAGAAGCGACCTTAGAAAACGATAATTACGTCATTCCGCCTTCCTCTAGTTCAGTGATACTACTCAGCTATTTAGAACTTGATGGGTATAAATTTTCAAACAACCACGCTAATATGCCTTTAAACTTTACCATTACATTTGAAGCCAAACAAGGCCATTTTGTAGATTGGGAGACTCTAGGTACCGTGACTTATACCGTTACACCATAAACTTACAAAGGAGGCAGTAAAATGAAAAAAATACATCTTATCATGTCGAGTTTAGTGTTAATTGCGATACTCATTTTATTGTCTACCGTTATATATGGATGGATTATTTCGACATTTAGATCTGAGCCAATCATCGTAGAAAGTGGAAGTTTGACGATGGATAGTGCCTTCTATATTGGGTCTGATACCGATAAAGATGGGGTATTAGATGAACAACTATATACGCTCATTACAGAAGCTGGCATTACATTTAATGCTGCAATGCCAGGAGAAATTTACACATATAAACTTGAAATAACAAATACTGGATCAACGACAGGTTATTTGTCGATAAAAGCAAATGATGTTTTGCCTTCAATTGAAAGTTTATACAATCTATTAAGTGTCAAATTCACTGATCCAAAAACCTTATTACCGGTAGAACTAGATTTAAATGCAGCTAGCATCGAACTCTTTAACGATTATTTAATGAGTTCTAATCAAACGCTATCGTTTGTTTTTCAAATCTATGTAAAACCATCATTGGATTATAGCGTCCAAAATGAGTCTATATCAATCGGTTATTTTGAACTAACACTAAACCAAATTGAAAACCAATAATGGTTGGAAAGGCATCAACTATGACAAAAAAAATCTTAATTAAATCTATCATCATGGTTGTTTTGTTGACCTCAATCTTGACCATTAGTTTAGCAGGTTGGTTGTCAAGCATTGAAACCAGCAACCCATCTTTTGATGTAGGGGAAGTAGAAGTAGAACTATTGGCTTATTATGACATAGATGGAACACCGTATGAAGGGGAAGTTTTTTATCAAGCGGAATCCTTTGGTGAGGGTAGTTTCACAAAAACAGGTATTTATAAAATTAATTTATCTACCCCAACAGACCCCCTTTTTATTAAAAACTTACGTGTAAATATTGCGATTAGGAGTAAAGTAGACACATACTTTCGAATTGCACCTTATGAACAGCTAACCCTTACCTATCAATCAGGTGGTAAAACGGTAGAGGTTGCGACAACTCAAACCGTTACGATGCCATTTAAATATCAAAAAAACGACAATGGCTTAGATGCTTATTTCTTTGACAATCGTGAGAATGACGGGTATTTTTATTACACCAATAAAGTTCAAAGGGTTAATGAAACGACGGAACTCTTAATTCCTTTTATTGCTGATTTTGGGTCAGACGTTTTTAATTTATATGAAGAAAAGTATAGTCTTCAATTAGGTTTTATCATTGAAGCCGTTCAGTCAGAACGGGGCCCTTTTATGAACTGGGGATTAGCGGCTAGACCATGGGATGATCAGGAGTGGTAAAAATGAGACAAGTAATGAAAAAAACAATTTCATCGTTATTGGTATTCGTTTTTGCAGGACTTATTCTATTTAATATTTCCAAATGGATGCCTAAACAAACTAAAGATGAACCAAACATTCAGACGTCCGTTTTTAATAATGGATTTTTTGACTATTCGTTAAACAGTGCGAACATCAATCCAATGTCTGCTGCTGAGGATATCGTGTTTTTTGAGGACTTACAAACCATTATTGTATCGCAAATGAATACGACTTATCTAGACCCAGCGACACGAGACCAAAACTTGAAGGCACAACTTATGAACATAATTGGATCCAAGCGTGTTGCAATCTCTACGGCAGACGATCTTTATAATTTCTCGATGGCTGTGTCCTATAATTGGTCAAATACGGCGAATCAAGATAACTATCCGCATTATTTGACGATTGCTTATCTATTAGATCAAGACTATGTATTGGTCGACGACATTGACTATAGTTCGATGAAGGCGAAGAAATTCAACCCTATTGGCATAGACTTAGATTTACCGGGTGATCAAGACCCAACCTATCCTTTTACGGGAAGTTTTGATGGTCAAGGATTTAGTATTTCTAACTTGTACTTATCGGATTATAACTATATTACAATGGTTTACTCTTTTGATGATGACCCTCAAAATAATCAGGACTTTTCTTTAACAAAGAGTTATTCAATGTTTGGGCTAGTCGGTCAGACAGGCGTATTAAAGAATTTCACTTTAATTGACCCAACCTATGAATTGTTAGATGCGCCTGAAGGCTTAACTAGAACTTCAATGTTAGTCGGGTTTAACCACGGGACTATTTACAATGTAGGGGTTATTGATACTAAGATTAACTTGGTTGGTGATTCATTAGCTGGAATTAGATTTAACGTACAGTTTTCTCAAACAGGTCTTAACACGTACACGGCAGCAGGCTTTGTCCATACAAACGGCCCTACAGGTAAAATAGTGAATTCATATTTTATCAGTGAACATGTAATATCACCTGCGAATAAATTCAGATTTAATGTTAGACCATTTGTTTATGAAAATCAATCTACAGGCATCATTGAACATGTAGGGTTTGATTCATTGGTTGAACCTAATGTGGACTCAATGGTACAACCAAGTTTGGTATATGGTTACACGCGTGCTGAGTTCAGATCAGGCCTCAAAAATGGCAATCCGATTGCGATTAACGATACGGATCTTTCAACCTACAACGAAAGTATTTTCTGGCGTTTCTATGTGTTAGATGGGTATCCTGTTTTATATGGACTTGAGTCTAATAGCGGTGTGCTCCAAATTGAAAATGGATTAGATTTGATCATTTTTACGAAACTAATTCAACTAAACACAAGTCACTTAACAGGCTTAAGTTATAGCGATTCTAGTTATGTCATTATAGATGACATTGATATGAAAAATTACCGGGGGTATAAAGCACCTTCAAAACCATTCAGTGGTACTCTATCCGGGGGGACTAGCGAGTTTAGTGTATCTTCAACCAATTCAAACAAATACATCTATAATTTATCGATTAGTAAACCTACTGTAGTTGATTCAAACTATTACATGGGTCTTTTTAGCGTTTTATCAGGCACAGTGAAAAACATTAATTTGTTTAGTAATCAAATGCTTTTAACCGATACAAAAGCAAGCTATGGGAAAGTATTCAACATTGGATCAATAGCAGGCGTTCTTGATGGTGGTCTTGTAAAAAATGTGGTTTCTGGGACTTCAATCGATCTTAATAACCAAGCCATAGGCCGAAGTTATGTTGGTGGAATCGTGGGTCTTGCAAGTGGAAGCGTCATTTATAATGCTAATATAGGTAATATCGAGGGGAACCTCCATGACTTTAATAACCTCACCATCAATGGGCTTTACTCAATTGGAGGGATTGTTGGGGCCACTGGGTCGGATACCTTAACCTTAACAAACAGTATCAACACTGGGTCAATCCATAGTGTTGGGTTACAAGAAAATACGTTATATAATGTTGCCTCAGGTGCTAAAATAATTAACCGTGTAGGCGGTATTATAGGCGAGGTAAATAATACATCTTCGACCGACCATTCTTTGCTTTATTTGACCAATGAAGGCACAATTAACGCAAGTGATTTTGCAGGTAAATCCACTGCACCCGTTGAAAACTATTTAGGGGGGGTTTTTGGAGAGGTTAGAGGTCTAAAACTGACAATAATTGTACCTAGCGGGAATACTTACATATTCAGAAACGGTCGTTGGCAAAACAAAGGAACCATCACAGGTAAATATTTGAATACTTCAACAACGCTTTATACCGCAGGTATCGGGGTTGCCGGAACTTCTCAAGCAAAAGCAGAGTTTTCTTATTTAACCAATAGTGGGACTTATGACTTTACTGGGTATAATATGGGAACGGATAGAAGTCATATGTTTTTCTCAGCCACAATATTAGATAAATCGTCTGGTGGTATTAAGCTTTCAAGAGCCTATAACACAAGAGATTTTACCTACGATTCAGACTATTTTACTAACCCCTATCTTCTTACGATTAACACAATCAAAATTGCACCATTCTTTGTTTCGTTATCCAATCAAGACAGTGAATTGGTTTATGTAGATAACAGAGGTGCAATTACAGTTGGTAATGCGACTACTGATACAGAAGTGGCTCACTTATTACATGTAGCAGGCATCACGCTCGAAAGTAAGATTGACTACCGAAATGTGACCTCATCCTCAAATATATCTCTGTTGAAAATTAATAACACAAGTACAGAAGTTTTTGTGGCAGGGGTGACATATGCGCTTCCTTATGATGTTTCACAATCGCGAGCCTATGAAATGGAAAACGTTCATAACGAAGGCAAAATCGTTGTGGCTGATTTTAAAGGTAACAGTTTGATTAATAGCCAAAGTGGTACTGCCTCAGGCTCAGATACATTTTCTAGTAGTTTTACCTCACGAAACCTCTATGTTGCAGGGATTGTTAATTTAAACGTTGGCAGAATGACCAATGTTATCAACACGGGTGACATCACAAGTGAGAAAGATGGAACCGTTAAAGATATTGATGGCACAGCCAACACTTTTGCAGGTGGCATCTCAACCATCAATTATAACTTTATCCAAGATGCAGCTAATATGGGGAAAATCCTATTTACAAACAGTAGCTCTGGTAATACTTTTATTTCCTCACAAGACAACCCATCGTCAGGAGGCGCATTATTTGCTGGGTTGGTCTATACGTATAATGGTGGAATTGTTCTAGGAGGCATTTCTGCTTTAATGGCTGATACAGCAGGTTCTATTCTTACCGATATTGGTCGTAACGCCTCGATTGAAGCAGAAGTATTGGATACTTCAAATAATGGAGATATTTATGCTAAAGCTAATAAATACGTTCGTGTTGGTGGCATTATGGGTGTTGCCTTAGGGCTAGAAATCACAGCTGGAACAGATAACGCAACCAGTAGCAGCACCGTTAAGCGTTTCTCATCTAACATTACAGGTGCACAGGACCCAGTTGCTAACAGTATGGTCTCAAATGGGCTTAACTTTGGGGATATTACGGGGATTTCAAACACGATCCATACTTATTTGACCGGGACATCTGGGTTAGCACAACGTCCAGGTGTTTATGCATCTGCTGGTGGCGTCATTGGCTATGGCTTATTTAGAATGAAGCGTATGCTCAACCATGGAACAGTAAGTTCAACAGATGTTGCAGGGGGTATTGTTGGCTCTACATATATTGTGGGTAGTACCTCAAGCTCAAGCATTCCTACGACCATTGTTGACATTGATACAGCTGTTCATTACGGGAAAGTTAAAGCTGCTAAGAATAGTGCTTATTCTAGTTTTACTTATCTTAATTCAACCGATTATGACAATACAACTTACTATCAATTGGATAACAGCAGTTATTTATTCCCATCTGGCATCACTTCAAGAAATATTGCAAATAAACCAGGGTTTGGTGGCATATTTGGGAGACTTCAGCGTGGTACTTACGGGCTCATGCAATCCACCAATTTCATTAATATTCTGAATATGGATGAAAACATTGATATGGTGGGACGTACAGATCAAAACCAATTAGGAAGCTTTATTTACTATCGTTTCTCTGTGACTGGTAGAAATGATACTTATTACACAGCTAGAGGGAATGACACAAGTCCAGCAACGATTGTTGGGTATTATCCTTCTCAAACCATCTCAAATGCAAACATGATTTTAAACAGTGCAGCATCAATTACTTACAGGTTTCAACGTACTTGGACGGGCAGTACCTATCAGTATACGGTGATCAGTATTTATGCGAGTGGGGCCAATTATCAAGTATCTGAAAACTTAAATAGATACGTGGGTATATACCTAAATCCTGCATTAATTACTTATAACTACATTACAAATAACGCCAATAACACCATGCCTTCTACTGCAAACACTACATACACGAATGCTTCTTTATCAACGGTCACAATTACAGATCCAGCTCACCAACAGCTATCAAATTTCGGACTGGTGCCCTCTCAAATTTCAGGGCTTTCATATGACTCTAGCGGTAGAGCATCAGGGAGTCAAAGCAATTATAGTAGAGTCACACCAGTAACCGGAAACTATACACGTAGTGAATCTGATTATAAAGCAGAGGTGGTTACCGACAACGCGTTAGACACTTCTAAGACTTATATCTTTGATGATAACTTTCCACTAAAAGACATAGATCAGTCAGAATACATCTACGAAGCTAAAATCGATGTATTAGCAGACCGTTATAGAGTGGGGGGGTTGAACTATAAATCAACCAGACAAGCCTTGTACGTATTAGCATCGACCAAAGGAAAAGAAGCTGGCGCAGTTTTAGCACAAAACATTCAGATAAATGATTTTTTTGATTTAGATGAAAGTACGTTTCAATACATAGATTTGGACAATCCTGAACCAAGTAAAGTGATTTCAGATGAAACCATTAATATGGATTTATTGACCAAATACCGCAACATGTTTCAACTTAAGTATTCAGATAAATCCTTGGTGTTGCCTAAAAACAACGAACCTACGATTGCGGACTTAACCCTTTTTGACCCAACAGGTAACAGTCCGAAATTAGAAGGGGGGATCATTGATAACGTTAATAAAACGATTACCTTTAATGTCTCTCAGTCTGCCTTTTCATCTAGTACGGTGAACTATGAAATTGAATCTGCCACACTATCTGAAAAAGCCGTTATTGCGAGATTTAACAGTTCGATTGATGATTTTTCACTCTTTAATCAAGCTTATCTTGCGAGAACTTCCAACCAATTAAGTGGTGCATATAAAGTTGAATTTTTGAATCAAATATTTGATGGGAACAATCAAATTGTCTTACCGTTTTCAGTGTTCGCTGAAGTTGCTGCGATGGATGCCAATCTTGTGGATGTGTATCAATCATCCTATAACATCATCATCAACCGGCTACCATCAACTCTATCCATCAGTATCAATCAAGTTTATTTAGATGATGTGCTGATTAATAATCCGAGCTTATCGGGTACGACTTACACGGTGAATTCACAATACGAGATGTTGCCGAATGGAAACATCTACGTGCAATTCATTGATAATGGTGGGTTGTTACCAACAGGTCATGACATGACCATCCATTACTTAAAGAAAGGCACCACCACGATTGATGATTCATTCTTTGATTATACGATTTACAGTGAGGATAATGACTATTTCGGATTTGAAATGAGTCTGAGTGACTCGTTGTCGAATGGGACTTATAGCATTGAATTTAGTTATTATAATAGTTCCACGATCTACACCTTAAATTTTGTTAAAGCAACTTCTACCCAAAGAAGTGTTTTAGAGGTGTCTTATCCAACCTATAGTGCTGATTTAGCTTTTGATCTTGAATTCACGCCTAGCGAAACTGACTTTACGACTTACATAGAATTTGGTCATGTGCTTGATGGCGTATTGTATCAGTCTAGTCGAAACTTATCGATTTCGATGATTCCAATTTCTACTTCATACGATTATGTTAACACCGTTGACTACTATGAACTGATGTTAGACTCTCAACGCTTAATTACTGTAAAACTATCACCGTTTGCGACCCTAACAGATGCAACGATTACTTATGACTATGACACACTTTCGGGCAAAAAAGAATACTATGTAACCTATACCGTTTTAAATAATGGCATTTCCACTCCGATTGTACACACAATCACCGAAAGAGACTTAAATGCATACGAAGTATTTAAAAATGGAAACCAGCAATTCAACTATCCTGTTTTAGTCGAAAGAGAAGCCTTATTAACGGCGATTAAAGTGGATTTTCAATTTGCGTATGCAAATCTATATTCAAACATCGAAACTACCATTACCGATGGATTTGGGGTATACACACCTATGTTTGGTGAAATCACTATATTCAAAGATCAAAGTTTTGAGATAGATATCAATTACCTTTTAGGGGTTGGCAGTAAGAATTATCAGTTTAATCTTTTGAGGGAAAACGGCATATACTATGATTTAGGGAACTTTGACATTGAAAAGAGTCTTGGGATAAATGCTTACCTGCAAGACATCAACTTCCAATTAGGCAGTGATTTGGTAATCTACTATCCTGACATGCATGAAATCAACAGCGATGGAAGTGAAGTTACCCCATCTGCTTATGACCCACGCGTATATTTTGAAGGCATTGACTATAACAATGCAGATGTTAATCATATCCAGTACTTTAGGATTGATGGATTTGTATCAGACATTGACATCACTAATTATCATCCAGAATTCACACTACCGTTTGGCGCGATGATTCAAAAACAAGTCTCTCCAGGGGTTTGGTCTAGCGACTTGTTTGATAATTATATCAGCGATGATGAAACAATGGATAGAGTCATTAGATATCGTATACTACCAGAAACGGTTATTTATTCTGGGGAAAACCTAGAGGGGGATTTGACAGGTACAAACATCGTCTACTACGACTTGACGGCCTTTGACCTAACCTATATTTTAACCATTCGTTTTACCCTTCATTTTAGATTTTCAAACGGATTAATTGTCGATGCCGGAGATTCGACTTCCCCGATTAAGAATAGCGCAATCTTAATTAACATTAAGAATTATTATCTACAACAAGGGGTCAATTATGAGGTTGTAACAGACCCAATTACAGGTGACATCACCTACCCTTATGAAGGTAACATCATTGATTATGTAGGTATACCATTAGATCCAAATAATCCTAGTGTAATCACTAAAATTCAGAACCAAGCGACCATGTTTTATTTTCCACTACCGGTGGGCTATTCTAACTATATCCATACTTTTGGTAGAAATACAACAGGGGTTTACGGATTTAGTATTGTAGCACCGAAATACGCTGGTCCTAATACAGAAACCTTAAGAAATGGCTTAAGATACACCTATAATATTTACCTAAAATCCGGTGCTGAAGGCGGTACACAATTGCCGTGGAACCATCCAAACTATCAATTGCCTAATTTTGATTCAACCGGTGAAATTATCGGTAAGTATTACTACACACCAGGGTCACTAAGACAAATCATCCGTGAGTTTGCGATTGTCATTGAAGAGTCCACCATTGGTGATCAATGGGGATTATACGATGATTATACGAGCTGGGATGAACCAATGATTTAATAAACCTTAGAAATCTCTTTAACCAGAGATTTCTTTTTTATTATGGTATCATTCAAAATTCTTTTAGTTTTAAAGGATTTAATGTATAATAAGAAGTATAGTAAAGCGCTTACACAGGAGGTTAGGCTCATGCAAACAAAACTTTATAAAGAACTATATAATATTTGGATTAACAGAAAAGACATAAAATACATTTCTGGGTTTCTTGTTTTGTTGAGTTTGCCACTCGTCTACGCGCTTGTATATTTTACAGGAGGCATTACCTATGTGTACTCTCATACCATGTATATTCCGATTTTACTGGCCGGGATTTTTTTAGGGCCTCGATTCGGTTTGATGGTAGGTGTTATCGCGGGTATTTTAATGGGTCCGATTATGCCATTAAATGTTACAGAGGGTACAAATCAAGCGGTAACAAATTGGTTATACCGAATGATTATTTTTTCATTAATGGGATTCATAAGTGGGTTTGCCTCAAACATCTTGAGAAATAACGTTAAAAAAATTGATGATCTTTCTTCAAAAGACTCTGAAACAGGTATTCCGAATACCAATTACTTAAGACAGCTAAAAAAACACATTACCGAACCTGATTTGTCCTTGTTTTCGATTATCATTTCAAACAGCAATAACATTAAAGATGTACTTGGTGTAGACGTTTATCATCAACTGTTAAAAGATATTCATATTGACTTGACACATCAAAAGCGCAAAATGGTTGTGATTCAGCCTGACAAAGGGATGCTTTGGGTGATTATGCCGCGAACAAATATACTGGATGATTTGTTTTTCTTAGAAACAATTTTGGAAAAATCTCGTTCTGTACATCACATTCCTCTTTATGTAGATTATGCGATAGGTGGTTCTATTTACACGCATCTTACGGATGATTTTAGCATCAGTACTTTTATAGAGTCTGATGTGGCTGCGAGACATGCTCAAATTAATAACTTGCCTAGCTTTATATTTGATGATGGAAAATTAAAAAAACGACAAGATTATGAACTGGTATCAGGTTTCAAAAAAGCGTTAGACGAAAATCAAACCTTTCTAGTTTTTCAGCCCAAAATACACTTAAAAACCAAAAAAGTACATGCTTTAGAAGCTTTAATTAGATGGAATCATCCGACTAAAGGGATCATTCCACCAGACAGATTCATTCCCTTGATTGAAGAGACAAAATTGATTCATCTTTTAACGGACTGGGTGTTAGAAGAGGCGCTTAAAATGCTTATAAAACTTCAAAACACACAGAAAGACCTGAGCATCTCAATTAATATATCCTGCAAGAACTTGTATGATCCGCAGTTTTACGCGCGAACAATGAGTATCATTGGTAGGTATGAAGTAGATTTATCGAAGCTTGAGTTTGAAATCACAGAAACCCAAATCATGAAAAACCCTGATGAAGCCATTAAAGTCCTTAAAGCATTTTCAAAGAAAAAGATCAAGATTTCATTAGATGATTTCGGTTCAGGATATTCCTCTTTAGCTTACTTAACGAGATTTCCAATCGATGTCATCAAAATCGACCGCATGTTTATGAAAAGCATCATGGAGAAACCTCAAATCCAACAAATCGTCGCTTCAACCATTAATTTATCAAAGGAATTAGGTTATTTGGTGGTTGCTGAAGGCATAGAAGAAGAAGAGACAGCCGTCTATTTGGAAAGCATTGACTGTGATTATGCACAAGGCTATTACTTTGCTAAGCCAATGAAGGAAGAAGATTTACTTACTTATTTAAGCACTCAAAATAATTAACAGTAACTTTTGACATCTTTAATTACTATCCCCTAAACTATGGAGCTAAATTGCCCGATTAGATTGGATTGAATCTAAATAACTCTTTTAATTAGACACAGTTTGTGTCTTTTTTTTGCTAAAAGCAGTTGTCGAGAACGGATAAGCAGAATAATGGTATTTGACTGATAATAAAGTCGTAAAAGAAAAAATTAAAAAAAGACGACGAAAACAACAACCGTGTCGAAGAACTAAGAAGAGAGTTATGGGGTTCTTTTCAAACTTGAGTTAAACATTTCACGATTGATCATTCTTAAATGAAACATACAATTAAAATGTTCGGTTCGAAAAAAGTCAAAGCACTTTGAATGTATTTCTTAAAATATATGACAGATGTGCCGTGTTTAATAAACTTAAAATAGTTTATAATAAATTGATTAATTAGATTTACAAAATTATGTATTCGAGGTGAGTTAATCATGAGTCCTTAATATGATTTATATAAAACTCAATATGAAATAATTTACAAGAAAGGGATAATTACATGAAAAAAATCTTAATATTAGTAATAACACTTTTAGCAGCATTTTCATTAGGAATGGAAACTAAAGCTGCAACTATTCAAAGCTTGCCAGGAATTGGTAAGGGAATCAACATCGTTAAATCTTCTTATGCAAGTCCTCAAACACCTATTTTTGGGGCTGAGATATTTAATTCGAGTTTCTTAAATGACTCATCTTTGTTACTTGAAGCTCCGCAAAGTTCAATAGAAGTTTCCGAATATGCAGGGTATTCAATTGATCTATATTATTCGAGTGTATCGGCTCAGTACAACACAGATGTAAGTGTAACAGGAACATACAAGCTTTTTAATGGAACTTTTGCGACGAACTTTTCTTCTTCTATTTCAAAAGATGATTATAGAAAAGTTGGGCAATACTATTTCACAAAGAGCATAGTTAAAACAGATAAGATGGTATATATTAAAGACTTCTTAGGAAATAAAGATCAGTTCAAAGAGAACCTATCTGCATCAATGATTAATAATCTTGATAAGTTAGAAACAGGAGCACTGACTTATGATGAATTTTTTGACACATATGGCACACACTTTATTGCACAAGGAGTTCTTGGGGGAAGATTAGACATTAATTATGCCGTAACATCAAGTTCAACTTCGTTTAGTTCTGTAAACAAGAACGAAGTTGAGAACTATGTTCAAGGAGGAATTCAATATACACAGGAACGGGCTAGTCTAAGTACTTCTTACAATGCTAGTGCACTAACTACAATAAGTGCATCAGAACTAGAATCTACATATTTCGCACGTGCCGTCGGAGGGGCAGAGTTTTCAAGTTTCACACCAGGAAATATGAGTTCAGATTATGCGAAATGGATCAACTCAGTGAGTTCATCTCCTATAATTGTTGAATATGGAAATAACGGATTAGTTCCATTTTGGGAAATTATTCCAAATCGATTTCCTAAAGTGAAGGCTGAAATGCAAAACAAGTTTGAAATCTATGCTAAAAGTTATGACGCAGGATATGTTGGAAATTCAAGTCGCGTGTACGAGACCAAGTTGGTTAGAGATACAAAATACAAAATAAATGATACTGGTAGATTTAAACATAATAAGTATGATGTAGTGAAATATAATAATTGGGGCTCAGGGCTAACCAAAAATTGGCTTGAAAATAATGGTCTTACTCATGTTATAATTAATGTAAAACTTGATGTGTATGAGAAAGATGATGGAGTTGAGTATATTTATATATACGATAATAAAGATAACAAATCAAATACTCCAATTGCAGAAATATCATTTGAACATGGAGGCTCAACGAAACTAAGTGATTGGAGAACTCATACTTTTGAGTTTGATATTCCAATTTCTTTATTAGAGGAAGGATTTACCATTCGCTATGGTGCTAAAGGGGCAGGGAATGATGATTGGGATAATAAAAATCTGCATGTAACTTTGATTTTCTACTAGTATATACACGAGGTGTTAGTAGGACTAGCACCTCCTTTTATAATGAGGTCAGAATGAAATTAGAACATATAACGAAAACCTATAAAATAAATACCCAAAGTCCATTCGTCGCTTTAGATGATATAAATCTATCATTCAAAGAAACCGGACTGGTTTTTATTGTAGGTAAATCTGGTAGTGGAAAGTCCACCTTATTACATATTATGGGTGGAATGGATAAGCCTACTAAGGGAAGCATGTTCTTTGGGAATCATGAGGTATCTAAACTATCTAATGCGGGGTTAAATAGGTACCGGAATGAAGTTGTTGGTTTTGTCTTTCAAGACTCACACTTGATTGATTCGATATCTGTATATGCCAATTTAAAACTAGCGCTCTCATTAAAAGAAAAGCCGAATCAGCCAATCATAGAAGATGTGCTAAAACAAGTCGGATTAGAGGGATTCTCAAAAAGAAGTCCAAACACATTGTCTGGAGGAGAGAGACAAAGGGTCGCTATCGCAAGAGCAATCTTAAAAAAACCTAAGGTGTTATTAGCAGATGAACCTACTGGTGCTCTAGATTCGGTCACCAGTGCGGAAATCTATCAATTATTAAAACAACTCTCTAAGAAGTATCTTGTGATATGTATTTCACATGATGGTACTGCAGCAAATCAGTATGGAGATAGAGTGATTGAGCTAAAAGACGGCAAAGTCATTCGTGATACCAATCCAAATGATAAACCATTCGATACGGAAATAGAATTAAAGAAACCAAGGTTTAGTTTAACTGAATCATTTTTGATTGGCTTAAGAAGCATTAAGAAGATATCTGTAAGACTCGTATTAACTTTTTTAGTATCTACACTATTTCTCATCAGTATTGGCATAACAGATGCGTTATCAAATTACGATCAATATGACCAAGTAAACTCATCATTAAAAGACTCGAAAGCACCTTATATTCACCTTAAAGAGGTTCATGGGGTCAAGTTTGCTCGATTGGATGATAAGGATGTACAAGAGTTTGAAAACTTAAACCCAACCATCAAATTTCACCCAATCATCACAAGATATGCATATAATTATAGAAAATTACTATTAGAAGAACCTGAATATACAAATATGTATCCTTTAGAGTTTTCTGGTGGGATGGTCATAGATGATTCAATCATGAATGAATTAGGTCTTACGAAACTTGCTGGAGATTTACCTTCGAAGTTAAATGAAGTAGCAATTACCAAGAGAGTGTTCGATATTATGAAGGAATATGGTATAAACGATAAAGATACCAATAGGGAAATCCATACTTATCACGACTTAATTGGGTTTGAACTTGATTATAATCAAGAGACTTTCATAATAACTGGGATTATTGATACTCATTTTGACATCAATAAGTGGATAAAGACGTTGAAACCGAACATAAATGACATCTACTTTGAGATATTAAATAATGAACTTAATTCAATGAACAACTCAATCCATGAGGCATTATTCATTACTCAAAATCAACTTGATCATCAAATTAACTTTAAGGAAAGTGTTGGTTTTATTCCCAGTAGTTTCGATAAATCGATTGATATTATTCAAAGTGAAAATACCGATTACAGCATTGAGCAAATCAAAAACTACAACAGTTTATCTGATGAGGTAATGTGGCTTAATGATACAGACAAGTTATCAAGTGGTGAGATTATTCTCAACTATAACTACTTTATGAACCAAATAAACCAATGGGATGTTAGTACTAAAAAGAATCAACTCATTGACGATTTTATTGACAATCATTTTGACGAAATCTCAAATGAATATATAGGTGATAAGGTAGCCTACAAGAACTATATTTTCAATTCTAGTGTCAATGATTATCATCCTGGTATGACAGGTGAGTACTTCACCAACCAAGCACGAACTGAGATGATTAGAGCTTTGCTTCAAGTAAAAGGAAATCAAATTTCCTTTAAATTCATACCGGGTGAAATCGTCTACAGTCTTTCCATTGTCGGTGTGTTTTATTCAAACAACTATATCGATTCTAGAACCATCTACATCGATCAAGATTTACATACCACTATCATTGAAAATGAAGATATTAGCGAGTATAGCGGGCTAGTGGTGAATATTAACAAGAATAATGAGGATACAAAGGCTTTTATTGAATGGCTTATAAGTAGTGAGAGTCACAATTTAGTGAATTTTAATGATGTGACAATCACAGTCAGTTATCTTAATGATCTCTTTACTCAAGCAAGAAATCTATTATCCATTGTCAATGTTGTGTTGATTGTATCTGCTTTCGTGATTCTTTATAGTTTCGTCAGTATAAAAATTAGAAATAATCGAAAAAGCATTGGGATTATTCGTGCATTAGGTGGACAAATCAATACGATTTATTGTTGGTTTTTATCGGAGGCATTGATCATTTTAATGATATCCAGCGTTATCAGCTCAGCGGCATTGTTTTTTCTGACTAGTTACATCAATCAATCGATAAAGGCTGCTACGCTTACAAGTGTAAATATAATGGTTACATCGATTAGTCAGTATCATTTAATTTTTGGGATAGGCTTGGTGATCGCACTGGTAACATCATTCTTTCCGGTCTTAAATTATGCAATTAAAAACCCGATAAAGTCGATTAAGTAAACGTAGAGGGAATTATGAAATTAGAACATATAACGAAAACCTATAAAATAAATACCCAAAGTCCATTCGTCGCTTTAGATGATATAAATCTATCATTCAAAGAAACCGGACTGGTTTTTATTGTAGGTAAATCTGGTAGTG
>JAVESF010000043.1:0-3030 GCA_034006765.1 Acholeplasma sp. | reverse complement strand
AATTCGCTTTTGTATCAAACCTATTAATTATATATATATATGTCTACGGTTACGGGGGTTAATACAATTTTTGCACCCCTAAATCATGACTTAGTTTAGTTTTTTATTTTTGATGTAATTATCAAACGGCAATTTCCTTGTTATAAAAAGTAGACTATTCCACTACCTGTAGAGGAAGGGGACTTCTTGATTGGGTTGTTAAATTAATTGCTATAACTAACGTTATCAGTGTAAAAACAAAATAGTGTACTCCGGTAAAGGGCAAATTGGAATAGATAAACCAAATTGATACCATAGAAGAATTATTCCCATTACAGTTCTTATTCCTCTTCTTGAAACATAATAGATCATATTGATCATCCTCTCAGCCTCCTCTTTACTATTTATTATAGTTTTTTAAGAGGTTTCTAGGTGGCTCAATTTTAAATGACGATGGGTGGCTTAGTTTTGTATTACGATATACAATATTATACCATCACTATATAAATGACTAAAAAAGAGAAGTGTTGATAATGATTCTTGAATTTGAACTGTTTAGCCTAAGCTTTATTCATCATTATCATCATCATCTTCAACTAAATAATAAACATTCTGTGGTAAAATGAAAATCATTGAAAAATCCTACGCATCTAAACCTAAAATTACTCGAATAAAGAATATTTGGTTAAATCAATATCTTCAAAGTTTAATTGTGTTTTCCCGTCTAAAATTCGATAACTTTTTCCATTTTTTGATTTAATTACATCACCTATGGTTAAACTTGGTCCTACAGGTAAATAGAAGTACTTTACTTCCCAACCAAAAGGATAACTTTCTACCGTAATAATCATATATTTTTCATCATTTACCATTAGTAATCACGCTCCCACAAGTAAATTATAGCACATTAAATGTATCGTCTATCGAAATGGTATTCATGACATAACTACGATTTTGGCTCAATCTATGGAAGACAAGAATTGCGGATAGGAAACATGTATCCCTTTCAACAAAAAAGACCTGATACTTGAGGCGATTTGTAAATCGCTTATGTAACAGATCTATTCTAGTTAGATGGCGGAGAAAGAGGGATTCGAACCCCCGCGGCGACTTCTCGCCCTACTGGTTTTCGAGGCCAGACCCTTCAGCCGGACTTGGGTATTTCTCCAACAAAAATATTATAACATATAAGAAAAAAACATTGTACGTGAACAATGTTTTTTTTATCGTTTATAATCCAATCCTTTTCGTGTACTTCTTATATAAGAGTGTAATGAACAACAAGTTTATCACGATACCGATTAAGAAATACACATAAGTGCTTAATAAGTAATCAGCAGGTATGAGTGAGATTGATACCATCCTGGCTACCCAAAACCCAGGAACGATTCCTAATAATAACTCAGTCCAATTGGTAATGAATATGGCTGCGACTGGAATTAATAGAATTAACCCAGAACCCTTCATAACCACAAACCCTTCCACCTTATTCGATGCGAACGCATTGACGAGTAAGGCAACAATCGGTGCTTGAAGGCTTGAGAGGATTGCGATTAAGAAAATATCTAGAATACTTGCGTCTAAGAAGTTTGTGACAAATATAACCAACAACGTTGCGGTTAAACCAAATAAATAGCTAATGCCAAGTTTGATTAAGATATAATTTGATACCTTAATCGGCGTAATTCTTAGGGAATAAAGGACTTGGTCATCTTGATCGTCTAAGAGTGTAAACCCTGTCACCGCACCATAAATGAAAGCTGTCATCATGATAAAGACTAATACAACGATGTTTGCGACTAACGTTGATGCATTTTCTTTTAAATATGGGACTAGCCATAAAGATACTAAGACCAATATCAAAGGATAAAGCATGAAAAACATGTACATCTTATCTCTTAAGATACCTTTAATTTCATGTAATAATATACGTTTAAACATCATTACACCCCACTTTGCTTAACGGCATAATGCTTGTATTTAGGATAAATATAGAAGAAATAACCTAATACCGTTAGGGTAATCAAGATACCAAATGACAGACCAGCTTCTAGCTTAAAGTCTTTAACCAACCCCGATTCAATCATATAAGTGGATGCTTGGGTTGGCGATATTAATAGGACATATCGCCAGAAATCAGCTTTAAACAAAATACCAAATTGAAACAATGCCGATGGGATGGTAAATATAAAACTATAGGTCATCACCATCATTAGCATCGAGGTAAAATCCTTTGCATGGTATGAAAACACAAATCCCAATAAACTATGGCTAAAGATTGAAATCAATAACCCTAGTAATAAGAATAAGAAGTTCACTTCTATGCCTCTGACAAAGTAAAATACCAACACTACTAAGAGTGATGAAAAAAGCATATGGATGGTATTGGCAATCGCCTTAGACAAAATTTGTTCATGGTAGGTAGTTGGTGTCACTAAAATCGTTGAAATCGTTTGTTCCGATTTTTCAAAAAACATGATAGACCCAACGAATAACACACTCATCATGGTGGCATCCACCATTAAGATAAATGGCAACATTTGATTCAAGATGGCATCGTCTTCAATGAAGAATAACACCAAAAACCATATGAAGGCAACCAAAATACTGATGGTGGTTACTTTGTACTTATTGAGTCTAATTAACTCACCCTTGGTTAAGAATAATAATCTACGCATGATTTAGTCCTACACCTGTGACCAATATGAATATTTCTTCTAGGGTCGTTTCACCAGTATGGATGGTTTCAATGTCTTTCTCTTTTAGTAGCTTGAAGAATGCTTCGTTGTCATTTAAACCATCCATTTCAAAGCTCGCTGTCTCAGTGTGGTTGTTTTCTTTATATTCGACTTTAATCGTTCTCTTACCATATTTAATTTTAAGATTTCTTGGACTATCAATCTCTTTAATCTGCCCATCGACGATGAAGGCAACTCTATCACATAGTTGGTCGATATCGGCCATAATGTGTGATGTGATAAATACCGTACCTCCTTGTTTTTGATAGGCTTTGATGAGGTTTTTTAGAATCATCGCATTGGCAGGGTCTAA
>JAVESF010000042.1:0-3214 GCA_034006765.1 Acholeplasma sp. | reverse complement strand
TTGATCAACCAGTTTTCAATCGATGCGTATGATGGCTATGTGAGACTCGTTACCACCGATGGCTGGGGTGATGATATAAAGAATCGACTTTATATCTTTAAAGAGGATATTGAAACATTAACCCTAGTGGGTAAACTAGAGACAGGCATTGGTAAACCAAGAGAACGTGTGATGTCTGTTAGATTTAATGAAGATAGCGTGACCGTGGTGACATTCGAACAAATAGACCCATTCTATTTGATCGATTTAAGTGTACCTTCAAACCCAACCATCTTACAAAGCCTTGAAGTACCAGGTTATTCACTTTATCAACACCCTTGGGCAACAGATGTCGTTTTAGGCATTGGCTATGAGGTCATTGATAACCGTACAACTGGTATTAAGTTATCACTTTATGATACATCTGATATAGAAGCCTTGGTTGAAATTGGCACACCATTGGTATTATCGAATCAAGAAAACGGTTTTCAATACGGAGAAGCACTTTATAACCATAAAGCATTATTATTTGATATTGATCGTGGATTCTTTGGATTTAGTGTAAACCGTTATTATTGGAACGAATATACTTACTTTTATACCTATGACTATATGATTTTTGCTGTAGACTTAGAAAGTGATACACCAATAACGATTGAAAAAGTCATTAGCCATCAAAACACAAACCCAGATGACTACTACAATAACGGTGTAAACCGTGCGGTCTATGTGGGTAATTATCTTTATGCCTTATCTGGTTTAATGGTAACGAAACATGATATTTTGGCTGACTTTAACGAAGTGGATCAACTTTTATTTGATTAAATAAATAGATAGAACCTACTGATATTTGATTGAACTTGAATATCAAGGTTCTATTTTTTGTTTTTAAGATTGACACTAGATTTCTTTGTGCTAAAATGTTTTTAATATCCATCATAATTAAGACATTAATAGCCCTACCATCATACCGATTACAACCTAACCAACAGGAGGATTTTACATGGATTGGTTTAAAGAAGCTTGGACTGAAAATATCCATTTCGCCGTTAAGATTAAATCTGTTTTACACAGTGAAAAAACCAGTATTCAACAAATCGATTTATATGATTCTTTTGAGTTAGGCAGATTCTTAGCCCTTGACGGGTTAATGATTACCAATGAAAAAGACGAATTCATTTACCATGAAATGATTACCCATCCCGCATTAAGCGTGAATCCATATATCAAACATGTATTGATCATTGGTGGTGGCGATGGTGGTACCTTAAGGGAATTAGTGAAATACCCTAAGATTGAAACCATCGAAGTCGTAGAGCTTGATTACCGTGTCGTTGAACTATCAAAAACATATTTACCATCGCTATCAAGTGGTTTTAATGACACTAGGGTTAGTATGTTTTATCAAGATGGGGCGTCATTTGTTAAAGATACTGAACGAAAATACGATTTGATTATTGTAGATTCGACAGACCCAATCGGACCTGAAGCGGATTTATTTACACAATCGTTTTATCACGATTGTTTTAGGGCGTTAACAGAATCAGGCATCTTAATCAATCAACACGAAAGTCCTTATTTTGAAAAGGAATCAAAGGAAATGAAAGAAGCCCATGATCGTATCAGTAAAGTCTTTCCATTTTCCAAAGTCTATCAAGCCTTTATTCCGACTTATCCTTCAGGACACTGGTTATTTGGATTCGCATCCAAAAAGTTTGACCCCGTCATTGAATTAAAATCATCTTATATCGAACGATTGGGTTTTGAAACGAAGTATTACAACAAAGAAATACATGTCGCATCCTTTGCCTTACCAACGTATGTTAAAAAAAGATTAATGTCAAAATAATGTTTTTTCCTAGGGCTATCGCCAAGCGGTAAGGCATCTGGCTCTGACCCAGACATTCGGAAGTTCGAATCTTTCTAGCCCTGTTTAAAAAATAATGAAGCTCGCCATTTAGCGAGCTTTTCTCATATTATAAATCTGTAATTCTTAAGATGACACATTTTAAATATAACGATTCATCGCCACCTAATAAGGCTGGATGGTCTTTAGATTGGATTCTAAGTTCAACCATTTGTGCGACTTTTTTCGCATCTTTGGCTGCTTCACCCAACATCTTTAAAAATAAATCAATCGTCATATAGTGGCTACAACTGCAGGTGTATAAATAACCGCCATCGTTGATGAGCTTCATCGCTTGTAGGTTGATTTCTTTATAGCCATTGTAAGCTTTATTTAGGCTATCCTGTTTTTTAGCGAAAGCAGGTGGGTCTAAGATGATGGTATCAAACTTGGTATCTTTTGGTTCACGTAAGTAATCAAATACATCACGCTCTAATACTTCTACTTGATCGAAGTGATTTAATTTAGCGTGTTTTTCTATTTGTTCACAAGCCAGTTTTGAAACATCCACGAACGTCACATGACTTGCCCCATAGTAGGCGGCATGCAAGCCAAACCCACCAATGTTAGAAAAACAGTCTAGTACTTTTTTATCTTTTACATAAGGTTTAATCGCGTTATGGTTATCTTGTTGATCCAAATAAAACCCTGTCTTTTGACCATTTTTAATATCGACGGTCATGATTAAATCATTTTCCTTGATGAAGATTTCATCAGGGACACTGCCAAATAAAACACCTTTAGTGAGTGCTAAACCTTCTTTGGTTCTCACTTGGACATCGCTACGCTCATAAATACCAGCTGGTTTGAAAATATCGGTCAGTATACCAACAAACATGTCTTTTCTTAAATCGATGCCAAGTGATAAAATTTGGACCGATAAATAATCGCCATACTTATCGACAATTAAACCAGGAATACCATCCGCTTCGCCAAAAAAGGCACGATAACTGTTTTGATACCCAAGACCAAGTCGACTTTCATTGGCTTTTTGAATTTTATGTTTAAAGAAAGCGGCATCCATCGTTTCATCGCCTCTGGTTAAAAGTCTAACAAAGATTTTCGAAGCGGTATTTAAAAAACCTTTACCGATATAAACTTGTTTACTGCTATAGACATAAGCGATTTCACCAGACTTTATATCGCCATCGATGGTATCAATTTCATTTGAAAAGACCCAAGGGTGTCCTTCTAATAATCTAAATTCTTCTTTTGGTTTTAATGTGATTTTACAAATAGACATAATGGTTACCTCTTTTTTACACAAAAATTATATCATGTTTAAACCCTAATAGACATTTTTATAGCATAAAATGTTACAATAGAAGA
>JAVESF010000041.1:0-3301 GCA_034006765.1 Acholeplasma sp. | reverse complement strand
CTGAAAGACAAGCGGGTGGTTTTTATTTTTGACGAATGCCACCGCTCGCAATTTGGAGAAAACCATAAAGCCATCAAAGAGTTTTTCCCCAAGGCACAACTTTTTGGTTTTACCGGTACCCCAATCTTTGAGGAAAACGCCACATACAGCGTTCGTGAGGGAGAATATGCTTCCTACATAACCACCAAAGACATTTTTGAAAAACAGCTCCACGCCTACACCATAACGCACGCTATTGAAGACAAAAACGTACTCCGCTTCCACGTGGACTACTACAAAGGCAAAGGATCGGAAAACGCCAAGCCGGGAGAAGCCATAGCGCAACAAGCCGTCGTAGAAGCCATCCTGGACAAACATAACGCCGCTACCAACTATCGGAAATACAACGCATTGCTGGCTACGGCATCCATCAACAACGCCATAGAATACTACCAACTATTCAAAGAGATACAAAAGCGCAAAACAGCCGAAGACTCCAATTTTGTGCCGTTGCAGGTAGCCTGTGTGTTCTCGCCTCCGGCCAACGGCGATCAAGACATCCGGCAAATCCAAGAAGACCTGGCACAGGAACGGGAAGACAACAAGAAAGAGCCGGAGAAAAAGAAAGCCGCTCTCAAAGAGATCATCAAAGATTACAACAAACAATACGGCACCAACCACGAAATCTTTTTCTTTGACCTCTATTACCAGGACATACAAAAACGCATCAAAGACCAACAATGGAGCAACAAAGAACTCCCCAGAGACAAAAAAATTGATATCACCATTGTGGTAGATATGTTGCTGACCGGCTTTGACAGCAAATACCTGAACACAATATACGTAGACAAAAACCTGAAACACCATGGCTTAATTCAGGCTTTTTCCCGGACAAACCGTATCCTGAACGACACCAAACCCTACGGCAACATTCTGGATTTCCGCTCACAACAAGACACCGTCAATCAGGCCATTGCCCTCTTTTCCGGAGAAGAAAGCGAACGGGCCAAAGAAATCTGGCTGGTGGACCCGGCTCCGGTAGTCATAGAAAAATACAAAGACGCCGTACAAGCCTTGGGAGATTTCATGCAGCACCACAACCTGCTCAACGAGCCACAGGAAGTCTACAACCTGCGGGGAGATGCTGCCCGCATCACCTTTGTCAAGAACTTCAAGGAAGTACAACGGTATAAAACACAGTTGGACCAGTACACAGACATTACCGAAGAACAACAGGCAGAAATCAATGCTATCCTGCCGGAAACAACCCTGCAGGAGTTCAGAAGTTCCTACATAGAAACGGCCAAAATGCTGCGAGAAATACAGCAAAAAGAGGGTGACAAAGCTCCAGAGAACGTACAACAGCTGGACTTTGAGTTCGTACTCTTTGCCTCGGCAATCATAGACTACGACTATATCATGAGTCTGATTGCCGACAGCACACAAAGAAAACCGGCCAAACAAAGCATGACCAAATCCCAGGTCATTGCCCTGCTCCGTTCTAACTCCAATTTCATAGACCAGGAAGAAGACCTGGTGGAATACATCAACGGCCTGGATTGGGAAAAAGGACAACAGGCCGAGGCACTCCACGACGGATTCTTGCAGTTCAAGACAGAGAAGTACCACCAACAAATAGCCGTCATAGCCCGCAGGAACGGCCTGCCAACCGAAGACCTGCAGGCCTTCATCCACCAGATTATGACCCGCATGATTTTTGACGGAGAAGCCCTGACCGACCTGCTTGCCCCGCTCGATCTGGGCTGGAAAGAACGCAAAACAAAAGAACTACAGCTCATGGCCGATCTCCTACCCCAGCTAAAAAAACTGGCCGAGGGAAGGGAAATCAGCGGCTTGGCGGCGTATGAGTAGTGAAGAATAATATTAGTAATTATATTTAGTAAATTATGGAAACGCAGGTTAGAGAATATAAAGGTTTACAGAAGATTAAGACTGGTGATAAAGGTTTTAAAGAATTGGCTAAAACCTGTGTGTGCCTTGCTAATGCTCAAGGAGGCATTGTTATTATTGGCTTTGACAATAAAACGGGGAAACCCCCTATGGATCAAAAAATTAACCAAAAGGATATAAATTATTGCATAGAAAAATTACGGGGGTTTACTTTTGGAGTGGGAATTTCACCTTCTCCTATTCTTAGTCATGACAATGGAGGAGAGTATTTTGAGATTAGTGTTTTTCCGTCTCATAAAATAATGGCGTCCACTTCAGATGGCAAGATTTTTATTCGTATTGCAGATAAGTGTGAACCAGTGAGAAGTGAAGATTTACAAAGAATAGCATCTGAAAAAGAAGCTTTTCAGTGGGAGTTGTATAAGAGGAATGTTAAGGTAGAAGATATACCTCATCATAATATTATCAAATTCATAGATTTAATAAAAGCCTCTGATAGAGTTAAAGAAAGTATTAAAGTTAAGAATGACAATGAAATATTAGAGCATTATAATCTTACGGAAGATAACTATCTAACCAATCTAGGCGTTTTATGGCTTGGTTCTGCAAAGCAACGTGCTAAACTGTCTTATCCTATAACTGTTCAATATATTGTTTATGATTCTTTGGAGAATAAGACACGGAAATATATTTGGGACGAGTATGATATGAATCCTCAGGAATTACTTTACTCAATAGAGAAAGAGGCAATAGAGTTAAATTACAGCTATGAGCTTCCTGATGGATTGTACAGGAATCAAATCAGACATTATTCTAAAGAGGTTGTGAGGGAATTGCTGGTTAATGCTTTTGCTCATAAATCTTACTTGATATCTTCAGATATCAGTATAGAGGTTTATCCGGACAGGTTAAAGATTACTAGTCCAGGCAGTTTGCCATTGGGAATTAACAGCGATAATATTCTACATCAAAAGCATCGGCGTAATCCGCATTTAATAAAACTAATGCATGATTTGAAACTGATGGAAGGAGAAGGTTCAGGTTATGATTTGATTTATGAGAAGCTGAGTATTGATGCAAAGCCTTTTCCTGTTATTGAGTCAGATTTTAACAGAGTAACCGTAACAATAGAATCTCGCATTACTGATGTAAACGCACTTAAATTAACCGACTATATATCACGTCACTATCAACTTAACCAGCGTGAACGGATTTTGGTTGGTATAGTAGCAAGGCATAACAAAATATTATCCACCGAACTAGCTAAGATTTTACAGTTGCCAGAGGAGGACAGACTTCGTAATTGGTATGGTAAACTTGTCGAAAATAATATATTAATTACTCAAGGAAAAGGTAAAGGGAACGCTTTTTTAATAAACCCTAAATTACTTTCAGCTTCTAAATTAAATAT
>JAVESF010000040.1:0-3417 GCA_034006765.1 Acholeplasma sp. | reverse complement strand
AAAGGCGTTAGCGAATTCTCCCTGGTTACTACAGAAGAAGAATACAGGAGGGTATGTCTTCATTTGTTAAAACAATTCAACCAGCCCGTACTGGTTGAATCGTATCTGCCCGGAAGGGAATTTACGGCAGGTATTTGCGGAAACGGACCGGATGCCCGCGTAATTGGTGTCATGGAAGTTGTTTTTAAACAAGAAATTTCTGCTATTTATTCGTATGAAAACAAGCAGAATTACAAAACAGTAGTGGAATACCGCCCGGCAGACCGGGACATGGAATCCAAATGCAGCCGACTGGCCTTACAAGTCTGGGAAGTTACAGGTTCTAAAGATGCCGGACGAGTTGATATGAAGCTTACTATAGAAGGCGAACCCGAATTCATGGAAATGAATCCACTAGCCGGTTTGAATTACAAAGATTCCGACCTCCCCATTCTGGCCAGGATGCATGGGATGGATTTCCGGCAGTTGATAGATACCATCATGCAGTCGGCCATAAAACGAATTTTCTGCAACCCTGCGCAAACGGTACTCATTGAAAATGAACAATACAGTTGTTATCCTGCATAACCGGCTACCGGCCCAACCTACCCCGGATGAGCAAGATGTTATGGACCAGGTATACTTGATCCATAAAGCTTTAGAAGCATTGGGATATAGATGTCAGGTACTTGACGTGGGCAACAACGTATATGAAGACCTGCAGCACGTAGCAGCACTCAAACCTGCTTTTGTTTTTAATCTGGTAGAGTCTGTCTTTGGATCTACCGGATTATTGCATATGGTCCCTTCCATACTAGGAGCATGGAAGATACCTTATACAGGAGTAAGTGAAGAAGGGTTGTATCTGACAACCCGAAAAGTCCTGGCCAAACAAATCATGCGTTCCCACGGAATTGCCACTCCGGACTGGTTCCCGGTTGGCAGTACTGTTTTCCTTCACAACCATAAGAAATACATTGTTAAGCCGTTGTCAGAAGAAGGATCGGCAGGATTGGACGAACACCATGTTTTTAATCCCCTTTCCCCGGGAGTGCAAGACTGGCTGGGTTCTTTCAACCCAAATGAATTTTTTGTTGAAGAATATATTGAGGGGCGCGAGTTCAACCTGAGTGTTACGGGATGCCCGAACCGTTACAACTTATACCCCATCCCGGAAATGATTTTTAGCGGTTATCCTCCCGATAAACCCAGAATTCTGGGTTACCGTTCCAAATGGGAAGAAGATTCGTTTGAATACACGCATACCTTCCGGGAATTTGGTACATTGGACCACACACCGGAATTGTGTACTGCATTGCAAGAAACGGCCATTGCATGCGGGGAACTGTTCCGGTTATCGGGGTATTTCAGGGTAGATATACGCATGGGATCAAACAACATACCCCAGGTTCTTGAGATCAATGGGAACCCCTGCATTTCGCCCGACAGCGGGTTCATTGCAGCAGGCAAACAAGCCGGCTATTCCATTAACCAGATTGTTGCGCAGATTACAGCGCACCTGAATTAACAAATATGAATATTTCATTTAGACACACCCTGCTGTCGGATGACAGAGGCCCTCTGGCTGCTGTAATGGAATCCACCGGTCTTTTTTACGATTTTGAGGTAGACGTAGCTATGGAAGTCCTTAACACCTTACTGGAACAAGGAGAACAATCCGGATACTCTGTTGTTATTGCCCAGGACGGTACCCAGCCGGTAGCCTTTGCTGTATACGGCCCTACACCGTGTACCGTTTCCGGATGGGACATCTATTGGATGGCTGTCAGGGACAACCTGAGGGGTAAAGGACTGGGTTCTCTGCTCATTGAAATAATAGAGAAAGAAATCTTTAGGCAAGGGGGAACAGACATCTGGATAGAAACTTCGGGCAGAGAAGCATATTTTCCTACCCGCCAATTTTACGAAAAGCACCGGTACCGGGCCATGGCAGAATTGCCTGATTTTTATGCTCCCGGTGACAGCAAGGTGGTTTACGGAAAAAATGTATCTTTATTCCGTTAAACAACTTGAATACAATAATGAACAATCTGATTAAAAAGGATATTGCCGTATTGGTTGGCAGCCTTAGAAAAGAATCCTACGGCCGGCAACTGGCAGAAGTTATGGCTGCCATGGCGCCGCCAACATTGGATTTGCAAATAATTGAAATCGGGGATCTTCCCTTATATAACGAAGACCTGGAAGGCGACGGCATAGAACCGCCAGTTAACTGGGTACAATTCAGGGAAAGGGTTGGACGTGCAGACGGGGTACTTTTGGTAACTCCCGAGTACAACCGATCTACCACCGCTGCTTTAAAAAATGCCCTTGACGTGGGATCCAGGCCTTATGATAAAAATGTCTGGAGCAACAAACCAACAGCCATTGTATCTGTATCTCAAGGAGCCATTGGAGGCTTTGGTGCCAACCACCACTTG
This sequence comes from Acholeplasma sp., assembly GCA_034006765.1. GTDB lineage: Bacteria > Bacillota_I > Bacilli_A > Acholeplasmatales > UBA5453 > Paracholeplasma. Next base: position 997 of record JAVESF010000040.1, on the reverse strand, counting down.
CGGCAAACGCTCGTTTGTTTGAATTGCCCGGTACTTCCGCTGCCGGAAATGTATCTTGGCGGAGTGGCCGGACTGTTCAATGAAAAAAGAGAACTCGTGGAAGGCAACGGTGTAGATAAACTTATTACCCGGTTTTTTAGTTCTTACGAACGCTGGCTGGCACGTTTTTAAAACACGGTATTGTACCCCAGCTCAAACATTTCGTCTTTATACTTTAGGTCGTAAGCAGTAAACCGGGCCATTCCTTTGTTTTCTATCACCCGATCTGCCATGTGCAGGTCTGCCGTTGCACCTGCATGGAACATCATGAAAATACTGCGGTCCGCTATGTAACGGATGGATTTGTTATACGCAAGGTCAGTTTCCGGCACAGGGAACAAGTTGATAGCATATACACGTTTGCAGTAGTTGCGGATGGGATTTACCGGTACGTTACGCACCACGCCTCCGTCAACGTAATGTTTCCCGTCTATTTCAACAGGAGGAAAAAGTACGGGAATGCTGCACGAGGCCAATACGGCCTCGGCAAGCGGTCCGCTTTCAAATACTACTTCTTTGGCTGTTTCCAGGCAGGTGGCTACAATCTTTACAGGTACCTTCAATTCTTCAAAAGTCTGTACCCGGAACGTTTCCTCTAAGATTTTACGTAGCGGAAGAGAATCTACCAGGTATTCTTTGGAAAATCGTCGCCCCAAGAAATCCTTCAGTGTCAGGTGTTCAAATGCTTGTAAAATTTCTTCAACGGTAAAGCCTTGACCATAATACGCTGCTACAATGGCACCTACACTCGTCCCCGAAACCATTTTAGGGATATGTCCCATTTCCAGCAAACGCTTTAATACGCCAAGGTGGTAATAGCCTCTGGCACCACCGCCGCCAAAGGCTACTCCCAGTTGGTATTTTTGTTTTCTTATCATAATACTCCTTCTGTTGTGCCGGTAGAAAGTACTGCAGAGGGATCTATACGCGAAGCTTCTTCCGGATTTCCTACTTTTCT
>JAVESF010000039.1:0-3500 GCA_034006765.1 Acholeplasma sp. | reverse complement strand
GGGCGTCCTTACTGGTAATGTCAATGAGAAAGTCGGATTTGGTTGATTTGGGAATCACAGCAAAAATGGGGATGTTGGTTCTTCTTGCTACGTCTTGTTTGCCAATGACTTTTCGTCTGAGGGCTTCCGTGGTGTAAAAAATTCCCGGAGGGAGGATTAGTCCCAGCAGCAAAGAGGCCAGGTAAATGTTTCGTTTGTTGGGTTTGATGGGAGAAGATTTTGATACAGGCTCTTCTGTAATTCGGGCGTTATCGGGCAGGGCATACAAAGCAATCATATTCTCTTCTTTCTTTTGTTGCAACAACCTGTACAGGGGTTCAATAATTTCCTGCCGGCGTGTTATCCTGGCCAATTCCAATTGCTGTGACGGGATGGTAGATATTTCTTTTTCTCCCTTGGATATCTGTTCCCGAAGTGCGTCTAACCGTAATGTATGGGTGTTTTCTACGTTTTTAATGGATACGTGGATTCCATCTTTCATATTGTCCAATTGCAAGTTGGCGTTGACTACCCGGGGATTGGTAAGGCTGGAACCGGCCAGGAGCCTGTTCCGTTCTACAATAAGCGTATTGTATCTTTCAATGCCCGAGGTAAGGCCCACATCTTTAATACCCAGGTTGGTAGGGATCATTTCGTGGGTATCATTTTGGCCGGCCAGAAATTCTTTGATCATTCCCAGTAATTTCATCTGAATTTCCAGCTCGGTAAGTTCATCGCGGTACCTGGCATCTGAGGTTATGGCTATTTGCGATTGGGAGTCTTCCCGTACAATCCTGCGTACAGACCGGTAACTGCTGTAGTCTGTTTCAATGATACCCAGGTCGCGCTCAATTTGGGATAACCTGTCGTTAATAAATACAATGGATTTTTCAATGGATTGGGCACTAAATTCTTTATTGTCCTGGATGTAATTTTGTATTAGAGAGTGCAGAATACGCACGGCGCGTTCTTTGATTTCGTCCTGCAGGGTTAACACAATAATATCTGACATGTTTGCCATCGTTGTTGCATTGGTGCGTCCGTCACTTATTTGTCTTGCCGTAAGGTTTCTTTTGATTTTATTGGCAAATGATCGCGGGCTGCTTACTTTGATAGTAAACAGGGTGCTGCCCGTATCCTCCGTAGGACTATACAGGTTGGTAATGCTGAACAGGCCGGCCGGTGTACTTATCACCTCTCCAAATTGGACGGCCTTGTTTTTTACATAGACTTGTTCACCTCCAACAAGCATATTATTAATTTCAAAATGATCTGAACCCGGTTTTACTTTTAGTGTAATCTCCAGGGGTTTCATACCTTCCCAGGCAACGGGTACCGGGTTTTCCCACTGAAAGGCTATGGGACAGTTCCTGTACAGTTCTTGTTGCTTCAAACGTGTTTTCTTAAAGTATTGAACGTTCAGATTCAGGTCTTCTACTACTTGTTGCAGTAACGAAATGGTTTGCAGCATATACAGCTCGTTGCTCATTTTATACCGCATAGAATGTCCCGTCAATTCCGAGATAAAATACATGTCGCTTCCCGTGGAGCCGCCCCGGGCCCCGTCGTTCACCAATAAAAGACCGGCTGTACTTTCATAGACAGGCGTTGTGTATTTCACATAGGTATAAGCGATGCCAACGCAAAGAATCACAGATAGAACAATCCACAGCCTTAATCCCCAAATGGTTTCAAGAATTTCTCTAAGGTCAATGGAATCATCTTCTTTAAGATTGTGCAGGGGCTTTTGTGCAGGAGGGGTTGCTGACATAAGGAGGTATTATTTTATTTTTGAGGAAAGGGAGAGAACAAGGGATACAACCGATACTGCCGATACAATAATAGACAGGCCTGTACTCCACAAACCGGCTGTAGAGGTGCCGGTTACAACACGGGAAGCACTGGGGGCTACGTATATAACGTCGTTTTGCTGCAGGTAATAATAAGGTGAATTCATAATTTCAGCAGACTTTAAATCCACTTTGATATGTTCTTGAATACCGTTTACTTCCCTTATAAGCAGGATTTTATCACGTTCTCCCGATATTTTAAGGTCACCTGCCATACCGAGGGCCTGTAGGATGGTAGTCCGTTCAGAAGGCATGGTATACGTTCCGGGCCTTTGTACTTCCCCCAGGATGGTAATCTTGTAGTTGGTAAAACTTACGACCACCACGGGGTCTTTGATGTACTCCTGCAGGTGCTGCGTAAGGTAATTGATGAGTTCTATACGGGTCATTCCCTCAATATGTATGCGTCCCAGGACGGGAAAGTCTATGTTCCCTTCCGAATCTACCAGGTAGGGAAATAAAGCATGTGAGGTGGAATAACTTCCCGCAATGTTATCGGTCAGGGTGAGGTTAAAAGGCATGACCACCGTTTTATCGGGCCCTGTTACCACGATATTCAGCAGGTCGTCTTTTGCAATGCGGGTAATGTATTCTGCCTGGATTTGCTTTTTTTGGATTTTGTCAATATCCTGAAAATACAACACGTCTTTTGATGTAGCGCAGGATAGCAAAAGAAGGGAAAGAAGTACAAGAAAATGTTTTTTCATAATTTTTATGCAAGTTTACAAATATAGCTAATTAACAAATACAAGTAGTTTTACGCTGTATTTTGATTTGCAAGTATTAAATTAGCAGTATGAATATTTTTATGATTGGCGGAACGGGGCTTCTGGGAAGTCAGGCCGCATACGAATTGATACAGCGTGGTCACAAAGTAAGTACCCTGGCGTTGCCGCCGTTGCCGGCAGGTGCTGCATTGCCAAAAGAAATGAACGTGACGTACGGGAACTTTATGGAGTTGGGCGACGACGAACTTTTACAAATTCTTTCCGGTAATGAAGGTTTTGTGTTCGCGGCCGGGATTGACGAACGGCTTACGGCACCGGCTCCCATTTACGATATGTTTCAAAAGTTTAATACGCACGCCCTGGAGCGGGTGCTGCGGCTGGCAAAACAAGCAGGTGTAAAACACAGCGTAATCTGCGGTTCGTACTTTACGTATTTTGCCAAAAGCCGTCCCCGGCTGGAACTGACAAAACACCATCCGTACATCCGCAGCCGTGTGGATCAGGAAAAAATGGCTTTGTCTTTTGCAGAGCCGGGTTTTGATGTGGCCGTGCTGGAGTTGCCGTACATTTTTGGAACGCAGCCCGGGCGTAAACCCGTATGGGTGTTTTTGGTAGAGCAGTTGCTGAAAATGAAAAAGAAAACCCTATACCCGCGCGGTGGGACTACTATGGTAACGGTAAAACAGGTGGGACAGGCCGTCGCCGGCGCTCTGGAAAAGAACCGGGGAGGCAATGCGTATCCCATTGGGTATTATAACATGACATGGCGTGAAATGCTGGGTATTTTCCACAAGTATATGGGCGAGCCCGGTAAGAAAATTGTTACCATTCCTACGTTCCTGTACAAATTGTCTGCCCGCAGCACGTTGAAAGAGCATGTGAAAGCGAACCTGGATTCGGGACTTCATCCTGTAGAGTTTGCGAAGCTGCAATGTTCCAACCA
>JAVESF010000038.1:0-3540 GCA_034006765.1 Acholeplasma sp. | reverse complement strand
AGATTCAATCAAGCGCGCCAACATTTTCTGAAGAAATTGCAACTGCCAGATTAAAAGGCAGATACCGCAATGGCAAAAAAACTTGGCGCGCTAGATTGAATCCAGCATGCCAGAAATGCGCCAAAATACCTGCATTTTCACGGAACTAAACTGAACTGCATTGAACTGCACTGAATTTCACTGCACAGAACTGAACTGCACGGAACATGGGAGCTGACACCAAAAGGGAAAGGGGAACCTCGCACCCGAGGAGGGAGGGGCCCGGTTGCGAAGCAACAGCGCAGCGACAGCGGAGCAGTAGCGTAGCAACTGGGAGGCGTTCCCCGTTCTTTTGGTGCAGCGACCAGCAAGCGTTCCCCGTTCTTTTGGTGCAGCGACCAGCAAGCGTTTTTTATGCAAGCGCTTTACTAATAATACCCCTTCCCTGGTATGGTGTGGCGTATTCCACCTTTAGGGTTTTTCACATCGCCTTTATAACGCGGTATCAAGTGAATGTGCACATGAAAAATAGTCTGTCCCGCTGTTGGTCCCACATTAATACCCACATTAAACCCATCGGGCCGATACCTTTCCGTAAGAATGGCTTTACACCGGTTCACCAACTGCCAAAGTTCTTGTTGCTCGGCCTCTGAAAGTTCAAAATAATCGGAAACATGCTGTTTGGGTACAATTAACATATGACCCGGGCTAATGGGAAATTTGTCAGGGATAGCTAATGCTCCTTTTGATTCACAGATTATTTCTCTGTTTTCTTCAATAAGGCAGAATGGACATTCTTTCTCTGTTTTCATACCAGGTTATCTTGTTTTTCCCAATACGTAAATCCCATATTTTCAGCAATCTGTACCAACGGAGAAAAGGTTTTTTTGTATATGCTGTAAAAATCCTCCGATGAAAGTTCAACCAGCTCATACAAAGAGTCGTAAATAACCAAATAGTCTTCCAGCAACTTGTTATTGGGATTATTGTAATAAGCAGACTTAAGAACCTTTTTATGGGCTTCAGCAAAAGGCTGTAAATAAATTCCAAGCCGAGGCAAACCATTGCTTTTAGATGCATTTATCCACGGATCCACCGGCAGCAGATTCCACAACAGGTTGTGAGAAACAAAACTCCAGGGAATAAAGTGATCAATGTCATATTCATCTTTGTGCAACGGCCTGCCTGTATATATACATTCAATGAATCCATTTGTGCTGATAAAGTTATCCCAGTACTTGCGTTGCTTCAATAGCGAATCCCGCTGAATGGGTTTTACCAACTTTGCCGAGAGGTCAGGAACATTAGGGTTGCGCTTCTGTAAGAAAAGCGTCAGGTTCCAAAAAGTGAATTCTCTAAGAATCACATAGTTATCTGTCAAATAAGGGATCCATAAAGGGTTAATCTGAATTTGGTCCACTAGTATGGCATATATACAGTTGTTCGAATACGTGCGGGACTGAACCTCTACCTGACTGTTAGAGCTGCAAGCAATCCAGGGAGAAAGGAACCTGTACGGTACATGGTAAGTAAAAATCGTAAGCAGCTTCTTCACATCCGGATTGTTCAGGTTTTCGGAAAGAGTCCGTTTGAGCAGGGAGATATCAGAATCAATCGGCAGGTTCAACACCTGTTGCAGTTTAATAATCTGAGAAGCAAGCGAATCTGATTTACCAAAAGATATACGAAAGTAATGCACAGGATACCATGCCTGAGCCACCATCCCAATAATGACCTCCCAAAAAGACATGCTCGTCTTCCCTTCTTTCACCAATATATCCAGAATAGATGCAAACCAATAAAATTTATAGGTGGCCGTTGTGTTTTTATAGACCCCGGCCAACACTTTTGCATCAATATTGCGACCGTCTGGCAAATACATGCCTCTAAAGTACTAAAAAAACTACAGACATATACCACAGACACATCAGATGTATCGCGCCACTTTAGATGTATCGCGCCACTTTAGATGTATCGCGCCACTTTAAATCAGAAAGTTGCAATTTTTAGAAATAGTTATCATTTCTAATGCAAACTATTTGTCATTATCAATGCAAACCCCTATCTTTGATGGCAAAGAAGGAATATTATGATACTGTTATCAGAACTTAAGGCGGTTATAGCTCATCAACGTGAGAAAATAGAAGCCCTGGAAAGCCACCCGCGTCAGCTGTTACAAGAACTGCAAATCATAGATAATTTTGCACTTGTTATATCAGGCATACGTCGCTGCGGTAAAAGTACCCTGTTGTCACAACTCATCAATCAACAAAAAAACGACTGGCTATACCTTAACTTCGATACTCCACGGTTATACAATTTCGAGTTCAATGACCTACGTCTGCTTGATCAAATCATAGCGGAAAAGAGTATTAAAACGCTCTATTTTGATGAAATACAGTTAATGGAACGATGGGAGGTCTATGTACGCGGAAAACTTGACGAAGGTTACCATGTAGTTGTTACCGGCTCCAATGCCTCTATGCTTAGCCGTGAACTGGGTACAAAACTCACCGGACGCCACATCACAAAAGAATTGTTCCCCTTCTCATATAACGAATACTGTTCGTACAAAAATTTAGAACTCAACAATCAATCACTACGTAGCTACCTTGAAACAGGCGGTATGCCTCAATACATACAGACCGGTTATACTGAAATACTACAATTGCTTGTCAACGATATACTTTACAGAGACATTGCCGTACGCCATAATATACGCGACGAACGCCCCTTGCGCCACCTACTCATGTTTCTTGTAGCCAACATAGGAAACCTTATATCGGCTAATAACCTCAAGTCACTGGCAAGTGTTAAAAGCGCCAATACTATACTTGGGTATCTCAATTTTTTAGAGGCAAGTTATCTTATACAACTCATGCCACGCTTTAGTTATTCCTATCGCGTACAGCAGGTTAATCCCCGCAAAATCTATTTCATTGATAACGGTATACAGGCTGCCATCTCTCCTTCTTTTAGTCCCGATTGGGGACGAAGATTGGAAAATATGGTTTTCTGGGAACTGCGACGCCTTGGCTTTGATCTTTACTACTACAAAGACAACGCCGAGTGCGATTTTGTGGTTACGCATAAAGGGGTTCCACATACCCTTATACAGGTGTGCAGCGAACTCAATAATGATACTATGCATCGAGAAGTGGAAGGGTTAAAAGAAGCGATGGAGTTCTTCAAAATGGAGCAGGGATATATCCTTACACTTGACCAACATGACACCATTGTCATCGCCAATAAAACAATAAAAGTACTTCCGGTGTACGAATTAGGCGCGCTAGATTCTGGCGCGCTAGATTCTGGCGCGCTAGATTCAATCTAGCGCGCCAACATTTTCTGAAGAAATTGCAACTGCCAGATTAAAAGGCAGATACCGCAATGGCAAAAAAACTTGGCGCGCTTGATTGAATCTAGCATGCCAGAAATGCGCCAAAAAATCAAAAATATTGCTGCTCCTGGAAGTATTGCAGGTAAACAGCCAGCAGACGTTTCTTTTGCAAGAGTTTTTGTATTCCGGTGTTTTTCAGAAAACGGAGGGTGTTGGTCGTA
>JAVESF010000037.1:0-3685 GCA_034006765.1 Acholeplasma sp. | reverse complement strand
TTTACATAAAATTGATTTTGCGTTATAATAACCATGCTGTCAAAAATGGTGCAGTAGCTCAGTTGGATAGAGCAACGGCCTTCTAAGCCGTCGGTCGGGAGTTCGAATCTCTCCTGCATCGCCATTTTTAGAAACAACCTGGATTATCCAGTTTATATATTAAGTTGAGGTGAATAACTATGTCAAAATTCTTTAAAGCTTCTGCAGTAAATAGTAACTTACCTGTATATATCAATATTGATGATATTAGTTATATTGAAGGTAATCAAGTTAGAATGAAGTCTTTAGTAGCAAAAGAAGCTAACGAACTAGTAAGAATAGATAAGAAGACTGAACAAGTTAAAGTTACGACCTATTTAGAGTCTGAAACATTTGATTTAACACCTGTTTCAATGAGTAAACTTCTAGGAGTTATAGAAATTCTTTAATAAGTGACGTTATTCCTAGGATTGAATTTCTTTCTTATGTTTTCATGTTTGTTGCAAATAGTTTCATTTGCTTTTTCTAGATTTGCGATTCTAGCTTCTAGTCTTTTGATTGTTACATTTTGTAGGATATCAAGTCCAATAACTAAAATTGCTAATAACAGAACTGCTGCTTCAATCATAATTTCGCCAACCTTTTCCCTGGTCTAAGTACCAGGATATATTTTAAACTGAATCACAAATTTGATTTGTAATACACCATCATTCTACATTCACAAATTAAATTTGTCAATCATTTAAAGCAAATTCATTCCAAAATAATAATTTAGGAGGTTGTTTATGGAAAAATTGAGATTGAAATATTATCGTGAAAAACTCGGTAAAAGTCAGCGTGAGATAGCAGAAATATTCAACCTTACGCAACAAGCTTACAGCACTTGGGAAAATGGATCATCATTTCCAAATGCCAAACAGATCATCAAGCTATGCGATATATTTAAATGCACGCCTAATGATCTATTCGGATTTCGTGGCGTTCATGAAATTGTTGGACAAGCTATCGATGATGCAGAATAATTAACCTTTGTATTTTTCCATATAGGTTTTTTTAATATGCTTTTTATTCACGTGCAAATATCGTTCAGTGGTTTCCAAGTTCTTATGACCTAAGGTTTCCATAACTGATATTAAATCTGCACCTGCTTCTAGCCAATTTGTTGCCATGGTGTGTCTGAACATATGCGGATGTAACTCATCGATGTCAAGAATACGCTTCATCTTACGAAAAAAGAATCTAACATCTTCATATTTAATAAGTCTGTCTTTTTCATTGTTGTACAACAAGAAATTAGATCGACTTTTTTTTACCGTATCTTGTATTAACTTCTTCGTGTCGTTTCTAAAATAAACCACACGATCGCTTTTGGTTTTTGTTGTAGTTAGTAGTATCTCATTTTTTCTAACATCAATGTTTCTAATCTCGATGCTAAGTACTTCATTGATACGAGCACCCGTATCAATCAGAAGCAGTACCATTGTTTTATAAACAAGATTATTATAGATTGATACATCGAGTGTATGTACATATTTCTTAATTTTGTTCATCGTTCTATGATCAATCATCTTGAACGTGGTTCTACGCTCTTTCAACTTCTTAATTGAGTGTAGATAAGGTAAGTCATGGTTCTGATTGATTGACCAGCGTTTAAGCATGCCAATGCGTTTATTGATAGTTGCGTTACTACAAGTTTGCTTCATATCTGCAATATAGTCATCAAAGACATAGTACTTGATGTCTTCTATATTTAGGATATCCCTTTTTACCGCCCAGTTTAAAAAGTGCCCTAAATGTGATTTATAGTACTTGTGTGTACCAAGTGAAAACTGACGCTTTACATAAGAAATGTAGCGTTCCATAGATTCTTTAATTAACATAATGTATCTCCCTCATTGTATTAAATTGTCCTGGTAGCGAAATCAGCACATCATTACAATGATACAATTTTATGAAAGGAAATTGAAGCAATTGTTAGAACTTATAAATGAATACGAACAAAACCCAATACACTCTACAGGCATTCTTTAATCACTTATATTGACAAAGCCCTTAGATAGCATTATTATATTTGTGAGTCGTAACGACGGGTTGATAGCCCTAGCTGCTATCACGTACGAGTAACCCACTGGCATTTAGCTGGTGGGTCTTTTTATTCTTCCCAGATTGGACCTCTCTTTAAAATTAATACCTAGATATATAGAAGTATATATAAATATATACTCTATTATCTAATAGGATAAAACTACGATTTTTGCTTTTCTTTCTTAGCTTGTTTGTCAATTTCTTTTGCTTGATCAGCAAGCTCTTTTTCTTTTTTCTTCAGCTGAAGTTCCTGATAAAGAATCTTATCTTCAGACATTTCTTTTTCAAGCTTGTTTTTCTCGAACTGCATTTTCTTTAGATCAACTGAAAATGCTGCGAACTTTTCTTCGTACTCTTTATTGATTTCGATTAAGTCAGCCTTTCTGACCTCGATTGCATAAAGGTCTCTTTCAGCTTGGGCTTTCTCAATATTGAATTTGTATCGCTTGTACACAGGGATGAAGATGATATTCCAACTTTGCCAAGCAATAAAAAGAAGACCAGTGACGATAAATGCAAGAATAACCACTGCTAAGAGGGACCAAAGCAGAATTAAAATAAAATTAGGCATGTTAGTTTCCTACCTTTCTGATGAAGTTTGAATCTTTAGGGATGTTTCTAAAGCTAGATGCTGCGTTGAATGTATTGAAGTAACTGAAGTCAGGTGTGAATCTCTCTTTAAACCATTTACGAACGAGCACCTTTTCAATGCCGTTTTTAGTTCGTTTAAAGCCATAAGTCCATACATGCCACCCGATTATGTCTTTTTCCCATAAACCGTCTCTAATCCACTTTTTAAGAGGGATGTCTCGGACGATTTCTATTTCATGAATGTAAGTGAAGAATGACATGATCTGATTATCGGTTGTATCAATCTGTGATGCGATATAAACGTAAGGCATACCCTGTTGTCTCTTTTTAGCAAAGAATGAAATAATAGGTATAACCGATTGGTTATAGTCGTTTGTTTTGTTTTGTCTGTGGTTAAAGTTAGATAACCATTCATCAAACACAATTGCACAAAAATGTTCTGTATCAAATTGCTTTAACTGTGATGCAATATACTTGTTTTTGCCCTCGTTCCATTCAAGTCCGAAAAACTCATCAACCTCAAAATAACGTCTATTCACTGTGAAGATTTGTCTATTTACGTCAAGCTTTGGGATTTCCATTTCAACATTGATGTAAGCTGATTTACCAGTGCGATATCTAAGTTCTTCAGTTAGATCATAAATAATGGATGACTTACCACCACCGGGTAATGCGACTAAATAGTGCACTCCGGGCACAAAGAATAAATTGTCATAGCTGTTTTCCATTCGACGTCTGACATAATACCAGATAGGCGAAAATGGCAGTGTATGCCTTGCAAACCATTCGAGATTAAGTGCATCAATCACCTTGCAATTTAGATCGATAATGGATTTGCTGAAGCTTGCTATTTTATCCATGGACAACACATTGATTTTGGTTGCCTGATATATCTTATCTGATACAACATCAACACACTTTAAATGATTGATTTCTAGCTGACTAAATAATGATGTATAGCCTTTATAGAAGCCGTTCAGCTTTACTTCATAGTTGTTTATGTCATATTTAGTCATCAAATCTAGTTTGA
>JAVESF010000036.1:0-3746 GCA_034006765.1 Acholeplasma sp. | reverse complement strand
TAGTGAGCAGCCATTAGCCAATCTGATTGTCTGCAATCCACCTTGGCTGCCGGCCAAGCCCAGTTCACCGCTGGAATATGCCGTTTACGATGCCAATAGCGCGATGTTGCGGGGGTTTTTGCAGGGCGTGTCCAAACATTTAGCAGCGCAGGGCGAAGCTTGGCTGATTCTTTCGGATTTAGCCGAACATTTGCAGTTACGCACCCGAGAGGAGTTACTTGGCTGGTTTGCCGAAGCGGGTTTAGCAGTGAAATACCGTCTGGATACCCAACCTAAGCACGGCCGCAGCCAAGATACGACTGATCCGCTGTTTGCCGCGCGCAGTGCGGAAGTGACTTCGTTGTGGTGTTTATTTTTCAGATCAGAATAAGGTGGGTTTGTATTATCTGTTTAGATAAAGTATAAGTTTGTGTATTTTAAATATCGTGCGTTAAAAATATTTTTTATAAGGAAATTAAAATGTGCCTTAATGCTTCTCAGATCATCAATTGCTATCGAAAGTACGGGTTTGAATACAAGAGTAAGTACTCTAATAAATCTTACTTAACTTTTACATTCAAATCTGGTTTTTTTCACAACGCCGAAGTTGTAAAAATTAGTGATGATTCTTTAGATGAGAAGGAAATAAACGAAAAAATTAAAAATCTTAACGAGCTTGGGGTTTCAGCTAAAGTTACTGAATATAATAGCTTGGATGAAATACAGGACGGGCTTTTTAAAGGGTTTTTTGACGTTGATACATGGAGGAAGCGCATAAAATCGGAATACGAACAATATGTATCCTCAGTTATGCTGTCTTATCCGAATAATGGTAATGAATTAGAATATAGTTATATTAATGCACCATATATTATTGTGAATCAGAAAGAACAACCAAAGCATAATATTGTTCAGGATATTATTGAACGACTTGATGCAGACGATTCTCAATTAATATTAATTGAGGCGCCAGCAGGGTTTGGTAAAACCTGCACGTCATACGAGCTAATTAATAATATTGTAGATAATGAATCGAAACCTATCCCCTTCTTTACAGAGTTCTCCAGAGATCGTCAAGCAAGAATTTTCAGTCATGTTTTTGTAAGAGAAGTTGATCGGGCCTTTGCACAAGTTAAATCTTCTGTTGTTGAAGATGAGTTAAAAAATGGCCGTATTGTTATGGTCCTTGATGGTTTTGATGAGTTACTGAGTGATACTCAAAAAACAGATCAGACTGAGGATTATGAAAATGCTGAACCTATGTTGGAAACTATTAGTGAGTTACTATGCAATAAAGCAAAAATAGTTATTACTTCTCGTAAATCTGCAATATTTGATGGGGCTACATTTGGTGAGTGGGTTGAACGTTACGCGGATAAGTTTAAGTTTGTTCGCTATAGAATTGAATCTCCTAGAGTTGAGGACTGGCTACCAGTAGAGCGTAGGGAGCGTTTATATTTTGTAGGCATTGATCTGAATAAAATATCAAATCCTGTATTACTATCTTATTTGAGATTTTCAAATAAAATTCGTTTTGATGAGTTGTGTGAGAAACCTGAGGAAATTGTTGACCGGTATTTCGATAGTATGTTTGAGCGAGAGCAAGAGAGACAGAATCTTCTTATGTCACCAGAGCGCCAGTCAGAATTATTGACTGAGCTTGCAGCTGACATGTGTGAGAACAATTACACATCTGAGTCCAAAGAAAAACTCATTAATTTTTTCAAGCAAAAATGCATAGAAGTCCTTGAGGAAACAAGAAAGCTTTACAAACCTAGTGACAGGCCTTCTATTGATTCTTTAAGCAATACACTAACTAATCATGCCTTCTTTGATCGAAGCAATCAAGGTGAAGATCGAATTGAATTTATAAATGAGTTTGTATTTGGTAATTTTATTGCAAAAGATATTCTAAGGACAAAGCAAGAATGGATTGCAAGTGACGAACGGTTCGTTGAACCAGCGATAATATCGTACACATCAAGAAACGAAAAGCAGCGGCATGATCTTTGGTTAGGTTTAGAATCCATGGCTGAGTTTTTAAGTAAGTCGGATAAATTAAAGTATGAGTTTTGTATGCTTGGCGAACTGCTCTCTGACTCGTATAGTCAATCGTCTTTTATGTCACTAAATCTTTCAGATGTTAATCTTTTCAATAATTTTTTTGTAAGCGATATTACCTTTACAGATTGTATTTTTACTAATGTAAAAATTTATATAAAGAACATCGAGGAAGCTACTTTTATTAGCTGTAAATTCTACAATTGCGAGATTGATGAATTAATTAAAGATACTAACTCTTTGCTTTTTTTAAATTGTTTTGATAATAATGGTTTGATTGAAGAGATAGAGAGTTTTGAGATAAAAAATGAAGTTGAAGATGAGAGTCAGGTTGTAGATGAATTGACTAGTTTAATTCTGAATAGATTTTGGAGAGTGGGTTCCGCCAGTCTAGACAGGCTACATATTCCTTTGGCAAGTATAATAAAGGCTGGTCAGTCACATGATTATAGTAAAAGACAAATAACCTTAAAGCTGAAAATGCTAAAAAGACTCTCATTTCTCGAAGATGCTAATGATGGAGAGTATATTGCAATTAACCGATTGAAAATTGCGGAAATTAAGGCAATGCTAGGTAAATAAAATGACACCTAAATATCCTTCATCAGTGGCAAATCAAATAGTAGAAAATATTACAAATTCTCTAGAATCTATAGGTGTAATGTTTAGAATATTTCAACGAGTAAAGACGATAGCTTCTCTTGATAGAAAAATTAATTCTAAAAATAAGTATCTTAATTTTGAATCTAAAATACAAGATCTAGTTGGTATAAGAATAGTTTTGTATTTTGCTGATGATATTAAAATCGTGCATAATCTTATATCTAATTTATATAAAGAGAGCAGGAGTGATCAAAGTGTTGATGATTTAGATGCGAAAACATTTAATCCTGTAAGATATAATTTAATCTATCGTCTGCAAGAAGATGAGTGTTATAGCTTGCAGCGCAATCATACTGATTATGTAGATTTAACCTTTGAGTTACAAATTAGAACAGTCTTATCTGAAGGTTGGCATGAGGTTGAGCATGATCTTCGTTATAAGTTTGAAGATGATTGGTCAAATAGTTTGCCCGAGTCTAGGAGGATGAATGGAGTATATGCGTCGCTGGAAACAAGTGAGTGGACAATGATTCAAATATTAGAAGCTGTTGCTTATCGTCAATACAAAGAGAAAAATTGGGAAGCTATGTTTAGGCAAAAGCTAAGGTTGCGAATACATAACTTTTCTTTAGGTGAAGAACTTTGTAATATTTTTAATACTGATGCTGAGTCTGCAAAAAGTTTTTTCCGTATAGATAGAGATAAACTTATTTATCAGCTGTACAAGCAAGAATATAGTTATCCATTAAATTTAAAAAATTTAGTTTATTTTGCTAATGTTGTTTTTATAAAAAATGAAAAAATATTAAATTTAACACCATCTGAATTTGTAGAGGAGTTTACTAATGAAGACGAACAGGAATAAGCGCTTTCGATAGGCTTTACCTATAGCTTAAGGATGTTTTTAGCAAATAAAGTAATTTCATAAAAAATATAAAACATTAGGTGCCATTCATAAACGAGTTAGATAGTTAACCAGCCCCTATTGACCCACGACAAGGCTGTTTGCTGTTGCTTAGTTAAACTCAATTGATAGTGTTGTGCACGGCTATGTGCAACGGCGTTAAGAGAGGAATTGAGCATGCAAACAACCCGCTGGTTGA
>JAVESF010000017.1:0-25121 GCA_034006765.1 Acholeplasma sp. | reverse complement strand
ATATACTAACAATGGTACCGAAGAATATTTTAATATCTAACCATAGACTAATATGTTTAACATAATACCCATCTAGTTTGGCTTTTTCAGGAATCGGCAATTCATCTCTACCGTTGATCTGTGCATAGCCGGTTAATCCAGGGTATAATCGATGAACATTGTACTTATCTCTTTCTTCCATCAAATCATATTGATTCCATAAGGCGGGTCTAGGTCCAATAATGGACATATCGCCTTTTAGAATATTAATGATTTGAGGTAGTTCGTCTAAGCTTGTTTTTCTTAAGAACTTACCCATTCTAGTTATCCACTGTTTAGGATTTTCTAATAAATGAGTTGGTGTGTCTTTTGGTGTATCAATGCGCATGGTTCTAAACTTTAAAATATAGAAATGCTTTTTATATTTACCAATTCTTTTTTGCTTAAATAAAATTGGTCCTCTTGAGTCTATTTTGATTAAGATCATTAGAATCAAGAATAATGGTGATAAGACAATTAGTCCTATTAGGGCTAAGATGAAGTCGTAAAATCGTTTGAATTTTAAATAAAACATGAATGTATTTCCCCTAGCGTTAGTTATCAAAAAAATGTAGAATCTTTGATTGATCATAATCCATCATTTTAAGATTTTCATTTATTTTTTCATGATGGGTATAGCTTGAAATTAAAATGCCATCATGATTTGTGTCTTTAATCTGATCTTTCGTAATGATTGGGACGTTCACTAAGACATTCCCTGATTTATTCTTATCATCATCAATGACTGCTAGTACTTCTAGTGGTAGTTTATTATCATCATTTAGAACTGATAAGATAATCTCTGCTACTTCACCAGCCCCATAAAGAAGTATTTGTTTAAATCCTTTAGCAATGATTTGATTTAAGAACTTAGTGATATTCTCTTTGGCTTGTAGATAGATGCCTTGGGAGGATTTAAGATACCAAATATTAAGTAGTTTTCTTCTTTCAGTACCCTTTTTCGTGATTAAATACTCAACATGTTTCGTTGAGTGTTTTATCCGTTTGACTAGCCTTTCTTTCTCAAACTGATCTAAGTGATCGTTCACCATAGAAAGTGCAATCCCTATCTCTTTACTAATTTCTCTTTGAGTCACACGGCTATTTTTTTCAATCATGTCTAGTATCATATATTCCTTATATAATACCGTTGGTTTAAAGAATTGGTTTTTGTTCATATGCCACCGCCATCATTGTTCGTTTAATTAACGATTACATTTTATCTTAAAGATTTGATTATTACAAGGCTATTTTAACGATTTGTTTGTAAAACGAACACTTTTGTCTGAATCCTTTCATAAATTTTAGTTTTTTTGAGTTATTTAAGCACTTTCTTTCACTTATACCCAGTAAGTGCCAATGATATTCATTTCAAAATCATTTCAAACACCACGATGTTTTATCAAAGAATCATGACTTACTTCCTCGATATAAAGTACCAATCAAGATTGGTTTGTGAAGTTTATATTCTAAAAGATACGATCAAACGAACCAGTGATATAATTTAATTAAGGGAAGTGATTTTAGTGGTAAAAGAATTAATCATTATTGGTAACACTACACATTCAAAAGTGATATCCGAGATCGCAGTAGAAAATGGTTATACCGTGACAGGTTTTATTGAAAGTTCAACTAATCAGAAAAATACGCTTGGAACATTATCAGATATCGATCAAATCAAAATTAAATATCCCAATGCCTTATTCTTCATCGCCTTAGGTCGTAATGAGTTTAGAAAAGAAATCGCTATAAAACATCCAGATTTAGTTTACAGAGCCCTAATCTCAAAGAGTGCTTATGTTTCTTCTAGCGCTTCTATTGAAGAGGGTACAGTTATTATGCATCGCAGCGTTGTTAACACAAACGCAACCACCTTTTCTCACTCAATCATTAATACAGGTGCAATCACCTGACATGATGATCAAATCGGTCACTTCACCTATGTTACCTCAGGTGTCACAGTCGGTGGTTCAACAACGATTGGTGATTTATGTTTAATCGGTATGAATAGTACCATTAGAAATAACATTCATATCACCTCAAACGTCACCATAGGGATGGGGGTGAGTCGTTACAAGATCAATTGATGAAGCTGGTATCTATATTGGTATACCTGCGAAAAAATATATAAAATAAACGATAGAAAACCCGAAAGCATTTAAGTCACATGCTTTCGGGTTTATGATTAATTCTTTAATTAGTCATTTTTGATCATATAAAAACCATCATTTTATATGATATGAATCAGTTAATAAGTAATAAAACATCAAATAGTTACTTTCCATCTCTTCTCTTAAGATATATGAATCAATTTCAAGTTCAGAGTTATCTCTAAGTCTATTGATGTATGCTTGATACTTCTCAGTTGATTTGATATTCACATGTCTAAGTAGTGCTTTAGTCTCTTCAATTGAAGCGCCTCTAAGTAAGTTAAGGGTTGCTGCGGTATGCCTTAGTGAATGAGGTGTGATACCTAAGTGATCTAACTTAACGTCTTTTAAAAGCTTATTAAACATCGTCATAAAAAACATCCTGCCTAGCGGTTTTTCTTCCATTTTGTTTTTATGAGCGATAAATAGATAAGGATTATGATCTTGTCTTCTTGATAAATAATCCGTGATTGCTTCATTAGCCCCACGTGAGATTTTTGAGGCCAGTTTATTCTCGCTATGGCCTTTTCTTTTGATGTATAGTAATGCTTCATCATTTAACACTTGATAGTCTTCTCGTTTTAAGTAAGTAATCTCATGAATACTTAAACCTGAGGTTAACATTAAATAGATGATTGCGTGATTTCGATAGTCCCAAATAAACTTTCTTTGGTCTTTTGTATATAAGAGGAGTTGTTTCGCTTCAAGTGGTGTTAAGACTCTTTTTTTAACGTTGGGTTTTATTCTTTCATTCTTAATATCAATCATTATGTCATATTTATATTTAGGATCTAAGTTAAACCTTTCTTGATTCATCTTTAAATAAAGATATAAGCCCTTTAAAGCACTCATATGAATATAAACATAGTAAGTCGAATAGCCTTGTTCTTTCATCTGATTTCGATATCTAATGACATCACTTGTCCTAGGATAGGTGATGTCTTCTTTCTTTAGATAGTCAATGTACTTCTTAAATACAATCTTATATGACTTGATGGTTGAAGCTGAAATATTTTTTTCTGATAAATGGATTTCAGTTAAATCTTCTAAATGGTGTTTAGTCATAATTCATTACCTCACTTATCTGTTGATTCATTACTACTTAATATAAAGCTTTCTAGTTCATTCTGGCTATCAAGATTCTTCTCTTTTAGATGATGGGCATAAATCATTGTAGAAGTTACATGACTGTGTCTCATAAACTGTCTGGTTTGTTCGAGTGATTCACCTCTAAGTAAATTAGCTGTCGCAGCTGTATGTCTTAATGCATGTGGTGTTAGGTTCAAATCACTTAACCCAGAGTCTCTTAAAACCCTTTTAAACATTGAATCAAAAAAGGTCCTTGATAACATGTATTTATCGGTATGTTTCCTATGAGAAACAAAGATATAAGGACTCTTATCTTCTCTTTTTGATAGATAATCATTGATCGCTTCTTCAACACCGCTAGGTATCTTGACGTATTCATCTGCATTATCTCTACCCTTACCTTGAACATATAAGATTAACTGTTCGTTAAGTACACTAAAATCCTTTTTCTTTAAGCGTCTTACCTCAACACCTCTAATACCTGTAGTAAGCATTAAATAGATCATCGCGTGGTCACGATAGTGCCAAATGTATCGTCTATTTTCTTTCGTTTTTATGATCAATTGTTTGGCTTGTTCAATCGTTAATAGTGGTCTGTTGTTTTCTCTTGATGATTGCTCATTTTTAATAGATAACGTTATATCAAAGGCATATTCTAAGGGTAAATCATATCTTCGTTGATTGTCACTTAAATATCTATATAACCCTTTAATCGCTGTTAGTTGGAGATTAATCCAACTAACTGAATAGCCTTTATCTTTAATCGATTTTATGTATTTAGTTACATCACTTGTTTTAGCAAATTCGATTTGATTATTTATTAAATAATTAGTGTATTGTTTAAGTATGGTTTGATACAAGTCAAAGGATTCTTTGGTTATATCCTTATCAGTAAGGTAGTCTTCAACTAGTTGGAAAAGTGGATGAAAAGACATTTTTACACCTCCTTAAAATAATCATTATCGTAATCATATAATACAAGATGAAAACTAAATTACTTCAATATATGAAGCCTCTGTAAAGATCAATGATTATATAAAAAAATGTATTGTTGTTTTAAGGTGTTTAATAAATGCTACACAGAACCATCATCATTGAGTTGTTATAAAGCTCATTTTGAGGAATCAATCTTAGGCAATGATATTGTACAAAACTCACCGATTATTGGATTACTTAAAGACATCAAATACACCGGACAAGTTGTATGGGGGAAAACGTATCGTGGTAAAAATAACAATGAAAAAGTTACATTCATTAACAATGGTGAACGACCAAAATACATCATCAAGAACCATCATGAAGCAATTATTGATATAGATTCTTTTCATGCAGTTCAAGCATTAATTAAAGTTAAGAAAAATGATCATCCACCAATAAAGAACGCTTCAGGTTGGGCTAAACGTTTTGTCTATTCCTTGATGCATGATAAGTATTTACATATAAAGCAAAAAGTTAAAGGTAATCCCAAGTATAATCTACTAGAAAATGAAGAAGCAAGAAAACCAGGTTCTCTGCGCATTTACTCTAGAAATGCAACTCATGTCCTAAGGAAAGCAACCATCGCCGTAGCGCGCAATTTTAGCGATTTAGAAGCGAAGTTTGACAAACAAGTGAAAGCACATTTAGATACAACTCCATTGGATAAGCAAATGTCTAAAATAGCTGAAAAGATTAGAACATATAAAAACGAATACTTCATATTAAAGCAAAAACCAGAACTAGATGAAGCTGAACAAAGTTTAATGTTTGAGCTTGAAGAATTGATTATTAAGTTAAGTATTCAATACATTAAAATCAAAGATGAAACAATACCTTATAGAGATAAGTTAAAAAGAATTAAAGATATCAAGAAAGCTATTTCTTCTATTGAACTGCCTTTGAAAGAATTACCAATGGATACGATTAAGGATATATTCGATGTTATGGTAGTTAAAGATCCTAAAAGTTATTTTCTTGTTATCAATGTAAGTGGTAAAAAGTTAGAGGGTGAATCGTTAAAAAAAGTAACGGAGATTAAACCGTTACTTTAGAGCGTTTGTAAGTCAAGAACAAAAGATATTGGTATATTAACCTGGAAAATAATAATATTTTAATTCTTTTTTACATTTATAACTGCTAATTTAAAATTTGGTAGATCTTTTGAAGCGATTATCGCATTGATATATTGACTTCTACTAATGTTTAGTTTTTGTCTTAATATTAAAATATCATCAACACTTGAAAATTCACATTCGTTATTTCTTATTGCATCCTCGACAAGAGATAAAACATAATCAGAAATATATGGCGATGATGCAACAATTGGTTCACCTATTTTAAGTGCCTTTATACTCTGCTCGAAGTAAACTAAATCAGGACACGATTCAATTTCAAGGTAACCTTTTATTTTTCTTGTATTAAGTGGTATACCGTTAAATAAAAATTTCTTGGGTTTATTGCTACTGTAATCGAGGTTTGTATATAATTCAGTCGTATGCATCAGATTCATTATTGAGTAATCCATATTAATCAAGCCTAGAGAATCTGTATAAAATACGCCCAGCGAACCTATCGAATCCAATATTCTACCGCTAAAAATAGTGCTTGGTATAAAAATTGATTTATTCTTTGCCTTTATTATTGGAAAATTCCCCAACAAATAATGTTGTCTGAGTGGAATACTTATTTCACCATTGGGTAAGTAAGTTGAAGAATAAGCTTTTTTATTTTGCAAATAAGTAAATCTTGCTTCATTTTCGTCATAAACAAAAATCAATAAATCTGCAATTTCACAAGATATTTCTTCTGTTATATCAAGTGGATTATTAAATTTCATTTGATATTTTGTACCATGGACGTTCATGACATCAGCAAATATTTTAAAAGATTTTTGTAATGCTTTAAATAAATCCACTTCACCAGATGATGTTTTAGCATGTTTTTGAATCTCAACATACAAGCTCATTCATTGTCCTCCTATTTCTTCTATCAATACCTATTTTAACAATTTTAAGTTTTTATCACTGCAGATGTGTTTAACTAAAACATCATTGGTGTTATTTATAACATCTTTGAAAAAGGCTCTTTTTTCTCCAGTTTCAAGATTAATATTAACTAATCTTAATATTTGCCGTTTTTCCCAAATATCTGCTCTTTCATAATATTTTTTTAGTTCAATAACATCATTTCTAAAAAGAGTTTCTTTTAAACCATCTAAATATGCTCTCCCAACATATACACCAGAGTTTCTTTTTAAGTTTTTAAATGAGCTCAAAATTAAATCAGTATTTGTAAATCTACCACTACTAAATAATCTAGTCAAATAAACATGAGTATATTCTAAAAGTTCCTCCTGTTTCATCCAATCACCAAGTACACTCTTAATACTCATTACGACACCATCTGAGATGTCTCTTTCATTTTTTATTAAAACATCTGTTATATATGGTAGAAACTGAGGGAACTTTTTAACAATTATTACAAGATCGTGTAGGTTATCAAACATAGAGTTGGCAACAATAGCTTTTGAAAGTTCAATGATGTCATTGGGTTTAACTAGGATTGCAGTTGTCATTTCTTTGATTTTTTCTTTTATATCATATGTTGCATATTTTGTAATTTCGTTTTTTGTCAATTTCCTAAATTTGGTTGGTATTAAACCGGAATATCCTCTGATTACATTTGGAACACCAAACTGATGTTCATCAAAGATAGTTTTCTCAACTTTAGAATCTTTTGATTTTGTTTTTACATCTTTAATAGGTTCTCTAACATTGGTTTTATTTGTATTAATAAAAAGTCCCACATCGTTAAGTTTTTGAACTAACAGTGACAAGTGTTTTTGAGCTGTATATGCATCTTTTGCAAATATTCGATAGTCGTCTACAAATCTACAAAAATCAATACCATTTGACATCAAAAAATCATCCACTTCACTTAATAAAGACTCTGCCAGAATTCTAGATCCATTTGAACCTACAGGTAAGCCATATGAATCTCTGTTGCTCCAAAACAACAAAATTTCATTGAGGAGCTTAACTAGTTCTTTATCTATACCACTTAGAGATAACAGATTTGACTCAAGTCTATGTAAATTCAATCTATCGTAGAAGTTAGAGATATCCGTTTCAACAACTACATTTACTCTAGGGCTTTTAGATTTTTTTGAGATGTGCTTTCTAAAACTTGTAAAGTTATATTTATCATCAAACAATAAGCTTTTGTGTGGCTTATATCTATATGAAAAAACAACTTTTTCACTTTTGTTTATTCTATTTTTCTCAATCACTGGAGCCATTATTAAGACTATTGATAAAAACATTACTTCGTCAACGAAATCAATTAAGGCACATTTTCTGAAAGCGAAAAACGCTTTTTTGGGAACTAGGACTGAACCTATTTTTTTCATTTTTAATTGTTTAAAATCATAGGAACCATCAGCTTTTTTGGTTAAAGCATTGTCTATAAGGTCAATAACTTCCTTTTTTACTTCATCCTTTGTCAATAGTTTAAGCTCAAAAAAGTCACCAAATAGGTCCACATCAGTAGTTCCGTATTTAGCAACATTATTGTATGCTTCCGTAATAAACTTTCTGTAACTCATGCGTCATAATCTCCCATCGAAAAACTTAGTCAAAATTCAATTTGGTAACATATAACGAGGTACATTTTCAAACCGCTATTGACATCTGTTAACTACACTATATCAAAAATAATAAAAAAAATATATAAAAACAATGAAATTTTATTACTTTATTTAATTCAACGATGTTTTCGTATACTTTAATATGAAACTCAGCCATCAAATTATAAACCCCGATCAGCATACATTAAAAAACAGGCGCTCATTACGAGCTACCTGCTTTTTTCTCTTATTTGTTCGTCTTTTTTATGTTGGTGCTCATTGTATTTATTCTTATATTAATCCGAGATATCCGTATGCGTTTCTTTCATCTTTTTTCAATTTAGCATTATTAAATATGAATTTAATCGCATACTCATCCTTAAACATCAATCTAACTAATCTCTTTTGATTTTAAAGGGTTGTTTACGTTCTCTCAAAATACTTTGCACCTGCTGATAATTAACGTTTCTCACACGCTTTTTTTCTTTAATGGTTAAAGAAGCTAGGATACCAGCGGCTTCTCCTAAAGCCATGACCGAGGCGGATACCCGCAAAGAGGCATTGGCTTCATGGGTTGCGCTAACACATCTACCTGTGACGATTAACCCTTCAACTTCTTTTGGAATCATTACTCTTAGAGGAATTTCATAGGACTTACTACGTTCTTGTTCATAGAAAGTTAGACCATCTCCCGATGGGCTATGAATATCAATTGGGAATGAAGCAACAGCTATGGAGTCTTCAAATGTTTGTCTATGGATAACATCTTCCTTAGTAAGTAGGTATTCACCAAAAATATGCCTAGTTTCTCTAACGCCTAACCTACTAGGTGTTCTAAGCAGATAGGCTTCTTTAAACCCTGGTATTTCTTTTTTTAAGAAATTAAATGCTTCTTTAACTTGTTTTCTGGCTTCAATCTCGGCACTTGAAAATGAAAAAGGATCTAGTGCGTTATAACCTGTTAAACGTGTCATGTTGATGGATACTTCATTTTCTCTTATTTCCTGAAACAATAAGACACGATCTCTTGGTATAGAAAATATCTTTTGTTCTTTGGCTTTTATTACATGATTAAAAAAACCACTAACAGCCAAGTAGTCTTCATCATAGGTATCATCCAGTACAAACTCATCCTTATGAGACTCGATATAGGTCTTAATTGTCTTTGTATCAACCCCACCAAGATGAAACATCATGGTCATGGGTTGTGTTTGTTTGTCGCTCTCTCTGCCGATTTGAAATGGTGCGTTTGATAAAAACGCCACATCCCCATCGCCAGTCGCATCGACAAAGACACCCCCAAAAAGATCAATAGACCCAGCTTTGGTCATGACTTTGATTGCCTTCAACTCATGATTATCTTTAATCACATCGTAGATAAATGCATGAAATAAAACATCAATCTCTTCTTCAATCATGTAGTCAATTAAAACTTGTTTAACGCCTTCGATATCAACAGGTGTAATACGATCGGTAAAACCAATAGGGTCTTTGATATGGCCAAGGCTTTGTTGATTATTTTTTAGACGCCTGACAATCTCTTCACCAATACCTTTTGATATTTGTTTACCGTCATCATAAAAAGTCATCCACGGTGAGACTAACGATTGTGTGGTGGACCCACCTAAAATGCCAGAGGATTCAACCAGTAGCACCCGTAGACCCAGACGTCTTGCACTAATAGCAGACACACAACCCGAAAGACCACCCCCACAAACAATCAAATCATAAGACTTCATCATTTCATTCTCACCTCAATCTCAAACGTCCGATTCCAAGGCAAATCAAACTCGAAGGTATCGTCAAAAAAGACTTTAACCTTTTCACTTAGAAGCGCACCTATTTTTTCTTTTGCCTCTGCTGCATGTTCTTTTAGATCAAACACATTGATTCGTTTTAATGCGTACTGTTCATCGATTGCTTGTCTAACCTCACTTTGGTAAATCGCATCATCGATGATGCGTTCTTTAACAAAATTCAAGTCTTTTGTCTTGGTTAAACAGACGACTACCCACTCACAAAGCGCACTACCGAGTGCGTTTGATGCGGTGTTCCATGCGTGATACCCAGAAAGGCCTAAATAGTCAATGTCCTTTAATAAAACACTACTACCACCATTTGGAAACAGTTGGTCGACTAAGACCGTCGGTTTCGACTTGATGCATTCATTGATACTTTCGACGTAGTCAAGGTAGCTTTGATCTTTGTTTGGTCGTCGATAGTAATTACTTGTCTTTTCAATGTGGGTTTTATCTTCTGCTTCGGTATAAATCGATAAGATTCCAGACGCTTGTTCTTTTGTGGTTTCTTTAATCCCAATGACACAAAGAAGCGCTTCTAAATTTGTTTTTAGCGTTCGATCTTCGTAGGGCATGACCACATCAAGACCATGCCTTCCTCTTTGATGAATGTGTATTGTTGGTGTTTGTTTATAAACCTCACAAGCAATCTTCGCCAAAAGCACCAACGCCCCTTCATCGGTGCCGTTATATAGTCTCACCTTATGACTCACACCAAACGATTGAATTAGCGCCATTAGGGCGTCTTGTTCCGGCTTTTGAAGTCCGTTTTCCATACAATCTTCTTGAAGAATCGTTAAGTAATCAACCATCCCTAGTTTTGTAAGTTCAATGAGTTGGCGATTGATCTGATGTTTCTTGTTTCTAGCCGTTAAAAACGTAATGAGGTCTTTTGGATGAATCTCACGAATTAACTCGCTTAATTCCGCTTCTAACGCCGGGTCTGGTTTTAAGTATAATGCCCCTTGTAGTCTTGAATACAGATTGATTTGACGCCACAAGTGATTACTCTCATAACCATACGTGGTTACGGTGGTTCTCATCAGTGTGTCAAAAACATAAAGAACGACCTTAGGGTATTGTTCTTTAAATGCTTTAAGTTGATCTAAGACTTGATAAGCCTCACTCAAATCAAATTGGCCAAGTCGACTTTGAACCAGTCCGCCACTTAGTAACGCATCCATCGATAAAATGATGTAGTCTGCGGTTTTCCCTTCTTCCAATAAAAACCTCAAAAGATCTTTTTGACACGCTTTTTGGTGAAGTGAACCTAGCTTATTCTTTTCGTACATGACCAAGTCAAATGACAGTCGTTGGCTCATTTTTTCCATCCATGTCGTATGATACGGCCGGTTATCTAACGGCACATAAACAATTCTTATCATATGTTTTCCCCCATGAGTCAAAAAGCGAGGACGCATCCTCGCTTTTAATTATGTTTGGATGATGCTCTCTTTGTAGCGTTTAACCGCATCAAAAATCGATTCTACGCAGTTTCCTATAACAACTGCACCAATCATTACTCCTTTAACGCCAATGAGTTTTAAATCCTTTATCTCACTTGGTTTAATGCGGTGTTGCGTCGGTATAATTACCGGCAGTTTGGATGCCTGTACAATTTGTTGGTATTTTAACAACGTCTCAAGCGATAAGCTTGTCCCATAATTCGATGGGTTTAGAATTGAGGCTTCAATCACATCAGAAACAAACGATTGACTGATTTGTTTGACTAAGTCTAATGTGTAAAACGCATCGATTGCGTAAAAGGTCTTAATTGGGCGGTCATAGCCTAAAGCTATTGGCATGTCTCTGCCATAAAGCGAAATAAAATCAAAGCCCATTTTGAGCACTTCATTTAAGGCTTCTTCGGCTAATTTGACTTCGTTTCCAATCACAATACCGACGGGTACAGGTGAATCTTTTAAAATGTCATCAAAAACGTCTTTGTAACAATCCAGCTCACGAAATTGTGTTTTACTGGCGTTATGAGCCACATTAATGTGGACTTTAATCGCATCCGCGCCAGCTTCCCAAGCGGCTTTTGCAAAATCATATCTGTTGTCAGGTAGACTAACTACCAGAGTAAATTCATTCTTAGTTAATAACTCAACGGTCTTTGACACGCTTAACGCCTCCAATCTTTATATATGCATACTTAAACCCGTAATAAAGCAACTGATAAATAATCACATACCTAAATGGCTCTATTGGCATGTCAACAACATGCCAAATGAGTAAGACATAGTCGATACCACGGACCATCAGCGATAAACTCACACCGATTCCGATTTCTTTAACTACCTTTTTGAAAAGCACCGTATTCGAATAGATCGGTGCACGATTGCCTAAATGAAAGGTATCTAAAATACGTTTGGTTAATAACCCATTAATAATCCCCAAAAAAATCCCAATAACGACGTGCTGAAATCCAAGCATGAAGTGAACCACAAACACGACCATCCCAATGATCCACGATTGAATCAATAAAATCCATTTCGATTCGTTCATTATTTATCCGATCCTAAGACAAGCCCCTTAACAAAGAAACGTTGTAAAAACGGGTATAAAATTAAAATCGGGAGTGTGGCAGTGAAAATCGATGCCGCACGAATCGAATCGGTCGACAAACTATTTGCGACCTCTGGTGGTAGTTCATGGGCTGGAATATAGGCCATATTTAATAGCGTTTGAAGGTAGGTTTGAAGTGGCATTTTAGAAGGTGTTGAAATATATAACATCCCGTTAAAATACGCATTCCAATACCCAACCGCATAGAATAACGCAATGGTCGCTAAGGTTGGTAGTGATAGCGGTAGGACAATACTAACAAAAATGCGAAGTTCGCCCGCCCCATCAATTTTAGCCGATTCGTATAGCGATTCAGGTAGTGTTTCAAAATAGTTTTTAATTAATAGCATATTGTAAGTTGAAATCAACCCCGGTAGAATCAGTGCCCCCAATGAATCTTGCAAACCAAGTGCTGTGATTAAGATGTAGTTTGGGATTAATCCCCCATTGAACAACATCGTAATGATGAATAAAATTAAAAAGAATTTACGCCCTCGAAATTTCTTAATTGAAAGTGGGTACGCCGCAAGCGTCGTTACCACTAAACTACCAAGCGTCCCGACACCAGTCACGATCACCGTCGTACGAAACCCATTCCAAAACTGAGTGTTATTGATTACAAACCGATAAGCCCCAGTTGTAAAACGAACCGGTAAAAATGAAATCATCCCGTTAGAAACCGCAACCGGGTCAGATAGAGAGGTTGCAAGTAAGTTAAAGAACGGCAGAATGATTGATAACCCAAAGATTGATAGTAATACATAGACAACCACACTGAATACTTTATCGCTTCTAGATTCAATCATATTACCACAACCCCTTATCAAAATATCGTCTGGTCATGTAGTTTCCACCAAGGACCATAATTAACGCAACCACGGAGTTAAACAACCCAACCGCGGTTCCAAAACTGTACTCTTGAGCACTCAGTCCCTCACGATAAACCAGCGTTGATAAAATATCACCCTTATCGTAGACCACGTAAGAATACATGTTGAAGATTTGGTCAAATCCAGCATCTAGGATTGCCCCAATTCTTAAAATGAATAGTAAAATGATGGTCGATGAAATCGATGGGATTGTAATGTAGAAGATTTGTTGAATCTTCGTTGCCCCATCAATTTTAGCAGCCTCAAACAGCTGAGGATTAATACCTGCAATGGCCGCAATATAAATGATTGCGTTCCATCCAACCTCTTTCCATCCAGCTGAAACCACAATCAAACTTCGAAATAAATCGTTGTTGCCAAAAAATGCAACC
Source organism: Acholeplasma sp. (assembly GCA_034006765.1). Lineage (GTDB taxonomy): Bacteria > Bacillota_I > Bacilli_A > Acholeplasmatales > UBA5453 > Paracholeplasma. Next base: position 11,633 of record JAVESF010000017.1, on the reverse strand, counting down.
GATGATCCAATGTAGTTCAAATCCTTTAACCAGTTATTCACAATCCCATAAGGGCCTAAGATTTGAATAAATAACGACGTTACCACGATCCATGACAAAAAGTGTGGTAGATATAAAATCGTTTGAATGGTTTTCTTATACCACATTGATTTGATGTCAGTAATCATCACCGCAAGCATAATCGGAATCGGAAATAAAAAGACAATCTTATACGTCGATATGATTAACGTATTCCTAAATGCCCTTAAGAAGGATTGATTGGAAAACAACCTGATAAACTGATCAAACCAAACCGTCTCACTTTTAAAGATCGCATCAATTGGGGAATTACCCGCAAATATGTTGTATTCCTTAAATGCAATGATCACACCTAACATCGGAACGTAATTAAAAACAAAGATTAACAATAACGCTGGTAATATAAATAAATATAAGGAGTACTTGTCTAGAATGACTTTCCACTCTGCTTTTCTCTTAATTTCACTCGTCATTTGACTCCCTCTTTTCCTTAATGTACTTTCTACTAATTGGCCTTAGTAGCTCATCAATCAATAACCCACCTATACTAAATAAACCTAAAAGCCCAAGGACCCATGAAAATGCAACTAACACATACCAAGAGATAAAACCACCAATGAGGATGATTATTGAAGCAACCACGTGTTTGTGTATTAAATAAAACGACAAAGAAATCAGTGGCTTTATCGCTATATAATGATGGTTTCCATCCAAGTATGACACATAAATTATCATCAAACCAAATTCAATCCACAACCAAATGTAAAAAAATACAATCGTCTGTTTGATGAAAAATGGGTAAGTCAGCATTGTGATGTTCTCCAAATTGAAAAACATCATCCAAAACAAAACGTACATCATTACTTGCATGCCCATGGTTCGCTTGATTGACTGTTTAAGAAATCGAAAATAAGACGGGATTAGATCGTTTGGGTCTTGTTTGTCATTTCTTTCTTGATCAATAAAATGAAAAAGAGCGCTCGTCGTTGGAATTATCAATAAACCTAAACTGATCACATTCAAAAATAGATACAGTAGATTGATTAAGATAAATTGTCCAATGATGATTAGCGCTCTTTGAGTCATTTTATGTTTTTCCTTTTATTTGAAATTAATTAGCTTTATACCAAGTACTTACTTCAGTGGTAGCCTCGACTAAACTTGCCTCAGCTCTCATACGTTCGATAAACGCTTCATGCGTCATTTGAGTCCCTTGAGCAGTAATGGTTGCTTCTAAGAATTCTTTTGCAAGGTTTGCTAGTTTGGTTTGGTTTGAACCATAAACCGTAAAGCCTGGCGCAAGACCTAGTTTGTCATAAACACCGAACGCTTCTTTATATTCTGGTGTATTCATTTCTTCCCACACAAATTGTTGTCTTGGGTTCTTACGAGCTCTCGCTTCCCAGTATTGTGCGTATTTTTCAGCGTTTGTACCCGTTAAGAAGTAGTCTGCTTTATTGAATGAATCAAAAGGTACATTACCATCTTCATCTGGTGTTAGAATTGGGTAATACTTTCCATCGATTACTTCATGATGTACGCCTTCTTCACCGATTGCTAAGCGTTTATGGTTGGCATCTTCTAGTTTAAGATCCATCCATTTTATGACTTGAGTTGCGTATTTTTCCATGTATTTAGGAATTGCAAAGAAATAAGTCACAGAAAAGTCTACTTTGGCATGTCCCTCACCAATGGTTGATAATGGGTAGTTTGCATCACCTTTTAACGAAGGGATGAAATGAAGGTAATCTGAAGCGTTATCGATAATTTCTTGTTCTGTTTTACCGAGTGATGCTGCAATACCATTGATAATGCCGTTTCCACTCCACCACGCATCTAAGGTCACACCAACGGTCCCGTTTTGTAGACCTGGACGTGCACTTGAACCATAGTTAGGAATTGTTAAGTAACCATCTTGCATTAACCCAAGTTCGACAAGCTCATTCATGTAAGCAGCATAGGCAGCAAATTGTGGCGTTTCTGCCCAAAACTTAACTGAACCGTCTGGTTGTTCAACCCAGTCAGTGACAATCCCAAATGCTCCACGAATTGGTTCAATGTTATGTGAACTTGCGCTAAATGGCACAAAGCTTGAACCTTCTTTTGACTTAAGTTCAACTAACGCTTCTTTAAATTCGGTTAGTGTTTCTGGTAATTCAATCCCGTGTTTAACGAATGTGTCTTTTCTTAAGAATAACGCACTATTAATGTTACTTGATGAATTCTTTTGAGGAACGCCATACACTTTGCCATCAAAGGTTGTGGTATTCCATAGTTGTTGATCCATCGCATTTAGAATGTTTTGACCATGTTCTTCTAATAAGTCTTTAATGTCAAGTAATGCATCAACACTTCTTAACTGATTAAACTGATTCGAAGATAATTTTAGAAGGTGATAATTCGCTCTACCAGCGATATCTAAGTACAATTTAGTATCCGCTGAATTCGCGTCTTGAGGCATAAATGCGTATTCTACTTCAATGCCTGTAATCTCTTTAATTAGTGAAGCCACATAGTCCTTTGAAGGATCGAATGTGTCAAAGTTCCCGTAAATCTTGATGGTTTTTAGTTCTTCAACTTCGCCATCGCTGCCACACGCAACAAGCATGATTGCAGCAAAAACTAAAATCCCTAATGACAATAGTCTTTTCATTTCTTTCTCCTTTATTTCCGCTATTTTTGTGAATGGCCATTCATTTGTTAGCGCTTTCGAAATAATATTAACATGATTAGATTGTATAGTCAAGTGTTCAAATGAAAAAAGTATAGACAACTGAAATATACGTGATAATGCAATATTTTTAATCCTTTTAATGATTATGTTTTAACTAATTCATGACTTAGAAGAAAAAAGCAGTCAAATCATGAATCTGACTGACTGCTTTCATATAAATATCGTTTAGACATGGATCTACGCCTTCTCTGCCATCAACTTGTACTGCGATGGTTCCCTTGATATATTTATCATAGTATGTTTTATCATTGTTATTTACAAAATGTATGACGGGATTTCGCCGCATTAAATGATTATAAAACATAGCTTCAGAAATTTTTATCTGATTTCGTTTTTTAGCTTCACTCATGATAAATCACCCCTCATAATAAATATCACACTTCTTAATCAGCCTAAAAACAATGAAGAATCTAATAGTTCTTCATTGGGGAGGTTTTTTTGCCATTGTATCGCTTCTTCCTTACCTGAAAGTGAATTAAGTTGATAAACATAAACTCTTAAGTTCTTAATGTGTTTAAGCGCATCTATGATGAGCTCATCACCAAATGGTGAAAAACCAAAAACATCTAATGATTCTAAAGATGATAACTCAGCATAAATGTTTTCTTTCTTAATTTCCTTAAATTCACTATAATCGTAATTTGTCTTTTTAGCTTTTTGTAGTTGATGTATGATGTTTTTATTGAATTTAGATTTTAAAGGCAACATAATGACATCGTCTATATTTTTAATCGGAAAGTATAGATCAAAGGCATTTTTATCTTCTTGCATAGATATATATTCAATATCCTTTGAATAGTCGATCTCATTCATTGTGTTTTGCTTAAAATTCACATAATCGATTTTTCCATGCAAATAGATTACTTCTTTGCTGTTTGTCCAAAACTCATGGTAATTAGTCGTAAAAACAGACTCATATGTTAACAACTTTGATGCAATTTTATCCGGGATAGAAAGTTCAATTAAATCCCCGTTTATTGTAAAAACAGCATTGATAATTAGGCGTTTAAAGGTGTTAATTACACTAAGAACCCTAAGGTCGTAATCAGTGTTAAAGAATCCATCTAGATTATCTTTAACCGCATCATCAATCCATAATTCTAATAATTCTTCAATTGATCGTCTTGATTCTTTCAGGTCAAACTTTTCTACTGCCTTGTATATGAATATCGGGTTATGCAGAGGATTAAACGTAGACTTTGCAAACTCCGCAAGGTTATTAATCCGTTTGTTTATATTCTCGTTAGATAGTAGATCATTTTTCGAAGTCAAATTAATTCCATTGCCGATTAGTATAGCTGTCATTCTTTGAACCTCCTGTTATAGTTAACTTTTTAATGTGTATTTATGCTTACATATTGATAAGTCCTACAGCGGCTCTAGCCATCCTTGTCACTGCTACAATTAAAGTCTACGCTTAATAAATGTTATTCGGCTTGAATCTTTCACCGACTTCAAACAACGTCTTGATATCGCTGTTTGATTGCATTTAACAACCGCCCTTTACAACATTGTTTGATGCTTACAATTAGATTACTTTAAATCTGTCCACCAACATCAAAAAATCAATAATAATATACAAGAACCCCTCCAAATGTAATAAACATTTAAAAAGGGGTGGATAAGTTTACATAAAAACACTTAGATGTCACTAAAGTTTGAACAACCCTTGGTATAAGCCATACGAAGTGAAGACAAGTAGTAGGCTTAAAAGATTTCCTAAGATATAATATTCCGGGTTATCTTTTAAGTCAGTAAATCTCGATAACGTTTTAAACGCAACGACAATGGCAAGAACCTCAAATATACCAAACAACATCGCCATGAACATAATCATTCGTTCGATGATTCCTATCCATTTACCTAACCTTACTTCTACTGTCGTGTTCAAATTCTCTTTTATATCTTGTAAATCAGAATTGTATATTTCTAAATTTTTGGGTTTTAAATTAAATAGTATCAATATCTCTTTAATTATAACGCTTGAAACGAAGGTTGCTATCACTAAATAGATAATCAAATTGATGTCAACTGTTGCATTAGTAATCATTTTTTCATCAAAGCCTCTAAGTAATATTCGATAGCTGATGAAAATGATGCTGAAATGGATTACTTGATCAATGATTAGCAAAATAAGATTAACATCTTTAAATCGTTTTTGAGTCAAAGATTTAATCACATCAATCATAAAATGTATGATTATGTTAGAAACTACAAATGTGATAATTAATAATATTTCTTTAGGTTGAATACCGTTTCTAATCAAAATATAGTAGATAGCTGAGAGTATAAAGAATAGTGACACCCATAGTACATGCTTCAAATTACCTTTGATGACATTTTTATTTTTCTCTATTACATGATTATCTTTTTGAAAAACAAAATCTGCGAGGAAGTGAGCTAGTATAAAAACATTCATTATAGTTTCTCCTTAATTATATTCGTAATCAACTTTTCAGTTTCATTCACTAAATACCATTCAGAACGATTAATTTTTCTTGTGTAACTTGATCGTTTCATATTTGATTGATTCAACTGGTTCATCATTTTCGTAATTTGCTCGTGGGTCATATTTTGTTCAAGATAGCTAGATATTTGCCATTGTTCTTTTGACCATTTACTAAGGATCTTATCAATATTATAATAAAGTAAGTTGATGGTTTCATTTTCAATGTCATTTTCAAATATCATGAACATGGTATTCATTTGTACCGTGTTATTCTTCTTCACTTTTAAGTTATCAATCACATGACGTGCTTTATAAAAGACTTCACCATTAAATCCCCATGATCCAAACTCACTATTCCTATTGCCTTCTGTTAAAATCTCACCGTAGGCGATAGCGATTCTCAAATTATCAGTCCCAAACTGATTTTTTAGTTCACGAATGATTGATAAAATTCGATCACCATTTGACTTTTCAATGATTGCTTGAAATTCATCGCCCTTTAGATGCGCTAATTTTGTGTACAATAAATCCTCATATTTTATATTAACTTCATCTAACTTCGTTTGTAGTAATTGGGCAACATTGTTTTGCTTCTTCGAATCAACAATGTCCGCAGTAATCACAAATGCTTTATTCATTATGTTCACCTCTATTTACATTATACCATCATTTTATCATATTGTTACGTATAAACAGAACATTTTATCTTGTTACACTTTTATGTTACAAAGCGATTTGTTACACATATTCATTAACAAGGTTGTTAACCCTGAAAACTTTCTATAAATTATATATGTGGTAACTAGTGGTTGATGTAAAAAAAGCCGCGACTGCTAAACCTCTACTTGAAGCTAAGAGTGTCTAGATATCAAAAAACTTCATAGCAAACTGGTAAATATCGATTACTTAGTAATTGAAAAAATAAAACCGAGACACGAATTCTTGGAATAAATGTATACCCATTTTTTTTGGTTTAGATTTTTAAATCCAAACCTGTTAAAATGAATTTTACCATATATTTTCAAAGATCAAATATAAATGTTCGTTTATAATTGATCTTTACAATGTGGTCGTGCGCAAAATATTTTGACATTATTATTGGATTGATTCCCTTTATATTCCTGAAAATCGCACTAACTAGGAGGTTAATAAGAATACTGGATAGAACATCCTTCCCTAACATCCAAACGTATGTGATCTATATTAGTGCGATAGAATCGCTGATGTTTTTGATTCCCATTACTGTTTCTTTTAAAACGACACCAGTTACTTTAACAGCTGTCTTAGCTGTAATCACTGCGCCTTTTAAACAACGCTTTCAACTTGTTCTCTCTTATCTATTACTTGACTTCAAGTACTTATCCCATAATTGAACTCCCATCCAATAAATGATAAACTTGTTGTAGATGAACATCGGAGGGTAATTAAGATGAAATCAATAACGCTAGAAGATTTAAGACATCTCTATAATTATTACTCCCCACTAAAGACGAACCGACAGCTAATTGAAGCATATACCAAAATCAGTCAATCCAATTTCGATCCCTCTAAGGACATTAGAGACACCTACAATAAGCTAATACAACGAGGTTTTCTAAATGAATGTGTCATAAAAGCCGCTTTTATCGAAACGTACGGTTTCAAACAAAGCCCTTCTCGGATAATCGCCGTGTTCGAACTTAAGACCGGATCAAGTAGAGCTGATATTTGCATGTTCAACAATATAAGCACGGTTTTTGAAATCAAAACCGAGTACGATACTTTTACAAGACTCGATCGTCAATTATCTGATTATAAGAAAGCCTATGAATACTTGAATTTGATTATACCTAAGTCAAAATTATCTGATGCACTTGATATATTAGATGAAGAAATAGGGATCATCACCTACACAACTAAAAATAAACGTATTTTTTTTGAAACGCATAAAGAACCGGTGGTAAATTGCCACATTGAACCTTCTTTTCAATTAGAGCAACTGACAAAAAAACAATTAGAATCCATCGTTAACAACCCTCATTTAACGAAACAAGAGTTGATTACAATCATTAGAAAGACCTATAACCCTACAGAAATTAACCGTTTTTTTATTGAGTCTATGAAAAGTAAATATTTTTCAAAGTGGAGCTATCTTTACGCAAACAAACGTAAAATTAAACCTTTAGATTATCAGTGGTTTTTTAAAAATAATATTTCTATTGAAGCTGTCTATAGCTAATTATAGTTGTTATTAATAAGATTTGCTATAAGTAGTCGATAAACTGTGTGTATTTTTCTTAAGTATTCTAATCGGTTGACAGTCAAAATTATATTTGATAATATACCGATGACGAAGGGGAGCTAAGCTTCCGAACTAAAGCGGGTAACTCCGCTTTTTTTAATAGTCTTTCATTCTTGTATTAACATAACCAAGGCTAACAATGGCTTGAAACTTTTCTGCAATTATTGACTCTTTTGAATAGGCATTGACATGTGGTGCTGGTAAGTCTATCAATGTAGGATACTGCATTTTTTCTATTTCAGGATAAACGGTATCACCAAATCCGACATCTATTTGTACACACAATTTATTTTAGCAATAAAGCCCTCTATCGATCCATTTACACCAGGATATTTTTTAAACTCAGTAATTTGTACGACTTTCAGAGAATCTAAATTGAAAATTAATCTAAATCACAATCAATACTAAATACCTCTAGGAATATATTTGTGATTGTGTCCACATCATTTGATACAAAATGTCCAAGTAAATCAACATCAGCAGTTCCTCTTTTAAATTTACCTTCGTAGATGCGTACAATATAATACCACCTTTTAATACAAAATTATCATTATATTTGGAACTTGATAGACGGTATAACAACCTCTCAAGTCCATAGATAGTAAGAACTTCATTGAATGTTCTATTTTCCAAGATTGCTCTATTTCTAAGCTTCGCTTTAATTGAATCTTCAAGACTCACAAGAGTACCTCCAAGTAATTCTTTAACGTATTATAGCATCTAAGTTTTTTAGCATAATACACCAATTTATTAAGATTTCTGTCTTCTCTACTCAAATAGTTTTTTAAAACTAACACAGCCTCATCAACACCTATTTTATTTCAATAAAACAAAATATCACATACTGTTTTTTCCATATCGTATATATTAAAAGATCCACCTTCGATATTTATTATATTTATGCCAGTTTCATATCTTTCATTTGAAAAATAGTAAATTGCAATACTCGGCCATTCAGGTAAAATGTTAACTTTTGAATATTGTCTAATTGCGACATCTACTTGACTCGGTCTATGCGTACTAAGATTATAATAGACAGCAGCACTCAAAAGGCACACAACGCCGCCATTGATATAACCTGATACATACAAATAATCAGATTCATCTTTATCATATTTGATGTTTTCATATGTATTTCGATTAATTTTTTTGATCAATTGTTCTTCAACCATTCTATTAATCATATAATGGGAATAACCTTTATCTAAAAATTCAGCAGTCTTTATATACTTTTGATTTGGCAGTGGGTTTTTTAGCTTTTTGTGTTTGTTCATCTTTATCACCTGGTTTAATCGTAACATCAATCAAAAATTGATACAATCATAATCTGAATTAATTACTGTGAAATTATATAATTACAGTATTTAGTTTAAATATTGGTTCTGACTATTACTGTTTAGATTTTTGTTTTTAACGCATTCACCCTAGTTTAATATCGCCTATTGAATCGGTTGTGACAATTTTTCTCCTTGTTTAACTTGTTTGTTATCGATACTAGTATCACTAAGTATATCTCCCAAATAATAGACAATTATACTTCCATATGCTTGAAAATATCATTAAAAAAAGACGTTACAATGCAACGTCCTTTTGATGCTTATATTCATATATTTATATTCTAGTTGTTCGAGCTCTTTTGAAGATAAATCTCATTCAAATAATCAATCAGTTCGATTAGATTTGAATTATTCGTTTTCGCCCCTCGAAGTCGTTCATACACTTCCTGAAACGCTTTATAATCACCATTATCGCCTGGAAATACTTTTTGATATGATTTGGCTTTAGATGATACATCTATTGGATAGCCAACAGTCTTCAAGTATTCATCTAGGTTGGGTATACTGATGATTGGTACAATGTATGGTTTCATCCAGTGGTTATTAAACATCGTTTTCGTTCTAAACCCCTGTATGATTTCAGATGTATATTCTTTTTCATCTAAATCCATCACAATAAATATAAAATAGTTCTTTAGTTCTCGCTTAACAACCTCCACATTGTATTCCATTTTAAACTGGTTTAATGTCTTGAATTGCCGTTCTTTTAGAACATCCAGTAAACTGGTTAATTGAATGCTGTTTGAACCGTTATTTCTCGCATATATGTCTATTTGAAGTCTTAAATTCGATTTGATCGATTTGCATAAAATTTCCTCAGACTTACCGTGGCATATAATTAAACACCTTGAGTAATTTTCTCTTCTAGGCATCGATTAACTCCTCATCATCCTCTAAATTGAAGACATCATCAAAATCAACATAACCCACCGATGGCGTCCCCCCAAAGCTTCCACTGATGTATTTGCTATATAAACTGTGATTCTTTTGAAGTTTGATGTCGTATTGTGTGAGGTTTAATACTTTTTTATAGCCCTTGTCGTCTGTGTCAATAATAAAGACATCTTCTTTGTTTAAAACATCTAATAGTTTTGTATTATGTGTCGTCACAATCAACTGTCCAAGGTTACTTGAATTTTTAATTGCTTTAACGACTTCAATCATTAACAAATCATGGATACCAGTATCGATTTCATCAACTACAACTACACCGTGATTAAACAGTTGTGCAAACGTAGGAACAAGATTTAAAAGTTGTCTTGTCCCTGTTGACTCATCTTTTACACTAATTTCCCTAAGTTTTCCACCGATCATTTTCTTAACGATTAATTCGTATTGAACTCGATCATCTACTATTTTATATTTATAATATACGTCCTTTACATCCGCATAAAGACTCAATAAGAATGACTTCACTATTTCTCTAGTGGATTTTAAAAGATTCATCTGATCTTCATCAATAAAACCAAATAAAACATTATCTAGTAGGTATGAAGACTCATTAAATAGGTTGTCAACCATATTAACATTGTTCAATGTCATCAAATTTAACAGGTATGAGTAAAAAACATACATTTGTTTATGAGAGTTGTTGATTACATACGCTTCATTTTTTAAAATAAACTCGTTATTATATATTGCCATAAAGGTATTCTTACCAAAATACTTATCGATCAATTTTTCTAGTTCTGTTTGATAGTCTTTTGAAAATACATCTTTTGCAAAATATTTAAAGATTTCAAGACCTTTTGTTTCAATATTAAAAATCATTACTTTGTTTTTAGAAAGAACCCCATAAAGTGTCTCTTTAACGATCTTGGTTTGATCAAAAAACAATTCATAGATGTAGTCTTTCTTTTCAATTTGAAAAGAGTATTTCAGTACCATTAGATCACTAGCACCTACTGTTCGATGATTGACAATCATTTGTTCAAGTTCAAAACCCTTAAATAGTTCAAGTACTCCATACTTTTTCAAATCGTCAAAGTTTTCAAATGCCTTTTGAACTTGTGCAACATTAGACATCGAATCAAATGACTTTTTTAAAAACATCACAGTCTCAACGATGTTCGACTTACCTGAACCATTCTCACCATAGATGAAAACCGTTTCTTGAATTTTTCCCTTTACTGTAAAATCAATTGTAATGTCATACAGTGATTTGAAGTTTCTTGCAGAAATTTGTTTAATCATTTCGATACCCCCTGTAGGTCACAACAATTATACCTCTTTCTTTATGCATTTTCAAGAAATTTAATACATTTTGTATCATATATCTGTAAAAGTTGTCTAAATTGTGCATTTATTTGTTTAATACTACCTCTCTTGTTGGTAATTCATAATTATTTATAACGCTAACCGCGCTCTATTCTCACTAACGATTCACCTAATCGATAGAAATCTAGCGTATCGTTCTTTCGCTTTCTATCGATCCATTTCCACTTTGAACAGGTAAACATCAAACAAAAAGACAGGACTTTTGAGAAAGCGCCTGTCTTTTCTATTTGATTAATCACTATTTGTTTGATTTATGCCTTAATTCGTTTGAATTTATTTTTAATGTCATCTCGTTTAAGATAAACACCAACAAGAACCATACCGATTAAGACGGGTATGATTACCCATAACCAGTTAAATCCTTTTTGAGGCGTTTCATACAGTATCGCATAAGTAGAAAAGTGATCAGTCTCAAACGTCAAGGTATGATCGTCTTTGTTGTAGGTTGATTCTAATTCTTTTACTAAGCCATCATGTATACGAATCACTTTGTAGTTTTGGTTACCCTGTTGGTTTAACGGTATATCAATCGTAAGG
>JAVESF010000035.1:0-3815 GCA_034006765.1 Acholeplasma sp. | reverse complement strand
GAAACCGAGGTGTACGCTATTTGTGAACACGGTATGGCTGAAGACTTTGTTCGTTGGGCCAACCACGCAGCCGGGATGAGGGTAGGGGGTATATTGGTGAGCGTTAGAACCGGAACCGCTCCGGGTTCTGTTGTAAACTACTGCCTTGGTATCACACAGGTGGATCCCCTTAGGTACCGCCTGTTGTTTGAGCGTTTTTTTGATACCGATTGCGGTGACTTGAAGGAAGTGGTATCCCGTGCTATTGAAAAGGATTATGTAGATATCGTAAAGGTTTTAAACAACGATTTCTATAGTATTACGGCTGAGCCCACAGACCAAAAGACCTGGGAGTTGATACAGGCCGGTGATACGGAGGGATGTTATATGCTTGGGAGTCGTTTTGCCAGAGAGCAACTGGCCGTCATCAAACCCTCCAATATCTTTGAGTTGACAGCCCTGGAAAGCATGTTGCGCCCCCACAATAAGGAACTTCTTCCGCAATACCTGGTGGCAAAGGAACAGAACGGCGGTTGGAAATGCGGTATTGCGGCCGTTGACGACCTTCTTTCGGAAACGTACGGCCTTATCCTTTACCAGGAGCAGGTGATGCGCATTGCTGCCTTGGTAGGAAATTACTCTCCGCACGGTACGCTTTCCTTTATGCGTACGCTCTTTCACGGCGCTGAGGACGATTTATGGGCCGACTGCCGGGAGGAATTCATTGCCTCGGCCACAAACAACGGTTATGACGTTCAAAAAGTACAGAAACTGTGGGAGCGGATGGAGCAGTTTGGGTCTTATATTTTTAATAAATCCCATGCCGTATGCGTTGCCCTTATTTCGTACTATTACGTCTATTTGAGAGCACATAAAAACGATTAAATTAAAAGAAAATGGATGATGATTTAGCACTGATTTTGTTCTTATTCGCGTGTGTTCTTGCTTATATATCTCGCCGCTACAAGAAGAAAAGAGGGAAGTGGGTTGAACCTAAGGAAGAGCCCAGTTATATAGCCAATGTGAATAATATTGGCGGTGCCGTACAGGCTATTGATCAGCACGGACAGATTCTTTGGCAAAGATCAGGAAGGCTTCATTCCTACACACAAACGCATGTATCTGTCATTTGCAAATATACGGGGTATACTTATAACATTAAGGGCGATATTGCATTCCAGTTTGCCGTTGATGATAAGGATATTATACGGGATGAAAACTAAATAAAGATGAGTAAATCAAGAAAATTAAACATCAAATCTTCAACGGAGCCACTATTTGACTATTATTCACCTCTGGATCTTCGGATTGTCCGTGCAGCAACCTTTTGCTATTGCTCCCTTATTGGTGGCACTGCCGTACAGTTTCTTGCCAGAAGGTACGGGGTTAAAGAGCGAAGAGCTCGTTCAATCAACGATTTGGATTTCATTACACCGGTAAATAATCCTTGTCTGGGGCAGTTCAATGAGTGGTTGGTTAAAAACAATTTTAAAGAAATCAAGGCAGGGGTGTCTGAATACATGTGGAATTATGAAAATTCAGATTTTGGGGTAGAAGTTGATTTGCTTATTTCACATGAGCGGGGATTGGCAAATCAGATGCTTCTGGAAGGTCCATTTCTGTTGTGGCACCCGGTGTATTTGTTTGTTTCTAAAGTGCAAAGGATGACTACTCCCAATACCAGGGAAGAAACAGACAAGGCGGATCTGAATACGCTTTATGATATATTGGAGAAACGGAAGGAACTGCCTTTGCTGGAAGAGGTTTTGTCAAAGATGGATCTTTCAGATGAGGGGATTAAGTTGGTAAATGATGTGATTCAGGAGTGATTTAGGGCTGATTTTGGTGTGATTTGTGGCACTACGTCGTATTTTGACGAGCCTGGGACAGTTGGTGACTGCGATAAATTACATCTTGTCATGTTGCATTTTATTGAATTATTTGTAACTTTAAATAACCCTGTTTCAGAAGTAGTTACATTAACATTTCTTCACAGAATTTTAAAGATGATAGAAGCATTAAATAAAGGAAAACTATCACGAGAACAGGAAAATATGGAAGATATTATTACTTCCATTGTCTTCGGTATGTTTAAATATTTACCACCTGAAATTGGTTTGTTTAAATTTTTGTCATTTGCTTCAGGAAAAAATGAAGAAGATAAACTCAATATAGATTTTTCAAAATGTAAAAATGTTGAATATAAATTTTGGGAAACACTTTCAGAATATAATAATTCTTGTGAACCAGATGTACTGATTTCATTTTCAGACAATGAACATAAATATTTACTTTTAATTGAAGCAAAGTATAATTCCGGAAAATCATCAAAAGAAGACGAAAAAGAAAGCGTAAAAGATCAATTAGCAAGAGAATATATGAACTTATTGTATTACTCTAAAAGAAATAACAAAGTTCCAATTATGATTTATTTAACCAAAGATGTATGCAGACCAAATTTGGAAATTGAAGAATCAAAAATGGAAATAACTAAAAAACACGGAGAAGTAAACGAAATTTATTGGTTGTCCTGGCGACATATTACACAGATAGGAAAATCCGATAATTTAATTCTAAATGATTTAATCGAATTATTCAGTGAACATCTTAAATTATTCTTTTACAAAGGTTTTCAATTTTCAGAAACCAGAGCAATTTGTAGATGGAAATTTGAACAAATTTTTAATTGGAATATAACTAAATCCAAAACATTATGGAAATTTATGATAGTCCTATAACACAAATCGTAAGCGAAATACGATATATATCGGAGCAGATTTCACTACTCATAAAGTCTGCTGAAATAATATTTAAGAAAAATGAATTTGAGCCATCCGGGGATACTACTGTTGCTGGTGACAAATCCGGTTCATTAAATAATCCAAATCATTGGTTCCCGGAGTTCTTTTGTAGATTCTACACATCGGATATTTATAAAGAAGTACAGATGTACTTTTCTGTTATCCTTGATAATCGTGATAAAAATCGAAGTTATGATTTTAAGAAACCAATTGTCTCTGCCGGGTATTTTTTAGGTCATAAAAACCCTTCAGAATTAAGTCGGAAGAGGTGTACTTGGCACGTATATGCTGACAATAAGAATTATGAAGGTAGAATGTGTGTTTTCAACCCGGATAATATTGATTGGAAAAAAGAAAATAAAAATTTCAGTATTTTGAAATCAAATGCATTTTACTTGGAAGATATTACTTCAAGTGAAGTGTTAGAAACAAAATTGCTAAAACCTTTTTTTGATGATTTTAAATCCGAATACAACAATTATAAAGATTAACAAGGAAAGTGTGTAAGTCTGCCAATTATGGCTGTTTTTTGACTTCGTTATATTTTTAATAAAATGAGTGCACCTGTTGGCACTTTATATCTAAGCAAACAAACTAATGGATCTGACCTTTTTTATTGTGTACACTGGGGACATTTCTAGAAATTGTACTTGTATTCTGGAAACTTTTATGGTGTAAGGTCCTATGGTTACCTAGTTGGCTGTGGAATGTGCAGGGGTAAAGTAGTGCATTATTTGTAGCACTACGTCGTGTTTTGACGTAGTGCTTTCTTATTTTGGGGGCAATTACTAATTCATTAAATAATTGCTGTTATGTTGATGGGAATATTATTGATTGTGGGATGCCTGCTTGATGGGGCTGCGATGCTGTTTGCAAAGCGGTAGGTTAGGGTTCTTCAAGTGTGTTTTTGATAATATCGCTCAAAGGGTACCACCCATATCGCACCAAAGGGTACCGCTCGTAGCGCTCTAAAGGGTACCATCGTAGCGCATCAAAGGGTACCGTTTCAAAGCATGTAATTTTTATGATTAATAA
>JAVESF010000005.1:0-104021 GCA_034006765.1 Acholeplasma sp. | reverse complement strand
AACATATTAAGACTTATGAATAACAGACCACGCAAGTGTTTAGGTTATAAAACGCCATTAGAAGTGATGAATGATATTTAATTTTTTAAAGTGTAGCACTTGAATTGACAAATCATCTATAAAAAAAGACTCACATTGGAGTCTTTCAAGTCTATTTTGGGTTGGGTGACCTATTTTAATACAATTACGCATCCCTGCTAGATTTTACGCACCCCCATATAAACAGCTTAACAAAGGTACTTTTAAAGCAATGATCTAAGACGTGGTAATTTACTATTAAAATATTCTATATTGTAATATTAATAAGCTGATATAAATAATATTTCTTTTAATTTGCACCTTTGCTAGGGTTGCAATGAGCACATAAAAATTGGGCGTTTACCAACTCTGTTCTACCGCCAAGTTTATGTGGAATCACATGATCAATATGCATTTGTTTGTGATCAAAAAGTTTTCCGCATTTAGGGCATCTAATATTGCCTTGTTCAGTTTTTCTTTTTGCTTCATACAACTTGAACAAATCTTCTCGATCGGATTGAGTAAAGTTTCTTTTAGAATCAAGTTGAACGAAGCCACATTCTAATCCAAATATATTCCTTAAAACTATTTTCAAGTCATTACCTGAAATTTTAGTAAAAACATTTTCAGCATAAAATTCCTTTAATTCATTATTTATTTCTGCTTTTTTAAGATTAAAGTTTTGGTACTTAATTTTATCATCTAAAATTTCACGTATTATATCATAGTAAATAGCAACATTTTTGGGTTCTGGAAGTTTGCTACACTCTGTCA
Organism: Acholeplasma sp.; assembly: GCA_034006765.1. Classification (GTDB taxonomy): domain Bacteria; phylum Bacillota_I; class Bacilli_A; order Acholeplasmatales; family UBA5453; genus Paracholeplasma. Next base: position 103,229 of record JAVESF010000005.1, on the reverse strand, counting down.
ATATACTTTTAATCTCTTTATTATAAAATTGCTGACCACTTTCTTCACGATGTGCTTCTACATATTTCTTAATATCATTGTCATTTCCTAAATGAATGGATAGTAGTTTATAACACCCCGCATATCTTGCTTTTGCGGGCATGCTTTTATCTCTAAAATTAAATTCATTTTGAATCTCAACATTTAATGGATTTTGAATTTCTTCTTTGAATGTATTTAAAAAATTACCATAATATGACCCTTGAAGTAGTTCCCATTTATTTAAACTTTCAGCTGTTATATTAAGAATTTCAAATAGCTCATGCTTAAAATGTTCTTCATCTTTAGTGCCGCTCATTATAATGAATGGAATTTGATATTCTTTGACCTTCTTTTTATCGGCTTCGCTTATTTGAGAATAGTATTTTCTAGTATTACCAATATAGTTGATTTGAAGATTACCACTTAAAAATAGAAAAATACTTGTTAATCGTTGTTTACCATCTATAACATCATAAGTATCGTCATCAATGTTTTTCCATAGTACTATTGAAGGAATAGCAAAATCTTTCAATATACTCTCAATTACAGCTGCTTGTTTTTCAGCAGAGTAGATCACGCCTCTTTGATATTCAATATTAACTTTAATGATTGTATCAGGCGCAGTTTCAAGCGTTGCTGGATTCAGTTTAATTAGTTTAGTTATTTCTTCAACTGTATAGCTTGTTAATTTTCTATTCATTCTTAGTTCCGCCTTTGCCTTGTTTTGCTTTTTGATTTCCTCGAGTCTTAAATAGTTTAGGATGCCATATTTCATCAGGACTTTTTGTCTCTAGTTCTTTTTTTACAAATTTTAGCACATCAGAGTAATAAAAATATTCTCTCCCATCAATTAGCTCTTTATTTTTAAGAATAACTTTACAGAAGGGTGCTTTGTAAGGTTTATCCAAATCTTTGCTAGTAATCAATAGACTTGAAACATCAAAACTATGAGCAGTCTTTGGAGTATCAGCGTAATCTAAGTACATTTGGAATGTCCAGTCTGATCTATCTATCCAACCAGGAAGAGATTTAAATTGATCTTTTCCTTGTCCTAATCCTATAATCTCAAATTGATCTAAATGTAAATCCTTCAACATTGTTGCAGGTACTGCAAACTCATCAGCATAATCATAAGGAATATCATTAACGCTTTGAACATTAATAGCTCTATAATTCCAGAATGGCATATATTCATCAGGATGATGTTCCCAACTTTTTGATAAAACTCTTTTAGGTTTATGCTTTTTTACATCAAAATTTGTAAGCCAAACTGAAGGCAAATACTGAGGCATTTTATTCCCTTCGGCATCTTCATACTTACTAGGCTCAGTGTAACCACACCAAAAATCCAAATTCTTAAAGTGTGGGAAAGCAAATGTATTTGTAAGTATTGATAATGGCGCTAAAAAAATAAATTCTCCTCCTCGTTTAGAAAAATCTATTATTTTATTAATCCAGTCATTCATTTGAGAAAATGGAGGATTAGTAATTATGACATCAAATTGATTAAATGGTGCATCTTGAAATCTTAAACCTTCACCTGTTATTGCGTCATAACCACTTATGTAAATATCTTTAATTCCAAAATCTTCTTTATGTTCAGTTAGATAAGCAACGAATTGACAATTTCTAGGAGCATTATTCTTATCATTTTCCGTGAATAGTTCAGGCATAACCTTGTATATTGTTACTTCATCATTAAACTCAATAAAACCATCAACGGATTTTATATTTTTGACTTCTTTTTTTAAATAAGGTAGGGTTGCATCATAATCACATGGAAGATAAATTGTTTTACCTTTAAATTCTCCATCATATCCATACCATTTTAACTCATTAATTATTGATTCAGCTGGTGTATAAAACTCATCGTTTATACCATTATTAGTCTTACTCATCTTTTCACCCCATACAAGTTATTTGAATCACTTGTTAATTATTTTACCATTTTTAGACAAAGAATAAAACCTGTTTCAAAATAACCTTCAAAAAATCATCTTTTTTATGTAATTCTATTATCTTTTTCATAAATAGCTTCTCAATAAAAATGTAATTTTGTAGTTAATAAAACAATTTTATACTAATCGTGTAAACTAACTTGTAATCGTGTTAAAATCAAGCAAATCGTGTAAGCACATATACTCTTATTTGATTTCTTACAAATTTTTATGAACTTTTCACATCAAAATCTACACGTCAGAGTGAGAAAAAGCCCTTATTAAAGCAAAAAAGGCCTGATACGAATTGTATCAAACCTATGCTTCTAATATGGTGCCATAAGAGAACAAATAAACATGCGTTTTTTAGTGAAAACACTTAAAAGTGTCCCATTCTTCATTAACATACCTTTTATAGGACACCGTGGGAAAGTATAGGACAATGAAAGAAAAGTGTTCCATTGTCCTTTAACATACCCTTTGTAGGACATGGTTGGAAAGTATAGCCCAAAAATCATTTGATAATCATCTCTTTGCTATATCAATAGCCATATTATTCATTATCAAATTGCGGAGTTGTGTATGAAAATTTGTACTCAGTTGCCTCTTTGCTAGATTCAAAATCCTTTATAAATTTTGGTCCGTTGATTTGCTTATTTTTTGTATCCACCAACCAAATCTCATACAATTTTCCTTGAAGACGTGCTAACTCGTATTCTGCAGAACTCATGAAAAATGAGCCTGTAGAACTTTTAATTTCAATTAGTACTTTTTCATTTGATGAGTTCACATAATACATATCATTGGATGTCGAAGTGTTTCTCTCAGGTAAGTGCGAATAAGCATTTTCACTTGTCCATTTAAGGTTTGGATATTTCTCTAATAATAGTTCATATGCAAACTCTTCCGCTTGTTTTCCATTAACCTCTTTTTGCTGATTCTCCTTATTACGCTGTGATTTTGATTTACCTGTTAAGCTGTTCTTTTCTTTTTTGATTTTTTTATTCTTAACAATAGGGATAACTAGCTTATCAACGATTTTCCCTTGCTTTTCATCTTCAGGACGATCACCAGGCAATTTATCATCAGTAGGATTTCTTTTCACAAAATCGCTTTTTAAATACTCAATGATTTCATCACTTATGAAATAAACTAGTGATTTCATTTGATTATTATCAGAAATAAAATCATCCATTTGGTTATCCTTTAAATCTAAATACTCATAGTTTTTCTTGTAAATTTCATCAACATCTATGATTTTTTGAGTAGAATCAAAAACAAAATTAAAAGAGTTTTCAAGAATGGTTTGAACACTAATATAAACTGAATTATCAAATGAGTACTCAAAAGAGATGAACTTATTAATTAAGTCAATAAATTCTTTTTTGTCATTAATATCTTTTTCTATAAGTGTTAGATATACTTTCGATTTATAACTATCAGACCATTTTACTAGATTTTCATCCAATTGTTTTTGCCAATAAGGCCTGATATCTATATGAGGAAAAATATCTAGATTATTTAAATCTATAATATCTACTTGAATAGTTCTTAATGATTCAATCAAAATAGGATATTCATCATATTTGATGTATGAGTCGAAATTGATTGTGTTTAATAGACTTATTTGATCTTTAGATAGATTATGGTTCTTGAAAAATTCAATTATCTTCTTTTGGTTAATATTATCTTTATACAGTGACTCTTCTGTTATGTACCATTTGTCAACACCATATTCAGAAGTAATATAGTCTATCTTCTGACTTTTATTTAACATAATTAGCAATTGAATTTTGGAATCATCAAAATTATACACAAAGACATTTCTAAAAATATCAGTCAGTAAAGGTGCAATCTTCAATTGATCATAATTATTAGGAATCTTTAAATAAGCGACATTATTACTACTAAAAACATGATAATATTCATCTTCAATAATGATTTCATTATTGTATTCATCAGTTACTGTTAATGAGAAACTTGGTATTATCCTTAGCTTTTTCATGTTTTCAATATTATTGTTGTTTTGATCCATTGAGGAAAGTAGTGCTATTTTTAGTTCCTTAATATCTTTTTCAATTTTCTTATTATCCAGGGGTACATAGGATTTGAATTTTAATTCTATTTCAAATTTCTTGACACCGAACCAATCTAGGATTGTCTTTGTTGATAGTTTTGGGCTGATATATATAAAATGGTTTTTTGAATCAGATGTATATACTCTTGGAACAATTTTATCTGCATACCAAACTTCAGATGTTTTATAATATTGTCCATCCTTACATAGCACTTTAAACTCTGAGGGTTTGTATTCGCTATTTATCGGTTTTTGATCTCTCTTTCCACGAACAATATCATCATACAATTTTGGTGATATTATTCTGTCAGAGATATTACTCATTTTATTAATCATTACTTTTAATTGGCTATCTGATAAGTCTGCAAATGTTTTTCTAAAATCCAGCTCACCAAACAACATTTCCCCAACCAGTTTTCTAAGGTTGGTTCTACTGATTCCATAAAACCCATGTACTAAATCCGCTAATTTCTCAAATAAAACAATATCAATTGGTGCATATTTGACACCATTTATATTAATCCATTTTGTCGAATTTAGAATGTAAAGGATATATGCATTTGATCTAAATTTTTCATGATATGAATTACTTTGAAGCTGAGCATATGAATTTTCTTCAATTGAAGGGATAATTGATGACAAATAACTGTCATACTTAATCCACTGAACAATTATTTCTGTGTCCAATGTTTTGATTAATTCTTCAAAATCATCACAGGTAAAGGAATATATATATCGTGCATGAGTTTTACCAATTGTGATTTTAAAATCAGAATAATCTGCTCTCCTAAGTGTGAAAATGGGATATTGTGATACCCCGAATTCTCTTGCAAAATTAACAAATAGATCCATTTCAGATGTGGAAATATCAAATATTTCATTACCCACTAATTCTTGGTATTTCTCTTTGTTAAATAAATAGTCAGCTATGTGATTATTCCATCTTGATCCTAAATAAATCTCACTCGATTTCTTAACACCATTTTTAACTGGGAAATTAAAACTAATCTCTTTTAAAGATTGTGATGTGAGATCACCATTTTTGTATAGATTAAAAAGCCATTTTACAAATTCTACAGATATTTCATGTGTCGTAACTTGATTATTAATCTCTCTAATAATCATTTCTCTGCTACTTTGTTCATTAAATCTTATTGACAGTTTTTCTTCACTATATTTATCTAAAATGCGTTTATCTGATGGACTAGTATACTGTTTCTGTATTTCCGCCCACAAACTTGTTTTCTTTAGTCTTTCGATAAGCAAATCAACAAAATCTTGCGAAATTATTTTTAGCTTAACGTGTGATTTTAATGATAGGGGTAAATCGCCTATTCCATCTTGCGACGGCAAGAAAATTCTTTCACCATTTGTATTTGTAATAAATTCACCATCAATCTCTATAACATTGGGAATGGATATTATCTTTGGATAACTATTACTCCACCAAATAAAAGTTTCAACTCTTTGTTCTAAGCTTTGAACCTTTTTATTTAGAATCTTGATTAGTTCTCCAGATTCAAAATATGTTGATATATTTTTTCTAGATAACAATCTTTTTACAAAACTAAAAGATCGTTCATTTGAAATGTTTTCAAGTAATAATTCAAATCCTTCACCAGTGAAAAATGAAGGGGTTGGCACTTCAAAGATTTTAATACCACTGGTAACATCTGTAAAACCACCATTTCTAAGCGGGATTACTTTTGCTTCACTCAAATTGTTAAGATAATAGTCCAACAGATTAAAATCCTTAATAACATCATTAAATCCCCAATTATACCGGTCAAGTGCATTGGGTGTTAATATAAATAGAGGAAACTCTCTATCTTCTTGAATCTTTGTTAACTCTGTTGCTAATAAAATTGATTCATCTAAAACCTTCATAAACATTGCTTTGTTATGACCATTTATATCAGTGGTAATTCTATTTCTATCTTGTGACAAAATAAATGGAGCATGAACTAACAAGGGTAGGGAAAAATACTGTTTTGTTGGAAAATAACAGTAAACAGGATAAGATTCCAACGATTTAGTTGGTGCTGCTATGATGATTTGTTTATTAGAATTTTTTTTATCGATTAGTTTCTTTAGTACAAAGAATTCTTCGACCAAGTCAAGTTGATTACTAATCCTAACCTTGCTGACACTATCATGTTTTTCAATTGTTTTGGATAGAGTAATTACTTCATTTTCTATTATTATTGTTAATTTAGAAAGATTAGGTAAAAACAATAAAGTCCTATGGTCAAATTCTTTTAATTGATTTACTACATTAAAATCATCTTTGTTTTTTTCATCATCAATTACTATCTCAATTGTTGTGGAATATTTACCAATATCTTTTTGGGGGATATAAAAAGGCATCGAAAAAATGGGAAAAGATAAAGCTTTTTCACCACGTTTCTTTCGGATTTGATTCTGTCGATCAATTGAGTTTATATTCTTAACCTTATCAAATTCTGAATCAGCATATTTTTTAGAAAATCCAACACTATACTGACCGGAGTATATTTTGATGTCGTTACTCCAATTTAACACGCCACGAAATCCAGACCCTTTATTTCCAATCAATGTTTTATCTTTGGTACTTAAATGACCTAATACTATAGATTTTATACCTTCTTCATCAAAAGATGTTCCTGTATTAGATACTTTTAGCACACCATTGATAAAAGAAATTTCAGCTTCAACTGGTGTCAAAGCAGTTCCTGATTGTACTGAAAGTTCGTACGCATCATCAATGTTTTGTAAAAGCTCCAATATCTCTCGACTATGATATCCGTTAACATCATTTTCTTCTATGCTTAAGTCTCTACTAAGGTCATCGATTTTCTCGTTCAAATATCTATCGATCATGCTTTGTCTTATTTCACTAATTTGTTCCTCTACCAATTTGATAGCCAAGTTTATCACCTATCCGCTCTTTAAATACTTTTAGATTATGAAGTTGCATTTGATATTATTATATCATTGGTTCATATAGAAAATTTGATAAATAAAAATGACCATTGATTTTGTCATTTTGGTCATTTTTGAGTTCTATTTTTTTAGCAATGAAATTGTAGCTTCAATTTGATTCGTAATATATGCGTTTAAATCGCCATAATTATTCACTATGAACTCTTTTGTTTCTATATCGAGTTCACGCATGACTTCTTGTTTAGCGATGACTAATGCCATTTTTTGGGCTTCTTTATCAAATGTTCCGCTCTTCTTCAATGATTCGACATATGTTTGAAACACGACTCTTACGGCTCGCTCTACAGATGTTGCAATCGATGTTAATATACGCTTCGCATTTTCATCCTTAATCTTGCTGTTGAGATATTGTATCAACTTTGTTCCACCTAAAGTGATAATAGGTAACACAACTGTCGTTACGACTATGCTAATTATGGATGTGATAATTTCGTTCATATGTTCCTGGTCTCCTTTACGGTACTATTTCTTTTGGATAAGTTTTTGACGTCGTTTTCTAGGATGGACACTCGAGTATTCAAATCAGTAAATCCGTTATCTAGCTTATCTAGCCTTTTCTCAATACGTTCAGTACTAGATTTGATATATCCCAAGTCTGATATTAAGATACCTTCATTCTTTCCAGCTACTTTATCTTCTTTTCTATCCGCTCTCCGAAATGCAAGATATGCGAATAGAATGCTAGAAAAAGTGCCAGTTACACCAATGATCATCAAGGTTACTTCAAGTTCACTCATTCTGGAATACCCCATTTCTAATGTCTTTAATCTCTTGGAGATACTGTTTTAATGTAACTAGGTATGAAGTATCACTTGTTTTATCCCAATTCGTTTTGAGCTCATTAATACGCTTAATCCAATCTTCTGATAAGGTAAGTGTGTACTTTCCACTTCGTACATAGTTATCCAAGATTGCTCTGATTCTTAGGATGTGATAAGCTCGTTTTACGAGCATATTATCCTTATTGATAATTTGATCATAATACTCAATAACCGTATCTAAAAACTTGTCCAAGCGAGAACTAAATTCTGCATCTACTATTTTATTAAATTCGCTAGTAAACAATGGATTGATAAAGATGGTATTCTCTCTTGCATTGATGATGTCATCGGCATGAAGTCTGTTGTATAAAGGGATGTCTGGATCCATTTCTTGTCGTTTTAGAAAATCCTGGTATCCATAACCAAAGATATCAATCCCTTCAAGTGAGGTATGAATCAATCCTTTAAACCCATGGAGAACAACCGTGATATCAATATCTGAGTTGGATGAAACCGTGTTATATGCGATGGAACCACAATAGTACATAAACATGACCTCATGTTCTGGAAACATATTGATGACTATATTTTTAAGTCTTTCATTATCAAAAATTGAACTAATCGGATTCACGTGCTATTCCCTCCAATACATCAAAATCATCGATGGATTCATCAAATCCATTGACATTTTCCTTTAGCCAAAGGTAAGCTAATGCGACCGGATTTTCATCTTTAAACAAATCAAAGTCATTAGTTGGTACTTCGATGTCAACTGCTTCTAGGGGGTTAAATCCACTTGCTCTCTTTTCTTTGTCTAGATATGAGGCTAAGCAAATAACAACTTTCTTGTCACGGTAGTTGAGATTGATTCCAATAATGCGATGGTAGGTAACACTAATTCCTACACGAGATTCTAAACTTTTAATGATGGCCATTTTATGTCCTCTTCTTTCTATAAATTGATACTTGTAATGTGTCAGGTGAACCCAGGTTTAAACCAGGATTTAAGTATAGTCTTCCAATATCACCATCTATAACATGAACGAACTCTGCCATTGCAACCGTAGGACTTGAATCATCGGATAATGATGTAATTGATTTTCCTTTGGCAATCCAGGTGTAAGTAGTCGTTGTGTTTGACTGAAATGTTGGTATTAACTCAAATGAGATTGTCTTTGTGATTCCGTAGGTAGGTGTTTTACTTCCAGAAAATTGATCGTTGATATAAAAGGTACTTGCAGCTCTTCCACTCGTTCTCGTGAGACCAGTATTGTAATCATCATCGTATCTGAGACTCATGTAACTTCCTAATAGATAAGAACCACTTGAGTTCATGTAGCTGATATAGGATGTGGACGTATCACTCACAGTTCCAGCGGTTGATGCCAAAATGTAAATCTCATAGATATAGTTGTTATCAAAAGCATGATATACCGTATGATAGTAAAGACTTCCTTGATACGAATAAACGAGTTCTCCAGTTCCCCCAACTTTGATGATGGAAGAGTTTCCTCTAATAAAGAGTTCATTGGTCGTGGTATTAAATCCCATCTCACCCACATAACTCAATGTTGAAGTGGTTGGGTTAGCGGTTCCTCTTTTAACTCGAATGATGGGCATTAATAGGTTCCACCATCGATGATGGATGCATGTGTTAAGACAACATCCTTATCTAGACCTATGAAGAAGATTTCCTTGTTTGGAGTATAGGTTGTGTTTATTTCTTTAAAAAGAACCAAGCCTGATGTAATTGTTTTTGCCAAGAAATTGACTTTTGTATCAGTGAAAACCATCGCTGTACTAGCTGATACCGACACGTTTTTAACGTTTGCTATACGAGTTCTTTGGTCATCAGTTAGATGAAGATTGCTAGACACGTGAGCATTATAGGTTGTTGTTGATACCCCACCCAGTTCGGATAATGTAATCGTAACGGCACCAGTTTTGGCATTAACAGATGTTACAGGGCTTACATCCGGTATGATGGATGATGGTAGTTTCCCATCTGCTCCAATCAGTGGGACAGTTCCATTTGTTGTACCTGTATTTTTCTTCGATGCAGTACCTAGGGCGAGTGCAGTGATTTTAGTATCCATACTTGATTCAGCATTCGTTTTATTCAAGTATTCAATATAATCAGTTGTTGCTAATGGGTTTCCAGCAGTACCTGTCTTGTCTTGCTTAGAGATAAAGAGATTGCCTCCGTTTAAGTCAACAAGTGGTTCACCTGCTTTAATTGTTCCAGTAGATCCAATAAGTGGACCTGTTCCAGCTGAAGTACGACGCTTAATTTGAATGATTGCCATATAAATATTTCCCTTCTTTAGTGTCTATAAATGATGACTTTTGAAATGATGTGAGATGTACTACCACAAGTCAATGTTAGATTTCCGCCTTCATAGCGAAGATTTAGTGAGTAGAAATTCCCATAGTATTGATAATTCACACTGTTAGATGAACCAATTTGATAAAACAGACTTGTTCCTGGAAAAGTGATAACCAATGTTCCAATCGATACGATGATTAATGATCTACTCAGTTCGTAAGATGAAGTGCCGCTGATTCTGTAGACTCCAGGTGAAACCGTTGTCGGTGTCATGACTTTCGGTTCGGAATCAGACCGTATTTTTTGTTCAAGATTAGATACCACTTCTGCATTTGAGATAATCGTTGGTCTTTCATATCCAGGTGTCAGTGTTACGGATGTGGATGTTTTGCTATACGACGCAAGTGGAAATTCATAGAGTCCATCCACTAGATTCAATTGAGTAGTTATTAGTGAAGGGAATCCTCCGCTGAGTTCTTTCAAATAAAGACTCACTTCATTTGTAATTGTGTTTACCCCTAAAATGACATAACCATTCTTTATAGAATCTGGACTCACTTGAATGGATGTGTTCCCTTCAACATAAATTAACCGTCCAAAAATGGCTACATAGCCATCTTGAAAAGTAATGGTATTATTCGCCAAGGTATAAGTAACTCCGCTCTTAATCCCCTTAAGAACACCTGTACGATGCGATAATAGAAAGTAATACAAATCAGCATCTTTTTTGGCCGAAACATTGCCACCTTCAAATGTTATTTTTTGTAGTCCCATTAAAATTCTCCTCCATCTAAATCAGTAATGCTGCTTTTATTAATTGAGATATGTCCTATTTGAGAATTGACACTTTTACTAAGAATTTGGATTTTCTCAGTTAACTTGATTCGATATTCACCTAATGTGATTTGGCAAGATTGAAGTTGGTTCTGAAACCGAAGTCCAGTGACAATTGAATCATACGTTTTCCCTTTTGAATGAAACTCAACAAAGTCACCAATATTAGTATTATCAAATACACGAATTATCTTATGACCCATGGATACCGTAAACGTAATTTGATGATTAGTTCTAGAGACATTCAACTCACTTTGGGCTTTCCCGATTAGTGTGTCATATTCTGAATCATTATATGTTTTCGTTACTGATTGAACATTATGATACCTAAGAGAGTTTGTGGCATCTTCTGTAATAGTACCGTCTGTTAAAAGATAAAATGTTCGTGTTTCAGTGAAGAGTATATTTTCATTTTTAGGGTAGTATATGACTTTATTCACTGATGTTTCAGTTGTGTCGTTAATAACTAAATCGCTTAGTCCTAATTGATCAGACTTTATCTTAATACCTTGATTCACGTTAACAATTCGAAGTAGGACACCCATCAATTTTCCATTCACAATCACAATTTCTTCTTTGATATTGACCCCATAGCTTTTCGATATGAGTTCAATCACCTCATAAATGGTCATTATTTTATCTGCTTCAAATGATAAATCTCCCATTTTTGATGTTTCTTTGCTGATACTTAAGTATGAGATATTCTCCAAACCATCAGTATTTATAATGAACTCGCTTCTAATTAGTGTTTCGATGTAATTTGATAGGTTTCCAGAATAAGGTTCAACTTTGACACTTCTTTTCAAGATTTCCTTAAACTCTATCGTTCCAATAATCAGTCCATCATCAGCGTTGTCAATACTCTCGATAACCCCTAAGTAATCAAATCCAACTGTATGAAGATAGACAATATCTTTTGGCGTTGCATCTATTGATATCGACGAAACGTTAAAGGTCGATTTTTGAGAGATAACTAAATCCAATTTAATTTCGAATTCACTAGCTATTGAAACATGGTCTTTAATCTGAAAATTAAATCTATCAAGGATAATAAGTTCCATATATTACCCCAAATAATATTCAAAGATTTTTATTTTGCAGGTGGTTGAACTTGGTACCCCAGGTTTAAATTCAAACGCTACTGCACCAGGTTCTACTGAGAGAAAGTTATCTTTTTCAAAATCTTGAAATTGATAGATGTCATAAGTAATTCCATCCACCACTTCTACCATGGATAAGTCATGAATCAAACTTGACACAATGATTTGACTATTCTGCCGATTGATGAGTAATCTTAAGTGGCTTTTGATAAGATTGTTTTGTTTTACAATCAATTCAGGCTCTTCCATAGCACCAGTGATTTCGATAATCATATTTGCTTTGAGATGTCCACCTATTTGAGTGTTCATCATACCTTGTGATGCATTTGCGTACGTAAATTCATATGAATAAGGATAAACTTTTCCACCACCATCCACATTAGCAGTAATCATGAAGTGATGTTCTTTAATCCAATAAGACTTTTTGTTTAACACAATTTCTGACTGCAACCCACCTGCTTTTAGTTCTGATTTTGAGAGATGTACAATATCAACATAGCAATATTTCAAATCATGGCTTTCATAGAATAGTTTCAAATCGTGTTGTCCTTTTTCAAGAAACTGCATGAATTCATAATAGCCATGATATCCATCAAGAAAGGTAATCACAGCTTTGATTTCTGATAACTCAAAGTTATTCTTTAGCGTTGTGTAGTGAATATCATGTTTTAGGTAACTATAGTTTTTAGAAAAGCCTAATCCGTTAACGCCAGTTAGTAACACTTTATTAAAGTATGTGAAATGAAATCTCTCTCCATATTGATTCTCCAGGAGGAAAACTCTCATAAGTAAGCACCTCCCAAAGCACGATTGAGTGCATCTACATCGATGGTTGATGCAGTTGTATTGACAGTAACGTTGTTGGTTGTATAACTGCTATTTGATGAACTTGAACTCGATTGAAATATCTTCCCTGAGAATAAATCCCCAAAGAAATTACCCACTTTACCAAACACTTTTCCGACACCTTCGAATGCCTTACCGATATTATCGATAATCCATTTAACGGCATCGATGATTTTTGTTAATAGCCATAAAACAGGTTCAAGAACGGCCATGAGAAGTCTAAGAGCTGGTGCTAATAAGACACCGATTACTTCTCCAATGATGGCAAGTAAAGGACTAAATGCTTCAAGTAAAAACTTGATCATATCGAGTTGTCCAATCAGTGGAGCAAGAAGCAAGTCAATGAGTGGCATCAGTAAAACCATAACACTTGCTATCGCTTCAATGATAACTGTAATCAATGCCAAGATCGGTTCTAGTACAGCAATTAACACATCGAGGATTGGGGTCAAGATTTGAATAAGAATATCGACCAAGATGAGTACTACATCTGCTACCACTTTAAATAACGACCCCAGTACTTCAAGCACTCGATTTAGTGGGTCAATAAAGGACATAATTAAATCTGCAATTGTATTCATGACAATGCCTAAAACACCAATGATTACTTCTAAAATAACTTTTAGGGGTTCCAGGAGCTGTACAAGTACCACTAACACTTTTGATAGAACGTTGCCAAGAAGCTCGACAACCATTTGAATAAATGGAACAAGTGATAGAATGACACCGGATAGCATCTTCAAAATTTCGATAAACGGTGGAAGTAATTCTTCAAGTAACCCTAATAGAGCGTTCATCAGTTCGCTTAAAACCATAATAATCACATCTATCACGTTGATAAGTGGGTCTAAAATGCCATCTAAAAGTTCAACAAAGGCATTGATCAAGGAATCAAGAATACCAATAATCACTTCGAAAATTGGTGCGAGTTTAGATGCAAGTTTTGATATGAGTTCTGTGATCGGCACTAAAAGTTTTTGGAGTGCATCAAATACTTTTTTCAATAGTTCCTGGAACTTTTCGTTTTTGAGCAATAAAACTACCAGTGCAGCAACAAGACCAATGATTGCAAGTTTACCAATCGCAAGTCCCTTAAACAGTTCTGCACCTTTAAAAATAGATAAAGCGGATTTCAATTGTCCAAATAACGGAATTGCTTTTGCTACAATTACCAAGATTGGTCCAATACTGGCTAGTACTACTGTAAATATGCCAACCATTTTCTTTGTTGAATCGGATAGATTAGCCCACCAATTCACCATACTTCTAGTTGCTGGTATAACTTTTTCTTGGATGGTGTCGACAACTTTTTGAAGTGCTGGTACAAGTGTGACTCCCAAAGATACACTTAAACTCGAGATAGATTGCTTCAATTTATCTACAGAATCATTGAATTTTCCTGCAGTATCAGCTTGTTCACTAGTTACTAAACCTAATGCTTCTGCCTCATTTTTGAGTCCTTCAATTTCACTTGTAGTTGCACCAATCACTTGAGCGAGTTCAGCACCAATCTTGTCACCGAAGATTTGGTTTGCAATAGCTACTCGTAGTGTTGCATCTTCTAGACTTGATAAACTGTTTCTAATAAGGTCGAAGGCTTGGTCGCTATCCAAACCTATTAGATCGTTGGTTGTTAATCCAATTTGGTTAAGGTACTCTTCGTACTTAGATCCATTTCCAGTGGCGATATCACCTAAAATTGAATTCAACCTTACAAAGGACTTTTGCATTACTGCTTCATCAACAGCAAGGATTTTAAAGGCATGACTCCACTTTTGATATGCTTCGACTGATAAATAGACTTTGGATGCATTATCTGCGATTGCATCTGCAGTTTGCATGGACTTCATCGTTAATACACCTAAAGCAGAAACAGCACCAAGAATTGGTGCAGTCACATACTTAGTCATCGATGACCCTACTTTGGCAAGCTTATCAACGTTGATGGCACCTAAAGATTTAATCTTCGTGGCAGTTTGTTCCAACTCAATGTTTAGTTTGTTAATGTCGGTTTCAGTATATTGAATTGATCGTTTCAATGCACCGAATTCTTGCTCCGAAATCGCACCAATTTTTAATGCCTTTTTAGCTTCTTCAAGTTTTGCATTTTGTGCTTCAAGTTTCTTTTTTGAGGTTTCCAGGACTTGGTTTAATTTATCTTGTTTATCTTTCCATAAAGAAACATTTGAACTGTCAAACTTTAAAGCGTTGTTGATTGCTTTTAAGTCCTTCTGCTCTTCCTTAAGTTCGGATGTGATGTCTTTAAGGTTACGGTCAAGTTCGGTCGTGTCAAGACCAAGTTTGATGTTTAAACCTTTAATGGTCTCTGCCACGTTCATCCCCTCTTTCTATAACAAGAATTTATCTATATCTGTTTGGGAAGCATTTCTACTGCCCACCCCACCATGTGTTTCCATCTCTATATCTACAATTTCAGCATAAGTATTGATGTCAAAATACTGACTTTCACTAATTTGAATGCCTAGTTTGGCTAGGTTATAAATGATGGATGCTGTGATGGGGATGTTACCTACTTTTTTGCTGAGTTTCCCTCTTTAATAGTTCCAAGTAGTTCTGCAATTGTAGTGGCTATTGTTTCCAACTCAATAGTGTTACTTAAAATCGTGAAATCGAACTCTTGAAGAAACTCATCATAACTGGATTTTGTAAAAGGTTTATGCAAAATATAGGTGATTTTAAAAATGACATCAATGACTGTAGATAGTGCTGATAAATTATTATGTTGTGATAACTGATCAAGCACTGAGATGTCGGAAAAGAGTTCGGTTCCAAAGGTATTTTTGTATGAAATTATAGTAAATAAACTTGATTTAAGTTTGTATTCACGGTTTTGAATATGTAGTGTCTTTTCCATGGGTTATACTCCAATCGTTGGCAATACTGGTGATGTTTCTAAGAATGTAAGATAATTAGTATCTCCAAGATTAGCGATAACATGAGTGATGAGATAATTCCCTACTTCAATTGGTCTTGCAACGATACTGAGAGTGATTGAGTTAGCTTCAACTGATTCACCCTTGGTTTTTGTTGCTTCATTGACCGGTGTGACTGAACACAAGTAAAACCAAACACGTCTTGCTTTGGCATCCCCTTGAAATTCAAAACCTAAAGCAAATGTTTGAACACCAGCATTTGTGACTTCGACTAGATTTCCGTTGGTTAATTGCTTATACCCCAAAATATCAATTTTGAAAGTGTCTGAAAGTTCTGATAGTTTCAATGTGATATTTCTACCAGCGTTTTGAACAAGTGTTGCAATCACTGAATCATCAGCGTAAATCGACTGACTACCTCCAATGATTTCACTTGAGAATTCCTGAGCACCTAAAAGTGCAATTGGGGTATCAAATGTCCAAGACCCATCTTCCGATTGAGTCGCCTTAGAGTAATGAACATTTTTTAGACCAAAGGTTACTTTGTTTTGTGACATGATTAATATCCTCCTGTGGATAATATATTGATTTGATAAACACGATTGATTGAATAATCATCGTTTTGATAGGTACTCACTAGCACCGGAATGATTTCCTTTTGATTCATGGTCTCTTCAAATAGATGAATGAGTGCTTCATTTCTTGTTTTAGTAACAATTGTTACCTGATATTCAACATTGTATAGAAGTGCTCTATTATCTGCAGTGATTGGCCGTTTAGAGATAATTTGATAAACAATATAAGGTAACTGATTCGTTGTTTCGGAATTGTCATATCGATTGCTCATATAGTGGACATTCTCGGTAATACTTTTTAAAGTGTTATAAATAACATCGTTATGTAGTGCCATTGGTAATGATCCTTTTAATGTCTTCTAACATCTTAGGTGTAAAATAATCATAAGATGGTCGAAGAAATGGTCTTCCTGGTATATGCTTTCCATTAGTATGTCTAAAACCGAGTTCGATAAGGTGTACGAGTTGGTATTTTGATTTACTTGATATGTAGATAATTTGGTTTGTTCCACTTCCAACAATAGTTTTTACAAATGAGTCTGCTAGATGGTTTCCAACCTGATTACTTCTAGGTGCGTTTTCTTTTACATAATCAAGTATTTCATCAGCACAGTTTTCTACTCTTTTGAGTATACTTTCCTTTGTTTCCACCCCATAATCACCAACTATATCTGAAAGTTTTCCTGCCAATTCACTCAAATTGATGGCCATATAAAATCATCCTCAATCAAGCTAGTTTTCGATAAGTAAAGTTCAATGAACTGACCACCAATAAAGGTGCGTTCAACTCGATAATAAATGTTTTCAATTTGGACAAACTTCTCATTTTGATAAGAGAATGCATTGACTTGAACTTTAATCTCAATTTTGATTTTCGTTTCAATGGATACTTTCCACTCTTCTCTTGTCAGTGAACGCATGATACCAATCACATCTTTGCTCGATAAAACATCATATTTATCTTTGTTTTGTGAAACGGCTATAAATTTGAGTCTGACGTTGGGACTATTTGGGAATGGCATATCAAATCCCCTTAGATAGTGATACTTGTTTCAATAGGAAATAAAAGGCTTGTGGCAGTTCTTTAACTGAACCATCGCCTTTAAAACCGAAAAAGGTTTTCACATAAATGAGAACCAAACTCTGTACATCGTGATCCAATAGATGAGTATCACTCACCCCAGTCGACTTGACTAGGGTGAGAGCACTCTCGATTAGAGCGTTAAATTCAGCATCCGCAAATGATTCGGAATCACTGATCATCAATGAACTTTTTACTAGGTTAAGTAAACTTGATGGTACGCTCATGATGTTATTCGCCAGCTGGTGTTACTGCACCTTTTTTCACACGAACAAAGCCTTTGTATCCAACAACATTACCACCTGCAAAGACAGATGCTTTGTAGCAGATGATACCTTGTTTAAACTTATAATCAGTGGATTTACTGATTTCAATTGGTGAAAAGATTGCTGTTTCATAGTTCTTTAAGGAACCGTAAGCAATGCAGTATGCACCAGTTGTGGTTGCAGTGTTGCTAATTGCATCACAGTTGGAGTTAATGATATAGAAAATGCCATCGATGGTATGGTTCACATAATCAATCGTATGTACTTTACGACCTTCCGAAGTACGTAATCTTGCAAATGCACGAAGGTCGCCTTTACTTAAAATAAGGACTGCACTTCCTTCAACTTCTTCTGGTCCACCATAAGCGTAGATGATATCATCAAGTGTATCTTCAGTGATTTCTGACACTTCGACATCCGTGGTATCACCAAGTGCAACAGCATTTTGACTAAAAATACCGGTGAATTGGTTTGAGCCACCAGCACCTTTTAAGATTTCAAGTGATAACTTTTTCTTTAAACTTGTCTTAATGTTTTTGATGACTTCAGCTTGGTAATTGACTGCAGGTAACTTTTCAAGCTCTTCAGTGATTTCAGTGTAGGCTGTTAACTTACACTTTGTGATGGTTAAATAACCAAACGTTGGCTCGGTTTCCGTATAGTCAGCACCTTCAAGCGTACTTCCTGCTACACCAGAACCTTTAACGAATGTTTTCTTATAAGTTTCTCCACCAATCAGATTGACAAGATTGATGTTGTCCACGAGAGTAGATACTTCGCTAAATGGATAAGCAGCGAGTTTGGTATCTGTGTGTTCCGGTAATAGAATTTCATCTTGAGACACTTGGATGGTGCGTTTTTCTCTTAAGTCTTGACCACGTTTCTCAAGAATTTCTTTAGGAATACCTTTTGATTTGGTTTCAATGACAGGTGATGGGTCAAACTTTTTAGCCATTTCAATCTTCTTGTTTAAAACTGTCCGCTCTTCATTAAGCGTATCAATTTCTTGTTCTAGTTTTTCGAGTTCTTCAAGCGATGCAGTATCCGTTACTTTGCGAATTTCTGCTAATCGTTGTTCAATTTCTTTCATGCGTACATTTGAGTTCATATTTAATGACTTCCTTTCAATTTGATTTGAATTCTCTTTTTTATGAGGTTCGTACTCTTATCAATCTCTACCTTATCCAAGGCTTCTAGTTCCAACTCCATGGTTTCTAGACTACGAGCATAGATTGAAGTATCTTCATAAGCTGGGGTATCAACAATCGACACATCATAAAGACGTTCAATCGATTTGATCATACGTTTGGGGATTTCACCACTTCTATCCCATGTTTGTTCTTTCACACTAAAAGCAAATGACATCTTATCAAGCAGTCCATTTTGAACCATCTTATAGATGTCCTGGTTGGATGCTGTATCAAGCAGTTTAGCTCGAATCTTTAGTCCTACTTCATCTACCACGAGTGTGAGAGATTCGTTACGAGTTCTTGCAATAACAAGAAAGTTATCTTGATGGTTGTATTTGAGAGGCACATCTTTCATCTGAGTTTGTTCCAAAGCGTTCTTATCGATCGCTTCAATAAATCCACGTTTTTCATCACCAATCAAGGTTTCTTTGTTAAAAACAATGGCATAACCTTCAAGAATCATCTCGTTATTTTCGTTATTCAGTTGTATTTCTGATAATCTAATCTCTTTGTTCATAATAAAAACTCCTTCGATATACCAATTGTATCGAAAGAGTTTCAAATATTTAGGGGTCAAACTGATGACTTGTTGATATAATTATACATAAGGATGTGATTCGATGAATAAAACCATGGCTAAGCCTATTAATTGGCAAGACTTTGAAGATTTGTGCAAAAAAATTTGGAGATACGAGTACAATTGCCAAGATATTAAAAAGAATGGAAGACAAGGACAAAGCCAAAATGGAGTTGATGTTTATGGTTACTTTGAAGAAATCAAAGGTTATTTTGGAATTCAATGTAAAGGTAAAGATGATTATACAAATGCTGTTCTCTCAGAAAACGAAATTGAAACCGAAATTGAAAAGGCTAAGAACTTTAAGCCACAATTGAAAAAGTTCATCTTCGCTACTACAGCGAATAAGGATACAAAAATAGAAGAATTTGTGAGAAATAAAGATGTAGAAAATCGAGAAAAAGGGTTGTTTTCAATCACACTCTATTCATGGGAAGATATTACCGATTTAATTAAGGAACATAAACCAGTTTTTGATTCATATGTATACGATAAGCATTACTCAAACAGCAGTCTTGTTGATATTAATATCTGCAAAGAATCAGCAAATCTTTGCCCAAAATATACAAGACAGAGATTTATCAACAAGTTTATTGAAATGAGACAGTCTTCTATTCTCCAGCCAATCTTTCCACAACATGTTGATTATTCACAGTTTTCTGTGACTCAGACTAGTTTATTTCCTAAGAAGAATGGCAGCTATGTATCTTTAGTTATAGAAATAAGTAACACTGGAACTTCTTCATTAACAAACTGTGATATTATTTTGTCTATTAATAATGATCAAAATATATATTTTTCTGGATATACACCATTAGGTGGTATTCAAACCACATTTTCGGATGATGACAAGATCATAAATTTAAGTATTGATTCATTAAATGTTGGTATTACATCAACTCGAACCGTAACTTTGAAATTTCCTGACAAAAAGGATGAAATCGAAGTCATAAAAGACTCCTTGAGTATAGAATGGAAATTTTCTTCGAATCAAAACACCGAACCATTATATGGAGTTCTAAATGTACCTATTAGAGTTGAGTTCACAGATTTGGATGACAAAATACGTAATGTTTATGATAGGAAATCTGCTACTGAATCAATAGTTATTAAACCTATTGAACTGGAGTATTAATATTAGCCAACTTGATACTCATTCGCTTTTGCAGAATCAACATAATTTAAGCTCTGGAGACGCTTATTACCATCTTTAACTGGCTCAAGACCCAGTAATGCTCTTGATTCATTCAAACTCATGAGACCCAATCCCATGAGTTTTTCTATTGCATTAACTTTTGTATTCCAGGAGGCATATTGTAGTCTCTCGCTATAGAAGACAATTTGCTCCCCATCTACTTTTTGTTTTCTCGATAAAAGGATTCTTGAAAACTCCTCAGATAATTTGATTGATAACTGCTCAATTGTCCCTTCATAGAAAGCATTAAATTCCTCTTCTGTGTACTTGTTGTTATAAATAGGTTCTGATACTCGGAAGTAAGAAAGGATTTTTTTGTTAAGGAAATCTAATGTTGATGCATCAACTAGTTTTGGGTCAATAGTTAGTGGAACATAATCAGCTTTTAAATCAACTGGAATAATTGCTGATTTGTGTTCATTGATACTATTTTTTAGTGCATTATCAAAAATTTCTTTTTGCTTGTTCTTATCTTCTTGTGATAACATCGCATTCATCTTAAGTAAACCTTTGATTTGAAATGATGATTTAATTGCATTATCTATTCCTTGTAGTATTGAATCATTAATGGCCACGGTTTTTAATACTGCACTATGGTCTGCAATTGCTCCATTGCCACCAAATATCTCATTCGAATAAAAATATCTTCTAAGATGAATTATTGAGTCATATGGGACTAGGTAGTTTTTTCCATCATCAAAGTACATCTCCAAATAAATAGAACCACTTTCATCTTTTTTGATTTCAACAGTATTGGGTTTTATTGGATACAATGACTCTATTTCATATTTTTGGTTAAATTTAGGATAAATAAAGACATTGTTATTTAAATAGAGTAGAGAAACTATCTTATAAATAAAATCACTAGGACTCATTAGTTCATTTGGCTGATGTTTTAAAAGATATGATAAGGTTCCTTTTTGTTCTTCTACTAGATTTTTAGTTTCCTTGATATGCCTTGGTTTTAGTTTGGATGCATGACTTGCTATACAGTCAATACAAATCCTAACAGTATCTGAATTTAGTATGTTCGAACCAAAATCACTAAAAATCTCGGTTAGGTTAACCGATAAAAAAGATTGATCAATACTCTTTGTTTTTTTACGACTAAATATTCCCATTTATTTCACCATCTGTTCATAATCGTTGCGATATCTATTCAATACTGCATAAGCGATTATAAGTGCAACTGCACCATCAATTCTTCTAAACTTACTACTCAATTTACTTGGTTGAATATTTCCGTTGATATCAATTTTCGCCTGTGTATTCGCTAGATTCCATTTCAAGATTGGATTGTTATTATAGTTAACTAACTTATTCTTTAGATCAGCTTCAAGTTGTTTCATAGGTTCTGATAGAGTATAAATGCCTTGTCTTACCTTCTCCATCGTGAACCCAAGCTCTTCCATTTCCTTAACCCAATAAATTGCATTCCATGGATCATATCCCACCCATAATGGGCGGATACCATCTTTTTGCACTCTTTCCATAAACCACTTAGTAACTAATGAGAAATCATTTTGATTACCATCAGTCAATGTTAGAAAGCCTTGTTGATGCCATAAATCATAGGGAACTGAATCTTCTTCAATTCTCTTTAGCATCACATCTTTGGGCATAAAGAAATGTGGTAACACGTATTTGATATTGTCTTTTTGGATTAATAATACTGCACAAGTCAAGTCTGTTGTATTCGACAAATCAACTGCTCCGATAGCATAACTATTCTTCAATGAAATTGTATGCTTACTTTCGTTGTTCAAATCGCTATAGGTTAACCATGAACCTGATTCAGTTTGCTTGATATTAAAATCTTTACATAACATTGTGACTCGTGTAGATAAGTCATTCTTTGATTTATTCATGATGTCTTCCAAGTAAGACTCGAGCTTAATACTTCCTAAAGAGGGATTTGATTTTTGCCATGTTTTTTTATCTGTATAGATTTCATCCTGTGAATCCTGGGTGTATAGCCACGGCAATAGTTTCTCATCGTTAATCTCGCCCTTAATCATTTTTCTACAGTATTGTAGTTTTTTATCAAGAAATCCCTCGGTTACAGTACCTTCTGTTGTGATGATAAAGATGAGAGGTTCTTTCTTGGTGGATTGACTTTGTTTAATCGCATCGTAAACTTTTGAATCTGTCATCTCATGGACTTCATCAATGCAACCTACTTCAATGTTATATCCATCTTTATTTCGAGATTGAGCGGAAAGTTTCTTGATCTTATTCTTAGTCTTTGGTGAATAAATGTAGAAGATGTTTTTCTTACTTCTTTTTTCACTTGATAGGGCTTTAGAACCTTCACGCATATTGTTAATCTCTTCAAACAAAATACTTGCTTGGTCTGATGTATTACTTGCACATACAATATCTACACCACCTCTAGATAGAAAGAATTCTGCAAGGTCAATTCCAGCAACAAATGTTGTCTTTCCGTTCTTTCTAGCGATTAGGAGCAACACTTCATTGAATCTTCTAAATCCAGTATCTTTGTACTTAAATCCATAGGCTGTCTGTAAAAGTGCTTTTTCCCAAAGTTCTAAAATAAAAGGATGACCATTGAATGGTGACTTCGTATGCTTACAGAATGTTTCTATGAAATTAATCCTTGTATGTCCTGAACGTTCATCGAATGCATACTTTGGATTATCTAAATCCAAAACAAGTTGATCCAGGACTGCTTTCAGTTCCTTGCCAACAACGATTGCACCTTTTTGAATTTCATTGTAGTAAGTTAAAAGATAATTCATAGACCCTTTAAGAATTTATCAAGTTCATCATCTTCATCGCCACTGTTTTTACCCATGATTGCACTTATTGTTTTAAGAGTTGATGAGAAGGAAGAAACCAGTTTTGTGTAATACTTTGCTGGTTCACTTTGGCGTTGTTTTCCACTGGTCGACACTTGAACAGCACCATACAGGTGTATCTGTTCTTTTAGGATTTCCAATTCCATCTTCATGAATGCAGCTTGTTGAAGTAATTCTTCGACTAGAGTTCGTTTTCCTGAATCTAAACTATCCAAAGCAAAAAGGCTTGAGAGCCTCTTATATTCATCATAGACACAACTGATTTTACTCATATCTCTGTTCCTCAAATATTCTTTCTGGGCATAGTAATACATTTCCAAGTAATCCGATTCCTGTTAAAGCACGGAATGATTCGTTTCGCTTTTTATGCTTAAGCATTCCTTCTTCATCACATATTATTAAGTGATCACGGTATCTCGCTGGATAGAGTTCAATACATCCCTCTACAAGGCTTTGAAGTTCATTCAGTGTGAAGTACTCATTCTTCGGTGTAATCGTTGTTACGGTTCCGTTTTCACGGAATAGAATGGCATTCTTCGGTTCTTTGGTGATTTGGTATACCCTAAGTGGAACTACATAGTTTTGATTGCATTCATCACAACATGTTTCACCACTAAATGGCGATGGATTATTTCCATCTCCATCAAACTGTTTTTTGCATATTGAACATTTTTTCATTTTCAATCACTCCAATTCTTTCTAGATACTTTGTATCTAACAACACAAATACCACAAAGATTTAAAATATCCAGTGTTAAGCTGAATTACCGGCATAAGCGAACCTCCACCAGGCGATTTGAAGTCTACAAGATGGAGGTGAAGCGTAACCTGTAACGTAGTCTCATATCAAGATCACCTTGTTTAAGGGGTCACAATCAATGAGTGTCGTTTCCGTTTCGACTTTTGATAGTTCACTATCTGTTTTTGATTGTACCAATGAAGTTCTATTTATTTAGGGGTCAAACTGATGACTTGTTGTAATTTCCTCTACGCGCGTGTAGGGGGTGCAAGTGTTTGTTCTCCAAAAGTAAAAAAATCTCAGAATTAAATCCGAGATTTTCAAAAATTAGGGTCACGTATTTTAGATGTGGGGCTTGCGGTCGTTATGATATCTATTTAAACTTTTGACTGGGGGGCTATTGTTTCCTGAAACTTATCAACTTCAATTTGAAATCTTTCTATATCAGCTAATATTGCAGTTGCCTCATTACGCAACTGAACATATTTCTTATATTCCTTCACAAACACTTTAGCTTGTTGTACATCAATGGATTGTGGACTATCGGTAAGTTTCGATGCAAATTCCTCAAGATATGATGCTATCTTGGTCGATTGTTTAAGAATGGTATCAACTCTTGTTCGCTTTTTAATCATAATTTTATAAGTCAATGTTAATTGTTTCATCTGCTTTCTAATTCGTGTAAATTCTTTGGAACTCTCTTCTATCTCATTCTTTTCTAATGCTATTTCAGCGGATGCAAACTCAATTTCTCTCTTCTTTGTTTTAAGATGAGCAATAAAATCATAAGTTGTGGATGCTACAACATTAATAGAAAACCAAAATGTGGTTTGTGAAATTATTTCATTAAATCTACTTACTTCTCTACTAAGTAAAAATACATCCAGAGAAGACCAAGATAATAAAAACACATTTACAGATAGCATAAAAAATGTCGATAAACTTAATATTACTGAGGCATTATGATCAATTTTTCCTAACTTCGAAACCACTTGTTTTTCACTTGATAATTTATCGGTCACCAGAAAATAAGTAACAAGTGCAAATGTGACTGAAATACCAAAAATTGACCAACTCAGTGATAAAATGTTCTCATAGTTATCGATTGAAAGATTATGTTTTCCAAATACTACAGGTAATCCAACTAGAAGTAATATACCAATAAATATAGATTTCAAGAATAAAGGAGATTTCAGAATTAATAGGTATTTATGAGGATATATTGATGCAAAATAATATGCAATAAAAAATATCATATAAATAAAATATAAAACTCCGAAAAAGACCAAGCTACCTAATAAAAAGTTATCCCATTCAAACGCATTATTGTCCGATATGGATTTATTAAAACTTGTACCCAATACAATTAAACTGAGTATAATCCAAGGCACAATAATCTTGTAAAAATGTTTTTTGTGGTAAGTTACAAACAATTGAAAAAATGAATAAGGGTTTTTGATTTTGTTCATATAATCACATCCATTCATTAATATTATACAGTATGGATGTTCAATATTTTAGTAAATTTCCATTTGCATCAAACTTTATATTAGTTTTCTTGAATCTACCATGCTCTTTATTATGACAATCCTTGCATAGAGCTATAAGATTCTTCATACTCAATGCAATCATTGGATTTGTTACGTTGGACTCATTCAACACAATAATGTGATGAACTTCTTCTGCAACATTTCCACATTTTTCACACCGATAATCCGCTTCTAGCATCTTCAATTTGCGAACATTCTTCCATTCTTTGGAGTCGTAGAAAGGCTTAATTGATTTTGATGACATTAGCTTCTTTCTTTATAGCTTTTATTAATTCATCACTGATGGATTCCCATGGTGAATTTAAGTATCCAAAATGTCCATATTCAGCAAGCGATTTGTAAGTTTGTTGTTTGAGTTTGAGTTCTTTGATAATGTTTGATGGAGAAAAGTCGAATATGCGATTCACGATAGTTCTTAGATGATCATTGCTAATGAAACTTCCTCTTGCTTTAACATCAATAGACACAGGAAATGGAACTCCAATTGCATATGCAACTGATACTTCACAAGCATTTGCTAATCCACTCTTTACAATTGCTTTGGCAATGTATCGGCAATAATAAGCACCACTTCTATCTACTTTTGTATAATCTTTTCCTGAGAAAGCACCTCCACCATGTGGAACGATTGTCCCATAGGTGTCGACTTGTAGTTTTCTACCTGTAACCCCACTATCTGCATGAGAGCCGCCTTTTACAAATTCACCAGTAGGATTAATTAGTATCAGTGTATTTATATCTACCAAGTCTGATGGCAATACTTCTTCAACGACATAGTGAATATATTTTTCATAGACGTTCCTTTCAACTCCTGGTTTTGTTTGAGCACTTACAACAACTGTGGATATATGCTTTGGCTTGTCCTTTTCATAAACTATACTTACCTGGCACTTACCATCTAATCCAAACACATCTGGATTTTCACGGTTGACAATATCCATATTTCTAGCGATGTTTCTAGCCAAAATATATGTTAGTGGTAGAAACTCTTTCGTTTCGTTTGTCGCATACCCATACATAATTCCTTGGTCACCAGCTCCAAGTTTATCTACACCACGGCTTATGTCTTTTGATTGTCCAGATACCTTGACCAGAACTTCAAAATCATTTTCATTCAAGCCTACTTGATGTAAAACTTCTCTTGCTGTTACTTCATAATCGATTTGATTCGTGGAAGTAACTTCTCCAGCAACTACTAGTAAATTGTCTTTAATCAAACATTCAATCGCAACCCTTGAATCCTTGTCTTTAAGTAACAATGCATCCAGGATGGCATCAGACACTTGATCACAAATTTTATCAGGATGTGCTCTAAATACAGCTTCACTTGTACTAATTTTCATATTCTTCTCCATTTTCATTAAATATTTCTATATCTGTCAGTGGTATTCTTTGCCCATCACGTAAGAGGTAACAATCTTCGATATTCCCACCATCTGATAAGTAGCGTTTAACGATGACATCCACATAGATTCTTGAAAGTTCCATTAAATAACATTTTCTACCCAACTGATTTGCAGCAATCAACGTTGAACCACTTCCTCCAAATGGATCCATAACTAACTCACTCTTTTTACTAGAGTTTTTTATGAGTGTGCCAATCAAGTTGATTGGCTTCATAGTAGGATGTAAATCACATCGTGCTGGTTTATTTTCATTGATGACACTATATTTAGCAGATGCATACATATCTTCGAGGAGAGTGACAAGCTCTTCTTTTTTCATAGATTTAAAGTCAAGCATCGGTGCATCTATCACTGTGGTCTGAGTTCTGTCATCAATAAAGAAATGAGCGTTACCCTCTTTGAAAGAATAATAGATGGCTTCATGTTTCCATTGATAATCTTGTCGGCCAAGCACGAATGTATTTTTGTTCCAGATTAGTTGTTGTCTAGGTTTAAGATTCACTTCTCTTAATGCAAGTTCAAACTCAACCAAAGAAGATGATGAGTGGAAAACATAAACTGCACCACCTTTCTTTAAATGACTTTCCATATTTGTAAAAGCCTTGGTTAAAAACTTAATGAAATCACTACTTTCCATGTGATCATTTAGAATACGTCGGTTATCGAACGCTTCTATCATATCCCCCTTTGAACCAACATCAACGTTGTAAGGTGGGTCAGTAACCACTAAATCAATCGATTCATTACCTAAAAGAGTCTTAAAGTCACTTTCTTTAGTGGAATCTCCACAAAGCAGTCGATGTGGTCCAAGAAGGAATAAATCTCCAATTTGACTAAATGGTTCATCAGTTACTTCTTCATCGATGTCAAAATCATCTTCGTGTGTTTCTTCACTTGTTTCGCCGATTTGATGTTCGAATCCGAATAGTGACATATCCAAATCAAGTCCTGCAAGTTCTTCGTTCAATTTTTCAATATCCCAGGTTGCTAGTTCACTGGTTTTGTTATCAACCAAGCGAAATGCCTTAATCTGTTCTTCAGATAAGTCACTGGCGATAATACACGGTACTTCAGTTAAACCTAATCGATGGCTCGCTTTATACCTGGTATGACCAGCGATAATGACATTATTGCCATCAACGATGATTGGAACTTTAAAACCAAACTCTAAAATTGAATTTGCGACTGCTTCAACTGCATCTTCATTATTCCTGGGATTATTCTCATATTCCCTTAAATCACTTATCTTCTTGTAGATAATCTCCATTGAT
This sequence comes from Acholeplasma sp., assembly GCA_034006765.1. Lineage (GTDB taxonomy): Bacteria > Bacillota_I > Bacilli_A > Acholeplasmatales > UBA5453 > Paracholeplasma. The sequence continues at coordinate 74,782 of JAVESF010000005.1, read as the reverse complement.
CCATTCTTCATTGAGTTTCTCCATTCTCTTTTCTGCTAATTCAAGCTCAAGTTTTTTATCACTATATTCCCTACCAAAGTGGATAGTTAGCAAATACTTTGCTGCACCAACATCTGGTGGAACATCCTTAATGTGTTTGATAATTCTTTTTTTAGTGCCACGTGCTGTTTCTTCAATATACTGGTCTTCATCGGTGGATTTAAATCCAATTGCACGTTTGACAATGGCATCCATTAACAATCCTTTAAAACGTTCTTTGCCTTCTTCATGTGCATCTTTCATGTCTGAATGCTTATTTTTAAGTGATTGAAATGATCGTTTACTGATACCTAATGCAATTGATACCATCTCTTCATTTGCACCAGTACTTGATAATTTTTTGATTAAGTCGATTTTGCCCTTAAGTTCATTTTTATCCTTCCACTCATGATAGATATTTTTCATATGACTGGTGTTAGCCTCCTTATTGGAAGTTGAACACTACGAATTCTCGCAAGGATTTAATCCCTAGGTTTTATAACCAGTATCCATAAAGAAAAAACCACGATAGTTTCCTTTCGTGGTCTATTGTATCTTTACTTCATAAAATTTTTAGGGGTCAAACTGAAGACTTGTTGTACTTTCACAAAATGATTTAATAAAATCTAGTAATCCATACAATCATGATATTGATGACAACTATGTTAGGTTGCAAAATTGTGTTTAATTTGTTACAATAGTAATGAAATGTAGGGGATTATTATGGCGAAGTGTTATGTAACTGGAAAAGGTACAAGTTTTGGTAATTCAAGAAGTCATGCTTTAAATGCAACTAGAAGGACTTGGAAAGTAAACTTGCAGAGCATTAGAATTATTGATGAAGATGGAAATGTGAAAAAAGTTAAAGTATCCACTAGAGCATTGAAAAAAGGACTTTTGATAAGAGCATAAATAAAGGCGATTGCCTTTTTTTATTTATTGCTTTCATATTTTGGGATAATATCAATCGAACATGACCTCTGGATTCAAATCGGAAGGACTTTTCCAGTTAATGCCGTAATCACGTTTAAGAACTTTTTTCTGCAATCTCCAAACCACGTGACAAAACCCTAGATGATGTCCCAAAGCAAAATGAATTTCATCTAATGTCATGTTTTCGTGTTCTGGAGTCAGTTTAAACTCTTTGCAAATCTCTTTTACAATTTTTGGTACTAATTCATTCCAAAGAAGTTCAACCTGTTTCTCGATTTTGTCATAATCATAAGGTTTTTGCATTTTTATCACCCTTTAGTTTTGCTTCATTAATAATATCGTTGATTAATCTCTCACTATAAGCGATAGCATCCTTTTCGATTTCTTGATTTAAATATTGCTCATTTCCTGGCTTTTTGTAATTATCAAATTCTTTTAACCATTTTTTTACTATTTTTGGGTCATGATATAGAAGTTCAGGATAATCAATACAAGCTCTTTGATATGCATGTCTTGTTTCGTGAAATGCACATTTAAGAATTTCTAATTCGTTTGCTGTTTCTAACCAGTCACTGCTAAAAACAATATAATATCCATCTGAAAGAAAAGTGGCATTAGTTTGATTACATCCAAAGAATTTTTGTGGTTTAAAATGAACTTCTATTTCTGACAATCCAAGTCTTCTTGATGCATATTCAACACCGAATCTAGCTATTTTTAGTTTCATTTTCTAACTCTCATCTTATGAAAAACATTGCTTCTAATACTGTTCCTCTATCAACTTCAGAAATACCGATTAATTGTAAAATAGACACATATAGAATAAGTTCTATTGTTTTCAAGTCTTCAAACGAAATATTGTTAATACTGTTCCCGTGCATTAAATCATTGCGATATTGAGTCATATCTTTAGTAAAATTATCCAAAGAATCGTACTTTTTATTTATACGAGTTATTAGAAAATGATTTGAATCTATTATTTTCTTCATTTTTGCTCTGTATGACATTCTAAAATCCCTAACTGTATTTATAATGCGTTCAACATTCTCTTTTTTGAAACACTTAAAAGCTTCATTTCCTTCAATGTAGCTTTTTACATCACCTGATATTTTCTTTTGTTCTATTAGATCATCATCTGTTAATTCCAGTTTATTCGAAAAAGTATCAAAGTTTGAAAATAAAACATACTGTTTTAATGGCGAAAACGAAAAAGTATCTTTATCGTAATAGTTTGGTACTGTATCTGTTTTAATAAAGAAGTCAAATAATTTACCTAAAAAAGGTTCGATTCTATTAAGTTGGATTGAATTTGTTAAATTCTCAGTTATGGGAGTTGAATAAAAATAAAATGTCCCTTCAATATCTCTACATATTTCTCTATGGACTATATTACCTGTGTATTCTACTTCACGAAAACCATCAAAATCTGTTCTATAAATAAATCTAAAAAAGTTCAAAATGGAGTAAATATTACTTCTTATGTCAGAGTAACTTGGCATTTGATTTTTGTCAGAGAAGTGAAGTTCAGAATGAAATCCATCAAAATATGTTTTATGGTATCTACTATGAGTACTTGAATTAACTTTAAATATGATATCTACATCATCATTGACGGCAAAGCTTAATTGACTTTCTTCATCTGATAATTCTTTGTATTTTCGTAAAGCAAAAAACAATCCTTTTGACTCATCAAGCTCAACATTTATTTTTTTCATCGGACTATAAAAATAATCAATAACATCATCTTTTATTACAATTGCTGATTTTGAAGAAGGAGTCAAACTATCTTTAAATGAAAACAAAGAGCTAACTGCAAACTCAAATTTTGTAAGTGTATATAATGTGAATTTGCCGGATGGATCATGTTGATGAAAGTCATTCATATTCACAGATGTTGTACTAAAAAAATAAGTGTAAATCCCATCATGACCCTCGATCAAATTAGTTGGAAAAGGCTTTTTGTTGTGGAGTAAGTTTAGAATCTCTGGATTTCTGTTGTTTTTTATAACTATTGTTAGTATTCTTTTTAACTCATCATACTCAAAATCAACATTTTCACCGTAAAAAATAGTTTTTCCTATCATATCTTCACCTCTTGTTTTATTTTCATATGTCCGTTCACTGTGTTTTTTGCCATATGATTGGCATAACCCTATTTTGTCCTATAAAAGGTATATAAATGGTAGGGTGTGTCCTACAAAGGGTATGTTTACGTTGCCGTTCACACCTATTATCGGACGTAGTAATTATAAAGGCTTTAACTCTCTATAATCTTGGAGTGTCTTTTTCAAATTAGTAACTACGTTGATATAATAGTCTCTCAGTACATCAGACTGATTAATGAAATCTTTGATGGGTTCAGGAAAGTGTCTTGTGATGTATTTAAGTGTTCCCAACTCTTTTAGTTCTTTTTGAAAATTCTCTGCTTTAGGTAAAACCAGGTTCAACTTATAGATGTAATTCACCATAACTAAAAATGGTGCTTCAATTAAACTCATTACAAATCTCATCATGATTCTATTAAATTGCTGGGCTTCTTGAACTTGAAATCTCTCCGTGAAGAGTGTCATCACTCCTTCAAAGTTAGTATGAGAATACTTATTTAGCATATCTTTGATACCTTGTAGATAATTATTAAAGAAGTCAAACTCACTTTCTTTGATTTCTAATCCCTTAGCTTTAATTGCATTCATGATATCTTTTGGTCTATGTTTATCATTAATGAATTGTTCTGTTGTCAGAACACCTTCGACCAATCCAGATATAACAACTAAATTTTCTTGAACTTGTCTTAATAATGGTGCAACGATAACGATATTATTTTCATTAATTTCATCATGGCACTTCTTTAGTAATTTTGCACTAGCCATAACAATAACATCTCTTAAAAAGAACTCATTAGAGTCCCAGTTTTCGACTGTATTCAAATGTTCCATTAAGAAGTCAACTGAACTCAAAATATCACCTTTAACTTTATTCTTTTGATGGGTACTTGATCCCATTTTTTTTAATTTTACTTAGGATAATCTCATTTATATCTAACTCTAGTCTTTCAGCTAATGTAATTGAATAAATTAACACATCTGCCAATTCTTCTTTTACTCTTTCAATATCGTTGGCACTATCCCCCCATTGATATAGTTCTAATAGCTCAGCCGCTTCAATAGAAATCGATTTGGCGAGATTAGAAGGGGTATGATGAATCCCCCAATCTCTTTTATCCCTAAATTCTATTATCTCTTTTGCTGGTATGTAATTATTAATAATTTTCATTTTTTCCTCCACTATTTAATATAAACAGTACCTACTTTACCTTAAATAGTACCACAAAAGAGTTTAACAAACCAGTCAAGCAAATCATCTTTGTTGTTGTACAAATTTTAAATTTTATCACATTATTATTGGATATGATCAATATTTTTCATCACAGTCTAAAAAATTGGATGAAATTGTTATATAATCTTTATAGTAACGAATAAAGGATGTGTATAAAATGGCGGATATAAAAACTAATTTAAGAGAGATAAGTGTATTGGTCGGAATCTCAAATATTGTCAATAATGAAGGACTCATATTTGATGCTCCTTCTTTTTTCAATAAAGCTTCGATAATTATTCCTGTTGTTCATCATCAACATATTCAAAATCTCAATTTTCCAAGATTTAATTCTGAGCAACTTAAAATTATAGAAAACGGTTATAAGCTTGCTAGAAAGATTGTTAATAAATTTAATATATTATCAATTGATTCATTGGAATGGCATGGCTTTGATGTTTATAAAGAAGACCCTATAGATATAACTGTAAATTGCTATGGTTTTTCACTTAAAGAAGAGTCATTTATTCTAGAAAATATGGGGTTATACAAGCTCGTGAATCTTTTTACAGGTTCAAATTTTACACAACTACATATATTTGAGGATTATGCATTAAAAGAGTATAAAGATTGGTTAAGAGTAACTATCAATTTGTTGGTAGATTATTTAAGAATCCATAATAATAGATGGTCATTGGTAGATACCACTAAGGGTAAAAAATCAGAAATCATATTAATTGAGGATGATATCCACTTAGTATACACTAATAGGGGAACTAGGGAATCATCTGTGATAAAAATTACTGATACCCTTGATCAATTTAAAATTAAAACTAACTCTAAAATTAGAGAGCAGGTTTTTTCTAAATGGATAAACAACGTGATTAGTACTAATCCTGACTATTTAAGAATAAAAAAGTACTGTTCAGAAACTGCTGCATACAGACTGGCATCCTATTTATTAAGAAATTTGAACTATACCGATGGATTACCTAGATTTCTTAGGATTCACGATACAGAATACTACTATGCGAAAACGACGGATACAGAACAGACAATTTATAAAGTCCCTTCAGTAACTAACTACACAAACGACTTAGAAATTGAATCTATTATTGGATCAGTTCCGTCGAGTCAAGTTAATATTATTACAACAATTCGCAATAAAAAAACTAATAAAAAGTTGGTTTTAAGAAATGAATGCAGATTTTCACATGGACAATTTAATGGCACACCAGAAGCAAAAATGTATTATGAGAGAGGAAATTCGTTGTTGGCAATTTATAATGAAATTTAACTTGTTTGTTTCATTAGGTTAAGGTAAAATTCGAACGAGGTGAACGAAATGAATAAGAAAAATAAGATTTTTATAGATACAAGTGATTTAAGTACAGACTTATTGTCTGAAACTCCTTTGAAGGTGATATCACTTTTCAGTGGTGCTGGTGGAAAAGATTTAGGTGTACTAGGTGGGTTCAGTATCTTTGGTCAATATTATGGCAAGAATAATTTTGAAATTGTTTATGCAAATGACATCGAAGGTCACGCTTGCAAGACTTATAATCATAACTTCAAACATAAATCTCATCACGGAGATATCAGAGATGTTAATGTTAAAGAACTTCCGAAAGCAGAAATTGTAATTGGAGGTTTCCCATGCCAAGATTTTAGTGTTGCAGGTAATAGAAAAGGGTTTGATTCTGATAGGGGACTACTCTACCTTCAGATGAAGCGTGTAATTGATGAAGTTAAACCATATATATTTGTAGCTGAAAATGTTGAAGGATTAACTAATTTAAACGGCGATGAAACTTTGGAAAAAATAAAAGATGACTTACGAAGTGGTGGCTATATTGTCGAGCATAATTTATTAAATGCATCAGACTTTGGAGTACCACAAAGTAGAAAAAGAGTATTTATAATTGGATTTAGAAAGGATTTTATTGATAATATCAATATTCCTTATCCAATTCAAACACATGGTGACGGAAGAATGCGTCCATGGATGACAAGTAAAGAAGCCATTGATGAGTTGTGGGATGAGCTTGATAAAGGTAGATTTGCAAATCATACTAGCAAAGATTATTCAAAGGCAAAATTCTATGAAGGAAAAAAAATGCAAGGAAATGTTAGAATTGATGCAAATCGACCATCACCAACTATACGATCAGAACATCATGGTAATATTGAAGGTCATTATAGAACTTTAAATGGTGAAGAAACAAGCGATGTCACTCAATGGAGACGCTTATCAATTCGTGAAGTTGCTAGACTACAAACCTTCCCAGATGATTTTTTCTTTCCAGTATCAGCATCTTCTGCATATAAAGAAATAGGAAATGCTGTCCCACCTGTATTGGCATGGCATATATTTAGAGCATTAAATCTCTATTTAAAATCTAATAGTTAACACGGAAATTATCCGTGTTTTTCTTTTCTCCAAATTCCCTTCTCGCACTCTCCATTGCAGTAATGAAGTATCCATACTTATTTTTAATTGGTTCATTAATCAAATCTTGGTTTTTTATTCGCTCTTTATTCCTAAAGATGAAGTATTGAACATACAGTTTGTAATCATCAAATTCATAGCCATTTCTTCCGATGAATTTATTAAAGAAGTTATCATATCGGAAATATTCAAGTTCATCAACTTTTGTTAGGTACCTAGCGTTAATTAGATACCTGGTTAAAACATGATTCTTAGAGAATGCTATTTCATCTTCTAGCTTGCTACTTTTATCTAATTTCTCTAATATATCTGATTTATCTATTACATCCTTTACTATCGTATTAATATCAAAACCTTTAATATAATCTTTATTATTGGGTGTCATTTTGTCATCAGTTAAGTGACATTCTGACACTGGTTCTTGTGACACTTTGACATCATAATTGTGTTCTTTTGTCATGGGTAGTGACATTTTGTCACTGGTGTATTTGTTAGGAATTATCTCGAAGGATACATACTTAATGTAATTTTTGTAATACTCACTTTTCTCTATAAATTTCTTCTCAATGAGTGAATCAATGAGTCTAAATACTTGCCTTCTTGAAATGTCCAATCTGTTCGCAAGGTACTCAATAGATCCAAAGAACCCACCTTTTTTATCTTGAGAGTACGAAAAAATTAAAGCATATAACCTTAACTCACTCCCTTTGAGACCCATTTCAGTCATCCAGTAGAACTCCACTATAAAGTGATTTGATGGTATTTCATTCTTTGACATCATCATCACCCACAAACATTGTTTTAAATATCTCTTTTAAGACTGTAACAACGACTGAATTGCCAGCTAGTCTATAGAGTGCTGTTTCACTAACCTTACCATCAATTCTCATGAAGTCATAATCACTCCATCCCATCAACCTAAAACTTTCCTTAGGTGTGATTTTCCTAATTGAAACTAAGTCATTCTTATTTACGACAACACCCAAATCACTCACTGATGTTTTCAGTGTAGGAATCGATTCCTTTTGCACAACGCCTCGCTTTTGGTGTGGACGGTTGATGTAGATGCCATCACCCACTTGGGCGGTTGTACTGCCCTTTTTTGTTGCTTCTGGAACGATTACAAAGTTATCGGTTGGTGTTGAACCGGTTCTTGTTGTTATTGTCCAAGCATACTCGCTATCTTTGTCGTGTGGTCTGAACCTAGTAGCTCTTACGAATCCGTTTCTATTTTTCGTATCCGTATAATACTTAAACATTTTCGGTGAAACAAAGTACTTTTCATCCACTTGATCATCAAGATATTCACTTAACTTTTTGGTAAGCGGAATCTTCTTTGGAAATACATATGGTTCTTCCCTTTGTAGCGAGACGAGAAAAAGTCGCTTTCTATTTTGAGCGACTCCATAATCTTTAGCATTGAGAACATCGTAGTAATTTTTATAGCCCATCTCTTCCAGGACTCGTAACCATATTTTAAAATGTTCTAGATATCTTTTTCCAACTAATGTTGGCACGTTTTCCATGATTAAGTAACTCGGTTTGTTTTCAGTTTCACTCAACAATTTCTCTATCTCCCACAATAGACTCGATTGTGTGTTTGATTCACGATCCATTCCTTTCATCTGCCCTGCTATCGAAATGTCAGTACAAGGAAATGAATAACACCACATATCTGCATCAGGAGTTTTTTTAACTCTTCTAATATCTCCAAGAACATTCGTTGTTCCATGGAGGATTTGATACGCTTTAATTGCATTCTCATCAATCTCAGAAATGCCTACAACTTCGTGTTCTATGTCTAACTCTTTTAAGGCTTGATGATATGCACCAATACCAGCAAAAAATTCTATGATTTTTAGCATAATTTCTCCTTCTAAAATAATGTGAACGCCAACGAAAAACGCACCTGGTTGCTTTGTCCTACAAAAGGTATATCAAGGGTAGCCTTTGTCATACAAAAGGTATGTTTACGTTGCCGTTCACTACTGTTATGTGTCTTTATTTTTTGATACTAATTTTCTCTTCTTCCAAAGTGTTCTCGGCCATAAATTTATCGAGGTTTTCTTTAGTGACTCTATAGTAATTACCAAATTTAAAAGCCTTGATTTTCCGTTCTTTGACATATCTTAAAACTGTCTTTCGAGAGACTTTGAGATAATCTGCTACCTCATTTAATGTATAAGTTTCATTCATAATTTCTTCCCACCTAGTCTGTTGTCGATAATCTCTTCGATAAGTTTGATTCCACTTTGTAACACCAGGACACTGGTTTGATTAATGTATTTATCCAGTTTTGATGATGATAAAGTAATCACTCTAAAATAGTTTTTATCAACGAATGTTTTCTTCGGTTGGTTATGTTCATCAAATATCCCAGCTTGCCTAAGATGCTCTGCAATGATGGAGGATGGAATCGGTTTGGAATACTTGAGTGCAGAACTGATATTAATAAAGTTCACTGGAGCAATCTTGGTTCCATAGATGTTTTTAACGATTTTGATATAAGGCTCTAATTTTCGTTCTTTGGTTTCCAAAGACATGACTTTGGTTAAGAGTTCATTTCGTTCTTCAATGAATTTTTGAGCAATTTCTGGGTGATGAAAATCATTGGTGGTTAACCCATCAAAGTTCTTCTCTTTTTCGTATTTGTGTTTACTTACTTCATTAAAGAAATCTAATGCCCTCATGGATTTGGATATCTGGAATAATCTTTCAAATGACTTATAATCAATGAAATCAGCTTGTTTACGGTTAGTGGATATTGTGCTGATATCAAACCTTGTAATGGAAACAGTATCTTCTTTTACATCTTCGCTATTTTTATCTAGCCCAAAGCCTTTCAAAGCATCGTGTAATTGAATAAAGAACTCATTTTCATGATAAGCAACAAATACATTTGGAAAGTCTTTGAGATAGAGAATATAAGCTTCCTTGCTATTCATTCGGTTTCTCCTTGTTGTTAAATAGTGCATTGCTCACGATTTTGTTTGTATTGGATTTCATACCTTCGACCATGTGACTGTAGATCTGTGTGGTCGAAATATTTTTGTGTCTAAGTGCTTCTTGAGTTTGAAGAAGTGAGGCACCTTGTATCAAAGCTGTAGTCGCAAATGTATGTCTTAAACTATGTACTGAATAAGCTCTTGAATCATAGCCTATGGATACCAATAGTTCTTTTACAATACTGCGAATAGATTTCGTGGATAAACGACCTTGTTTCCCAGATTTAATCTGTGATAAAAACAAAGGCGTTTTATCATTGTCTTTAATAATGTTGTCTTGATTTACTGAATTGATATAGTCACTTAGAGAGTCAAATGTTTCTTTTGATAGTTTGACATAATCAGCTTTTGAATCTCTTCCTTTACCTTGGATGTGAAGTACATACTCGCCATCAATCATATCGATATCTTCAACATCAGCACGACTTGCTTCAATACTCCTGATACCGGTCGTTAAGAAAAGAACTACCAACGCATAATCTCGTTTTCCGAGTTCATTGGTTGCTTTTCGTTTTGCTTTTCTAATTAATTTTCTTGAATCCTTAATAGATAACGGCATTCTTTTGAATGTTGTTTCAACTTTACATCCTCTTACCTGGTAGGATATATCTTCGTATAAACCAATAAACTTTAAGTATCTATAGAACCCCCTGATAACAACGATATATTTTTGGACAGAGGCACTTTCATTTTGTTTGAGCATATCTTCTTTGAAGGATATAAGATCGTTTCTAGTTGGTTCAAGAATGCCTTTATCCTCAAGGTAAGTCGCCCAGTGCCACAAAATGTTTCGATAACTGTCTTTCGATATCTTCTTTAAATCGGTATATGCTATGTATCGTTCTATCTCTGCTTTAGTATTCATCACTTTGCTCCTCTTTTAATGAATACCAAGGTTCTTTAGATAATCCTTTTTTAATTCGCTTACGTTGATATGCAGCCTCTTTTCTAACCAATTCTTCAACGCTTACCTTGAGCTCTTTTGCTAATCTCACATAGAGAATTGCACTCATCCTATGTCCCCGGGTTCCTGATTCTAATTGATAATAGTTTTTTCTATCTAAGAAGATTCTCGAGGCTAAAAGGTCTGTAGTGAGTCCAGCTTTTAGTTTCAAATCAATCAAGTAATTTCTCGACAATGCTTCTTTTCTATCTGGTTGATCCTTATTATGTGTATTCACCTTCATAAGACACCTCCTTGTGTTGGGTCTATTGTAAGTGGTCATACAATTATAAATATTCATGTTTTATCATAAGTTGTCCGTGTAATATCTAGATTAACATTTTTAAATGATTTTATGTGTTTTTTATTTGTTACGTGTTATACTTTAGTTAAAGTGTTAATTCTAAAGAAACATACTGGAGGTGATTTTTGTGGCAGTATACGATGGATACACAAAGGGGTTATTGGATAACATTGGTTATCGACTCAAGTTTTTGAGAGACAAACATAAGGTGAAAATCGACCGATTGTCTGAAGTTCTTGGGGTAACTCGAGTTCAATATCACAAGTATGAAAAAGGTGAAAGTCAAATCAGTATTGTTGGACTCAAGCGAATTGCCGATTTCTATAATGTAAGCCTTGAGTTTCTAACTAACAATCACCTTGCTCAACTTACCAATGCTGTTTTCTTTAATGAATACCATCTAGATCCATCATTTAAAGATGTTATTCGTGAGACAAAAGTTCACATATCAGATGAATACTCATCCATATATTTTGTTAAAGACGGTAATCACACTTATGTATTCGAAGCCATTCAAGATTCTCCTGGCACATCTGGTGTTTATTTTTACGAGTATGATTCCAAAAAGTATATGTCGAAAGTAATTTTGCCTACACAAGTACAAAACAAACCTTTTGAGGCACTTCTTTTCTTTAGTGATAGTTCGCATGTAATCATACGAAATAGAAATGATGTTTTCTTTATGGGACGTCTAATTGGTGAATATCTGGACATCCAACCGGGAAAATTTATCAAAAAATAACGAGTCTTCAGTTTGACCCCTAAATATTCAAATATTCGGTGTTAAAATGGGGTTGGTTCAGGAATACCTATAGATCGTTTCTACTACTCATGTGAGGTATGTAGAGATGATGACAACAACAGAAAATCGCATTTTAATGTCTGCAATAACCCTTCTATTTTTGAAGGGTTTTTTAAGTTTAGAAGATTATCTAAAAGTGTTCACAAACATTACCAATAATCGTTTTTTTAAGGTATAACACTAACAACGTAGAAGGGAGCAATTAAAGCATGAAGACAATTGAAGTAATTAAACCAACGAACAAGTTTTACAACGTAGCAACGAATGAGATAATCAACAAAAAGCGAGTTGCTGCGTATGCACGTGTGTCAACTGATGAAGATGATCAGTTAAACTCATTCAAGTTTCAAATTGAAGAATATACCAAACGGATTCAAGCAAATAAAGATTGGGAGTTCATCGGTATGTTTTCTGACCAAGGTTTATCTGGAACCCAAATGAAAAAGCGTCCAGAGTTCATGAAGATGATTGAACTAGCTAGACGCCAAGAGATTGATTTAATTTTAGTGAAGTCGATTTCTCGTTTCGCAAGAAATACAGTTGATATTCTCTCCCTAGTTAGAGAGCTAAGAGACTTAGGATGTATCATTTATTTTGAAAAGGAAAACATCTATTCAAGTGATCCACAGATAGATTTTACTTTAGCGATTCTTTCATCAATAGCTCAAGAGGAATCAAGATCGATTTCTACCAATGTCAAGTGGAGTGTTGAAAAGAGATTCAAAGCAGGAAAAATGCACATTTCGAGAATCTATGGATTTGAAAAGTCGGAACAAGGTGAATTAGTGATTAACGAAGATGAAGCCAAAACTGTTAGATTAATCTACTCATTGTTCCTTCAAGGGTTTAACATCAATGATATTAGAAAAGTCCTTAACGAAAGAAAGATACCAACATTGAATAACAAAGAATGGCTTTATAACGGTGTTAAAACGATTTTAACCAATGAAAAGTATTGTGGTGATGCCATTCTTCAAAAGACTGTTACAACGGATTATTTAACTCACAAACAAGTGAAAAATGATAACCTTGCAACGAAGTATTTTGTTAGAAATAATCACGAAGGTATAGTGAGCAAAGCTGCATTTGAAATGGTGAAATCCATATTTGAAGAATCAACCAAATCATCTCGAAATCTAGTTACCAAATATCCCTTGACCAATCTTGTTTATTGTTCCAGGTGTCATGGTAATCTTCGTAGGCACTTAGTCAACTATCGACGTCCTTCTGAAAAGGTGGTTCTTGATTGCAAACACAATAGAATGGATAAATCCATCAAGTGTAAAGAACCTTGGGTTGATTCGGACTTAATACTTGAGACAGCTATGGAGTCTATCAAACATCTATTATCTTCTGATGATGTTGTCAATTCGCTGATGAATGAACTTTCTAATGTATCTTGCAGTGAAGAGTTAAGTGAACTTTTACTTAAGAAGAAACAAGAGTTGAGTAGACTTGTACATCAAAAAAACACAGATGCTAATCTGCTACCAGAATCATTTCTAAACCAGGAAAGGATACTGAAGAAAGAAATCAATACTCTAAAGAAAGAAATCACTTCTTCTATCAAAAACGTTTCACTTGTTGAGATTATGAAGAACCATTCTGCAGATATCATCACAAAGGATTCTCAGTACTTAATCAAAAACATTTATTCCCTCATTATAATGGATGTTGATAAAATTATTTGCGTTATTTCTAAAACAACATCAACCGAAGAGTTGATCAGTAAAATTGATGATTTGGTTAAAATGGACTCATCAGTACGTGGTTTCTACAAGGATTATAGTAGAGAAAAAACTTTTGGATACAAGGTGGTTGTTCATGAATAATGTGTTTGAAATTCCGGTTGATGTTTCTCATCTCATCAAAAAGAGAGTTGTTATTTATGCAAGAGTATCCACTGAATTTGTTGAGCAAGAAACTTCTTATGAGAGACAAGTTCTTGAATTAGCGAAATCCGTTAGAGAAAACAAAAACTATAATTTGGTTTGTGTATATGCTGATAAAGAAAGCGGACGTTCAACAAATAGACCTGCATTCGTTCAGATGATGGAACTTGTCAGTACTGGTGCAGTGGACTTGATTCTTACGAAGTCTATTGCTAGATTTGGTCGTAATATTGTAGAGGTCGTAAGCATAATTCATGAGTTAAGATTGAAGGGTGTAGAAGTCTATTTTGAGAAGGAAAGTATATCATCAAATGATCCGAAGATGGACTTAACTTTATCATTACTCAGTGCTCATGCTGAAGAGGAATCTAAACAAATATCATTAAATACGATTTGGGCATTTGAAAGTAAAATGAAAAGAGGTTTAAATACGACTTCAAGAATGTATGGATATTCTATTAAGAAAGACAACTACACGATAGTAGAAAACGAAGCTGATATCGTTAGAAAGATTTATTCATATTACATTTTAGGCTATTCATATAATAATATCATTCAACACCTTTTCGAACTAGGAATAGCATCGCCATCTGGGAATAAAAAATGGAGTCAAAGAACACTTGAGGATATCCTTAAGAATGAAAAATATGTTGGTGATATGTTGCTGCGAAAGAAAATGAATGATCGAATTGTAAGACCGGAAATATTAACTGCTTTGAACTTGAATCAATACTATGTTAGTAATCATCATGAGCCAATTATTACAAGAGAAACTTGGAATGAAGTTCTTAGTCTAAGAAAAAAACGTACTACGTTTGATAGCAAAGGTAAATTCTTCAAACTCAACCCATATGCTTATTTCTACTTTTCCATAGACTACAATAGACACTTCACGTATTATGTTGAACGGCATAAAGGTAAGTACGAAGTCCCCATGCTGGTTTGTAAAAGTGATTTAGGAAGGTTTGCATTTAAAAATTCCGATATTGAAAATGGTATATCACAAGCTGCCACATACATTCTTAAGTACAGGGAAATAATAACTGATAATGTAAAACAACAAATAGCACCTAGCTCATTGTTAATTTCTAATCACTTGGATGAGTTATATTGTGATATTCAATTTAAGTCTGTTAATGAACAATTAACTAGGTATTCTATAATATCTGACAATTTATCAAAGTTGCATCGAATCAATAATGTCGAAAAGTTAATATCAGAAACAGTTTTCTTCTCAAAGAAACTTGTAGTTGAACCTAACATAGATTACATCAAGAAAGTCTTTACAAAAGTTATTTTTAGCGGATTCAAAGTACATCTAATCATCTCCATAACCAATGATGATATAAAAGTAATTCCAGATAAAAAATATCTCATTCACACCTATCGAATTCCAATTATCTATAAATACAAAAATAGTGAATTGGAATTCAATCTTTATATTTGTTAGTTCGGAACCACATTACCCCCTAAATGAAGGCTTGAAATGAAGTTCGGAACCACATTACCCCCAGTTTGAAATTGTTACTGTCGACAATACAAAATTATTCTCACTGCGACTCTATAAATGAAAAACGACCCCATTTCATAAGAAATAAGGTCGTTTTTCATTAAAATATCGTTATTTTCCCCTGGTTTAGGGGAGTAATCAAAGATAACTATGGTGCCCAAGGCCGGACTCGAACCGGCACGGGTTTGATCCCTCTGGATTTTGAGTCCAGCGCGTCTACCAATTTCACCACTTGGGCATGAAAAGCTTCTTATGAAGCTTTTTTCATTTGTATTGCATACTCATAAGCTTTGAGCGCACTATTAGAATAACATTCTTGAGAATATTTTTCAATAGATTTCGTTGCATTTTTGATTAATTTGTTTCTTAGTTCTTCTAACTCGTATACTTGTCTCATCAATAAAGGCAGTTCTTTGTCATCTCTGAAGAATAACCCGTTATTAAATTCATCAATAACGTCTAATAAGCAAGCATCATATTTTACAATAACTGGAAGACTCGCTGCTAAGGCTTCTATGTAGGTAAGGCCTTGTGTTTCGGTGACGCTTGCATTAATGAATACGTCTCCTAGTTGATAATAAAGACCGACTTCGGTCCATTTAATAAAGCCTGTGAAAACAACTTTATCTTCGATTTTAAGCTTTTTAACTTTATCTTTAAGTTCAGACATGGCAGGGCCATCTCCGATGATTAAAAACTTGGACTTCTGTTCATGTGCCACTTGTGCAAAAGCATCCAGTAAAACATCAATGGATTTTTCTCTAGAGATTCTACCTAAAAACAAATAGACGAACTCATTTTCCAATCCTAAAGATTTTTTCAATTCTTCTATTTTAGAAGGCTCGTAGTTTTCACGCTTAAACTTATCAAGCTGAATGCCTGTTGGAATGATTTCATAGTGTCCTTCAATGTCATAGCTTCTCATCAAATCCATAACTTTTTTAGTCGGTGTAATCGTCACATCTGCACGCTTTATAAAACGTTTCATTAGTTTCTTCAAATAATGCATTAAAGGCCTTCTAAAGAACTTGTTTAAGAACTTTGACACATAGTGCAAATACTCTTCATACATCGTGTGTACGGTAAATACCATAGGGATTTCGTACTTATCCCTCATATGCACAGCAACAGACCCAATTGAGAACTCAGTGTGCACGTGCATAACGTCTAAATTAAGAGCATGAATCTTTTTGATATGCGCGTTTGTAAAAGGCACAATTCGAAACGATTTTAAACCTTTTTTTGGAATAGGCATCCCTTTGAGTCTAATGATATAAGGGTCTTCTACGGTGTTTGCCCCCGATGTGGTAATGATGTATACTTCATTACCAAGTGATCTTAGCCCTTCTGCGAGCATATAGATGGATGTGGTTACACCACTGATTTGTGGTAGATACGCATCCGTAAATAATCCGATTCTCATGTTTAAATTCCTCTCTTACGTAAAACAATATACGCAATAAATCCAATCAGCATACCAAAATAATAGGTGACAAATCGCCATAATAGCATGGATGTGACTAATACAGCCGTAGCGCCCGTAATCAATGAACTGAAGATTACGGTAAATGCCCATTCAGTTCCACCACTTGCCCCTGGGGTAGGTACCCAAAGCATAAAGGTAGAGGCGAACAAAGTCATTGAAATTACAAACACTATTTCATCTGGTGAGAGATTAACCCCCAGTGCTAAAAATATAACATAAGGCGTGGCATTTAACAAGATTAAACCAAATACTCTCAACAAAGTCGCGCCTATCAATACACGTTTGCGTTTGAATAAAAGCCCCATAGACACTTGAAAATTTTCAACAAATGCGCCCGTCTTTCTTTGGGCTTTTTCCATAGGTCTTGATAAAAACTTGATCTTACCTAATGTCTTTAATACCCAATTAAAGAGTTTTTCAACCGATGGGATTGTTGATAATAGAATTAACAAAACCAATATGGATAAATTCATGATATAGCCGATCAAGATTAAGTATAAATAGTGATCTAATACTGCTTTAACACGGTCATAAAACAAAATCAGTCCAACCGTAGACAAAGTGGTCATCACCACTTGGTACACGATAAAATTTGACATTAGTATTGCTACAGCACTGTCTCCTTTAATCCCTTTTTTCATGTAAAAATAGGCTTGGAATGGTTGTCCCCCAGAAGAAAAGGGGGTAATTGCATTGAAAAAATATTCAGCTGACCCAATGGCCATTGAATCAATCATGTGAAATTTTATCCCTAGGCCTGTGGTAATAAAGTGAAGCGCTAAGTTGGTTGTAAGCATATGAAGTAATACCAATCCCATTGCAACGATGACTAATAAAAGGTTCGCGCCTTTTAAAGCAATAAAGATTTCTTCTATGTCATTCAAACTAAACACCACAACAAGAACCAAAACCAGTGATAAAAATACAAACATTAGATTTCTAACAATATTGGTTTTTTTGGTTTGTTCCATTACATTTCATCGAGTGCAGTCATTCCAAGCAATCTTAATCCTTCGTTTAATACTGTGCGTACCGCAAGGATTAAATGAAGATTGGCTTGTTTGGTTGCCTCATCCTCCGTAATGATTTTATGTTGACCATAAAATTGGTTAAACGTTTGAGCCAATTGTAACAAGTAACGACTAATGGTATGTGGCCCATTCACGTCAACCGCTTTTTTGAGGGTTTGATTAAAAGAAGCCAATTGTTTGATTAATTCAAAGTAAATAGGTTCATTAAACGCTTCATACGAACTCAGTTTACCTAACGGTTGGTTTTTTAAAATCGATGCGATTCTGACGATGCTATACTGTAGATAAGGGCCGGTTTGACCTTCAAACGCAAGCATTTGTTCTAAGTTGAATTCTATTTCTGAGTTTCTGTCATTTTTTAAATCATTAAAAATGACAGCCCCAATTCCGACTGCTTTAGCTACTTTTTCTTTTTCAGATAAGTTAGGATTTTTAGCTGTGATTGCGTTTAAGGCTTGGTGGATCGCTTCTTGGATAACATCGTATAGTTTGACGACGTTTCCTCCACGGGTAGACATCTTCTTACCATCTTGTAAGACAAGTCCGAAATTCACGTGTTCAATATCAAACGCATGACCCATTAATTTCGTCACTGCTTGTAGTTGTTCAAAGTGTAGTTTTTGTTCATTGCCTACAACGTATAACACTTTATCAAAATGATAAGTGTTATATCGATACATTAAGGCTGCTAAATCTCTTGTAATATACAAAGTGGCGCCATCTCTTCTTTTAATGAGTGCCGGTGGAATTTGATCCCCTAATCTAACAATCATCGCGCCGTCATCTTCAACCAATAATCCTAGACGATCAAGTTCATCTGCGATGGCTTCCATCTTGTCATTATAAAAAGATTCTCCATCATAGGAATCAAATGAAACCCCTAATAAATCATACATCGACATGAATTCTTTTAAAGACTCGTCTCTAAAGTATTGCCATAATTCAAGCATTTCTTGGTCACCATCTTCTAACCGCTTGAAGATCGCCCTAGCATCGTCTTCTAAAGATGGGTTTGATTCGGATTCTGTATGAAATTTAACGTATAGTTTTTGGAGTTCTGTGATTGGGTTTTGTTCAATTAATGCTCTATCGCCCCACAACTTATAGGCAACAATCATTTTGCCAAACTGAGTACCCCAGTCACCTAAGTGGTTGATGCCAACCACTTTATACCCTAATTTGGTATAAATGTTTTTAAGGGCATTGCCAATCATGGTGGATCTTAAGTGTCCAATTGAAAAACTTTTCGCAATATTTGGCGCTGAGTAGTCGATACAAACGGTTTGTTCAATTAGATCGTTACCATATTGTTCTTTTTCTTCTAAGATTTTTTCAATGACTTCTTGTGAAAACTTTACTTTGTTAATGGCAATGTTCAAAAACCCATTTAAGAAACTGGTATTTTCAATATACTCGTTTTCAGAAAGGATTTCACTAATCTTTGAAGACAACTCTGGCATGGAAAGTCCAAGTTGTTTAACCAACCCAAAAAGCGGAATGGCTAAATCTGCATTGCCTCTTTTAGGTTCTTCAACCACGACGTTAATGTCCGGATTATTGAGGCCTAACATAACACTGGTTTTAATATCGTCTTTAATCGTTTGAATCATAGAATTTCACCTTACTTTCTTATGAATAGAAAAAAAGCACATGAGTGCTTTTTTTTAATTTGCTTCGTCTACTTGACGCATGAATTCTCTAATTTGTGCTGCTTGAGTATCCCCAGAAACGTCTTTTCTGTTTAACACGATTTCGCCTTCATTAACATAATAAAGTTCAGGCGTACCTTCAAGTTTAAACTTATAAACATCTTGGAGCTTTTTAACCGTTTCCGCAGATAAAGTGGTTGTGTTTACATAATAGATACGTTTAAGGGTATCTTCTAAACCAAACGCTTGGAATTCAATGTCGTAAAACCCGATTTCAGTGACACACACACTACAAGATGTGTTACCGAAGAATACGATTAGAGGTTGATCCCCATCAATCACCTTCATAAGTTTTGTACCAGAGATTGATTCAAACACATGATCTTCTTGTAGGTTTGGAGAACCTGCACTCTTATAAGCGTTATATATTTTTTCCTTATCTGATGGTATTAATACTGCGATTAAAGCAGCGAACACAAACAGGATACCCACCACGATTACGATCGTTAGAGGTTTCACTTTGTGTTGAGGTCTTGCATAAGCCTTTTTTGCCATATATGAATCTCCTTTAAAATTGCTAGTCTCATTATAACACAGCCCCATTTTTAATTCAATTCATTTTATGAAGAGAATAAATTGTGTGTGTTTTTCCTAAATTGATTTTATCCTGGTTGTGTAACCCGTTTCATTGAGTTATAATTGAATTAAAGGAGATGACTTTATGCATATACTTTTTTGTTCGAGCGAAGCTTATCCGTTTTCTAAGTCCGGCGGCTTAGCTGATATGGCTTCAGCCTTACCAAAAATCATCAATCAAAAAGGCGAGAAAGCCATCGTCATTACGCCGTTTTACGATGCGCTTTATGACAAAATCCACAGTTACACCTTGATAGGGTCAAGAGAAATTCAAATCCAGGATTTGTTTTATAAAGCCAATTATTATGAAACCTATTATGATGGTGTCACCTACATATTCGTTGAAAACGAGGGGTTTTTCAAACGTGCGAATTATTATGGGTATTATGATGATGACAAACGATTTTTATTTTTCAGTTATGCCATACTCGAATACATTCAGTTAACCAACCAGGTGTTTGATTTGTTACACCTAAATGATTGGCAAACTGGGTTGGTGCCTTTTTTATTGGATGATATATACCGCGTTCATCCACTCTTTAGAAACATTAAAACCCTACTCACCATTCATAACCTTGAATACCAAGGGTCATTTCCAAAGGATGCTCACAAGTTGATTAATAGACCCTTCACCTATGCCTACATTCATTTTGACCGAATGAACTACCTTAAAGCAGGCATCATGCGTGCTAATCACATCAACACAGTAAGTCCCACTTATAAAGAGGAAGTTCAATATGACTATTATGGGTTTACCCTAGATGGTGCATTAAAATCAAGAATCAATCAGTTTTCTGGTATTCTAAATGGCATTGACTATGACATTTATAACCCTGAAACTGACCCATTAATCGAACAAAACTTTAACAGTAAGCATTTCACTTCTGCAAAGAAAAAAAACAAACTGGCACTTTTGAAAAAACTTAATTTGGACATGTCCACTGATACAGCTTTAGTCGCCTACATTGGACGTCTTGCTAAACAAAAAGGCATCGATTTAATGATGGCCACTTTGGAAGAGGCCATCGCAGAAAGTACGGCTAAATTTGTTTTCATTGGAAGTGGCGATCCCTTATACGAAGATTTCTTCAGAAAGCTACAAGACAAATATCGAAATAGAGTTTATAGTTTCATAGGGTTTAACAACACACTCGCTCATCAGCTTTATGCAAGTGCTGATATCTTGATGATGCCAAGCCAATTTGAGCCCTGTGGTCTCGGACAACTAATGGCAATGCGTTATGGTTGTTTGCCTTTGGTTAGGGAAACGGGTGGTCTTAAAGACACCGTGATGCCTTATAACAAGTACACCAAAGAAGGACACGGTTTTAGTTTCGCAAACTACAATGCACATGAACTTAAACAAGTATTGTTAGACTCTATCCTACTATATGCAAATAATCCGGATGATTGGAAAGTCCTTGTTAAAAATGCAATGAAGCAAGACCACTCACTCGATCAAATGGGCTTAGAGTACCTAGCGCTTTACCAAAACATACTACAATCATAGGAGGCAATTTCATGGAAACACTGGCACTGATTTTAGCAGGGGGGAAAGGTTCAAGACTGGACATCCTATCTGAAAAACGTAGCAAACCTGCTGTTCCATTCGCAGGCAAATTTAGAATCATCGACTTCTCTTTATCCAATTGTGCAAACTCTGGGATTTATGACATCGCGATTTTAACTCAATACCAACCATTTTCTTTAAACGAACATATCGGTTCAGGTAAACCTTGGGATTTAGACAGAAGAGATTCGCAAATCACCCTTCTTCAACCGCATAATGAATGGTATATGGGTACTGCTGATTCTGTATTAAAGAACTTAAACTTCATTAAACGTAAAGACCCTAAGTATATCTTAATTCTTTCAGGCGATCATATCTACAAAATGAATTATAAGAAAATGATCGAGTTTCATCAAGCCAATGAGGCAAAGCTGACGATTGCGACCCAACAAGTCCCAATCGACGAGGCCCATCGCTTCGGCATTATGGAAACCGATCAAACCCACCGAATCATCGGGTTTGAAGAAAAACCAAATACCCCTAAATCCAATCAAGCATCCATGGGGATATACGTCTTTTCAGCGGATGCCTTATATGACTATCTAGATAAAATAAAAGACCCTAATTTAGATTTCGGCAAACACATCATCCCTAATATGATAAACAACAAAGACACCAAAGTTTACGGGTTTGAATTTAGTGGTTATTGGAGGGATGTAGGCACCTATGATTCTTACCTTCAAACCAATATTGAACTTTTAAACATGAACGAACCCCGATTAGACCTTTATAGCGACGCTTGGAAAATCTATACACGTAGTGAAGAAATGCCACCTGTAAGGATTGGGCACAACGCTAAGATTGAAAACTCACTTATTTCAAATGGTTCTGTCATCGATGGCACAGTCATCAACAGTGTATTAAGTCCAGGTGTAAGAGTTGAAAAAGGCGCGATAGTGAGAGATTCTGTTATTTTAAACAATACCATCATTAGTGAAAATGCGGTTGTTGACCACTGTATCATTGATAAAAAAGTGTACATTGGTAGAAACGCAAAACTTGGGTATTCAGAAGATTATACGTCAAATCAAGAAAGACCTACTGTCTTATACTCAGGCATCAATGTCATTGAGAAACATGGGTTTGTCCCAGACAATGCCATGATTCCACGAAACTGTAGAATCTATCGAAATGCCAAGTTTGAAACCCTTACGTTGAAATCAGGTTCAACGGTACGATAATGCATCAAAAAACCTCACGAAAATGTGAGGTTTTTTTCTTATCTATTTTTAGCAAAGAAGAACAATGCGATCGTATTTGGTCCAGAATGGGCACCAATGACTGGTCCAATGAAATTGATTAATTTCACTTCACAATCCATCTCTTTTTCAATCATCTCTTGTAAGTGCTGCGCATCTTTAAGTGCATCCCCATGACTGATAAAAACCGTTTTTGAAATGGTTGGGTCATAGGTTTCTTTCATCTTTTCAAACAAAGCTTTCAATGCTTTTTTACGTCCAATCGGTTTCATTCTTGAAATAAGCTTGCCTTCATCCGATACATGTAAGACTGGATTAATATTGAGCATTCCGGCCACAAGCGCTGCTGCGCCTGACACTCTTCCACCACGTTTTAAATGCTGGATGTCAGACACTGTAAACCAGTGTGCCAAATGCAACTTATGCGTTTCTAAGAAATCAACCACTTCTTCAATGGATGACCCATTCTTACGAAGCATAGCCGCCTCATGAACGAGTAACCCTTCTCCAAGGGAAGCGGCTTTAGTATCAACCAACATCACTTTACGTTTTGGATACGTCTCTTTCAATTCTTCAACTGCAATTCTTGCACTATTATAAGTGCCGGATAATGCACTTGAAAAGGTAATAATTAAAACGTCTTTATCGCTATCTAATATGGGTTTAGCCAAAGCTAAGTATTCTTCTGTATTGACTTGAGCCGTAGAGGGCATTAAGCCATTTCGAACCTTTGAGTAAAAATCTTCAGGTGACATCGCCCTATGGTCTAAGTAATCCGGGTATTCAACACCTTCAATAACAAACTTCAGTGGACAAACAACTAAATCAAGTGACTTTGCAACTTCTTCTGTTAAGTCAGATGCAGAATCCGTTATAATGACAAACTCTTTCATGTAATGCCTCCTTCTAAATCGTTTATGTTTATTATACTCTATTTCAAATCTATTTCAATCAATTTATTGTTTGCTAACTTGTTCCATTAAGTTAGGATTGAACATTTTAGTTCTAATGCTTTCAATTTCGAGTTTATAAGGCGCTTTATTTTCTATATAAGGCGTTTCTAATATTTTAGGAATATCTTTAAAGTCATTGTGATAAACCACTTCTAACAAGGCATCAAATCCGATTTCTCCATATCCTAAGTTGGCATGTCTATCTTTAGCTGCTCCTTGTGGGTTTTTGGAATCATTAATGTGAAAAACACTAATGTATTGTTTCCCCACTATTCTATCAAACGTTTCAATGACGCCTTGAAAATCTGTTTTAATGTCATAACCAGCATCGCTAGTGTGGCAAGTGTCAAAACAAACAGAGATTCTTGTTTTGTCTTCAATTAGGGCAATCATATCTCTGAGTTCTTCAAAGGTTTTGCCCATTTCATTGCCTTTACCTGCCATGGTTTCTAAGGCAATGCGCACATTTAAACCCTTAGTGTTTTCAATGACTTGATTGACCCCTTCACAAATCCATTTTAAAGCTTGTTGTCTGTCTTTGCCAACCGCTGAACCAGGGTGCAAGACAATTTGGTTGGCATGCATCGCTGCAGTTCTTTCAACTTCTTTAGTCAGAAACGCTATGGCAAATTGACGCTTTTCAGGATCTGGATTGGCTAGATTAATAATGTATGGGGCATGCACCACAACATTATCAAACGATAATCCGGCCTCAAGCATCCTTTTTTCTGCCCCTTCGATATTCATATCCTCAAGTTTTTTTCTGATTGTATTTTGGGGTGCACCTGTGTAAACCATAAATGCATTTGCGCCATAAGAAAGTGCTTCATTGACTGATCCTTCGTACATATCTTTACCTGATAAGGCAACGTGTGAACCTATTTTTAACATTATTTTCCTCCATATCTTGCGATACGTTTCGCTTTCGTTAATTTTTCTTTGTTTTTCTTTTTGTAGTTTGGGGTAACTTTCGTTGGTTTTTTAATTTTCTTGATGGCTTTTACTTCTTCTTCACTTAAGCCCTTTGACTTTTTAACGATGATTTCAATGCCATCTTTAGTAAACTGAAACTTCGTGAATTTAATGCCTTTTTTCTCAATCGTTTGAATTTTACGAGCTTGTTCATTCGTATAAAGCGTATAGACAATCCCACTTCTGGTCGCTCTACCTGTTCTACCAGAACGGTGAATGTAAAACTCTAACTGATAAGGCAGTTCGTAGTTAATGACATGTGTCACGCCTTCTAAATCGATGCCTCTGCTTGCGATGTCAGAAGAAACAATGAACCGGTATTTTGAATTTCTCACTTGTTCTAAGATTTGACTGCGTTCTTTAACCTTCGTTTCACCTGAAATTTTAACAACGCTATAACCTGCCTCAACCATCAGGTTATAGACATGATCAATCGTTTCTTTTCGAGAGACAAAAACCATTCCGATATATGGGTTGATTTCACTTAATATTTTTAAGAAATCTTTGTCTTTGTTTTCCATCTTTGTCATGATTAAACCATGGGTAATGTCTAAGACTGATGGGTCTTTTAAATCAATTCTAAAAGACTGCCCAAAATACCTGTTAATGAATTTATCTAGTCCATCTGGTAGTGTGGCAGAAAACATCCATAAATGTGAAGCTTTAACGGCATAAAACACTTTGTCTAGCGTCGTCATAAAATCTAAGTCTAACATCATATCTGCTTCGTCTAAGACAAAATAGTTTGCAGTATGTATTTTTAGTTTATTTTCTTTAATCGCATAGTCCTCTAATTTTCCAGGGGTTGCGATCACAAGTTGCGGCTGGCGTTTGGTTAACTGTTCTAATTCCCTTAAACGGTCTTTACCAGAAACGTATGCTTTGATATCAACTTCTATATGTAGGGCTTTGACCATTTTTTCAACTTGTAAAACAAGGTCGTTGGTTGGCACACATATCACCGCTTGAACTGATTTTAACGCCTTGTCAAGCCCGTTTAATATTGGCAACAAATAAGCCAGGGTTTTTCCTGTGCCAGTTGGTGCCAATCCTATGATATGCTCGTGCTTTAAATAGGCTTCGAACATGCTTTCTTGTATAGGGGTAAATGTTCTAAACCCCAAGTTATCTATCGCTTTTTTTATTTCTTCATTAAACATAAAATCACCTTCTTTTAATTATATCAAACTATACGTTTTTTTCCTAACATTCGCATTCATCGGTTTTGTTTGTTATAATAAGTTTGGTGATTATATGGAAGTCATAGATTTAAGGCCAAGAGGCTATTGCCATGGTGTGGCTAAAGCACTACATATTGTAAAAAAAGTCATTGAAGACCCTACTTATCCAAGACCTATTTATGTGCTTGGTTTAATTGTGCACAATAAAAAGATTACAGAATCTTTTAAAGCACTCGGGGTCATCAGTTTAGATACGCCACATAAAACCCGATTAGAACTGCTTGATTTAATAGAATCAGGCACGGTTATAATGACCGCTCATGGCGTTTCATCAAGCGTAAAAGATAAAGCCTTAAAGAAGGGATTAAGCGTTGTTGATGCGACTTGCAAGGACGTCACCAAAGTACACGATGCCGTTAAAGCACATTTAAAAGATGGGTATGAGGTCGCTTACATTGGTCATAAAAACCACCCTGAACCTGAAGGCATTTTAGGCATCAGCGATCAAATTTCATTTTTAACCAATAAAACAGATGCGATGAATTATCAAATGAAAAATGCCAATCATCAGCTATTTGTTACAAACCAAACAACCCTTTCAAGATACGACATTAACGTCGTCCTAGATGTCTTAAAATTAAAATACCCTAATCTTATCTTTGACGATGACATTTGTGATGCCACCACCCTAAGACAAAACGCCGTAATTGAGCAACCTGATGTTGAATTGTGTATTGTGGTAGGAGACCAACTGTCCTCAAACTCTAACAAATTGCAGTTTGTCTCTGAACACGAAAGAAAGATTAAAAGTCATCGTGTTGAAGACATAAAAGACATTAATCCAGAATGGTTTAAAGGATTAAAAAAGATTTCGTTAACCTCTGGGGCTTCTACCCCTACTGCTGTAACCAACGAAATTCTTCATTATTTGAAATCCTTTGTCTACGAGGATCAAACGACTTGGCAAACCACTTCAAAACTCACTTATTTAGATATTTTAGGCTAACAAAAAGGACTTAAGTCGAAAACTTAAGTCCATTTTTTTTAAGCATCATAGCTACTCATAATTTGAGCTGGTGTTTTTCTTAACAGCCCTAACACCGGAATCAATCCAATGACTTGGTTTGCAGTGTAGATTAACAATAACGAAAGACTAATGGTGATTGGTGTGAATTTTATAATATCTCCATCAATAAGACCTTTGTTCATATTTGTGAAGTAATAATATCCAAATAAATACCCTAACGCAAACGAAACGGTTGTGATGATGAGTATTTCTACCACATAACTTTTAATGATGTCGATGCGTCTTACGCCAAGCGCTCTGAATACGGAGATTTCTGAAACTCTTTCGAGTAGAGACCCTCGCATCACGAAGAATAAACTGATCCAGGTAATACCTAAAATCACGCCAATGAACACATTAAAGATGGTATAAGTCATACGCATGCTTTCTGAGAACTCTTCTTGTTCATCAATGAAACGATAATCCGCTTTCATTTCAGTATTTAAATCGTTGATACGTTTTTCATGAGCAACTGGGTCGGATGAATAGACAGCCAACGACGAAGTTTCTGGGTAGTTTGCCGTGTAATAAAGGGTCCTTAAAACGTTTAAATTCGTTTCGGTTGGACTACCTAAGATTACCTGAAGATACTCTAATTCATTCATCACAATGTAATCTTGACCCATGTTTGTAAAACCAACTACTTTAAACTGAGTGTTTTGAACCGTGATTGTTTGATTCAAAAACGGCTTATAGTCGTTGTACCCAAAAGCTCTAACAACACGCATAACTTCTGTATAATAACCTTCAAACCCTGAAATGTCCAATAAGACTTCTTTCGGGTTTTGAATGTTCCTTCCGTAAACAATATCACTACTAGACACAACTGTGCTATATTCAACACCCATACTGATTCGAAAATAAGATTGAGAACTCTGATAAACTTTTAATAAATCAAAATCAAAAGACACTCTTTCATAAGGTCTTCTAATATGTTTGGTGCTTGAATCAGTAAAAAGTTGATTATAAAGATCGGCGTTTATCACATTGTCAACCACAATATAATTTTCAGGCACTGAGAGATAAGGATTAACCATCTCAGTGTTGAGTCTTGTGACCAACCCAGAGGCGATGGTCAACAAGAAGCCCGCTAAAGCAAACCCAACAAAGAGCATTCTTCTTTTCTTAGTTTGATTAAGAATTTTGCTAAATGCGAGTTTAACCGCATGTTTTACGGTTATAATTGGTTGCCTTTTATTGCGTTTGGAATCATCGATGATATTTTCATAATCGTAAGTTCCGATGGTATTAACATCTTTAGAATCTACTGCTTTGTAATGCTCGTTGATCAATTTAACATTCGAGTTATCATCTAAAAGCTTGATGTTTTTATACCCATTCTCACGCAAGTCCAAGTAAAGTGTGCCATTTTTATAAATGATGTTGAATTTGAGTTTCTCTGATGGCTGATCAGAATAAAATTTGTAGTCCAAGTGTTCTTGATCAATTTGAACCATGTTTAAGTCTTTTAAATAAATGTCAGATTCATGTTTCAAATCTAACGACCCAGTTGCTTCATTTAATCGATCGTTTATGATCTTTCCATCATTAAGTTCAATGACTCTATCTGCATAAAAATCAGCAATTTCTTTTTCATGTGTCACCAATAATACCAGTTTTGTCTTAGATATTTTTTTAATGATATTCATGACTTCAACGGTATTTTTGGAATCTAGATTTCCGGTTGGTTCATCGGCAATGATGATGTTTGGATTTTTAGATAGCGCTCTTGCGATGGCAACTCGTTGTTGTTGACCACCAGAAAGCAACCCAGCCTTTCTTTTTTTATAGTTTTTCATGCCAACAGATTCTAACAAATATTCAACACGTTTATTGATTTCATCTTTATCTGTTATGCCCACCATGTTTAAAACGAGCTTAATATTGTCGTAGATTGACAAATGTTCTAATAACATATAGTTTTGAAAGATATACCCGATTTTTTCATTACGGATTTTATCCCACTTACTCATGTGATAATGGTCTAATTCAATGCCTTCTAAATCAATTTTCCCTGAAGCTCTGTCTAGCCCACCAATGACGTTTAATAGCGTTGTTTTACCTGAACCTGAAGGTCCAAAAAGAACAATCAACCCTGAGTCTGGCAGTTCAATAGAAATATCATTCATGACATGAATTTCATTTTTCTTTCTTCTGTTGAAGTATTTATTTAAGTTTGTTGTTTTTATCATGTCATCACCTACTCTGACTTGAGTGTCGTTATGACACTACGTCCAAATAATTTAATTGAGAACTTACGGGCAATCATTAATAAAATAAGTAAGAATGCGCCATATATGATCAAATAAGACCTGAATTTTAAATGTTCCAGTACTTTAAAAACATCAATACGTTGATTCATAATGATTAATGGAATGAACATTAAAACGAATCCAATCGACACATAGACGACTTGTTCAAGCATCAGCATTCGTTTTAAATCAATTTGGCTAGCACCAATCGATCTAAAAATGACGAAATCTTTTTTACGTGATTGGATGATAGACTTTAACACTAAGTTTAAAATGATGTATATGAAAAGCGCTAAGAAGAAAAACACAAAATTGGTCATTGTTTTTAATCCAGTACTTGTAAAATCAGGTTCTGTGGGTGCGCTATATGGATGAAATGCAATGAATCCACTTGGAAGTTTACTCTTAACCTCACCGTGATTATCTGGATTATTCAAGATTAGAGACGCTTGGTACGTACCTTTTAAAGTAAATACATCCATATAGGTATCTTCGTGCATACCAAAGTTGTAATTGCTATAATTGTCATAGTCTAAGTGATAGTTACTTACATAAAGGGATTTTGAATCAAATTCTTCAAAATCACCATGTACTTGAGAAATGACGATAGGCACCTGACTTCTTTCTAAATCTGTCATTGAAAGCGTTGAATTGACGAATCCATTTCGACTATTCATATTTAAAGCAATTTTTCCCACTGGAATGCTATTATCAATGACAATACTACGGTAATAATATTGATCCATGGGTGAATCATCAAAACTAAAACGTCTTTCCATAGCAAACATCGCAAATACATTGTTTTTATTGAGTTCATTCGTCGTGGTTTGATTTAAAAATGTGTCATGAAGGATTAAATCATCTCTAGAATAGTCTTCAATAATCCCCACAACCGTTAACGTATAGACAAAGCGTGTATTTTCATAAGTTTCTGAGTAAGAATAAACTTCACTTGGCATCAAGTACACTTCGTCTCCAAGTTTGTAAAATGCCTCATAATCGTTTTCTTTCAACACAACTTCTGTATTATCTTCTGGCAATCGACCTTCTTTAAGCATGGATGGATTAGCGGCACTTGAAGGTAATGGCGATTTCGGTGAATAGCTTTTGTCAAAATCAGCACCTTTCATAAGTACTCTAAAATGTGAATCCTGAATATGGTCATAGTGTATAATGCCTTTAATGCCACTCATATTTGACAGGTTATCAAGTTCTGCTTGCGTAATGATTGAATTGTCGGTTTTTTTAACAATCAAACGTTCGGGATATATATTTCTAAATACCTCGCTATAGTAATTGCCACCGCCTGCGCCGCCACCAGAAACAAACTTTGGAATAAAGTTGTTCAATGACAATAAGCTTGCTGAACTGACTAAAGCGAATAACAAAGTAATGAATAATAATATGCTTTTTTTAGGCATTCTAAAGATGGAGATAAAAGCAAGCTTTAAGACATCTAAGATAGCCAAATTGACCGTTGGTTTTGGTTCATAAGGATTGACTTCTTCTTTGGGTTTAATCGGTTTATCTTCGACTACCTCACCATCAGAAAGTCGAATTTTCCTGGTTACGTAGGGTTCTGCTTGTTCATAGTTGTGTGTGACAACAATGACAAGCTTATCTTTTGAAACTTCTTTCAACAAGGCCATAATCATCAAGCCTGTCTTAGAGTCTAGGTTTCCCGTGGGTTCATCTGCGACAATGATTGGACAATCTTTGGCAAGTGCTCTTGCGATGACAGCTCTTTGTTTTTGCCCACCAGATAATTTGCTGGCACGGTGATTCTTATGGGAAGTTAAACCGACTTTATCGATCAATTCCAAAGCACGTGCTTTACGCTTTTTCGGATCGTAGCCTTGTATCATTAAAGCAGCCATCACATTTTCAAAAACAGTAAAAGAATCGATGATGTTATAGTTTTGGAATACAAAGCCTATATACTGTTTTCGGTATTGTTCTTGTTCTTCCACACTAAAATAAGAGGTTTCTTCGCCATTAACGAACATTTCCCCTTCATCGTATTTATCTAAACCTGAAATGACATTCATCAATGTCGACTTACCGCTACCAGACTCCCCTGTGATTGCGATAAATTCACCCAGTTTAAACTCTAGATTTACACGCCTTAATCCTAAGACAACGTTTGAATCCGAATTATAATACTTCGAAACGCCTTCTAATTTTATCATTTTAAACACCTCATTATTTCCATATTACAAAATTGTTAACTATTTATCAAGTCTTTTTAATGGTATTTTTTCCGTATTTCAGATTTAAGACCTCAATGGTTTCATTTATTTTGTTTTTTTGTTCGACTTCGTTTTGATAACTGAATAAATCATACGCTTTCTTCAGTGATTGTTTGAGTTCGAGTTGACCTAAAGAAACCCCTACTAATCTCACAGGTCTCTCTGTATATACTTCATCAAACATATTTAACACATGCTCAAGAATAACGGGTTTATTCTCTGTATGTTCAGGTAAGGTAAATGACCTTTGGACTGTCTTAAAATTCCCATAGCGAATTTTGATGCCAATCGTTTTAGCTACCATTTGATCCGATTTCATTCTTTCGTAAGTTTCATTAACCAAGTCTTTCATGTGTTCTATAATGACTGCTTCGACATCTGTATCAAATGAAAATGTCGTTTCATTAGAAATGCTTTTAGGGATAGCGTACTTTTTAGGGTCTACGATGTTGTTGCTTTCGCCTTTTAGATCACTGATATAGCTAAAATAACTTTTCTCGCTCATGATTGAAAGAATCTTTTCTTTGTTCTCAGGGGCTATAAAGTCACTGATTTTATGAATACCCAGTCTTTCCAACCTTGGGTATGTCTTCTTACCAATCCCAAACATTTCTTTAATCGAAAGCGGATACAGTTTCATCTCCAAGTCTCGTTTTCTTAATACAGTAATGCCCATAGGTTTTTTCATATCAGATGCCATCTTAGCCAAAAATAGGGTCGGTCCTATGCCGATTGAAGATGGCAATTGATACTGATTCATTAAATCTTTTTGGATTTTTTTTGCGAGTTCTAATGGATGAATGTCTTTAATATTGGTCACATCCATATAAGCTTCATCAATTGATGCTTGTAAAACCAAATGAGTATATGTTTTTAAATAGTCAATGAATAACTTAGAATACTTTCTGTAAACATCATGTCTATTAGGCACGACGATTAACTTGGGATAAAGATTTAAAGCTTCTGTGATTGACATACCACTTCGAATCCCATATTTTCTGGCTTTGTAGCTGGCAGTTGTAAGAATGCCGCCCCTAAAAAAGTTGAGGCCACCCCCTACAGCAAACACTTTTTGTTTCAATTGTGGGTTTTCAATCATTTCAACAGATGCGAAAAACGCGTTCATATCTATGTGAAAAATGATGTTTACTGGTTTTTTCATTGAAATCCCTTTCTTTTTTTGTCCTAATATATTATAATGACTTTGAGTAAAATTCAAGTTGAGGTGAAATTTATGGCTGACAATTCTAAAAAGACTAAAAAACAAACTCCATCAACTGGTTACGATGTCCCTACCTTAAAGAATCCTATTAAGACTCTATGGGGTAAAATCATCGTGGTCATTATACTAGCCGGTATGGTAGCATTACCATTTATCGGTCTAATCATCATGTTGATCGAAAAAGCATAGAAAAAGGCGAAAGCCTTTTTTTATTTTGTCAATAAAGCTTTCGCGTGTTCGATGGCATAAAGATCGATTCTTTCACCTGAAAGCATTTCTGCTAATACTTCGATTCTTCTATCTAATGATAAAACTTCAATGGTTGTCGTGGTTCTGTGATCTTTAATTTTTTTGATAATATGATAATGATTTTGACTCACCGCAGCAACTTGTGGTAAGTGTGTAATCGAGAGCACCTGAAGATTTTTTGAAAGATGGTGGATACGGTTAGCTACTTTGGAAGCTGTTTTACCAGAAATGCCCATATCAATTTCATCAAAAACCACCAAGTTAAGGCCTTGTATCCTCGAGAACACAATTTTTAATGCCAACATAAAGCGAGACAATTCACCACCAGAAGCTGTTTTATAAAGTGGTTTTAGCGGCTCACCTTCATTCAACCCAATGTTAAAGGTAACGACATCGATTCCATCTTCTAACAGCTCAACCTCTTCTTTTAATGGTTCAAAGCTGATTTCAAATCTAACCTTTTCGAGGTCGAGTTGATTGAGTTCTTTGATTAACTCATTCTCTAAAAGCTTAGACAGTTTCATCCTTTGTTTTCTTAAGGCTTCAGCATGCTTGAACACTGTTTTAAAAGCTGTTTCAGTTTCATCTTTTAATTTCGATAAATACCCTTCATAATCCTCAGAAATGAGGATTTTTTCTTCGACTTCTTTTAAATAATCTATCAATTCAGGGATTGATTTCGAATGTTTCTTTTCGAGTGTTTTAAGTGCGTGTAATCTTTCTTCTAAGTCATTAAGTTCGTTTTCATTATAATAATCAAACAAAGACAAACTCTTCTTTAAATCGCTTCTCATGCCTTCAAGCTCGTAGTATAACTCTTCTAATCGCTCGCTGTTTAATAGATATAACTCGTCAAAATCTTTGATTTCAAAAAGGGCTTTAGAAGCTTCATAAAGATCGCCTTTTTGATAAAGATCCTCTAACAGTTCAAAAGACTTATTTACGTTATAAACAATTTTTTCTTGGTGTGATAATTTTTCAATTTGAAGGGCTAATTGAATCGGTTCATTCACATCTAGTTTCATCTTAGACAGTTCATCTTGTATGTCTTTTAACGATTCTAATTCCACTTCTTTTTTTTGTTTGTCTTTAAGGGCTGACTGATACTTAGACTTACTAGCAAAATACTTTTCTTTGGTTAATTGATATTGATTATAAAGGGGCTCAATCTCTTGGTTGCCCATTTGATCCACTAAAGATAGTTGTAATTTAGGATCTAATAGTTTGGTGATGTCATGTTGTTCATGAATATCACCTAAGTAATAGGTAAGTTTTTTTAGTTCTGATAACGTGATGGGTTTTTGATTGACATAAAGGGCATTTTTATTGTTTCGGTTAATGACTCTTTTGATGACTAAAGGTTCATTTAAAAGACCCATCAAGTTCAATTGTGCTTTTAATGATTCATTTAAGTCAACAAACACCCCTTCTACAAGGGCTTCTTCTTCTTTAAAACGAATAAGGTCTGAATCTGCTCTTGCACCAAAAAGAAGCTTAAGAGAGTCAATCAAAAGGGACTTTCCCGCCCCGGTTTGACCCGTTAGGGCAGTCATGCCACATTCAAATTCAACTTCTAAGTCTTCAATGATTGCTAAATTTTCAATTTTCAGTCTTTTTAACATCTATCATCACCTATTTTTTCAGAATTAACAAATACTCCTGATTTCCCATTTTACCCTTTAAATCGCTTTTCTTACTGCCAATTGTCTTAAACCCTAAATCGTTGGCATATTCAATAATACCTTCCAAAGCCTCTTTTTGCTTTTTCAAGTCTATTACGATGCCGTTTTTGAGGTGTTTAGGTCCTACTTCAAACTGGGGTTTAACCAACACAACGTATAACCCTGAGGTATTCATAAGGTGAAGTAGGATAGGTTTCACTGAGGTGAAAGAGACGTCTACGGTAAATAGATTTATGTTTGGGTTTAGTGTTACATCTAAAATATTGGTTTGCTCAAATAGACTAACTTTAGGGTTTGACCTTAAGGATTGATCCATCTGATCGGTGCCAACATCGTAGGCATAAACGTGGCTGACTCCCTCTTTTAAGGCACAGTCAGTGAATCCCCCCGTAGAGGAACCTATGTCAGCCATAATCGCATCTTTTACATTCAGTTTAAAACTATCAATGGCATCTTTAAGCTTTAACCCACCCCGAGAGACATAATCCATATCCTTTATAATCTGCACTTCTTCACCTTTAAGTTCATAGCCAGTTTTTGTGACGATTCGATTGTTGACTGAGACTTTACCTTGCCTAATTAGATCCTGCGCTTGACTTCTGGTTTTAAAAAAGGTTTCTACCATGTATTTGTCTAGTCTCATAACAAGCCTTCAATTTTCTTTTTTATGTCATCCATGGTGAGATTTGCATCTTTTTGATTGTCTGATCTCGATCCATGATGAATCACTTGATCGACTGACATGCCAATGGTCTTATTGTAATACCCATGTTCTGCCATATATCTTAGGATTTGAGGGTATAACGACCCGCTTCCATAGGCTTCTTCATAGACCAATATAGGTGCGTTTGTTTGAAGCAGTTGATCTAAAAGGGCAACATCCATCGGTTTAATGAATCTCGCATTAATGACCGCTGCATCAAGATTCATTTTTTGTGATAGTTCTTGTAACATGGATACCCCTGGGCCATAAGAAATCAAAATGATTGTTTTACCCTGTCTTTCAACAGTCCAGGTTGGTGTAATGTCTTTAAATGTATGTGAGATGGTTTTATCAAATTGCACTTCAGCTCTCGGATATCTTATGACAAAAGGATGGTTTTGAGTGAACCCATACTTCAATAAATCATAAGCTTCTATCGCATCTTTCGGCATGGTGATCACCAAATTAGGCATGGTATAGAACATGGACACGTCAAAAAGCCCTTGATGGGTTGACCCATCATCGCCCACAAATCCAGCCCTATCTATCCCGAATACAACTTTTGTATCGGATCTGGCAATGTCATTAAGGATTTGATCATACGCTCTTTGAGCAAACGTTGCATAAAGCGGTAAGAACACATTGATGTTGTTTCTTGCCATAGCTGAAGCCATCGTTGCGGCGTGTTCTTCAGCAATCCCAACATCCATGAGTCTATCCGGATATAATTCATAAAATTTTTCAAACTTAGTACCCACAAGCATTGCAGGCATAATGACGAATGTCTTGATTTCTTTTTGTAATTCAATCATGGCTTGTGAAATGACTTCACTGTATGATGTATAGCCTGGCTGTGTTTTCTTGTGCATTTCACCTGTCGATAAATCAAAGGCCGAAACCCCATGATAGGTCCCTTTGCGGTCCATTTCTGCAACTTCAAACCCTTTGCCTTTTTCTGTAACTGCATGGATTACAACGCTTTTTTTCATCTTTTTGGCTATTTTTAAAGTCTTAATTAAAGTCTTCATATTATTTCCGTTTACTGGACCAATATAGACATAGCCTAAGTCTTCAAAGACATTATTCGCCTGAAAAAATGCTTTAATCACACGTTTTAACCTTCGGTAAACTCTGAAAAACAAATTAGGTGATATTTTCTCTAATAAGCGTCTGGTTTTACTAATAAACTTGTTGCCCCTTAAAGAGGTAAGCACCTTTGAAAGAGACCCTACATTTTTAGAGATTGACATGTTGTTGTCATTCAAAATGATAATGCCTTTTTGACCTCGGTCCGACCCTAATAGGTTTAAAGCTTCAAACGACATGCCAGAAGTCACTGACCCATCGCCAATTAAGGCAATGACATCGCCGTTTTCTTCTTTAAGTTGCTTAGCTTTTAAAAATCCATGCATCGCGCTGATTGAAGTACCTGCATGTCCAGATTCCCAAAGATCGTGAACGGATTCGTCATAATTGACATACCCAGACAACCCATTTTTTTGTCTTAAGGTCTCAAAATCTTTCGCTCTTCCGGTTAGAATTTTGTGTGTATAGGCTTGATGCCCCACGTCAAAGATAAAAGGGTCTTTCGGACTATCAAACACATAATGCATCGCAATGGTCAATTCAACGACGCCTAAGTTAGAAGCCAAATGGCCACCAGTTTTAGAAATGTTTTCAATCAAAAAGACCCTAATCTCTTGAGCTAGGGCTTCTAATTCTTTAATCGATAACGTTTTTAAGAAACTTGGGTCTTTAATGTTTTTTAGGTCCATATTATTATTCAAGGCTAAAATCAATTTCGCCTTCTGGTCTCATTTCTTTTACAACTAGTTTTTCAGATTCTGTTAATAGCTCGTAACAAAGCTTGGATAGTTCCAATCCTTCGTTATATAACTTAACTGCTTCATCTAGTGCAATGTCTTTGTTTTCCAGTGCTTTAACTGTTTTTTCCAGTCTTTGAATGGCTTGTTCAAAACTCATTTTTTCCATGTTTGTTTCTCCTTTTTAGTGACCACTGACTGTATAACGCCATCTTTTAAACGTGTTTCAATCGTGTCATTGAGTTCAATTGAGTCAATCGACTCAATTTTTTTTTGATGTTTGGTCGTATAGGTATACCCTTTATCCATAAGTGACAATGGGTTTAAATGCCTTAATGCGTCAACGGCTTTCATAAATTGATTGTTTTTCAGTTCGGTTTGATACTGATAGGCTTTCAAAAGCTGTTGGTTTTTTTCTGTAAGGTTCTGTTTTTTGAACCCTATCAAATAGGTTATATTAAACGCTTTTAGTTCTTTGTCTAAGTATTTAAACATTTGTTTTTTAGCATCTATTTGTAAAAGGTAATTACGTCTCAATAAATAGGTTTGATTATAAAATCGTTCTTTATGTTTTTCAATGTGCGCTTTTGGACTCACTTGAGCCAAGCGTTCATCCAGATGCATCAATCTTACCGATTGATTTTTAATATAGGCATCGAATTGTTTGATTAAGGTTAATCGGTGGTTAACCACCACATCAATCAAATCAACTTTACTTGGCGTTGCTAATTCAGCTGCGGCGGTTGGTGTCGGTGCTCTTAAATCCGAAACAAAATCACTTAAGGTGAAGTCCGTTTCATGCCCCACGGCAGAAATAACTGGGATTTCTGACCCATAAATGGCCATAACCACCTCAAGTTCATTGAACCCCCATAAATCTTCAATCGACCCACCTCCGCGTCCTACAATCAACGTGTCTGCTAGATGATCTTTGTTTGCTTGAATGATTTGAGCGCTAATAGAAGCTTTCGCACCTTCTCCTTGGACAAGGGCTGGATATATAAGCACTTTTGCGAGTGGGTATCTTCGTTTTACTGTATGAATGATGTCTCTTACAGCTGCGCCAGTTGGAGAGGTAATCACGCCAATGGTTTTAGGATAGGTAGGAATCTTCTTTTTATGTGAAGGGTCAAAGTACCCTTTAGATTGAAGTTCGTTTTTAAGTTTTTCATAGGCTAAAAACAGATCGCCTATGCCATCCGGTTCCATTTGAAAACAATTGATGTTGTAAGACCCACCTGCCTCATAAAGTGACATGGTGCCTAAAATTCTAACCTTGTCGCCATCTTTGGGATTAAAGTTTAATTTCAAGGTATAATTGGCAAACATTGTAACTCTAATCTGAGCTTTGTCGTCTTTAAGCGTGAAATAAAAATGACCTCTTGAATGCTTTGTCAAATTTGAAATTTCACCTTTAATGTAGATTTGTCTTAAATGCGTATCGGTTTCCAAAATATTTTTTAAGTATTTAGTTAACGCACTTACCGTCAGGTATCTAACCTGCTGCATAACATCACCCTAATCTTTTAGCTATCGTGTCTAACAACCTGTTTGTAAAAGCACTTTGTTTCTCATCGTCAAGGTTCGAAAATGATTTTGTAAGTTTAACGGCTTCATTGATCACAATCGGGTTTGGTGTGTCAGTGTATTTGAGTTCATAAACAGCCAAACGAATGATTGCACGGTCTACAAACGAAAGTCTTTCTAATGAATAATTGAATAAGTTGTCTTTGATCAGTTGGTCGATCTCAGCCAAATGATCCATGACCCCTTGGTAAAGATCAAACCCTACTTTAAAAGGTTCAACCACAAACGCTTCTCTTAAATCTTTTTGATAGAGCAAATGCATTGCCTCTACGCGTAATTCATGTCTTGTTTTTTCCATATTTAAACCTCAATTCTATACTATTTTACCATAAAGATTAAAAATCTTATATACATAGGTTGCTTCAATTATGATGTTATCATACAAACCTGCGAACATGTAAAAAGTGTGCCTCAATTGAAGCACACTTTTGATATCAGTTGATTAAGATAAAACCCTGATTCTTGCCCAAGCATCTGACATAAATGTTTTAGTCACTGCGTTATAGCCATAAACTTCATCATTTGTATGAATGACGACGTTATATGCATCGACATACTCATAGAAATCTGAGCCTTCAGTAATTAACTCTGTGTAAACATCTTGTCTTACTGTTGTATACATGACATATTCAGTGTTTGCCATTTGTGAGTCATACGTTAACATGAAATTAATGAACGCATAAGCTAAGTCTGTGTTTTTGGCATTTTTCGGTATCACCATTGTATCTACCCATACATTAGTCCCTGTTGTAGGAACGTAAAACCCTAGTTTTTCTTGTTCACTCATCAAATAGATGGCATCCCCACTATAAGTAAGGGCAATATCGTATGAAAGTTTCACCATGTCATCTAAGATTTCATCAGTTAAGAATACCACATTGTCTTTTCTAGCCAAATCACTTAGCCAGTTTTCTGCTTCATTCAATTCTGATGCTTCTTCAGTATTCATTGAGTACCCTAAATTCTTTAAAGCTACCATAAAGCCATCTCTAGAAGAATCGTAAAAAGCAATGTCTAAGTCTTCATTAAAAATTTCCCATTCTTTGGCTTGTAAAATTTCTAGTGAAACATTATCTTTATTGTATAAAACCCCTACATTACCCCAAAAGTAAGGTACCCCATAGGACAATATGTCAAATTCAACATTATCCAAAATGGATTGTAACCCTGAGGCTAAATCTGTTTCTCTATTAAAAGTTGTAATCTTACTCCAATCCATGGTTTGAAGTAACTCTTCTTCCACCATTTGTTCAACGGCATAATCACTTGGAATGATTAAATCAAACGATTGTGTCTTCATTTTGGTGATGGCAGATTCATTCGAATCAAATGTAGACATTGTAACGCACACGTCGTTTTCTTTTTCAAATGCTTTGATTAACGCTGGGTCAATGTATTCCCCCCAGTTAAACAGTGCCAATTTTTCTTTATTCATACAAGTGATAGAGCGAACTACCCCACAGCCTGTTAGTGTTGTACCTACAAGTACCAATGCAATCAGTGCTACTAATTTTTTCATTAATCGATCTCCTTTTTCTCTTCTTCGCTTGATTTAAAATAATTATAGGTAACAAGCAACCCTATGACTAAAATGATGATGGTTGATAACGCATTAATGGTCGGTTCAACCCCACGTCTTAACGTGTATAAATAAATGCTGATATTCGTTGCTGAGCCTGCCGTAAAGTAAGAAATAACAAAGTCATCAAAACTCATGGTAAATGCAATGGCTGCAGCCGCAATCACTGCTACTTTGATTTCGGGCAAAATCACCATTCTTAATGCTTGGAGTGGCGTTGCCCCTAAATCATTGGCTGCCTCTGCAAGATTCGGGTCCAACGATCTAACTTTTGGATAAACTGTGATAATCACATAAGGCGTACAAAACGCGATATGTGCCAAAAGCATGGTCGTGTAACCTCGATCAACTTGAAAGCTCACAAACAACAGCAACAACCCAACCGCTGTGACAATCTCCGGATTCACTATTGGTATGTTATTCACCGTTAAGACCATATCTTTGATGACTTTTTTTGATTTACTTAAGGTGATTGCCGCGAAAGTCCCAATCACAGTTGAAATTAAAGTGGCCAATATAGCAATCAATAGTGTCATGATAACCGCAGTCATAATGTCTGTGGAGTCAAATAATTTTGTATACCATTGAAGCGAAAACCCACCCCAATTGGTTAAACTCTTATTCTCATTAAATGAAAAAACAACTAAAGATACGATGGGGGCATAGATGAATAAAACCATGATACCCATAAATGTTCTAGCCAAAGGTTTTTGAATTTTATTCATTCTTTTGCCTCCGGGTTTCTGTCCAGTTTACGTGTTAAGTAAACCATGACCATAATCAGTGCTGATAGAATGATGGCAATGGCTGATCCATAACCCCAATCCCCAAACTGTAAAAATCTGTTTTCAATCAGATTACCAATCAAATATCTGTTTTTACCTAAATATTTAGGTATAACCAGGGTGGTTGCTGCTGGTAGCAACACCATGGTGACACCTGATAATATGCCCGTAATGGATAAGGGTAATGTCACTTTCAAAAACGTCTCTAGTTTAGACGCACCCAAATCATCTGCTGCCTCATAAAGTTTTGGATCAATCTTCGATAATACCGTATAAATCGGCAGTACCATAAAGGGTAAAAATACATAAACCATGCCTGTTATGATGGCGAAATCAGTGCCTAACAAAGAGGCATTAAACATTTCGAAGATTTGTTTCCATGCTAAGGTTCTTAACAACATATTTACCCACATCGGGGCCGTTAAGACAAGAATCA
Organism: Acholeplasma sp.; assembly: GCA_034006765.1. Lineage (GTDB taxonomy): Bacteria > Bacillota_I > Bacilli_A > Acholeplasmatales > UBA5453 > Paracholeplasma. Next base: position 33,301 of record JAVESF010000005.1, on the reverse strand, counting down.
ACAAGTTTTGGGTCTTTTTCTTTGTTTTTGTAATCAAATAAGCAGTTGGGTAGCCAACCAATAACGCAACTATCGTTGTATACACCGCTAACTTAATTGAATCAAACATCGTTTTAATAAATGCTGGTTCATTTAAAAACTGTCTAAAATATGTCAAAGAAAAAGTGATAAACAAATCATTAACTCTTTCAGTAACCGCATAAAACACAATTAAGATAACTGGAATTAAAATAAGTGAAATCAAAACCACATAATAGGGCAATCCAATGAACTGAGCGGAATTAAATGTGATTTTTTTTCGAGGGCTTTTCTCCTTATAGACCGGGTTTTTATACATATTACCACTTCTCCATAACGTGAATGTCTTCTTTGTCAAAAATGATTGAAACTTTTGAGCCTTCTTCGTGGTATTTTATGGTATGAATGGTATAAATTCTCTTCTCGGTCTTCACATCAATTTCATAGTGAACACCTTTAAAAATGATTGAATCCACGATGCCTTCTATAAATCCCTCATTGGGTTCAACAATGTCTAAATCTTCAGGCCTTAACACAACATCTACGGACTCATTGCGTTTAAAACCTTTATCAACACATACGTAATCCTTATCATCGAAATGCACTAAGTAATCATCTTTCATAATACCTTCAATCAAATTAGACTCTCCGATGAACCCAGCAACAAACTTATTAATGGGTTCATTGTATATGTCTTCAGGGGTTCCGATTTGTTGAATTTCACCCTCGTTCATTACGACGATTTTATCACTCATGGTCAACGCTTCTTCTTGATCATGTGTGACAAAAATAAACGTAATCCCTGCATTTCTTTGAATTTCTTTTAACTCGTATTGCATTTCTTGTCTAAGCTTTAAATCTAAAGCTGCCAACGGTTCATCTAGTAGTAAAACTTGTGGTTCGTTAATCAAAGCGCGTGCGATGGCAACTCTTTGTTGTTGACCACCAGAGAGCTTATTGATGCTCCTTTTTTCATAACCTACTAACCCAACCATTTGAAGATATTTAGACACTTTTTTCTCAATTTCTAGTTCTTTTTCTTTGTTAGACAGTTTAGACTTCTTAAGTTTCAATCTTAATCCAAATGCCACGTTTTCATAAACATCTAAATGCGGAAATAGTGCATAGCGTTGAAAAACGGTATTCGTAGGTCTTTTATGTGCGGGTAAATCTACCACAGAAACACCGTTAAAAAGCACTTCACCATTGGAAGGTTTTTCAAAGCCTCCAATGATCCTTAAAGTCGTAGTTTTTCCACAACCTGACGGACCTAATAATGTGACAAACTCATTTTCATAAATGTCTAAGTCAATGCCTTTAAGTACGACTTGACTGCTAAAAGCCTTCGTAACATTCTTTAATTCGATTAGTTTTTTCATGTGTACCTCCATCTGTTTATAAAGATTAAACATAAATCCTGTAAATGGCTTAGTCGCATACTTAGTTCTTGTTTAGTTTAGTATTATTAAACTTTAGGTTAAGCAATTATAAACCAAATTCAATACTATTATATAGTAATTCAAAAGGATGTCAACCAAAAAGTATGTCTATCTCATTATTTTGTATTTTGGGTTACCTATTTGTTATCCGTTTATTCTTCCGATTAGATTGATTTATTAGGTGAAATAGACTATAATCTTTGTGCTGGGGATGTTTTATGGATTCGTCAGGGTTTTAAAGATGATATAAGCATGTCTTGGTGGTGCAAGTAAAAACACACGAGGTTCTAAATAACCGGAAACCAAAATTTACAATTCGCTGCTTAAGAAAAAGTGCGAGCCAACTCTAGCGTTTTCTTACGACCTAGACACAGGCACAAATCAGTAAGATATATTTGTACGCTGCCATCTTAAGCGTATAGATGAATTAATAAGATTAGTCTAGTAGAAATATGTCAATCTATGTCTGCTAGATGAATATAACTGATTGACTAAACATGTAGAAAGTATCATTGTTTAGGGCTTTGCACAGGGGTTCGACTCCCCTCATCTCCACCATATTAGCACGACAGTGTTGATACAATAGTATTGACTTTATCGAATAGGAAAATAGGGAGATAATCCCTTTTTTCTTTCTATAATATCAGTCTATACATAGTAAAAACACGATAGGTCTATTTCATACCCTATGTTTGTCTAAATAAACAAGTACATCTGAACATGTTCAATAATTTGGTATCATAAACTTGTTGTAAAGATTACTGCCAGTGTGTGATAAAATATAAGCAAGATAACGATATATTTTAATAAATTGGAGGGTAGATATGAGCATAAAAAAAAGACTTTTTGTCACAGTTTTGGTTTTTTGTGTTTTTATTCTATCATCATGTGATTATCCTGAAAAATCATTTCAAGCTTTGCGAAGAGAAAACATTCCAAAAGAGGTAACAAGAAGTTTTCAATTAAAAAGAGGCGTCTATGCACCTTTTGTCTGGACTTCTGATAGCGATGCAATTGTAATTAGTGGAAATGAAGCAATCGTTAATCAAAAAGATGAAGATATTATGGTCACTTTAACAGCAACGGTTAACAAAAAAAGTGAAACCTTTGAAATTAAAGTTTTAAAAATTGGAAGTCCGTTATCTAGCAGAGAAAAGTCTGAAGATATAGCGGTTTATTTGAATGAAACCTATAACGAAATTGATGGAGGTTTACTAGAACTTCCAAATGAAATGAATGGTATATATATCAAATACCAACTTAACTTAGCTCAATCATCTTATGGATATAAGATTGATAATCAAAAGACTTATTTATCATCTAGTTTTAGAGCTAGTGGAGAAGTTGTAAGTATACCAATGTCATTTTATGATGATATTGAGATGGTGACAGGTAGCGAAGTATATGGTGCTTATTTAGGCTTGATTGCACAACCTTTAAAAGAGGATGATCCATTTTTGCTAGCTGTTCAAGAGATTAATGTAAATAATTATCAATTTACCAGCAACTTAAGATATACAATAGGAATATCAAATTTAAAAGTTGGAGATATCATAGAGTTTGGTACGAGTGAATCATTTGATGTTAATCTACAATTAAATAGAAATGAGTATTTTATCAAAATAGATACAAACAAATATGAAATCATCAAAGACTTTAGAGATCGAACATACGAACAAGGACGATTAACAATCACAATTGATGGTGTATCAAAAACTATTTTTATACAGATGTATATGTAAGTCTATTTAACTGTGTAGAGCCGTTTTTACCTTTGTCTTTTCACAACAAAGTGCATAACATTTTCCTTTACTCTTTATTTATTATAAATTCTGTTTTTTAAAGAACAAACTCTGGTTTTTTTACATGAAAAGTGTAAGAAACCAGAGTTTTTTTGATTTACATTGTTTTTGCCATGCTTAATGACTTTTTAACAAATAATACTGAAGTAATCACAGTGAACATCAAAATGAATAAAACCATTAAGTATGCGTATTCATAATTCTTAACCCCTTCGCTAATATTGACTCTTAATTTTAATGATCCCTCTATGACGCTTCCTAAAATGATATTATAGATAACAAACCCCGCTGTCATCCACCCGTAACAAATGTACCACTTTTTATTGTTTGTTACGTATTTTAGTGGTTGAATCGAGAATGAAACCATGCTGATGTAAGAGATATAACTGGCAATCCCGTATAGATTTTTCAAGTTGAATGCTGGGTTTGAATCGGTGATTTCATACTGATAACCACTAATTAATAAGATTACATTCAATAAAATAACGAATAATGCAAATGCCAATATCGTAAGGACTAATACATATAAGATGGCTAACAAATCATAATAGAATCGTCTTTTTGATGTGATTGGGATTTGTTTAATGAGTTGAGCTTGGTTGATTTCTGCAGAATGCGTATAAATAAATACACTCAATACGCCAATCATGACGATTATGACGACAAAATCAACATTGCCTGATTCATTGTAATACAGATTTCCAATAATCAAATGTGTGATGATGATTAAAAAGATCTTTTTGAATACGCCTTTTTCCGGTTCAATCAAACGGTACATTTTGAAATAGTTGATAAAGTTCATTCGGCCACTTCCTTCTTTTTATAGAGCTCCATATATCTTTCGAGTATTTGCTCAATAGATGGCTTGATGGCATGGAGTTGATGTTGATCGATGATCGCTTTATTGGTTGTTAACCCTTCAAACCCATTTGTTTCTTTCTTTAGATAAATCATCGCTTCTTTGATTTCTTGGTTTAACTGAGATTTTTTTATGCTCACCAACCAAAGCGCTTTAATTATATCGTCTTTATTATTGACCCACTTAATCTCACCATCATCAATTAAGGCAATATAATCGGCGATTCTTTCTAAATCACTGATGATGTGGGTAGAATAAAGAATCGTGTTGTCTTCATCTTCCATGAACGTTTGAAGTAATCTAATAATCTCTTTTTTATCGCTTAAATCAATGCCTGAAGTTGGTTCATCTAACATTAAAACTTTAGGTTTTAAACTTAGTGCAATCAAAATGGAAAACTTTTTGTTTGTCCCTAACGAATTATGGATGAACTGTCTGTTGATTGGAATATTAAAGGTATCCAAATGCCTTAGAAAAAAATCTTTATCAAATTTGGGAAAGTTTTTTTCAAGGATCTTAATGATTTGTTTGGGTCTTAAATATCGATTGATGCTCAATTGATCATAAACAATCCCAAGTTGATTGATATAAGCGACTTCGTCATCACTTTTTTGAATGCCATTGATGCTCACATGGCCTTTTTCAAGTTTATAACACCTTGCAATGGTTTTAATTAGTGTCGTTTTACCTGCGCCATTTCTGCCAACTAATCCCATGATTGTCCCCTTAGGAACAGCTAAATTAACCTCATTTAATGAAAAATCGCCAAGGTTCACTGTTATGTCTTTAAGTTCAATACCATTCATCATGCTTCCTCCATCAATTTTCTCAATAGTGCTTGTAATTCATCTAGACTCATTCCCGTATTTTGAATTAAAGGCTTTAATGCTTTTAGTTGGCTTATGAGTTCTTTAGTATGTAACGATTTCACTGAGTCCAATTTCATATCTGATACGTAATACCCTTTGCCCATTTTACTTATGAGTACTCCATCTCTTACAAGATCTTCATAGGCTCTCTTGGTTGTAATAATACCAACTTGTAATGTGGTTGATAACTGCCTTATCGAAGGCAGTTGATCGAAAGGTTTAAGTTCTTTTTCTAGTATTAGCGAGACGATTTGTGATTTTATTTGTTCATATATGGGTTTATTTGATTGTAAAGAAACTAAAATATTCAATGTCCCACCGCCTAACTTACTGTTATTATACAATAGATACAGATTTGCGTCAATAGCAGTTTTGAAATCCACTGTTTAGTTCATCATTAATAAAACAAATTCATCCATATAAAAAAGGATTGACCCCTATATTAAGGATTTAATCCAACTGATTATCTAAAGACATTCATTTACTTTGACTGTCGATAATGCTTCTAACTGTGAACTACCCACCACTTACAAAAGTGGGGGCTTCCTATCCAAAACCGTGTAACCACCATTAAAATCGCTTTTTAGTATCCTCTCGATGCACTTCTTTCAAACCTATAGATAGCATCCTCATGGTAGTGGTTAATGTCTTGTTCTCATAACCAGGTTCATCGATGTACTTTAAATAAGCTTTCAATAGAATGAAACCTGTGTTACCTTACCATAACAAACGCTTTTATAGCCTCAATTTCAACATACTTAGACTTGCGTTTTATCTCTCAACAGTCTTAGCTCATTAAAACCTTTGACGCATGTAAAGTGACGTTTTTACATCTATGTTTCGTAACCTATCCTCTTTTAAGTGAAAGTATAGATACGTATATACAGACAGTGAAGCTGTTGTTGTTTTTCATAAATCAGCGCTAAAAACGCCTCAGTGTCTAGTGCCATGTATCCAAATAGAACATAACATCCACAAATACATAATCTTTGTTTTGATTTAATGCTGCTTTAATACGCTTCTCAAACTTAAAGTTTTTATCAATCTTGTGTTTCTTTCTGAGATACTGACTGATGATTTTGATTTTCAACGTCACTTTCTCCTTTTATAAGTTATCCTTAATAAGCAAATAAAAAAAACAAGATTTACAAGGATAAATGGTCTGAAGTATTAAATGGGAAGTGCCCATTAATGTGATATAAATCATTCTTTTTTTTCAAGCGTTAATTAAACGAAATAAAACGGCATAACTATGCCGTTTTATTGAATATATTTAAAACTTGTCAAAGAATATATTTTCTTCTTTCATACCTTTAGATTTTAATACTTTAACACAGGCGTCAATCATGCCTGGTGACCCACAAAGGTAAGCTTCATGACCTGATAGGTCATCTGTCAGTTTGGCTACCACTTCCGTGATTAGACCTCTTTCACCTTTCCAAAGGCTATCCTTTGGTTCATGAGATAGTGCAGGCACATAAGAGAACTTAGGAAATCTATTGGATACATCTAAAAAGTAATCTGTTAGATACAGGTCTTTTTCCGTACGTGCCCCAAAGAAATAAGTAGCTTCTCTAGGAAATCCTTGCGCCATCAAACGATAAATAATTGAGCGTATTGGCGCTTTTCCTGAACCTCCAGCAATCATGATAATCGGTTTAGTCGAGTTTTCTTGCAGGTAGAAATCACCAAAAGGACCGGTAAGTTTAACGACATCATTGACCCTCAAAGCTTGATTAACGAATGTAGAGGCAATACCGTTTGGTACTTGTCTGATGATGAACTCAATTTCATCAGGGGTACTGGGGTCTGAGGCAATAGAGTAAGCCCTAACCTCTTCAAATCCCGGCACTTCGATCTGACCGTATTGTCCAGGTTTGAAATGCATGGGTTCGTCGAGTTTAAAACGAACCAACTTGATATCATAAGTCATTTTTTCAAGATTAATGACCTTTCCTTTAAAACTTTTGGCATTTAATAGACCTACTGGAAGTATGATTTTTAAGTCTCTTGACACTTTGGTTTGACAAGAGAGTCTAATCCCTTTGTCAACTTCTTCTTTGGAAAGCAGACCTACTTCTGTAGGCTTTGGTGGTTCATGATAATCCACTAATCTGAACTTACAAGTCCCGCAACTGCCTTTTCCCCCACAAGCTGAAGGAATGAATATTTTATTTTTAGATAAAGAATTTAAAGCCGTTTCGTTGCCGATAACTGGAATTAAAGTTTCTTCGTTAATGGTAATGGTTCGTTGTCCACCTGCACCAACCAGTTTCTCGAAGATCAATACGAACCCTGTGATGATAACCAAAAGCCCAACGAGTATGATAAATGTCCACATAATTAGACCTCCTTATATCGCGCCAATGCCGGTGAAGGCAAAGAACGCTAAAGCCAAAATACCCAATATAATAAATGAAATGGCTTTGCCTTTTAATCCGCGAGGGATATTTGAGATTGTTTTCATTTTAATGGTAATTCCCGCCAATAGCACAATCGCCAACATCCATCCTAACCCACTTCCGAATGCAAACACGGTTGTTTCTAAGAACGTATAATCTCTATTCATAAAGAACAGTGAAATGGCTAAAACAACACAATTAACGGTAATAAGAGGTAAGAATATCCCAAACGAGTTATAGACTTTTGGTAGATATTTTTCAATCACCATTTCCAATAACTGAACGGTCGCAGCAATGGTGATAATGAAGACCAATAGAGCCAAATTCATTGTGTTCGTTAACAGTAACAATTGATAAATTGGCCAGTTAATCATGGCTGTCACAGTGACAACCAATATTACGGCAAGCCCCATGTTAAACGCATTTTTAATCGATGAGGACACCGCGATTAATGAACACATTCCCAAAATAAAAATCAAAGCGATATTTTGTGAAAGTATTGATGCTATAAATATATCCCATAAACGTTCCATATGATCACCTACTCCTCATAGTTTTTGGTCAAACTTCTCATGCCCCAAGCGAGTAACCCTATCACAAAGAATCCGCCCGGCGCCATCGATAAGACGACCCAATTAATCCAACCTGCTGGCATGACTGCCATGCCCATAATCGTACCAAATCCTAATGCTTCACGGATTGCCGCTACAACTACCAAAACAAGCGTATAACCCATCCCGTTAGCAAACCCATCAATCAAGGTGTATTTAACTGGGTTTTTCACCGCATAGGCTTCTGCCCTACCCATTACAATACAATTCGTGATGATTAGCCCTACATAGGCACTTAAACTCTTTTCAATGGTAGGAAAGAACCCTTTTAAAAACATCTGAACCAAAATCACAAAGGTTGAAATGATGACCATATAGGCAACCATTCTAATCTTTGAAGGGATAAAATTTCTAAGTAGCGAGACTGTGGCTGAGGAAGCCATGATGACAAAGGTGACCCCTAATCCCATTGCGATTGCATTTTGAACTTGGTTTGTAACCGCTAAGGCACTACAAATCCCTAAAACAGAAATTAAGATTGGGTTTTGAGTGGACAATCCGCTTTTTAAGGTTTGATACCACTTAGTATACTTCATGCGAATATAACTCATATTAACACTCCCATTTTGTTTTCATAATTAGCATTCATAAGTTCAATAAACTTATTAGATGTGCCTGTTGCACCAGTAATTTGGTCAACTTGAACAGAAAGGTCTAAAGAAAGATCCGGATCATATAGCGATAGTATTGGATCAAACTTTTTCCCCTCATAAAGATCAAGATACTTTCTAGTTGAAACAAGCCCACCTAATCCAGGCGTTTCTTGTTGATTCAAAACCGTAACTTTAAGGATGGTTTTACCATCACTTTCAAGGGTGATTACACCGTTGATTTCACCCCATAATCCTGAACCAGTGAAAAAGTAACTATACGTATTTGTTTCTTTATGACGATAGACTTGTTCTCTTGGATCAGAGGTTTCATCTAAAGTAACGAAACTTTCATCAAACAAAGCTGCCGTATCTGTGACCGTCGAGGATATACCATGATGATTAAGCATCGCAGACTTCCATTCATAATTGGCATTTTCTGAAATTCTATCTTTAGTCAGCACATCCATACCTGTGATCAAACCTGCTGTAAGAGACCCTAATATAATCATGAATAAAAACAGTTTTAGCGTATTTTTCATTGTGTCACTTCCTTCAAATCCGTTTTGCTGATATAAGAAGATACAAACTGATCTATTAAAGGCGAAATTGCATTAGCCAATAAGACTGCATATATCGCCGCAAACTCTTTATTTGAGGATTGTGTGTTAATAAGCCAAACAAACAACCCCATAGAAACACCATAAATCAGCTGTCCTAAAGATGACTTAGCGTTGGTTGATTTCTCTGTAGCCATAAAAACACCAACAAAAATCATATTATGCCCAACCATGACATCTAATGGTGGGATTGCTGATGAATTTGTTAGATAAAACAACCCATAAAGGCCCAGTAGACTCAATAGATACCCGATGACTGTATAGGTTGAAACTGCTTTAAATAACATCAATAAAATCGATAACCCTAAGACAGTATATAAAAATAGTTCACCTGTTGCGTTACCAGTTTTTTGATTAAGTAAGTAAGATGGAAACGACATAATGATAAAGATAAGGCCTAGTGCCTCTGCATTAAACACATTTTTGTCTTGTCCACCAAACAGTGCTTTTGCGAAAAACAAGCCAAACATCACGCCAACAGCAACCATCCATACATGATTGACTAAATTATCTGAGACAATTAACCCAATCACTAAAGGACTTATGAAATAAGAAGTAAAGTCATAGTTTTCTTTTCTTAGTTTGGTTGATAATAATTCTACAATGAGTCCTGCTGTGACAGCGACCAAACTCACCCACAAGACGTTTAAGCCATGTTCGTAGACTGATACCCCCAAAAGCACAACCAGTGCACCAATGATCATCAACCTACGTTTTTGATTAATATCCATATTAAACCTCCCTTAATAGTTTGTTTTATTCTATCATGAAAGGGTTTTCACATACAAGTAATGTCATAAGTTATTATACTGATTATAATTAACTTATCTAAAAAAGGTCTTTAAATGCTATTTAAATCGAGTTATTAATCAACGCCTCTTTAAAAACAGACTTACTAGGACAATGATTCTAATTCGATATGGTATAATCACCATGAATCAATAAGTTTTATTCTTATAATGAATAGGTGGGTATAATGACTGAATTTTTTCAATCGCTTATGATCCTAATGGTCATCATTAGTGCGTATTTTCTTACAAAACGATTGTTCGTTTGGACTAAAATGAATAGACGAATAATCTTACTTTTGCCTTTAGTGCTTCTTATTCTATCCTCACTAAGCATTTTGATCGGCCTATACATAGATGCTAGCTTCTTAGGCATATCCATTTTTTTCTTGCTACTATTAATAGGTGCTTCCATCGCAAGCATAGAATTTTTTCTTAATTTTAAATACTAACCCTGAAAGATACTTACTATGTGGACATCAAGTACTCTTCCGATTAAACCTCAATCATTCGTGCTATTAGGCAACTATGATCTTCAAATGACTAATTTGGTTACCATGTAGCAATGAGTATTTGGACATTAGGCAATTTATAATTTTTAAATAAAGGGTATTGAAGCGTTTGTTGTGAATCTCTATATTAAAAATCGAAAAGTCCCCTTAGACTTATGGTAATCCATAAGTCTATTTTTTCCCTAGCATCCTCTTAAATATTCATTCAAACGTTTGTTTAATGTGCGCGATTTTGGTATGATGGTTTTGGATGTGATAATATGAATGAACAAAAACCAAAAAGACGCATACGGTATAAAGGAAAATACCCTAAGCACTTCGAAGAAAAATACAAAGAAAAACAACCTGAGAAATACCAAGCGTTGATTGACCATGTCATGCAAAAAGGCAACACCCCAGCAGGGATGCACCGTTCAATCATGGTCGATGAAATCCTTGAGCATTTAAACATTCAAAGCGGTGAAACAGGGCTAGATGTTACCTTAGGCTTTGGCGGACACACCAAACACATGTTAACCAAACTGAATCACACAGGTCATATTCATGGTGTCGATCAAGACCCTATTGAACTACCTAAAACATTAAACCGATTGATAGAGGCTGGTTATACAGAAAACGACTTCACTTTACATCAACTCAATTTTAGATCTATTGATAAGATTGGTGAATCTTTCGATTTTATCCTAGCGGATTTAGGCCTATCTTCGATGCAAATAGATGACCCAAAACGTGGATTCACCTATAAGTTTGAAGGCCCTTTAGACTTAAGAATGGACCCAACCTCTGGCATTAGTGCGAAAGATAGATTAAGGATGATGCGCAAAGATGAAATTGAAGGCATGCTGGTTGAAAATTCGGATGAACCTTATGCGGTTGAAATCGCAAAAACCATCATTGAGACTTATCAACGTGGCGGTTTGATTGAAACCACGAAAGACTTACATCAAGTTGTTTGTGAAGCCCTTAAATTTTTACCCAAATCTCTTTACGAAGACGCCGTAAAGAAGGCCTCAACTAGAACTTTCCAAGCACTTAGAATCGATGTAAATAACGAGTTTGAAGCGTTGTTTGACTTATTAGAAAAAATCCCACCACTTTTAAATAAAGGGGGTAGGGTCGCAATTCTATCGTTTCATTCGGGTGAAGACCGCTTGGTTAAAAAGGCATTCAAACATTTTGAAAAGCTGGGCATTTATTCAAGCATTACTGGCCCTATACTACCAAGTAACGATGAAGTGTTTGATAACCCACGTGCAAGATCAGCCAAATTAAGATGTGCAAGAAAAGCTTAAAGAAGGTCAATACCTTCTTTTTTTTATACACAAATTAGTCAGTTTTTTTAGCTGATAAAAAAAGGAAGCCATTAGCTTCCTTAACAAACCCTACAATTTGTTGATTTTTATGCCTTTTTTCTTAGCATTTCTAATCTTGTTTTTCTTAAGGTGTTTGCCTCTAGAATCCTTACCGTGCACTTGCATATAGATGCTCCTTCTTATGTGGGCATTTCACCCATAGATATCATACGCCTACTGTTAGATTTTTACCACTAAATCCGATTTCAATTTAGAAAGATTACATTCAGTTCAACGCTATGGGCATACTTTGTATGATAGCAAAAAAAAGCGCCTGGCTTTTTTGCCAAACGCTTTTCATTTAATATTTTGTTAGAAGAATTTCGCTCTTGCTTGTTCCTTTGTTTCTTTACTAGCTGTGAAAGGAATTCTTGTTGTATATCCTGCTTTGGCAGCTACAATCATCTTAGTAGGCCATGCGAAAATATCTGAGTTCCATTTTAGCACTGTGTCGTTGTAGACTTCTCTTGCAGCAGTGATTTCTTTTTGTAAATAACTGTTTTGTTGCATCGCATCTGCAAGTGAACGATGTGCCTTTAAATCAGGATAAGCTTCAAAAGCCACGTTAATGCTTCTCATTGCAGCGTCCAATTGTCCAGCAACTTCATTTCTGTTGCCTTCATCTGGGTGTACGCCGCCTCTAAAGGCTGCCACAGATTTCATAACATCTTTGTCTAAATCTATGGATTTTTCAACAATACCAACCACGTTTTGAAGTATTTGAACTCTTTGTTCCAAATAGTTGTCAATTTGTGAAGCGTTATGTTGAATTCTTTGTTGAAGTTGTCTTAAATATTTTTGAGCGTTAATCTTCATAAATAAGAAGACTAACCCAGGAATAATGGCTAAAAGCCATAATACAACTTCAAATATAATTGAACCAACGCCTGTTTTTACAGGTATTTGTTTTTCAATTACATTCACATCTCGTCCGGCTTCATTAACTGGACCATTCATTTCATCTAATTCGTTTGCCATTTACATATCCTCCATGTATTCTATTTTATCAGACCTTAGTCTTTGTTGATAACTGTTGCAATAAACGTACCCATTCTCAAAATCTTTTCTTTATCTACTTTGCCTTCTTTTAGATTTTCAAAGAGTTGTTTGAACTTTTCAGCGTGGGTTTGTTCCTTTTCTTCTGTTAAAACATTGATTTCAACACTGGATGTTTGAGAAACTGGTAGGTATTCAACCCAGCGGACTGGTATACTGTGCATTCTGCCATCGCCACCCATTTTGACGACAACCTCTACTCGATCTTCGGCTTTATACCCATAAGCTGTGACCATGACTTGATCTTTATCATCTTTGCTTTTCTCGACGCTTGTTTTCAAAATGTTTCTGGTAACTGAAAGTGGGTGTTTGAAATTGGATTCATTCATTCGGTTTACCACTTTTTCATGCTCATAAAATGAAACATAACTGTCATACAACCCTTTATAAATGTATTCGTGTGGTAGCGTATGTTGATAAAGCGGTATGGAAAGAATCGGTGCGAAACTGAAGTACACATGTCTGAAATAATCGTTTTGATACGTTGTAAACCGTTTAATAATCTCATCGATGTCATACCCGTGAAAATAACTTGGTTCAATATCAAGTTTAATATCACTTAAGTGTTCAGGATAAACAATGTTGATTTTCTTATGTTTGACAAAGTCGAAGTCATCACCAAACCCTACTTCTTTTTCTTTCATCAGCGCCAAAAGTTGTTTTTGAGCTAGTGGCGTGAAAAGCAATCTAAATTGCACTTCGTTATTACGATTGGTTGCACCGAAAAGGACTTCAAATTCAGAATTACCCATGACAGTGTAATTTTCACCTTTGGTAATGCTTTTTTCAGACTTCTTTTCAAGTTTTTTAATTTGCTTATTTACAACCCTGTCTATTTGTTTTTCTGTTAAGTGTTCTGCATCAGAGTCTTCTCTTGAAAAAATTAAGTCTGGTGCAGCATCGTTGCCATAAATAAGGTAGGGTTGTTCTGCATACATTGGAAATGGTTTATCTAACGTTGCAGTTAATACTTGTGAATGATGTTGTGTCACTCTTTTACCGTTGACTGTACGTGTAGAAGTCCAGTGTATCGTAATTGAGCCTGAGTATGTTTTTAAACCCATTTGATGAACTAGGTCATCACAAATGAAAAATGGATTACCATTGATTTCACCAGACTGAACGTACAAGGTCGAACGATTCATATCAGGGGTTTCATCTAGTCCAAATCGATTTACCAAATAATCAAACCGTTTTGAGTCAAACATTCGGTCCAATTTGATTAATGGAATTGTCTTTTGAAACAATTCACTGTTCATACCTTCATAAAATAAATCATTTAAAGGCGCCATCTGTTGCCAGGCTGTTTGATAGAGTGTTTTGATAACGTCCTCAATTTTAGCTTTATCTGCCCTGAGGGCTTTCACTTTCGGATTTATGCGTTTAATGATCGAAAATAGCGATAAGCCTATCAATAATACCAATAAAAGAATTGTGACAATATAAAGCATTTCTGTACCCAAAAGAGACAATTGGTATGCAGCATATGCCACTGCTGCTAAAGCCATAATGATGAAAACAATCAAGAAACCTCGAAGTAGTGTTTTTTTCTTAATTGCTTTGACAATAGAATCTCTCTTAAGCTCCTCTTTTCGAATGGTTTTAACCGTTTCCCTATTGGCTTGTTCATCTACATTCGATTTCGATACTAATTCAGTGATAAATTCAACCACATTTTCATGATGTTTGTCTTTATAAATTTGTTTAAATTCGCTTAGTGGTTCATCGATGTACTTTTGCATTTCAAAGGATGAATCTGACATGATTTAATGCTCCTTTCCAACCTTATACGTGAAAAAGATAAGGTAAAGTTCAATTCAATATGTCTTTTGTATAATTTTAAGATACCTTGAATATTATTCTAATTTAAGTTTACTATATAATCGCTTAAAGTCAAGAAAAACCCTATAAATCTTTCATAATCTTTTCATGTTTCATGCTTCTACACCTAAAAGGTGCCAGCATAGTCCTCTGTATGATTCTGTTTAAATAGTATGATATAATTAAACCTAGATATTGATTAATGGAAAGGCTGTTGTAAGTGTCACCTTAAAATAGTTAGAACTTATATACTAGCTTAGAAAGAAAGGAAAAAGGTTTGAATTCATCTTAAGTACAAACTTAATACAATTTAAATCTTAATGATAAAATGATTAACTTTAAAAATGATTATAGCGACATCGCACACGAGAAAATTCTAGAAAGACTCATAAATCTTAAACAAGAGAATCACACAGGTTATGGAATCGATCAGCACACCGAGCTTGCAAAAAAACACATTCAAGCTCACATAACTAAAGAGGTCGATATTCATTTTATGGGTGGGGGAACAATCACCAATAAAACGGTGATTGCTCACATCCTAAAACCCTACGAAGCTGTGATATCGGCCAGAACAGGACACATTGTGGTCCATGAAACTGGGGCAATCGAGCAGACCGGACATAAAATTCTCTGTATCGATACACTGAATGGCAAGGTTACACCCAAGGACGTTTTAACTGTCTTTCATGAACACACAGATGAACATATGGTAAAACCAAAACTCCTCTACCTATCCTGTGCCACAGAAACTGGGGAAATATACACTAAAAAAGAGCTGATTAAGCTCTCAAAAGTAACCCATG
The DNA here is from genome assembly GCA_034006765.1 of Acholeplasma sp. GTDB lineage: Bacteria > Bacillota_I > Bacilli_A > Acholeplasmatales > UBA5453 > Paracholeplasma. Next base: position 17,756 of record JAVESF010000005.1, on the reverse strand, counting down.
AACTTGGCATGTGGCTTTACATAGATGGGGCAAGATTAGGTGTTTCACTGACCTCAGAAAAAAACGACCTAAGTCTAAATGATTATGCAGAATACACAGATATTTTTTACATAGGCGGGACAAAAAATGGCGCATTATTTGGAGAGGCTTTGGTTATCTGCAACAACGCATTAAAAGAGAATTTTAGATATTCGATTAAACAAAATGGGGGATTATTGGCCAAAGGGTTTTTAACTGCCATTCAATTTCAAGTTTTATTCGAAGACGGATTGTTTTTTGATATCGCAAAAAAAGCCAACGAATCTTCTTCCTATTTGGTGAATGAACTTAAAGAAACAGGTGTTTCATTTGAAAGCACCCCTACAAATCAACAATTCATCGTTCTTGATAACACACAAATTTCAATACTAAGTCAAACCTATTTATTTGAAATTTGGTCAAAAGGCGAACATCAAAGTAAAATACGATTAGTAACCACTTACCAAACAGAAAAAGCTAACATTGATCTTTTTATCAAAGATTTAAATAACTTACTAAAAAAATAAAGCTGGCAAATGCCAGCTTTATGACCACTTACGAGGGTCGCCTTTGATTTGATCTAAAATAGCCATATCGTCCTCTTTAATTTTAAAGTCTACCTCCGTATTCATCTTAATACGGTCTAAGTGGGTTGATTTAGGCAGCGGTGCGGTCTTTTTTTCTATGCAATATCTGATGCAGATTTGTGCTGGAGATACTTCATATTTTTTAGCCATCTCGATGATGGTTTCATTATTGAGCAAATAGCCAATGCCCAGTGGTGAATAGGCTTCAACCAAAATATTATGTTTACGGCAATGTTCAATCGTTTCTTTTTGATCAAGCCCGATAAAGTAAGCAATTTGATTCACTTGTGGGACTATCTCGCAATGGGTTAGGATGTTATCTATATCCTCTTTATTGAAGTTAGAGATTCCAATAGCGCGAATCTTTTTTTGCTTATATAAGTCTTCCATGGCTTTATAAGCTTCTACATTACCTTCTTTACAATCTTTGCCCATTTCGCTCCAAGGCCATGGCGCATGGATTAAAAATAAGTCTAGATATTCAAAACCTAGTTGTTTTAAGGTTTCATTAAAGGCATTGATGGTGCCTTCATAAGTCTTGATGTGAGATTGTAATTTGGAAGTTACAAAGACCTCTTCTCGTTTGATTTTGGAGTCTCTGATGGCTCTTCCAACCGACGCTTCATTTTGATAGCCTTCTGCAGTATCAATGTGTCTGTAGCCATTTTCTAAAGCCATCAATACCGATTGATACGCTTCTTCACCCTCTTTAACTTGCCATGTTCCTAAACCGATTTTTGGTATTTTGACACCATTGTTTAGTACATAGAACGTCTCAATTGTTTTCATGTAATCTCCCCTTTTTTTATATTATATCACGTTTGTTAAAGATGCTTTTTCCAGAAGTTATTCAATTTTGTTTCAAGGTCTTGTTGTGTATGACATGTGAGTGTCTGTTTCCAAAAATCAGGCATTAACTTCTGGTAGTGATGCCTTTTAAACCGGTCGTCCATTAGAATAGCGATGCCATAATCGTCTTTTCTTCTGATCACTCTTCCAACCGCTTGTATGACTTTATTCATACCTGGATAGGTATAGGCATAATCAAATCCTTTGTCTAATTTTTGTTCATAATAATGTCTCAATTGTTCAGTTTCCTCATTAAAACCGGGTAACCCAACACCCACTACGATGACCCCATTCAGCATGTCTCCAACATAATCGATACCTTCTGAAAACATCCCACCTAAAACAAAAAATGCAACTTGAGAAAACGGTTTAGTTTGAGTAAACTCACTCAAAATACTTGTTTTAGATTGTTCTTTTGTGTCTCTGCTTTGAACATAGTAAGCATAATCTGTATTGGCGTTCATTTGACTAACCACAAGTTCTAAATACTGGTAAGAGGGCAAAAAACAAATGTAATTGCCTTTTTTGGAATTTGTCACAGTATCAATGACTTTCAAAATATCTGAAACCGTATGGATTCTGTTTAGAAATCTGGTGTCTATTGGGTATTCGATGACGGTTAATCGTGTTTTATCAAACGGACTATCAATGACAAAGTGTTCCCCAACGTTTTGTGATAATAACGTTTTATAGTATGTAAGAGGGGTTAGGGTTGCTGAAAACAACACAGACCCATAAGCTTTGTTTGTAAAGGTATCAAGCAAGAATTGACTCGCATCCAAACAACGTAACTCTATTTTGACCTCTTGGTCTTCTACTGTCACATTGGTCTTGTAAGGCTCATTATATAATCCTAAGATTTTATCAAACTGCAGAAGTTTGAAATATTCATCCATAATCAAGGATTTTCTTGAATCCTTTTGAATGTGATCCATGGACTTTTGCATTTTCCTAATCAAATTTACCACTAAATCCATTAAGTCTTTAGATGGTTTGTCATACGCCTTAAATCCAATGTGTTCGTAATTATCAAAATGATGGATCAGTTTGTTCACAGAATGAGTTAAAGAAGGCTTGGTTTTCCTTGTCAATTTTCTGAGGGTGATTAAGTCACTTTTAATCAAAGACTGTGAGTACATATCTTTTGAGCGCGAGACCAAATTATGTGCCTCATCAATTAATAGAATAGGCTTATAGGTATCATCTTCAAAATATCTTATGAGTCTGGCTCTAGGGTCAAAGGCGTAGTTATAATCACAGATAATGATATTCGAAATGTTAGAAACCTCAAGTGAAAACTCAAATGGACAAACAGTGTGTGCTTTTGCATAACTTTCAATGGTGTTACGATCAAAGATAGACTCATGTTCATAGATATCCATAATCGCTTCTTTAAGCCGTTCAAAAAAACCTTTAGCAAACGGACAAACCATCGGATCACAGTTTCTTTTGTCTAAAAAACAGATGTAATCTTTTGAGGTTAAAACAAGGGTTTTAGCCTGTAATCCATTTTCTTGTAATTGACGGACAGCTTCGTATGCTACCTGTTTCGCTTCTGTCTTAGCTGTTAGATAAAAGATTTTTTCTAAGGGACTCGTTAAGCCTTTCAAACTTGAAAAAAGGCTTGCGAGCGTTTTACCAATTCCCGTTGGCGCAACCGCGTACACTAAGGATCGATTTTTTACCGTATGATAAACGCCTTTCATAAAGGCTCTTTGACCCTTCCGATAAGTCTCAAAAGGAAAGTCTAACGAAAGCACACTATTTAAAAAAGTGGTTTGACTTGAATCGATAAACCTCATCCAAGCCATATACCCATATAAAGTATCATCATAAAAGGGTTTTAATGCCTCAAGCGTAAAATGATAGCTAAATTGTTTTTGTTTGTAATCATCGATAGATACATAGGTTAATATACCATTTATCTGTGTTAATGACTCTTTTGTCATGTACATGTAAGCATAAATCTTTAGTTGAGCCAGATGTGTTAAATCAGGCTCAAAAATCAACTCCACTACACCCATAGTGGACTTGATCTCTTCAATTGACAGAAGTTTAACTACCCCATCCATACGACCAACAACCGTGACCTCTACTTCATCTATGACTTCTTTTAGTTCAATCACAACTTCTTTTTGTTTAGAATCATCGTATGATTTTTGTAAAAACTGATGTGCTTTTATGCCTTCTAAAAGTCTATTATTTTGGAAATTTGAAGTGGATAAATCGCCATGCATATGCATGAAATTGACCATTTCAGTCACGCTTAATGTCACGCTCATGTGATCCTTCATCTCCCTTTTAATGCTAAGAAACTAAAGACACTTACACTGTGTCTTCGAAATAATAGTTTTTGAGCTTTTTTTGTTCGTAAAATAAATGTAAGGCCACAAATGGGGTTTTATCGAGAATTCTTTTTAAAAAGATGTCATCACCTTCCCACATCGGAAGTGTCTCTAATTGGTCTATATCTACAAATGCTAAATACCCTTCAACGGATTGTTTGAGTGTGCCATTAAAGTCTTCTGATATGAATAAGTGCATGTGTTCATGATACGTTTCTTCATAAAAGTAAACATGACCATAAAACTGATAGTGATTTAAACTCAAGCCTGTTTCTTCTAAAACTTCTCTTTTTAGACAGTCTAAAACCGATTCATTCTCAACTTTTCCACCTACACCAATCCACATGTTTTCATTATAGTCATCTTTCTTATAGATCCGATGCATCAAAAGGACTTGATGGTCTTTAAATAGGTAACAAAGCGTTGATTCACGCATGTTTTTTCACCTCTAATTCATGAAGGTATTCACCAAAAAATACGAATTTTGTTGGTAAATACGATGTTTTAAACACAAATTGATAGATTTGATACCCACTATATATTTGAATATTTCTTCCGATGTCACTTGGTAGTGAACTGATGTCCTTTGGATGAAACTGTAAGGATACCGATTCGCCACTGATTGTGCCCTGATAGTAATACCCTGTTTGATTAAGTGTTAATCTGCCAGAGCCCACATTTCTCATTTTCTTGTCTTTGATCATTTCTAACTGAACTTTTGCTGTTAACGTATAATTAGAATCTTTCTCATGACAAGCTTTCAGCCTGTCTTTTGAAATCTCTAAGTAATGATTAATGCCTTTTTGATCAAGTTGACCATAACGATCAAATGGCATTTGGTGTCCACAATTTTCACATAACAATCGATGTTTGTTTGAAACCAAGGTCTCTAAGAGACACTTTGGACACGTATAAACAATATGTTCTAATCCCTTAATGTCGTTTAAACGATAGCGTTCTTTTTTTGATTGATTATAAAGAAATGGGTCGTAATGAAGATGGTCAATCACTTTCTGATAAATCACATCAACTGAGTCTGCCATGATGTCTAATTTCGGATACTTTTCAATGGTTGTGAAAATCTTACCTTTGAACGATTTTTTTGTCCAAGGCGGGTTAACCATATAAGCGTTATGATGTTTAATAAAATAGACATCAACGCCTGCCTTTTTGATCAGTTTAGCAACCGAATAACTCGGTTTCATAAATACGCCACCCATCGATATTTGACCTTCAGGAAACAAGCTCACAATACCGCCTCTTTTTAATACTTTAAACGTCTTCAAAGTTGCTGGTGCGTCTGATTGAAGTAAAGCCTTTGGTATGGCCTTTGAAAGCTTTAAAACCTGCTTTAGACCATTTTCATAAAACATCTTCATCGCAGCCAAAAAGTGCATTCTTCTTGGATAAATAGCATTAAAGGTGTACATAAAATCATAAAAAGAGGTATGGTTAGAAATCGTGATAGCAGGGCCTTTAACGATTTTTTTAGATTCATTTTTTTGTCCCTTGATGATGCCAAAAACTTTTAAAAGAAACCCGAGTGGAATGAAGATGACCCAATTCACCTTTTTCACTTAATTGACTCCAATACGTCTTCTCGTAGGTCTTGGTTCAAAAGCGCATTTTTAATGGCTTCATGTTGTGTTTTGTTAATCTTATAACGATAAGAAATGGCTATGCCAATACTCATTAAAACAAATGGAGCCAATACCATCATCCATTTGATGGCTTCTAACGCACTGGCTGGCTGTGAAGTGATGGGGGCTTCTCCAATCACTTGTTCTTTAAAGCCTGCACTCCCAATGATAAACATCGTAAATGCAAGCCCTAACGCTTGCGCTATTTTGTTGATAAAATTGGTAAACCCACTCATTTTCCCATCTAGTCTTTGATTGAATAAAAGTTCACCAGCATCAATGACGTCTCCATACATCGTATGAGGGACAAGACCAGGACCTGATATGCCAAATCCCATGATAGCAGCGACCACATAAATCACAACTGGGTTTACATCCATTTTTACAAACAACAATGAGAATCCCATAATGATCCATAATACTGCACCAAATCTATAGGCAAATGTTTTGCCTTTTTTCTCAATCATTTTAAGATAAACGGGTAAAGCAACGATTTGCATCGAAAACATTAAGGCAGCAGCTATGGTTGCAATCATATTGGACTGTCCACTTAAAGTAATCGATTTTGCAATGTAGAAATCCACATAAAAGAAGAATAGTCCGCTCATAATTGCCATTGCCATTTGTAACACCAAAAACATCCCTAAATACTGTCTAAAAGGCTTAAGTTTTAATGGCATTGCCATGTCTTTAAAACTCAATTTTGTATCCACAACTTTAGATTCTATTTTGGGTTTGGTATATAACCCTGTTAAAAGAACAGAAACGCTGAAAATAAGCCCAAACACAAGGCTCATTACTTGATAGCCAATCACCTCATCAAATGCGTTAACAATGATGCCTGGCAAGGCCACACAAATGATGCTTGAAAAGATGGAAAACCCCAATCTAACCGAGTTGTAACTGGCTCTTTCCTGATAATCATCACTGATTTCTGAGGACAATGCATAATAAGGAATCATGACGGTTGTTTGAATAGAGGTGAACAATAAATAAGACAACAAAACCAACATGATTCTTAAAGATAGGCTGGAAAACTGATAAGGGAAAAAGAGTAAAAAAAAGCTTAATAAGATAAGTGGACTCGCAAAAATCAAATAAACCCTGCGTTTTCCAAATCTCGAAGACGTTTTATCAGAAAGATGCCCCATTATTGGATCTGTGATCGCATCCCAAACTCTTGAAACTAACATGATTACCCCAATCCAATAAGGATTTAATCCGACCGTTAACGCCAAAAACCCGGGATAAAGAAAGTTGATGATATTAAACGAACCGCCACCAAAAATATCGGCAGAGGCAAATGCCATTTTTCTTCTCATTTTATGCATATGTATGTTTAGCCTATTTAAAGACTGCTCCTTGTAAAAGTTTCTTTAGACGATGTGTCCTTCTTTAATCACGATACAAACAAACACAAACGGAACATCCCCTGTGTTTCTAAACTGATGCATTTGATTGCTTTCGATAAAGGCATAATGACCTTTTTCTACTTTCGTAACAACCCCATCGATTTCAATTTCGCCTTTGCCCTCTAATACATAATTGACATGGAACCATGGGTGTTTATGAAATGGGCTATACCCATTTTTTTCAAGGGTTAATACTCTAAATACATGGGTGTCAAAGCCATCTTCTGGACCCACCAAAACTTTCATAGACGCATGCTTGACCGCTTGACCACTTAATAGAATAGGTTTGAGATCTTTGATATGTTTAATCATCATGTAAGCCTCCTTGTCTATTCTTATTTTACGTGATAACCCTTTTAAAATAAAGAAAAACTAGCCTTTAAGACTAGTTCTCTGTGATTTCTTTGATTCTTATGTCTTTAATGGCCACTTTTTGAATACGTTTGCCGTCAATTTCTCTCACTTCTATTTCAAAATTTTCTGTTTGGAATTTCTCATCTTTCTTAGGTAAATGACCTAAAGTTTCTACAATCCAACCTGAAACTGTGAATACATCTACTTCTAAATCATAGTCAATCATTTCGAAAAACTTCTCAACATTAGCGTGACCTGATACTAAATAGTGGTCTTCCCCTATTTTTTCAATTTCATGGATGACTTCATCATGTTCATCCCAAATCTCTCCGACCAGTTCTTCTAAGATATCTTCCATGGTTACAATTCCTACAGTCCCCCCAAATTCATCTAGGACCACTGCAATATGCATTTTCTTCAATTGAAGTTCTTTCAATAAAGCATCGATTTTTTTAGATTTAGTGATGTATAAAGCTGGTTTGACATATTCGTCTAATAAGACATCTGTGTTGTATATAAAGTTATGAAAATCTTTATGATGAATGATGCCAACCACATGGTCTATTGTACCTTCATATACTGGCAATCGCGAATAACCTGTTTCTGCAAATACTTTGGCTATCTTATCTTTGTCCATGTCTTTAGGAATAAAAGTAACATCGGTTCTCGGTGTGAGGATATCTGCTGCTTCTAGTTCAGTAAACTCGATGGCACTTCGAATCAAAGTACCTTCTGTTTCGTTAATGCCGCCACCTTCTTCAGCTTCATCAACAATGGTGAGTAATTCTTCTTCTGTAATGCTACGCTCGTCATTTGACTTAATCAGTTTAGACAATAGTTTCTTCCAATATTTAAAAAACACATTAAATGGTGCAAACACTTTAATCATTACATGGATAAAAGGCGCTGAAAACATCGCAAATTTCTCTGGATTCTCTTTCGCAATGGTTTTAGGTGAAACCTCCGAAAAAATCAAAATAACGATGGTAAGTACGACCGTAGAAACGGTTGCGCCTATATCTGGTCCAAGCATTCCAGTGAAAAGCAACGTCCCTAAAGAAGCTGCTAAAATGTTAACGATGTTGTTCCCAATCAATATGGTTGAGATTAAAACGTCATAGCGTTCTTCTAGTTTAAGCACAAGCTTAGCTTTGTTATTCCCTTTTTCTGCAAGGTTTTTAACACGGATTCTATTTAAAGAAGAGAAAGCCGTTTCTGTTGCAGAGAAATACCCCGATAGAATAATTGAAATGATGATAATGATTAAATATATACTGTCACTGTCCATAATGTTTTGTTTTAGTTCCCCTTGTTTTTAGTTTCATCAGTCAGACACTAATGTTTTACGATAGAGTTATTATAACATAGTCTAAAGCATTTTCATCATCAATCATGCATTTGCCTTTATTAAAGCTATCAAAATCCTACATTGAGCACCCTGCTTTACTCAATGTGGCTGTTATGTTATACTATAAATGTAAGTAAGCACTAACTCATGGAGGTAGGTATCGTATGAGAGGCACGGATGAACGAATACTCCAAGCTACCATTGACGCTTTCACAAAACTAGGTTACACCGGTATGACGACTGATAAGATTGCAAAAGAAGCTTCTGTCGCTGAGGTAACGTTGTTTAGAAAATACGGCTCTAAAGCGGCCTTATTTGAAAAAGCGATTGAAACAATGCTTGAAAAAGTAGCTTCATCGATGACAATCATTGATTCAAGTACCTATGAGAAACGCATTGTTCTTTTTCTTCATACTAGATTTTCTTTTATTTCTAGACACAAGCATTTTGTAAGAATGATGCTCGTTGAATCGCTTCTTAATCGATTGCCCAATCACTTTAGGGTCATTGAGATTATGAGTAACGATTTAATTGACATCATTAAAACCAATCAAAGTGACTCAATCGATGTTGATTTCATGCGAAAAGTTGTCATTGGCATTTTGATCGAGTATACCCTAGATATGAACTCAAAAACTTATCATTTGATGAATCCAAAAGAACAAAAAGCGTTTCTAGTCCCGTATAAGAACTTACTATGCTTACAAAAATAAAAAAGGAGAGTATTTTATGAAACTATTTACAGCATTAAACAAAGAAGTATCTAATTTAAGTGTTTTATTCACAAAGCTACACCATTTTCACTGGTATGTTAAGGGTAAACAATTTTACCAATTGCACGAACTGTTTGAATCTTTATATGACGAAATGAATGAGCGCTATGATGAGTTTGCAGAAAGACTTTTAATGATTGGTGGAAAACCCCTTTCAACTCAAAAAGCTTATTTAGAAACCGCTAGCATTAAAGAAGCGACAGACCAAACACTTTCTGATAAAGAAATGATTAACCACGTTATCCTAGACTTAGTAGAAATCAAAAAAGGATTAACTGAAATCATCGCACTTGCAGAAGATTTAAACGATGATGTAACAGCAGACTTGGCGATTGGCACGATTGCTTCATTCGACAAACATGTTTGGATGTTAAAATCCGTCATTGCCTAATTACTTATGACACGGACTTTCGTTCGTGTTTTTTTTCGCAGTTATCGCTCATCATACAAAAAAAAGCACACCTCAAACGGGTGTGCTATCTCATTTATTTAAGTATTAATGCTTATGACCACATTGGCATTCGTGATCCGCTTCGTGTTTGCATTCATGTTCTTCTTCACCCTCATGGTTATGACCACATTGACATTCATGATCACCGTGATGATGATGGTGGTGGCCTTCTTCGAATTCGACCGCATTTTCGTCTAAAAACATGAGTTCGTTATTTTCTACATAAATGGTCACAGAATCTGCTCTTAAATATGTTTCTTCTTCCATCACACATTTAATACCATTGATATCATAAACGGTATCACCATCTTCAATATTTCCAAGCCCGAATACAATATTAGATTCTTCTGAACAACAACCATATTCTAATCCTGCTATGACACAGTTAAAGTTTTCTTGTTTTAAGGTTTGTTCTAATAATACTTTTGCTTCATCCGTTATTTTCATTTTCATAATCTCCTTATAATCAGTAACATTATACCTTTATTTTTAAAAAAAACAACTAAATATTCACACTTAAAAAGGGTTTTTGGTTTCGATGGTTATCAATTGACCAAACAAATCTTTAAAAGAAGTCCGATAAAAGTGTAAATATAAGCGTTTTGAAGAGTTTCCATATAATTTGTCTCCCTTGATCGGATGACCCAAAAAGGCCATGTGCACTCTAATCTGATGTTTTCGTCCACCTTTAATCTTAATTTCCAATAATGATTCAGACTGCGACTTATTTATGACTCTATAGGTCGTTAAGGCCTCTTTTCCATTTGACCCTATCCGCATTTTTTGACTATGTCTGTCATTGGCTATTTTACCACTGATTGTTCCCACACTAGGCTCTATATGCCCTTCTATCTTAGCTAAATAATACTTTTCAATTTGGTTTGTTTCAAATAGGTATGACAAATAACTTAAGCTTAAAGGGTTTTTGGCAAAAATAACAATCCCAGAAGTATCAAAATCAAGTCTATGAGCAGGTAATACTTCAAACGGGTGATTTTGATTTTGATAATAGGCTTTAACACGATTGGTCAAAGTATCAAAATCAAACTGATCTGAATAGACAAGTAGCGCCATGGGTTTATAGACACAAACAATAAAATCATCCTCGTATAGCACTTCTATAGGACAATCCTTTTGTTTTACTTCTTGATAATTGACCATGCTTAAATCTATCGATACTAGGTCCAAAGGTTTTAACCATACATCTTTAGTTGCTAAAGTCCCATTTACCATCACTTTTTTTTCATATACTAATCTATTTTTTAAAGACTTAGAAATATGCGTATTAGATAAAAAGGCCTCTAACGTCAAAGGCTTATGGGTCTTTGGTATTGTAAAGTTTAGTAGTTTCATCACAACCTCCAAAAAGAAAACACTCAAATCGAGTGTTTAAAAACTTGTATTTACGACAATATGAACAATAATTAAGACAAAAGTGATGACTGCAAAGCCTCTATGCACTATGTAAAGAGGTTTTTGTTTTAACTTGCTAAACGCCATTCCAAAAACACCAGTCAACACTAACGCTATCAAAGAAAGCATTCCAGAAAGTCTTAAAGATTCATTTAGAATGGCTACTAAAAAGTGAGATAACCCAAATAATGTCGCAAGCATTCCAAATCCTTTATGATTACGATAAACCATTTTGAGAGCTTTGTGTTTAAAATACGGTTTTAGCCCGTTAGACAGTGCCAACAACAAACAAATAGCCGTTAGAATGCCTAGTACAACCAATAGAATATCCATCTCTTTTCCCTTCTTTCTTAACTGTATTATACCAAAATCTAGTTTACAATGTCTTTTTTTATCCAGATTAAGTATCAATTTGTTATAATAACTGTGGTGATATTATGTATGCAAAGAAACTTACGCTAGAAAACGATGACAAACCAATCAAACTGATTCACGAAAAGACTAGAGGGATTAGCTTGAATAAATACTTGGCAGATGCTGAAGTCGCCTCAAGAAGAGGGGCTGAAGCCATTATTCAAGCACAACGAGTTAAAATAGATGGGCTTGTTGCCAAGCTTGGAGATAGAGTCTATGATCACCAAACAGTCAGTTTAGACGATCAACCCGTTAAGCCTATACAACAAAAAGTCTACTATATTTTAAACAAACCTAAAGGCATTGTTTGTACCACAGAATTAGTTGAAGATAACATCATTGAGTACATGAACGTTAATGAAAAGATTTTTCCTGTGGGAAGATTAGACAAAGACTCAACTGGTCTAATCATTTTAACCAACGACGGCGACATTGTAAACAAAATCCTTAGAAATGAATTTGGGCATGAAAAAGAGTATGTTGTTACCGTAGATAAACCCCTTGAACCTTCATTTTTAAACTATATGAAAGAGGGCGTTGTCATTTATAATCAAAAGAAAAACACCTATCAACAAACACTACCTTGCGAAATCAAAGCGCTAGACGAGTATAGGTTCTCTATCACGCTCAAAGAAGGCATGAATCGTCAGATCAGACGAATGACCCAAGCCCTCGGCTATCATGTTGAAGCGCTTGAAAGAATCCGCGTTATGAATTTCAATCTTGATGGATTGCCTATCGGTTATTATAGAGATTTAACCAATGACGAACTCATCTACTTAAAAGAACACTTAGTAAATGTAAAATAAGTGACCCAAAACTGGGTCACTCTTTTTTTACCACAGTTCGTGAACGGTTGGTTTAATATAAGTATCATAGATACGTTTGACTGCTTTCATTTGTTCATCTGTCAGTGCTGGCAATTCACTTGCTCGTACATTATTATAAACTTGTTCTGGCTTTGATGCCCCAGGAATTACAACTGAAACTTGATTGAACATCAAAATCCACCTTAAAGCATAAAGGGTTAAGTGTTTTGTGTTAAAGACTTCTTTAAGTGCCTCAACCGCTTCTAATCCTAATTCATAATTAACGCCTGAGAACGTTTCGCCTTTGTTAAACTTTTCACCTTCACGGTTGTAAAAGCGATGATCCTTCGCTTCAAAGGTTTTATTTTTATCGAACTTACCAGTCAATAGCCCACTGGCTAATGGCACTCGGACGATGATTCCTACATCACGTTTTTTTGCTTCGTCTAAAAAACGTTCTAAAGGTTTCAATCGAAACATATTGAATATAACTTCGATAGCAGAAATGCCTTCATAGTCTAATGCCATAAAGCCTTCTTCTAGTGTTTCAATAGACACACCATAATGTTTAATTAATCCAGATTTTTTAAAATGGTCTAAAGTTTTAAAAACGTCCTTATTTTTATAAACTTCAGTTGGCGGACAATGTAGCAATACTAAATCAAGTGCATCCTGTTGGAGGTTCTTTCGTGAATCCTCGATGTATTTTTCTAAATTCTCTTTAGTATAAGATGATGCATCATGAGGGTTAGAGCGTCTTCCAATCTTGGTGATTACGATGGGTTTTTGTTTATTTTTGTAAAACTTTCCGATGGTTTGTTCACTAAGTCCACTTGAATAAACATCCGCTGTATCAATACAGTTGATACCTGTATCTTGTGCTGCACAAAGTGTCTCATTAGCAAGCTCAATGTTAAAAGGCTTACCCCAAGCATTTCCTAATTGCCAAGTTCCAAGCGCAATCTCTGAAACCATGTAGCCTGTTTTACCTAAACGTCTTTTTTGCATTCTATTCTCCTTAATTAGTTTTTATTATCAGTCATCATTTTTCTATGGACGGCTTCTCCCGCGAGGTGTCCTGTTGACATCGCAATTGTAATGTTAAACCCGCCTATTGGGCCAGCCAAATCAATGGATTCCCCACATACATAGAGCCCTGGCACTTTTTTAAGTTCCATTGTATTGGGATTAAGCTCATCTAATAGCACACCCCCAGCGTTCACAAAAGATTTCTCTTTATCCTCTACTTTTAAGACTCTTACTGTAAAATTAGTCAGTGCTTCTTTGAGTTTATGAATATCCTTCTTGGACAATTCTTTTAATCTTTTGTTTTCAATGTTTGTCTCTTCAACGATAAACTTAGCCAAACGTTTTTGGGTGAGTGACTCAATAAATGGATATAACCTCAAATTATCAGCAGTAGCTTCAAGCCATTTAGTGTCAAAATCTTTTTCTATCAAAGAAAAAGAGAGTGTCACAGGAGATTGACTTAAATCCTCGTCGATCAGTTCAGATATGTGTAGAATTAATGGGCCAGACAATCCGAAATGTGTGAAAATCAAATCACCTTCAAAGACCTTTTTTCTGGTATTCATTCGTAAAGTAGTCGATAATGAGACACCTTGTAAGTCTTTGTATTTTACAATGTCCTCAAGGTAAATCGGCGCTTCTGCCGGTGAAAAAGGTTTATACTTGATTTCAAATGCTTCTGATAGCCTTATGATATCCCCGCTTGAACCAGTTGTGGGATAAGCATTAGAGCCCATACAAAGGATCACGTTCTTAGATAAAAACTTGTCGGTTTTGGTTTCGATCTCATAAAAATCATTCATGCTTCGAATCGTTTTGACTGCTTGATTAAATCTAATTCTATCTAAGTCGATGTCTCTGATCAAACATGAAAGTACATCTTTACTCTTCTCCGTTTCAGGAAAAAACTTGAAGTTTTGTTCAAGTTTCAAATTCAATCCTCTTTCCTTAAAAAATGAAAGAATGTCTTCTTTTCCAAACGAGGATAATGCCTTATATAAAAACTTACTTTTCGTGCTATTTAAGGAAGACATAAACGCTTCTTTTGACAAAACATTAGTCACATTACAGCGTTTACCCCCAGTAAGCATCAATTTTTTACCGACTCTTTCGTTTTTTTCTAATAATAAATAAGAGAGGTTTTTGAGTTGATTGGCTGCCATCAGACCAGCCGGTCCTCCACCTACTACAATACAATCATACACCAACATAATCACCTCTTAATTCTATTATAACGAATAACCCACCCTAAAGACAAAGAAAACCATCAAAAGGATGGTTTTCTTTGTCTTCGAATCATTTTGTTGATTCGTGTATACATGGGAGGTATACATATAGTATACGAATCCCACTCAGTTTTTATTGGCAAATATATTTTGGTGTCCACAATTATTGCAATAAAGATCCGTCTTCTCAATGGTTTCCCCACAAAAAGCACACAATAAAGGTTGAGAAATAGGTTTATCAAATGGGTCTTCTTCTTTTGGTTTTAAAGCCATATTGTCTCGGTTAATCATCGAACGCTTAACCATGTTAACGCCAAAAATCAACAGAAACACAGTCAGTGAAATAAAGATAACGACTGAGAATACCGCGATTCTCGAAAAAGCCACGAGTGGAATGATAAATCCACTGCCCAAAAAAATCACTAAAAATAAAATGACTGCTGAATTTTTAGAGTTATTACGATCAGGTTTGTTTTGCATCATTGAATCCTCCATCATTACTTATAGTATAGTACAAAACATAAAGAATTCTCCATTTAATTTTATAAACTTTTTGTGATACTATTAAACTGAGGAGGTATTCTTATGCAAACCCTGTTAGATAAACAAAAACAATATTTCAATACTGGTGAGACTTTGTCTTATGACTTTAGAATTAACGCTTTGAAACGTTTGAAAAATGCGATCATTAATAACCAAGACGCATTATCAAAAGCGCTATATCAAGATTTACAAAAAAATGAAATTGAGGCCTATTCGACTGAAATTGGATACGTTTTACATTCAATCGATTTCACTCTAAAACGTTTAAAAAAGTGGATGCGAGTTAAAAAAGTAAAAACGCCTTTGTTTTTGTTAAACACAAAATCCTACATTATGCCTGAACCTTTAGGCACTGTTTTAATCATCGGGCCTTATAATTATCCATTCCAACTTGTCATCGAACCTCTGATTGGCGCAATCGCTTCAGGCAATACAGCCATCCTAAAAGCAAGCGAATATGTCTTTCATACAGAAACAATCTTAGAAAAAATCATACAAGAAGCTTTTGAACAACAATACATTTGTTTGATCAAAGGTGACTACTTAGTAAACCAACAATTGGTGAGTCTTAAATTCGACCACATCTTTTTTACAGGCTCAACAAGAGTAGGCAAACAGATTTATGAAGCTGCTGCAAAAAACTTAGTACCTGTCACCCTGGAGTTAGGTGGCAAAAGTCCTACTATCATCTGTAGCGATGCTAATTTAAAACTAGCAGCACAACGCATTGCATTTGGTAAATTCACAAACGCTGGCCAAACTTGCATCGCGCCAGATTACATTTACGTCGAACACTCGATCAAAGAACCCTTTCAACTAGAGATGAAAAAAGCCATCAAAAAAATGTATGAGGATGAATCTTTATTTACCAACGTGATAGAAAGACATCAAAATCGGATCAAAGGTCTTATGGCTTCTTCTGATATTTATTATCAATCAGACTTCAAACATAAAATTGGGCCTACTCTTTTGGAAAATGTGAGCCTTGATGCCCCAATAATGCAAGAAGAAATATTTGGTCCTTTACTACCAATATTAACTTTTAGTGACATAAATGAGGTTATCTCAACATTAAAAACCAGTGAAAAACCACTGGCTCTATATTTGTTTACAAACTCAAAAAAGACCCAGAAAAAAGTCTTTGAAATGCTTTCTTTCGGTGGAGGGGCAATTAATGATACTTTGATGCATGTGGCAAACCCGTATTTGCCGTTTGGAGGTATCGGTCATAGTGGTATTGGCCATTATCATGGACGCTATTCTTTCGATCTTTTTTCCAAACAAAAAGGCTTTATTAAGAAAGGGCGGTTTGACCTTGGTATTCAGTATCCGCCTTATTCAAACTTCAAAACCAAACTCATTAAATTTTTCTTGAAATAATCCCCTTATAAAATCAAAAAAAACGAGCAATTTAGCTCGTTTTAGTCTTCTATAGGGCGGTTGAAACGATATCCAATCCCCCAAATGGTTTCAATCACAGGTTCATTTTCATTGTACTCGATTTTTTGTCTAAGACGCGCAATATGAATGCCTAAAGCATTATCAGTTGCTGAATCCGTTTCATCCCAAGCATAGCGAATAACAGAATCCTTATCCACGACCGTATTTGCATTTTTGATTAAAACTCTCAAAATCTTGGACTCTGCATTGGTTAGTTTGATTTCAGCATTATCTCTCAAAACTACGCTATTATGTAAGTCGATTTCTAATGGGCCTACATAGACTTTATTAATGACTCTACTAGTCTTTTCCAACAGTTTTATGATAGAAATAATTCTAATTGCGACCACACTTGGTGAAAACGGTATACGAATCACACCATTAGCCCCTTTTTCATGATACATAAATGCTTCTTGTTCCGTAATGTGTCTGCCAAAAATATAAACTGGAACGGTACCATTACGTTCTAACAACTGAATACGAAATAAATCCTCATGAAAATCTCCTGTTAATTCGTAGAGCACAAAATCATAAATAAAACCGTTAGACTTCTGTTGATCAAAAATGTTGTATCGTTTTGATACGACTTTAAACCCATACTTTTGAAGTTCCGAATTGAGATCGGTAAAGTGCTTAGTTTTCTCAGAAATCAATAAAATGTTCGCCATGTTCTCTCCTTCACACTGATGGATTCTGCTAGTCTATCGTAAAACAATCAACTAACATTTAATATCTTTCTTTTAGTATAACAAATTTATTCATTCAAAAATATTTCATTTTCGTCTATTTATAATAATTATGATAAAATGAAAGCGTTTCTATAAAATTCACTATAAGCCATAGATAAGACAATAAGAGACCATTAGTATGTAACAACATGAACATCTTTATTTAAAATGATTAAATAGATCAATACATTCACAATCAAAAATAGTCAATCATTTTTATTAATCTAGTATTTTAAAAATAAAAAGCATAATTTTCGTATACTAAGGCTAGGAGTTATTCTCTTAGTCTTTTATTTTTATATAATTGGTAGTAAAATGAGGGCGAAGGCGTAGTTAAACAATTTGAACTTCGAGTTCGTAAAAACTAGTATACCTTT
>JAVESF010000011.1:0-47896 GCA_034006765.1 Acholeplasma sp. | reverse complement strand
TATGGTTCAGGATGCGGGTAAAACTTT
Organism: Acholeplasma sp.; assembly: GCA_034006765.1. Classification (GTDB taxonomy): domain Bacteria; phylum Bacillota_I; class Bacilli_A; order Acholeplasmatales; family UBA5453; genus Paracholeplasma. Next base: position 47,869 of record JAVESF010000011.1, on the reverse strand, counting down.
TGAATCAAGTTCCTTGGTACTTTAATTTCAATACTTTTCATAAGTATCTCCTTCTGGCACTTGCCATTTTATTTACAGGTCAAGCCTGTATTACCCTTTGTACCAAGGCGTATATTAAATTGTATACTACATTTAAACTATATCAAATATTTTTATAAGTTTTTCTTTCATAAGATTTTTTCTTGCTTCATAAAAACTTCTGAAATCGATTAACTTAAGTGATTGATCTAAAGGCAAATATTTATCAGTCTTTCCTTTTGATATCCAATCTTCTAGAGGTGTTTTATTTTTACTTTCATTTTGTCGCCCTTCTAGAAGTTGTAAATTTGCAAGTTGATTCGACATGTAAATGATGTCTTTAACTTCATCACTTGAAAAGCCAACTTTTGTGAAATGATAAGATGTTAGTAGACACAAAAAAGCTACTAACATCTTTTTTCATTTAAGGGATGCTAAATTTAGTTTGATTGATAGCCTATAACTTCATAGAAAAATTCTAGAGTATCTTCATATGCGCCATCCACTAATATGGTTAATGTTATGACAACCAATGTATCTTCGGCTGGCTGATTAAATATAGGTTTTGTAGATACACTGACATCATAAATTTCTGGGTGACTGGAAGTCCATGTGAACGTTGCTCTAGTTTCACCATCTACTTTAATATTGCCCGCTAACCAAGGTAGCGTACTAAAATCAGCGCCATCGTAATAATCAAACATCGAAGATTTTACAGCTGCCATGGCTTGTTCAGTGTTCATTCTATTCTCGATCGCACCGATGCCAATCCCATTATCTGAAATTAGGAAGTAAATGGTATAAGCACCGCCACTATATAATCCAATATTACCAAAGAAGAAATCTGGGTTGGTATAGTACATGCTATTTGGAATGTAGATTAAATCTGGTGTGAAATTGATATAATCTGGACTCATTTCACTTGGGTACCAAACATGATTATTCAGATTACTTACTGCTAGTAGTTTGAATAAATGAGACTCGTGGAAGGCTTTTAATGACCCATCTTCATCGATATATTCAACATAGAATCCGTACACATCAAATGGAATATACAGATCGATCGCATAGACCATATATGGATTATTCAACCCTGCGGTAATCGCCGCGAATCTTGGGTCTGTTGAATCAATTTGTGTCATGGCGAATTCGGGGTTACCAACCACACTATCCCAACCGTACATACCCCCTGCAAAATAGATAGCTTCTAGATACTCTATCTCACCATGGTGTCCATAAGCCATCGTCGTAAATGTAAAAGTTTCCATTAACGTGTAATCCACAGTGATGGTAATGGTGAATGTGATTTCTGTATCTTGTTCTGGTTGTTCATAATACCCTTGTATTCCCATATTCGGATCAAATATTTCAGGATGAGATGACTGCCAATCTAATTGAGCTCTGACAACATATTCATCCATCATCATACGCGTGATGTTGAGGGATTCAATTGGATAGCCGTCAGTATAATAACTAGATAGCATGTCAATGATCATTGTCATCAATTGTTCAGATGAATGCGAAGCTTCTCTTCTGATTGCGCCAATACCCATTTGGTCATTACCTAATTTGACGAGATAGACATCATGGATGCCGCCATTTAAGAACACTAGATTTGATTTAGAATACTCATCGTAGTTGAGTTCAGCTAGATACGGTGGCATAAAGATCGTATCTGGTGTCAAGTTCATGACTGGCCCACTTTCAGGGCTTTGTAGCCAGCGTAAAAAATCTAAATCTTCATTGGTTTCGATGATTTTGAACATTCTGCTGCTATAGAAAGTAGCTTCGCTACCATTCACAATGTGAGTGACTGTATCACCTGTTTCATCTAAGGGTACAAATACACTGTTCTTATAGACATTTTTGACATTAAACCCTGCTGTCATGTCCATGATGGCAGGGTCTTTAATATCAATTTCCATCAATTTATTAACCGGATAATTGATAGCATCTTGCCAATTATTATAAGTGCAGGCTAAAAAGTATTGGTATACGTGGACTGGCGGTACGACGATTTCTTCAAATGGTCCTCTTAATCCCGCTAAAAATAATTGAATTTGAAGGGCGTCTAGAATTGTCAAAGCGCCATCAAAATTAACATCACCAATCTTTTTTTGTGCTTCACTAAATTCAATATTGCCTGCAAGGTATAACTGAATTTGAAGCGCATCCACGATCGTGATTTGGCCATCCATGTTGACGTCTGCAATCTTCGCTGTAGATACTTCAGGGAAGGAATAATCGACGTAGTCAACCACGGTTGTTTGATAGTTTTCATCCATCATGACAATTTCTGTAAAATCATAATCTACTTCCATGAGGTAGTGTGACCCCATTTGTAAATAGGCGTTTGCTAAAAAAGTGATTTTGAATAATGCCAGATTACCAGAAACTGTATTGGTATTGGTGTAATTCGCAAATATAACCCCGTTTGTATCAATATTGGATACGAAAGAACCGGTCATATCGACAGCTTTTTCAATTTCTATCGCTTCAAATAGCATGTCATCATAATACAATTTGAGTTGATAAGCAGAAAGATTTTCAGCATTTTCAACACGAATTGTGTAAGTGAATGTTTGTCCTGGGATTACTGTCACATTTTCTTGACCTTTAATCAGCCAACCGCTGGTTCCCGCTTGAACCGGTTTAGGTTGAAATGTAAATACTGCAAGTAATCCTACGAGTGCTAGTATTATAAGTCGTATTTTACTTAGTTTCATCTTTCATTTCTCCTTTACTGTACAACGGTGTATGATAACACATTAAAATCTACAATAACTGCCTCATACTGATCATTTAACACGTAGAAATCAACGACTTCAAAGGTTAATTGTGTTTGGGTTTGGGTTAGCAGTTTAAAGGTAATAGTTAGCATGATACTCTCAGATTTGAGTGTTGACACACTGGAGTAATTGAATAGAATAACGCCAGGATTGTTATGATTCGACACCGATGCAGTGCCCTTTACAACCGACAGTACACTTAGGACTTGTGGGTCGTATTTGATACGCATGTCGTACGCATTCATTGAAACATTACCACCTAGCCACGCTTCAACGACTAGTTCATCCCCTATTTGGGTCACCACTACAAAATATAATGCGTTCGTTAAATTTGAAACATCTGCTTCAAAGACGGCTTGAAAATGTAGGCTGGTCGTAACGGTGTATGGAAACCCTACCAGTTCTGTCGTACCTTCAAGAACCCATCCTTTAAATTCAAAACCTGATAGTGTTGGTGGATTTGGCGCATGAATCACGGATCCATGTTCAATTTGATCCAACACTAAATAGACTCCACCTTGAGTAAAGAAGGTGACTTTGTGTTGTTCAACAGGGTTATCGTTGGCCCATTTAGCATGGATCATGACTTGGTTACTGTTCGATCCATATAATGCCTCTAAGGTGAATGGTGTGTCTCCAATAAACCAACCGACAAAATCGGCTGAGCCTTTAGTAGGTGTACTTAAAGTGAATGACTCGCCAGCTAAAACCGTAAACTGTAGATTTGCTGGGTAGGTACCACCATTTGGATTTAGTGAGATTTGGATGCCTAATTGGCCTAAACTCAACGCCTTAATCCAAGTAGCTTCATCCCCCGTATACAGTGGATAGTAAATTTTGTATATTTCGTAGGCTGATAACCCATTTGTACCGTTTTGGCCGTCTTGGCCATCTTTTCCAGGTTCTCCGTCTTGGCCATCTTTTCCAGGTTCTCCGTCTTGGCCGTTAGTCCCTGGTAAACCATCTTGACCTTTCAAGCTACTAAGAGCTACCATGGGTTGCCATTCCGTTTCTCCCACATATTGAAATTCAATATGCGTTTCTGTGGTTCTAAAGATGATTTTTCTGTCGGCAATCAGAGTTAAATCTAAAAGTAACATCCACGTGGTGTCGTCTTCATATTGCCATTCAATTTTCTGATTTTCAACCCTTAATACAACTTGTTTCCCTGGTTCTCCTTGTGGACCACGAACACTAGCCAGCCAATCTTCATAGGTGCCTGTAAAGCCTGCTGTTTGACTGAGTGTATAAATAGCCATGAGTTGTATCTGTAAATCATCTGCTGTGATGATTAAACTGAATGTCGTCTCGAACCCTAAATAGGTGATCTGTATTGTTTGAGTCCCCACAGTTGTCAATTTGATTCTATCCGTTTCAGGAATCATTGACTCATTGAGGGGAACCCTAGCTGTAGTACCATCAGAGTACGTGATGATTAAAAAAATCGTACTGATATCGACACTCTCGATATCCACTTCAGTGGGTATCGTGGCTGTATCAACACTAATGGCTGTTACTGTTTTTTCTGGATTGGGTAACGCATCACACCCAATAAGCACAAAAAAACACACACAAAAAACAAGAGATGCAATCAACTTTTTCATGTTTCCTCCATATATAAAAGTTTGCACTGAGGTTTGTATGTGTTGGTATGATGACTAACCAAGAATCGATTTTGATGTTTTCATCTTACTCTATTTAGATTTATTATGTCAATGTTTTTTTAAAAATTTACGCGCTATTTTTTAGATTAATGCGTGAAAATCGGCTTAAATATTCAAGAATTTACGTGTTTTTGTATGATATCCAAATCTTGTTGTGTGAGGTTATGATCAGTTTGAAGTATGTACAAATGCGTTCTCGCTTTTAAATGTTTAAAAATTTCATTGAGTTTACCAGGATGTGTACTGGGCACGATGGGGTCAGATTGTCCAGAAAGGATAATGACTTCGGTTTGCTGAAGGGACTGAGTGAGTATTTCATCGGTAGGGACCATTGGTCTTAGTAAAATGGCTCTTTTAACAGGGTTGTCAACCGTATAAAGCAATGATATCGCGATATTGGCACCATTGGAATAACTGCTCTGCTACGAAAAAGTGGGAAAAAGAATTATTGACCAAGGTGAAGGCTACATGGTTACATCAAACTCGATGGATTCATACCAAATGTTATTATATAATTACCAGCACCCAAAAGAGACATATTGCACAACATACCACTCGGATATCAATTATAAACACTTGTCAGAAGCCTTTAATGAACCTCGCTATGTTGATATATCGCTATCTTTACATAATTTGGTCAATGGTCATTATATAATTAAAACCTATTATTTATCTGAGGAACATGGATCTATTCTTAATGAATGGATAAAATTAGGTGCCATAAAAAATCTTTCAAGTAGTGAGATTACCTATTTAAGAAATATAACACAGCCTTCAATGCATGTTGAATATACCGATGAGACAAATGAAATTATCATTAATAGGACGATCAACCCTTTTGAGCTTGTATTTATTCAAATTAGTTTAGAATACAAAGAGATATAAAGAGAAAATGCAGCCAAATATAGCTGCATTTTTCACTATAAATACACTTTTTTATGTGTTTTACCTGATTCATAAATTGCATTGACAATTTTTTGTGTAACTAACGCCTCGTTACCATCAATAACGGGCTTTTTCTTTTCTTTCAGTGTTTGATAGAAATCACTAATCTGTTTGATATGACTGACTCCCCAATAACTTTTTACATCACCGTAGTCTAGTCTTTCTCTTGGATCAGCTCCAACTATTTCTTTCGATGTATCTGTATATGTGATTTCTGCTAATCCATCTGTATATTTAGCAATTCCATTTTCACAATGAAGTTCTATGGTTACAGGACTATCCATGGTGTTATAGTTAATCACGTGAAAGTTTGCTCTTACACCATTTTTAAACTGAATAAGACCTTCAGCCGTGTCTTCAACATCAATTTTCAAGTGAACACGATTAGCTATAGAAGCATCAATATAATCGATCTCATCATCCACAAACCAACGCATTAAATCGAGTGTATGAATGGCTTGATCAATGACTGCCCCTCCACCTTCTTTATCCCATGTACCTTTCCAATCACTACGCATGTAGTAATCATCTGATCGGTCCCATGTTACTTGACACTTCGCAGATTTAATTTTACCAAGTTTGCCTTTCATCAAAACATCCTTTAAAAATGCTGCGCCTTTGTTGTATCGGTTTTGAAAAATGACACCGAGTGTGACTTGATGTGACTCACATGTTTCAATCATCTTTTTCGCATCATCCACATGAATAGCCATTGGTTTTTCTGTTAATACATGAACATGATGTTCTGCTGCTAAAACTGTCATGGGTGCATGTAAATAGTGAGGTGTACAAATATGTACAACATCAAGTTTAGCTTCTTTTAGCATCGTTTCATAATCATCATATGCTTTTGTTTCAAATCTTTTCGCTTCTTTTTCAACTCTATCTTTTTTAATGTCACAAATAGCAACTAAATCGAGTTGATCATTCTTTTTAATTGAAATGGCATGCATAGGAAAAATATTCCCACAACCTACAATGCCGACTCTTAATTTATGCATCAAAACCACCAAGCAGCTCCTGGTTGTTCTTCAATCACGAGTGATTGAAGGAATGTGACTGCTTTTTCTAATCCTTCCTTAATTGACATCAGTGAATCTTCATGTTCGATGGAAATAGCTCCATCATATCCGACAATACGTAGCATCGTCATCATATCTTTCCAAACCTTAGTGTCATGTCCATAACCTACGGTTCTAAACACCCATGAGCGTTCACTTAAATTACCGTATGATTTCATATCTAATACACCATTTTTTAAGACATTGTCACTAAACATTTGTGTGTCTTTAGCATGGAAATGATGAATAGAATCCCCCATATATTTAATCGCTTGTACAGGATCAATTCCTTGCCAGAATAAATGACTTGGATCAAAGTTGGCACCGATGATATCACCAACTGCTTTTCTTAACTTAAGTAGTGTTTCTGGATTATAAACATTAAATCCTGGATGCATTTCTAAAGCAATTTTTGTTACACCATGTGATTTAGCAAAAGCTGCAGCTTTTTTCCAATATGGAATTAACACTTTATTCCATTGATATGCTAAAACTTCTTGGAAATCGTTTGGCCAAGATGAAACTGCCCAATTTGGTGTCTTATCTTTCTTACTACCACCTGGGCATCCTGAGAATGTAATGATTGTATCAATACCTAATTTTTCAGCTAATAAAACTGTATTTTCAAAATCTTTATGATCTTTATCTGCGACTTCTTTATTTGGGTGAACTGGGTTACCATGGCAAGATAAAGCACTAATCGTCATGTTATATCTCTTGAATGTATCTACAAATTCTTGAAAAGCTGTTTCATCTTGTAAGAGCACTTCAGGATTTGCATGTGCATTTCCAGGATATCCACCTGTTCCAATCTCAACTGTTGTTAACCCTAGAGAACTTAAATATGATAATGTATCTTCTAAACTTTGTCCGCTAAAAGGAACCGTTAAAACTCCGACTTTCATTTTTTACCTCCTACTAATTCTTTAATAAATTTAATGCTGTCTTCCACATTTGCAAGTGGATCATTAAGTGGCTTATCATTTTCTACAATCCAACCACTTTTCATTATCGAATAAACTTCACTATAATTGATGACACCTTTACCAACTGACTCAAAATGTGGTCCATTGTCGGTGATGATCATATCTTTTGCATGAATCAAATCAATACGATCTTTATATTTTTCTAAAAATGAGATAGCATCAACTTTAGCAAATGTTGCCCAATATATATCAAATTCAAGTCTAATTTCAGGAATATCTTTTAATAAGTGCTCAATCACATATAAATCATCAAAGGCTTGAAACTCATTTGCATGATTATGATAAAACACTTTATATCCTTCTTTAGTCAATGAATCTACAGCTTTTCGAATTTGCGGCAACATTTTTTCATATGATGCTTTATCTTTCATTTCTGTGTAAGGAATAACAATATTTTTTGTACCTAATATTTTATAATCTTCAATGACTTGTCCTATATGTTCTGTTAAACGAGTCATGCTTTCGTGAGTTGACACGACTTCTAATTGGTATGAATCAAGTATGTTTTTAAGCTTGGATGCTGACAATCCGTAAAATCCAGCCAACTCAACACCATCAAATCCAAATGACTTAAGTGATTTAAAGACATGATCCATATTGTTTTCGATAATCGTTCTAAGTGAGTAAAGTTGAATATAAGATTTCATTATTTTTCTCCTTTTATCATGGGCTTGAAAAAATCAATCGTGTAATCAATACCGAAATCCCCAAGTTCATGTTTCCAAATATGTGAATGTGGTTCTATCGATAGACCGCCTTGATATCCATGAAAATAAAGTAATCCCATAACAGCTTTCCAATTTGTCATATCAAGACCTGCAGGTGGATCATCAACTCTTTCGTTATCGACAATTAATGCACCTTTTAAATGGAAGTGATAAATATATTTCCCATAATCTTTGATTTCTTTTAAATAGTTCTTGAAATCATAGATTGCATGTGAAGGGTCATATTTAATACCTATACCGGGAACTTCCTTTAATACGATATCCCATGTATCTGGACCCACAATGAAATTATTCCAACGACAATTATAGACAGCTAATTTAATTTTTTTATCATTGGCATAAGTCATGAGTTCGTTTAAATACGCTAATGCATATGTCATATTTTGACTTTCTGATAATTCTGAAACATAATTGACACCAGTAACAAAAACGGGTGCATTCAAAGATACACATGCATCAATCATTTTTTTGTTTACCAAAAGTTCATCTTGGTTCACACCATCTTTAGTAATTCGATCTGTTCCCCATCTACCTACCGAAAGCACGTGTTGTTTATGTTGACTAAGTAATTTCATCGTTTCTGAGAGTGCATCAAAAAACTCATTTTCATGATGATTGATGGTGAATTCAACATATGATAATCCTTTAGACTTCACATAACTCAATGCTTCATTCGAGTAGTGTGAAATCATTCCAAGCTTCATCATTTTTGTTCACCAAAGAAGATTGGTTTCCCTGTCTTAGCTGATTCATAAATCGCTTCAAGTATTTGGGTAACTGCAAAAGCTTGTTCGGGTTTAACTAAAACATCTTGATCATTTAAGATAGCATCAATCCACATACGTGCTTCAATATCTTGAGAACGATCGCCTTTACCTTCATAAAATGCTACTCCACCAGCACCAAAGGATGGTTTTTCAACGACTTGACGATTATTTTTTACAAAATTAATACGTAACCCATCTTTCATATCCGCACCTGCAAGTGTTCCGCATAATGTTGTTTGTGCTTCGCCTACTTCAAGTGTATTGAGTGCCCATGAGGATTCGACAACAATGGTTGCTCCATTTTCCATAACAACATAACCAAAAGCAGAGTCTTCAACTGTGAATTCTTTTAAATCCCAATCTCCCCATGCATTAGCTGTTTGTCTTTGTTCTCCTAATTTATGAAATACAGAACCAACAACCATTTTTGGCTTATAGTTGTTCATCATCCATAATGTTAAGTCAAGCGCATGTGTTCCAATATCAATTAATGGCCCTCCGCCTTGTTCATATTCATTTAAAAATACACCCCATGTTGGAACTGCACGTCTTCTAATCGCGTGAGCTTTAGCAAAATAAATATCCCCTAAAGTTCCTTTTTCAGTTTCAGCTTTTAAATAGAGTGAGTCAGCACGATATCTATTTTGATATCCAATTGTTAGTTTCTTTCCAGTTCGCTTCGCAGCATCAACCATTTTTTTAGCTTCTACTGCATTGATAGCCATTGGTTTTTCGCACATAACATGTTTTCCAGCTTCAAGTGCATCTACTGTAATAAATGAATGACTGCGATTTGGCGTACAAACGTGAATCACATCAATTGATTTATCGTTTAGTAAATCTTTATAATCCTTATAGACTTTTGCATCTTTAGTTCCAAAATCAGTTTTAGCTTTTTCAGCTTTTTCAATGATAATGTCACAAAAAGCAACCATTTCAACTTCTTTAATCAAAGATAAGCTTGGCATATGCTTTTGTGTAGCAATACCACCACATCCAATAATACCTACTTTTAATGTTTTCATAAAATTCACCTCTTTCACATGTATCATTTTATATGTATATGCATATATATGCTTATAATAATTTGTTATCTTTTTAGAAATCTTGCGATAATGTGATAAAATATAGAAAAGTAAAACGCTTTTATATCAAAATCGTATTTTTAGAGGTACATATGAAAAGAAATAGAATCATTAAAGAAATAGAGACAATTGAATTTGCACCTGTTCTCATTAGAACATATGCTTATAACTTAAATAAGCGTGATTGGGGTAAAGGTAAGTTCCCGCTACGCCTCGTTGAAACTTATGAATTCGAATTTATTATCGAGTCTGAAGGCTACATGAACTTAGAAGGTAAAAGATATCCTCTTAAAGCAGGAGATCTTTGTTTGAGAAGACCAAGTGAAACAACAATGGGTGAACCACCGTATTCCTGTTACATGATTTCTTTTGCATTAACGAATGAAACGATTGATGATAAAGTACAACCTTATTATGTTAATGAAATATTAGATGCACTACCTGCTGTACTCTCAACAAAAAATCCGAAGTATTATGAGCTTATCTTTCAAAAAATTTTAGAGCAATATATTAAAAATGAATCTTCATCCATATTACTTATTCGTTCTCTCATTCTTGAAATGATTTTCGCTGCATACCAGGAAGTTAAACTCGATTATTTACCCTCTTCTGCTTATGTTCGAATCATAAAGAGTGCTATTCATTATATGGAAGATCGCTATACTGAAAAACTGACTCTAGAAAAAATTTCAGAAGAAATAAATCTATCTCCATCACATTTTCAGCGTATTTTTAAAACAACCATGAACATGTCTCCAAATGACTATTTAATTAATTATCGACTCATGAAAGCAAAAGAATTATTGTTAATTACGAATGACACAATTACTGATATAAGTTTTTTATGTGGATTCGAAAGCAATGCATATTTCTCATATGTCTTCAAGACTCACATGCTCATGACACCATCCATGTATCGTAAATCTCATCAAAAGCCATAAAAAAAGTCTACGCTAATGAATCATCTAAGCGTAGACTTTCTTGCTATTTAACTGCAATCGCATCTATTTCTACAGATACATCTTTCGGTAACCTACTTACTTCTACAGCTGCACGTGCTGGCTTATGATCTTTAAAAAACTCTTGATATATCTCATTCATTTGAGTAAATTGAGATAAATCTGTCATATAGACAGTACAACGAACGATATCATTTTTTGAATATCCAGCTGCTTCAACAATTGCCAATACATTATGCAAAGACTGTTTTGTTTGATCTTTAATGTCGTTTGAAACTAAAGTCATTGTTTCCGGAACAAACGGAATTTGTCCTGAAACGTAGAGCGTCTCACCCTTTGCTAATACTCCTTGTGAATATGGTCCAACTGCTTTTGGTGCTTTTTCTGTATGTATAAATTTCATTGAGTGTGCCTCTTTTCTTAATTTCTCGTATCTTGAACATCATTTTAGCACATGTTTTGTCAATCATTTGATGCATGTTTTGTCATTTTTTAGGTGCTTGTTTTGGAACTATAATGGTTCTTCAATTTAAACGTTATCGTTTCATCTCTATGAACTGTACCGCTCTCAACCATCATTGTAAAGAACGAATCATTCCATTCCGACATTTTATCTTTGGCATGTTTTAAGTTAGATAGAAACTCATTCATGATATAAACCCGAGCCTTTTTGTCGTCTCTTTTATTGATGAGTTCCTTTTGCTTGATTTCTAATTCTTCGTATCTCGTTGTTAATTCACTATATCTTCTATCATATTCTTCTATGCTCATATTTGATTTAGCATGATCGTTGAACAGCTTATTAACAAGTTCAGTAATTACGGTTATTTCATCACCAGTTTTATTAATCTCAACATCTAAGTCTTTAGTGTCTGATAAAAGCCCAATGATTTCTTTTGTATCATCCATAACTCGTTTCTTATCTTTCATGGTAAAGTTATAGCTTTGAATGAATTTCATCTTGATCTCATCTTCTGATAAAGTGGGTGTCATACATTTATGCTTACCCTTATCAAACTTCCGATTGCACCTATAAACAAGCTTTGAGTATTTATCTGTGGAGTGCCATCTTTTTCTGCCATAAACACCACCACAATCTGCACATATGAGCTTTGATGCAAATGTACTACTAAATGAATTGTATTTACCTAAACTTGTCTTTTGTTTGACTAGGATTTGCGTGAGTTCCCACATGTCCTTATCAATAATCGCTGGATGATTATTCTCTACATAATATTGTGGAATCTGACCGGTTTTCAACCCCTACTTAAAATTAAAATGTAATCGTGTATTTAAGGCTGTAATCGTATTACTAAATATATGATGTATACAATATCAACTGAATTATAGTTTTAATAACGATTTTAATAATTCAACTGATTTCTGAATATAGGAGAAACTTCCCTTTCTGCATAAAAAAAAGGCCTGATACGAATTGTATCAAGCCATTCAGTGTTATGTGGTGCGGATGACAGGAGTTGAACCTGCACGCCTAAGGCGCTAGATCCTAAGTCTAGTGCGTCTGCCAGTTTCGCCACATCCGCGCAAAATGAATTATATCTTATTTTGAGGGATGTGTCAATATGATTTACAATTATTTTTTTAATTTAGGATGGAGATTCAAATTGAGGGCAATATCCATTCGTTTTTTAAACAATAGCACTTGTTCAAAAAACGAATAGGGTTCTACTAATACTGTTTCACTTAAGTATCTTGTATTAGACTCATTAGGCACTTTATCGCTATAAATGTACTTACCTAAAAGAAAATAATCGTCTGTGACTATATCAAATGCGCGTGTATCTATAGAGAAGGTATGTTCGTCTGATAATAAGTTTACGCCATAATAATGGGTGTCAATGTCAATGCCATATAAATCAACAATCGTACGGTAGAGGTCAACTTGACTTCTGACCAATGATTGAGACCCTGTAAGTAGACCTCTACTGATCTCACAGTTTTGGTCTTGATCATCTGGCACGTAAATAAACCCTAGTGTTTTAATCATTTCTTGTTTATAGTCTAGAATACTAAGTTCTTTGCCTAAAATGGTTTCCAAGTCTTTCTTAGGGATGCCTGAACCGTGATCGCCATAAAAGAAATAGGCCGTATTGGTTTGTGTTTTTGAATAAGCCAAAAACTCATCAAAAAAGCGATCATAATACGTTTCGTAATTCAAGTAACTGAGTGTGGTTGGGTCTACATCAAGACTGTTTTTATCGAACTGATTTGGATATGGGTCATATAAATACGGGGTATGTGGCTGGATGGTAATCGGATATAAAAAGTAAGGGTTGCTGCGATCAGCTAATACTTTTGTCCAGTTTAAAAGCGCATAGTCACTTAACCAAGGGCTTTGTTCTGTGTTTTTCTCAGTTAGCCCATCAAAATAGTAATACCCATTTTTAGTGCCTTCAAAATAGTCTTCTTTTTCATCGAAATAATAGTAATCATCAAATCCAAGCATTTCTTCATGGACTTTAATTCTATTGTAAAACAAACCCGTGTCTCCATGTAAAGAAGCTTTATAATACCCATCAAAGAGTTCTGGTAAAGCATGAAAGTCTAAGTTATGGTTGTTGTATTTCCAGTAAATGGTGGTATCGCCTTGCGGATACAACCCAGTCATTGCTGTAAATTCAGCATCAGAGGAGTTTCCGATTCCTACATTGGTATAGAAGTTATCAAACACATAAGACTCTTTTAAAAGGGCTTTTAAGCTATTGAAGTAAGACTCATCTAAATAGGGCCCTGTTTCATCTAATAAGAAATGGTTAAACGTTTCTAAATGAATGACCACCAGATTTTTATCCTTTAAGATGCCATTCAGATAAGGCCCATTTATCAATGATGGGTCTACTGTGACTGAACTTGCATTTTCGTAAGTCAAGTTTTTTGAGTAGGTCTCAGAAAAGAAATTCGTATATGTTTCTTTGTTTTTGTTATAGGTGTCATAGACAGATAATGAAGGCACAGTATTATCAACATTCGATAAATTAAACCCCATAAACTGTCCTAAGTAAAAATTATAAAGGCCTGCACTTTGAACGCCATATAATGTGCGTTCTGCAGAGATTGGCCAGACTTTATCCATATGTGTTTTTACAATCCCTAAGGTGGCGGTTGTAAACACCAAACTCACACAAACCCCCATTACTGCTAAATATCTGCCTATGATGCTTTCAAATGTCATGTCCTTATACTTTTTAAAGAACGCAATGAAATAAACAGCCAACGTTACAAAAGGTATAAACACAATAATCCGATAGTAAAGATACAACTCCGTTAACGCTTGAATGAGTATCGACCCTGCCAATTCTGAGGCAGGGTTATTAAAGAGCGTGAGCTCATAAATGGAAAACATTGTTTGATAGTACTTGGTAAAAATACCAATTGAAAATATGGCTATGTTTAATAGTAACGTTAGAATCACTAAATATAGCATTCTTTTCTTTAATGTCTTAAATAGAATAAACCCTATCAATAGTAAAATCGAAAGGGCAAAAAAATTACCTATAAGGCTGTTGATTTCTAAAAAACCACTACGTTTAAAAGGCACCAAATAGCGGTTTAAAACGCTGGTTGTTACAAAATATGTATTCAATATATTTAAGGCATAAAACAGTCCGATAAAGACCCATATATGTTTCTTTTTGTTCATAGAATCACCTAGTGAATATAGTATATCATACTACAAATTAAAAAATAAGAAAAGCCAAACAATGTTTGACTTTAGATAGTATTAGTGTTTCTTCTTATAGACGATAATGGCACTAAAGACTAGGAGTCCTCCTAATGCACTGAGTACGATGATGCCTTTGTTTGAAGAAGTTTGATCAACGACGGTCAATCTCGATTGTTTCACCATGCCATTGACGTCGTATTCAAAATAGACATAACGGTTTTTTGATCGTTGGTCTAGGTCTACTTCATCAAGCAATATTTTCACGTTGTCAGGGTAAATGTTTTGTTTCATTAAGTCTTTTTTAAACCATTCAACCAACTCTGTTTCCGTCATTGCTTCATATGTAGCGAGTGTCATAACAGGTGATGAAGCGATAATATTAGGCGACACATCATCTAATACGTGATATAAAACGGTTTTATAGGATTGATTACCAGAAGCATCTTTCGAAATGACATATACGCGATGAAGCCCTACTACATTAGGATTAAACCCATCGACATTAATAATCATGGTCTCGCTGATGTTTCCATCGACATTATCTATGGATTGAAAAAGGCTTCTTAATGCTTCATCCGTTAGGGGGTCGTCACTAACATACTTATAAAGTGTATCCGGACCAGTAATTCGTGGGCTTTTTGTGTCACTAATAGAAACAGAAATAGTCGCTTCTTGCTGGTTGTTTGATTGATCACTAACGCTGATCACAACCTCAAACGTGCCTACATTGCCTTTATTAGGGGTATAGTCATCTTTAATGATAGAAACATCTAAACTGGCAAGTGGATCTGCATTATCCGTTAAAGTAAGACGGTCGATCATTTGTTCGACCGTCAAATGGTCTTCATCCGTTTTGATTTCATAATTTAAAGACCCTGAAATAACAGGCTTTTGATGATCGATCACACGAACATGCATGTTATAAACACTCAAGTTCGACATTTTATCTTTGACTTCATAGGCAATCAAAAACTCGCCTGTGGCTTTTTCTCTATTCGTGTATTCATCTTTGATCACTGTCTTTTTAAGGTCTATGTCCCTTGTGTGGTTATCACTGGCAGAAAGCGTCGTTAATATCGTTTCTGTCGAGACTGGATGATCATAGTCCACCAAATAATACCCTTCATAAACGCTTGGTTCATTGGACTGATAAAGCTCAAAGCCCTCAAACGCTTCATACGTGCCTTCATACAAAATGATTTCATACTGTCCAAGAGACTCAACCATCAAATGGTTGATTTTCATTTTGTCCACATTAAGAGAAAACGTCTTAAACCACCGTTCGTTTTCACTGTCAATTGAAAACGGCACGACTTCACTAGACGTTTCAGTTTCTAACGTAAAATCCGGTTGTTCATTTTGATAATAGATAAAATCACCCACAAACGACTTACCAATCACCAATGTGTAATTTGTATTTGGCTTGATTGTAATTAAATCGATCATGCCATAATCCGTGTAAGCATTCCAAGTGAAATTCCTAAAATCAATGTAATTCTTGCCATAAGGCAATCTGTTTAGGTTTTCTTCTCTTGAACTGCTTGCATAGATGGGTGTAAACCCGAATAAAAAAACCAAACATAAAATCATAAAACTTTTCTTCATAAAAAATCACCTCTACATAATACGTACAGGTGATGTTCATTATTTACTTTAAATTGTTTCTATAAACACTCTACAAAGAGATGAATCTGCTTCTATTGATAAAGGGATCACATAAAGTCTAAATGTCTTTAAGTCTCTTAGCTTATCAAACCCTATTGCATTCTCAACAATGCGAATGCCTTTTTTAAACAAGCGTTTATGAATCTCATAAGGATATTGATCTACCGATGCTTTTTCGATCACAATAAGCTTTACGTTACTGTTTAGAATGCTTTTTAAAAACTTTTCATTCAAAGTTTCTTCTTTCATATCAACCAACAAAAGCTCATGGCCTAAATCGACAAATGGCAAAGCATCTTTCACAAGCCTTGATAAACCTACTAAGGATTCTAAAGGGATACTAAAGACATATTCAGGATCATCCAACATATGTCCAATGCCGTCTATATGAGTCCCAACATGCATGTTGGTTTTTAGTTCATAGTTTGAAAACCCGTCTTTTTCAATTGAATTGATTTTCTTTAAAGACATTTTAGGATCGCCTTCATAAACCAACATGCCATCTTTTATCGGTAAGCTTAAGTCAATAAACATCTTATGTACCTACTTTATATCGGTTAACAATCTCTTTATTGTGTAGGGCTTTTAACATAATCTCACCACTGGTTTTGTTGGTCGCAAGCGGAATGGAAAATACATCACAAAGTCTTAACAAAGCTGATACATCTGGTTCATGGGGTTGTGCAGTCAAAGGGTCTCTTAAAAAAATAACTAAATCCAATTGGTTATCAGCAACCATCGAGCCGATTTGTTGGTCGCCACCAAGAGGACCAGATTTCATTCTGATAATTGGTAAGCCTGTTTCACCCATAACCAATGTCCCTGTCGTGCCAGTGGCATAAAGTGTATGTTCTTTTAAGATTTCTTTATACTTAATAGCCAATTCAATAATGTCTTTCTTCTTCTTATCGTGTGCAATTAAAGCAACTCTCATAACATCCCATCCTTTTTGTTTTATTATCTCATACTAAAGACAAATTACATAGCGCTAAAGACAAAAAAAACACATAAACAGATCACTTATGAGTTTCATATACATTAATGGCAGGGACAACAGGATTCGAACCCGTACTAACGGTTTTGGAGACCGCTGTGCTACCGTTGACACCATATCCCTAATTAACGTGCATTATAAATATAACACACGTTACGAATTTCTTCAATAGTTATTTTTGTTTATCCTTGGTTTCATCGACTTCTTTGACAGAATCAATCACCTTTATGTTGATGTTTTCTTTAAACACAACTGGATTTTTAATCTTCTTAGACATAGAAAGTTTTTTTCTAAAAAACACAAAGTAGGTTAACATCACAACCCCAACTGCATAAATGGCCATGTTTCGCCATAAGATATAGCTAAACTCATTAAAGAAGTTACGTTTAACAGATTTCACTAATAAAAGACTCTCCAAAGTTGGATACTCTGGCGTTTCTGCTTCTGGATCTATTGGTGTATAAAGCTTATCTGCAACGTCCATTTGTGCTTTAGTAAGGACCATGGGTTGATCAAAATCATAAATCAACTTTTCAAGTTCAACCTTTTTCCCATCTACTTCGTCTGTATAGATGGCATTGATTTTGAAATCAATCCAATCTATGAAACCTGATGGTTCTTTTTCATTCAACAAGTTGTTTAATGCCAAATTCAAGTAATAGAATTTGTCATGTGCAACAAATTTATAATTCTTCCACTCAGTCTGTCCTTCTAATAAAACAGATATTTCAAAGCCTTTGTCATAATCAAAGCCCTCTAAGCTATCTAATTGAACTCTTACAAAGTCCATTTTATTAGAAACACCTTTAAATAAATATAACTGAAACGCAATGTCAGATTCGCTGTCTTTTGTCTCTAAGACGTGTAAGAGATCCTCTTGTTCATAATAATCAAACATATTTCTGAAGAAAGATGGATCATTTTCTTCTATCGCAAGACTTCCATATTTATCAACCGCTTCATATTCCATTTGAAACAAAGACAGTCCATAGATGTTAAAAGCCAACATTGCTACTAATAGTCCATAAAATACTCTACCTACAAGTTTCATTCAATCCCCCCGTTAGTCACATAAATCATACCAAAGAACTCATGAATTTCATAGAAAAAATCACTTCATGTAAAAAAAAAGTTATTTTTCTCTTTACATATTAAAAATATATTGTATAATAATATTTGCGCATAGATGGCGGCTATGGTGAAGCGGTTAACACATCGGATTGTGGCTCCGACATTGGAGGGTTCAACTCCCTTTAGCCGCCCCATGCGAATAATTAGGGCTATAGCCAAGCGGTAAGGCAACGGACTTTGACTCCGTCATCGTTGGTTCAAATCCAGCTAGCCCTGCCATATTTACCGAAACGCAACTACCTTTTAAACAAGCAACTGCTTGTCCTACAATGCTATTTTAAAGCATTAGCTTGTAAAACGCAAGGGGGAATTGCTAAATGAATAAAAAAATTGTTTTAAATCTTAAAGAGATTAGAAAAACAAAACAGATCAGCCAAACTGAATTAGCAAAAAAACTTGGAATTAGTTCACAGGCTGTTCAACAATTCGAAAATGGAAATAGAACTCCATCACTAGAAAGAGCCGTCGAAATAGCACAAGCTCTAGAAGTTACATTGGATGAACTCATTGAATTCAGAAGGATTCAAACAGAGATCTCAAAGAAATACATTAAAGAAGCAAAAGAAAAGGACTTAGATTAGTCCTTTTTTGTTATAATTTACTTGGGTGAGAACATGAAAGCATTAATGCACACAAAAACTGTTAAAGAATTTATTGATTATTATAAAGATTTATTCAAAAACGAGTGGAGAATCATTGATTTGGATGACAAAGAAAGATATGAGCTTGTAAAAGAAAAACAATACTTTATCGATTTACAAGACAAATATAAGAGTAATGTTAAAAATTATCTACAAGGAAAACAAGTCATTTCTTGGTTAGACTCATTGACGATAATGAAACGAATAATGGATAATTTAATGTCATATGGTCTAGATGAAATTAATGTTATTAGCGAGTTTATCATTCCTTATTCAAAAGACAAGAGACCGGATTATTTGATTTGTTTCAAAAACACTATTTTAATTATCGAAATGAGTTATCTTAAAAATAAAAGTTATGCACACAATAACTATAATGATAAACTAACTCAATTACTACATTACGAGTCGTTGATTAAAAATTTAGTTGATCAAAAGATAAAAACAATTACATATGTAATAGATTACTTACCTGAATACACTTTCGATATTAAAACGAATCTAGAAAACAATCAATCGAAGAATTCAGAACATATAATCAAAGTTTGCGATTTAATAAATAGATTATTTAAGATAGATACAACAGCAATTGAAGAAATTGAAAAAATCGAGGTGTAATATGAAGAAATCATTGAGCTCAAGAACTATTAAACATGTAGAGAAAATCAAAGAAAAAGAAGTATCTAAAGCTATTTATGCAATATTCTCAGATACATCGATTAACGATGAGACAACTATTCAAAAAATGAAGATTCTCCTTGTAAACTATAAATTTAAGTATTATTATGTAAATGATACATTAGTGTTCGAAATCATTTAATGATCAGATGTATAAAAGCCCTAAATAAGGGCTTTTATTTATTTATTATCGTCAATGATAGATAATGATAAACTAATACCGATAGTAGATACACCATTTTCATTTTTTGTACACGTTTTTACCGCTTTTACAAAACAATCAGGATTCATTTCTGCAAATCTAATTAATTCATCAATAGTTTCTTTTAATTGATCACCCATTTTAATTACTCCTTTCTTGACATTATAGTCATTTTTGTGTATCATATAAATGTAACGTATCGAGACACAGAATTAAGTTTCTGTAATACGTTACTTTTTTTATTTATAAGGTCTATTCTTAACTTTGTTAATCCAATACCGATTCTTACTTCCAATAGTCATTGGCTTCTTTTCAGAGGTGAATGACTTTTTTTTATCTTTGCTAGGATATGGAAGTATATATGCCTTTGTTAAATTTCCTTTTTCTGGATTAACTGGTAATTGGATGTTTTTAGAACCTTTATAGCGTTTTGAATGCGTAATGTTGACATATCCGTATTTATCGCCAAAATCTTCAAATACAATCGTCGGATGTTTAATTCTGTGATTAAACATAAACTTTGATCTAATTCTTGCCAATTAATTATGCTCCTTTCTAAAAATATGGTACATACTTTTTATAATCCTTGGATATCTTATCATCATTGATTTCAAGATATACCATAGTCATTTCAATGGTTGTGTGTCCTAGTAACTTCATAATGGTTGTAACTGGGCAACCATTTTTACTCAACTCTGTAGCAAATGTTTTTCTGAACATATGACAACTCAATTTTTGAATGGATAAATCAACCTTGATTTTATGAATCAAGTAATCCAAAGCTCTTTTATTGAAACGCTCATCTCTGAGAAAGTTATATAGTAAATACCCTCTTTTTCGTTTCTTTAGCATAATCTTTATGTAAGGCTCAGCAAGTCGATTAAAGTATACTGTCCTGGGTTTACCATTCTTTGTTTTATCCAGATATATAGCTTGTTCAACTAAATTGACATTGTCTATTTTAATATTTAACAGTTCATTCGATCTAACCCCAGTTTCTAGCATGAGGAATATTGCAAGTTGATAGGATAAGTTATTTCCGACGTCGGAATTTAAATCATACATATACTTCAGTATTCTTTTTCTTTCTTCTTCATATACTGGTTTAAAATTGACTGTATCATTATATAACTTTCTTTGTTTAGGCAACAAGTGAACCAGATCATGAAACCTTAAAACACGATAAAGCCAAGAAACTGTACTATTAATCTTTGAGTTCTTTTTCTCAGTCTTAGTCTTAAAATAGTCTACCAGGTTGTCTATAGTATCTTCGTTAAAATCATCAGTATCATTTAAATCTAAGTAATCTAAAGCTTTTAATATTGCTCTTGATTCGCTTAAATTGAATTTATGCGTACCATCAGTTTTGTATCTAAATGAATAATCTAAATATTTCATTATTAAGTCTTTTAATTTCATGATTAATCCCTTTCTTATGATTAGGTAGCGAACCCTTAAATATCCATCCCATTCAAATTATATTAATAACGAAATAATTTTGAAGTAATATGTGAATATTTAGTTTTTCACTAATTTTTTTAGAAAGGGATTTTTCTTTAGATTATTTGAATTATTAAAAATACAAAAAGTTTTATCGCTAAGATTATCCAGAAAAGAGGCTTTGTAATAACCATAGTTACGATTTTAAACAACGTTGAAACAAATCCAATTACAACATTGACTATAGTAGAAAAAATAGCTATAAATGGTGAAAGGATTATTATCAGCATAAATGCAAACACTAAGATAATAATCGTTGCAGGCACTGGATATTTAGTAATCAAATCAATTAGAAAACCAAATATACTAAAATCATTCTCTTTTGGAATTAATGTATCATCGATAACATCTTTTAAAATAATATCTTTAAAATCTAATAGATTTATTTTTCCATCTTTTACGAAGACAATTTCTGCAAAGTTAAAACTATCTTCAATCAAATAAACATCTTTAGCACCGAATTTATCGTATTGTCCCCAGTTCAATTTATAAAGCTTGTTTGAATTATTATCAATCACAACATTACTATCATATTTTTCGTTCCAGGCATTTGTAATCTTATCAGTAAGTTCTTTACTTGGATTAGTCATTTGAAATATTTGATCTAATTGTCTAACTGTCTTATCTTCCATGCCCAAAGCCTTATAAATCAGTGAATCAAGGTATTTGTAAGGACTGTTTTCATACACGGAAACAAGTTTCTTTTCCCAAATAGGTGAATAAGTGTTTTTCGCTCCAGCATTAAGAGTTACAAGTTCTGAATGAACTTCACCTTTTCCAGTAAAATGATAATCATACTGATATTGGAATCCTGCAGTCACAGAAATAATATTATCGTGTACTAGATTAGGTAAATACATGTAAGTGAAAATATTTCTATTTGAATCTTTGTAATGATATGCGAAAACTTCTACTTTATTAATCGATCTAATCTCGTTTGTCGTTAGATTCCATGTAATAGTATCTGCCCATGGCGTTGCTTCAGCAGAGATGCTATTAAGAAAAATAGGTTCATGTTCGTATGATAGCGTTATAAATTTAGATTCTCCATCGCTGTAATAGTAAGCTGAAGCTACATTCTCGAAAATAGAAATGTCATCAATAAGTTTAGTTTCTAAATGATACTCATTGTCATAGAAAATAGTGATATCAAGATATGAACCTTTAATATCAAATGTAACATGTCCTGTTGAACCTTTTTTGAATGGTGAACCTGAGGTCACAGGAAGTTGATCTATAGTAACATCTTCATAAACGTTTGATATTGTCCAATATAATCGATAAGTCTTGCTATCGAAAAGATAATAAAAAGATTCAGACATATACCTTTCATCACGATAACTAATTTCTATACCATCTCCAGTACCCATAAACCTAAGATTATTATATGTAGGCTTCCTTGAATAGAACTCCGTCACATATTCACCATGTTCATTTTTCGATTCAATCACAAACATGTTATAAAGTGACTCGTCAGGATTAACAATAGATCTATCAAACCAAATATTCATTGAATCATAAAATTTGATTTCATGCTGTGTATTGGTTTCGTATGAGTTCACATATTTATCATTGACATATCTAGGTAAAGTCATATGAATATAGGCTCGTTGATTACCTACATTTACATGATAAATATCGCCACCAACTTCATCGATGTTTGATTCATAATAACCAGCTTTAAGCTTGTTAGTGCCTATCCCTAAGAAAAGGAAAGGCACTAACAAAATAAGTCCTATTAAACTTTTTTTGAATAGTGCCATATGAACCTACTTTCTATATTTAGAATACTTGTTGTATTTTCTGTTTCTATTACCTGATCCACTGAAAATTACAATTGTAACAACTGATAGAAGTATTCCTGTTAAGATAATAACTGTATAAACTTTGTTATTCTTCAACCAGTCTATTGCTACCAAGATGAAATTATCTTTTTCCTCAGAAATTTCACCATCACTGGCTTCAGTTTCCATCACCTGAACTGCGAATGATTTAACTTCTTCTAGTCCTGACGTAGATCTAAATTTCAGAGACATTGCATACGTCCCTGGAACCATTTCATTTCCCTCGTATTCGTTTAGTAGAGTTGTATAAGTCGTAGTTCCTGACATTTGAATTTGACCTGTTCTTGTTAGAATATCAACAAAATCTTCTAATGTTAAGCTAACGACATCTTCAACACGGATGAAATATCCAGGAACTACATAAAATACTGGTGGAATATTGTCGAGGACTTTAACAGTGACATCGAACTCTAAAACATTATTTGACTTATCTTTAACAGAAAATCTAATGACGTATTCTCCAACCTTATTTCCATTCCCTGTATATCCATCAGAAACGATTTGAAGTGATGAAGTGACATTACCATCAATTACATCAGTAGCTGTTATTTCTGACATGATATCACTAACTGTCAATGCAGAAGTTGCAGGCTTCATAATTACTGAGTTATACGAAGCTATTGGCTTAATGTCATCAATGACAGTTACAGTGTAATCTTTTACTGTTTTATTACCTGAACTATCTTGAGCCTGAAATTGAATCTTATATACACCAGGTTTTGACTTATTTGTAGTGTAAGTATTACTTAAAATCGTAACTGCAATACCTGATGCAGAATCAACGTTATCTGATTTTTGAATAGAGTTCTTAAGTGCTTCTACATCAAGTGTTTTACTATAACTAATAGATTGTGACCATGATGATAATGACATACCTGGAGCAGTAACATCTTTAACTAGAACTGTGACTGTTAAAGTTGATTTATTCCCTGCTTCATCAGTCACTGAATAGACGATTGTTTTGGTTCCTACAGTCGCATTTAAATGATCATAAGTTGTAGATTCTACAACAATTCTATGACTGATATCACCATCTGTTTCATCCAAAGCAGTAATATATGAACGTATTTCAGATTCTGAAATCGGATTATCTACATTAGTAACAAATGCTGTTTCTCCATTTAGAACTGGCTCAAGAAGATCAGCAAAAACCAAGTCTTTAAAGTATATCTTATAGTTTTGATCCCATTGGTCAGTATTTACTTCACCATACAACACACTTCCTGTTGATAAGTTTTCAATTTCCACATCCCAGCCAGAATTACTTATGAAAATCCTTGACCAATTTTCAACTGGATTTACTTTAATCTCTTCAACGATTGACTTATCAAAATCATCTTCAATAACCATCGTAAATCCAGATAACCCAAAAATATTATTCGCTTCAAAATCTACCTGAAATGGTAATTGGATTGATGTATAATAAGGATTCCCATTGTTTACATAGTATTTCTCACCAACTTTAACTAAATCATAAACTGTAGTAGATGCGTAAGTTGGAACAGAAATTGATACCAACATACCTACCATTAAAAACAAACTAATTATTAATTTTTTCATTTTTATTTCTCCTTTTTGTTATTTTTTATAAATTGTTTTGCCGTTCTTTTTTCTTTAAAGAACTTACCATTTCCTGAATAATAACCATTATTCCAAAGTTGAACGTTGTATTTATACCCATGAGGATTATCTCTAACTTTTATCAATTTTAATTCCATTAAGTTCTCCTTGTTTTCATTTTTCTTCCCCAAACATCTTTATCTTCAGGGATTGTTTTTTTGTAATCATATAGACTTGCGATAAGTCCTTTTGCTTGTTGCTTAAGTTCTTTAGATGCTTTTGGATCATCTATCAGTCGCTTAGCTTTTCTAGCGTTAACTGAAGCACTATCTAATCCACCAAATGTTTCTATCATAAAAGCACCTCGAAGATATCCATCCGAGAATAGTTTCTTGTCTTTTTCTACTTTCTTAGATGCAGTTCTTCGTTCATGATAAGAAACTTGTGATTGATAATCTTTGTTAAACATTAATTCACCCCTTTGTGACTAACAGAATTTGCTTAATCGATTCTTCAACTGATTCAACTAGTTTCGAACGCATTGAAATTATATTTTCGAATTGCTCATATGTTGTTCCATCTGGTTTTATAACATTCATTCGTGTTATGTCATTAGGATACTCAATCATGAATAATGGCAGATTGGTCTTTTCTTTCATTGGATGCTTGTAAATAGCCAATCTTGAACCATTCTCGTAATCGTAAAAATACTCTTGGCCAATCTCCTTATGGATTTCCTTAAATATAGGAGCAATGAAGTTATTCCAGATGGAATGTGTCAAGAAACTGTTATAAGAATCTTTAACGTTTTGACCATTATTCTTATCTTTAGATGAATGTTCTTTTATCTTGTCATTCATTATAGCAACATGCTTATTCATAAAAATATCTACATCTTCTAGAACTTTAATATCCTGAGACCAATAAAAAGTCCCACCTGACTGTAAAGAATAGCGATAATTGTCAATAATAAGTTTGAATGGTATGTCAGCTTTTTTAACAGTTAAGTTTGATATTTGAAATCTAATTTGAATAGAACGAGTGTTATGACTAATTGATTGACCATCATTCAGTACTTCGTAAATCAATCTAACATCCAAATTATTTAATTGAGTATGAATTGGATATGCTTTTATACGTTCGATTATCAAATTGATATCACCAGAGTTTTCAAAAGCTTCAGCTATTTTTTTTGAAATCTTTAGTTCGGATTTTCTTGTCCTGATTTGTTGTACAGTCTTAAGTCCTTGATAATTATCCAAATCAATCTGATCAATAGAAACTAGTTCAACCAGACTACTAAATGATAAATCCCTATACTGTTCGAGTAATCTTCCATTTTCATCCGTAAACTTTTCTGAAATGGACATCACGTTATGAACAGTCGTTTTGGCCAAGTTGAATTCGCTTAATGCATAATCGTAGATAGACTCATAATCATCTAGTTCATAAAGTCGTTTGTCTGATATTTCTCTTAACTTAGAGCCAATATTCAGATAAGAATCGAATATATATGATGTTTGATTCTTAATGTATTGAGTAGCCATTTTATAAGTGTATTCCAACTTAAGTTCATCTTTGAGTTGTAAAGATAATTCCGATGTCGGAATAATTTGTTGTTCTTGTTTTGTTTTCTTTGCTTTTGTCATGTTCTTTTTCCTTTTTTAATCATTTAAGTCAAGAATCGACTTTATCAACGATTTAATTTCTTCTGAACGTTCTTCATTGAAAGTTTTCTTATTGTTTTCTAATAAATACTGATTCAATCTTGCAATCTTACTTGGTTGTAAGTTATCAATAGCTTCAGCTACAGCTTCATAAAATATTCTTTGCGCACCATCGAAGTCTTGTGTAATTATCATTTCTGCAAAAGTAGATGGAAGAGATGATTTTACCCACTGCATTTTTTTATCATATGTAGGTGGTTCTTTGACTCTTGATTTGATATCAATCTTTGAGATAGAATCTAAGAAATTTAACCACTTAGGATTTGTCGCTTTTCTCCGTATCCTTGAGTTCTTATCATCCTCATCTTTTAGATCCAGGAAAGATAGCAATAACCCTTGAACATATTTCTTTAAATCAAATCCATTGTCACTTTCTAAAGCTAGATAATACTGTTCGAGTACTGAATATGCCTTTTCTTGAACAAAACGCATTTCATATCGATTCCATGCTTCTGTTTCTACTTCATGTCCACTAAATAATCGTTCTCGAAGTTTGTCATAAATTGCCAACTGATTTCCGCCTTTTTTACCAATATAGAAAGTGAAACCAGCAGTTGTACGTTCATCTGAATTTTTAACCCAACTTGATACATGAGATCCATACCTTGAGTTTGATGTATATAATCCTTGTTCGAGCAAATCTCTAATATAGGGTAAACTAATCTCTTTAGCTGTAAAATCATCAATGGCAAAATCACATCTTGAAATTCTAAAGGATTCAAAGCTAAATATCATTCGAAGTAAATCTAACCAGCTGTGTCCTGAATATTTTTCAAATTCACGAAGTGCTTGACCAGACATTTCAATGGAAACAACGTATTTTCCATTACTCTTTACATGTTCCCCACCCCAACTTATCCTTGTAAACTGGTTTAAAAGAAAACCGTTTGTAAAACCATGCAGAGGCAGATAAGCTTGTAGATTATTAATCTCCTTGTTAAAACCTAGGATTGTAAGTAATTTATCGAACTTATCATCCTGGATACGATAATCATTTCTACCGTGTTTGATTACTCTAAAATCATCAATATTTACTGTTAAATAGTCGATTAAGACAACCTTATCCAAAGACCTCAATTCAGTGTATGAATTCATCAGTGGACAAGTTAGGGGGGTATTACCATACCCCCCACGTCCAGTCCTACTCCTTTAACGTGTCTTTATTGGTTAAAGATGATTCATCAAGATGAACGTTTGACAAGCTCATCGCTTGTTCATGGATATATTGTTGTTCTAACAAAAATCGTTTGAATTTTCTAAATATAAGAATATAGATAATTAACATGTATAAAATCATAAATACTAACATGATAACTATTTGATTAAAATTCAATGTCATCTGATATCACCACCTTTTCTTCTGTGTTAAAAAACTCTGGGTTTTTGAACAGGTTTCTTTCAATCGAACCATCTTTATTCGATTTTTCGAGTAAGTCTGTTTGTATCTTGTTAAATTCAAACCTTGGATATGTAAAGCAATAAATAGTTGGAATAACAAGCTTAAGATTATCTACCTTTGAATCCTTTGATAAATCATCGGCATCATGTGCAATCTGAACTGTGAAGACAGAATAGTTCAAAGATTCTAAATACCATCTAACAAACATGAGCTTATGATCTACATCACGAGTAATCGATGGTGAATCATATCTAGCATCACAATAAGATTGAAATGAATACTTATCGTAATTAAACAAATTCTTAATGTAATACCAGGTATAAGGCAAACGAAGTTTGAAAAACCTATAAGGTGAATCCTCAAGTCTATAACAAAACTCAAAGATTTTGTAAACAAATCGATATATAAACTTAACATCTGTTTTTTCAACTATTTTGATGTTAGTTTGATATAAGCTTCTTTGTTTTCTAACTTCATCAGTTTCATCTTGTTTAATCCCTATCATTCTATTATTTTGTTCATGAATGTGCCGATATTTGTTTCGGTATTGCTTTCGACCAGATGTTTCTTGTTCACGCCAAGTCGCTGCAGAATTATCATCTTGTGCTTCATCGATGATTTCTACAAGGTAATCTTCGATGTAATAATCGCCACTTTCAAATACTTTGTATAAGTCTTGTTGTTTGATATCGTAATCAAGGTTTAACGTATTTGTTATCCTTGAGTAGAATCTGGTTTTACTTGCTACATAATTATTTCTTAAAAGCGATATAAATGCGATAACGTAAGATTTTGTCATCTCTCGTATCGTTGTAAAATTCATAAAGTTATAAACTGGTCTATCAATCAAATTAAAACCTGCCATTAGTTCATCAGTGATCAAATAATAATTCTTTGCCCCATGTGTGATGATTAGTTCATATAATCGATCATTGAAATTCTGGAACTCGATTTTATTAAAATATGTTTGATAGTCTTTCAATAACTTTTGAATTCGATATTGAATATCTAATTGATAAATGTGACTTAATCCAGATGCAATTGAAGTCTTACCTGATCCAATCTTTCCACTAATCCCAATCAAATGACCAAATTCAATAGCTTCGTACTGTGTCCTTTGGAAGTGGTACTTATAGTACTTTGATTTACCAAAGAACACAACACTAAGCAGGAGGAGAATCAGTAAAATTGTGGAAAGGATAACTATTATAATAATTTGATTATTGGTCATTCATTAAATGAAACATCCTCAAAGCTTAAATCATCAATTGCATCTGGTCTTTCAATCCAATCAATCTTTAATAAACCTTTTTCCTCTAACATCTGAAGAAGTCTTAATTGATCACTGGATGAATTAAAGAAATGAGTATCATACATATATTGTTTGTAGATAATTTCTAATGAATAGTATTCACCACCATTTTTAAATTTACCTTTGACAAATCGAACTGGCACATTTCTATGCCATTCTGTCATAGGTCTTCCGTAAGGATCATTCAGTGGTAAATCAATAGAGAATACAATTAAATCGAATCTATCTGGACTTAATCTTTTTTCTCGACCTGGTACCACATTTACTGCCTTAAGATAAGTTTTAGTCAGTTCAAATGAAATCGTTTTGATAACCATTCCACGTTTTGTTGTGTCAATCTTAAATGTGAAAGGCAACTTTTTAAAGTTTTTCACATCTTCAGCTGTTAAATCTTTTAGTGCTACAAATGGTTTTAATTCTGCTTGTATATCTTTCTTTGTTTGTTTTGTTTCTTTTACTTGTTCCATCTTTTCTTCTTCCTTTTCTTTGTTTATTTGACATATAATTAATCGTTTGATATACTCAATTTAGAGTTACGGAATAACTACCGTATCAGTGGGGTAAATATTCCCCACTTTTTTTTTATTTTTAGCCAATCAGTCACTTCTTTCGTTTTTTATTTAACAAGGCTTCTAAGACATGGTTTGATTTTGATTCAAACCAGTTCCGTGAATAAGGGTAAATTTTAACCAAGTTGTCTATGAGTCGCTTCTTTTGTATTAAGTAAGGACTAGACATGAAATCACTCCTTTTAAAAATGTTTTAGGCTGTTAGTTGTCTAAGTACTCATTTAACTTTACTAATCGCATTCAAGCACCTTTATTCCAAATTGGAATACTAATTATAGTAATAATACTCAGATGATTTATATATCTTTTTCTTTTCATCATCAGTTAGCTTACGATTCAATTGCTCTTGTTGTTTTAGAACCATGTTATGATATCCAGTTCTAATATAATTCTTTGATTTCTTGCTTTTCGCATACTGATTTTCATGAAATCTAGCTAATCTTCGATGAGCATTGTTACTTTTTTTAATACTAGAAATATTAGTTCACCCCTTTCTATCGCAAACATTCTTTTGCGTATTTTTTAAGGAGTCTTAAACCTTTTCCCTTATTCGCATTCAGTTGTTTAAATCTACCATTAGCTTGCTTTGAATCAATAGCAATAGCACCACCAAATCCATGAACACTAACTACACGATATTCACGGCCAGTAGAATCTTTAAATGTTTTGAGTATTTTATCCAAGGTAATCTCCTTTCACAAAAATTTAGGAGGACTCTTTATCTTCGCTTGGTAGAAAATAAAAAGCCCTCCTAAATTCACCAAGCTATCTTTATATGTCTAAATCATGATTTAGATCTAAAGATATTTAGTTTTCAAAGAACAAAAAAAGCAACTTCAGATAGTTGCTTTGAATTCGGTTTATGTTAATTTAATGGCGACGCTGACTTTGACTCCGTCATCGTTGGTTCAAATCCAGCTAGCCCTGCCATACTACAAATAACGTCTCTTAGAGGCGTTTTTTATTTTTATGAACCCTGATTAAAAAAGAACCCGAAAGTTCCTTAGAACCGGGTTCTTTTCAGTTATATGGTTTGTTTTAACCCAAACAATACCATTGGTTTGTCTGTGAGTTTGAGCTTTCCGTTTTTAACTTCGACTTGATTCGGGTATAAGATGTTTTGATATATGCCATCAGGTAGCGTCACTTCCACTTCCCCATTTACTTGTCCAAGGTTAAAGATGCCATAAGTCATTGATTGTTTGTTTTCAAAACTGATGACTGCAGCTTCTATGCTTTGGAGGTGTATGTTAAACACCCCTGATTGAAAGAGTGAGTCTTTCTTTAAATGACTCATACGATGAATGAGGTTTCTGATTTCTGTATGATTGACAGACAGATCAACTTTATCGACTTCAAATAAATCAGGGCGTTTGGTTACGCCATATTCTTGACCAGCATAAATCATGGTAGCGCCCTTTAAGAAAAAGAGTGTCCCTGTTAAGTTCAATAATTTCATAGGATCTTTAACGTGGTGTGCAATACGTTCTTGGTCATGATTTTCTAAGTTTCTAAGTTTTACGTAGTTTTTTGGATAAAGGTATTCTTGTCTTAGGATTGCTTTCAACCAGTCGTTTAAAGGGGTTCTGCCTTCAACATACCCTAAAAACTCATTGTGAATTTCATAATCATAACAAATATCAAACGCTTCAAAGGTCTCAGCATCTGACATTGCTTCAAATCCTGAATCGCGAATGTACTTCACAAATTCTCCGTGCATGGTCTCTGAAAGCCATATGACCTTTGGGTTTACTTTCTTAACGGCTTGTCTCGCTTCTAACCAAAATGCTTGAGGCACCATTGGTGCAACATCACATCTAAAGCCATCAACGCCTAATTTAGCCCATTTCACAAGGGTTTCGATTAAATAGTCCCATAGACCTCTATTTGAAAAATCAAGGTCTGTAATGTCCCACCAATCGCCAACTTTACCAGCTAGTTTTCCATTTCTTCTGAAATACCACTCTGGGTGTTTTTCTAACAAAAGGGCATCATGGGAGGTGTGGTTAAAAACCACATCGATCATCACTTTTAACCCTTCTTTATTTGCCTTATCGATAAGTGTCCTAAAATCTTCTTCTGTTCCGAAATCTGGGTTCACGCTTCGATAATCACTGATCGAATAAGGGCTACCTACACTGCCTTTTCTTTGTAAAACACCAATCGGATGAATCGGTAGTAAATAAATATAATCCATGCCTAATGTTTTAATTCTTGGTAAGTCTTTAATTAAACTTAAGAATGTGCCTTCTTTAGTATGTTGTCTTAAAAATACTTGATAGATATTCAAGCTTCTTAGTGCGACACTTGTATCTTTTGCCATAATATCACTCCTTGTCTTTATTATACAAAATATCAGTCTAATATAAAAGACAGTAAACACATTATTTACTGAGAAATGAATGCTCACTCAATTTAGTATGTGTTTTCTATCGCTTCATTGATCATTAAACGACAAAATCAATAAAAAAAGTGTTCAATTAGAACACTTTTTACATTATTTTACTTGTTAATCATACTTTTCTTGCGATATACGCAAACATTTGTGGCCCTGTATGGATACCTAAAACAGGTGTCAATGGTGAAATGGTTAGTGTTCTAATGTCTATTGATTTTTGAAACATTTGTCCTAACTGTTTAGCCTTTTCTTCATCTTCCCCATAGTGGATCGTTAAATCGATTTGTGCCCCTAAAAACTTCTTGGTAATTAATTCCTTCATGGTCAAAAGCGATCTTTGAAGCCCTATTGCTTTACTTAATGTTACATAAACGCCTTCTTCATTGACTGTGATCACCGGTTTGATATGAAGCAATTCTCCAATTGTACCTTCAACTTTGCCAATTCGACCGCCACGTTTTAAGTACTTAAGCGTGTTAATGGTATAGATGGCTAATGAGTCGTGCTTTCTCATGATATCAATCAATCGAATGATTTCGTCAAGTGGCGTTTCTTTAGCCAATAATTCTAAAGCATATTCAACTAAATAGCCCTGACCCGCTGCAAGTGTCTTCGTATCGTAATGATAGACTAATAAATCTTTTTCATTGTCTAAGGTTAATCTAAATGCGTTAAATGTGCCCGATAACCCAGATGAAATGTTGATAACTAAAACCGCTTCATAGCCTTCTTTCTTAACTTTTTCTAAAATGGTTTCTAAATCTTTCGTGTCAGGTAAACTGGTAGAAACTTGATGAGAATCAAGTTTTTCATAAACCTCTTTTGGACTGATTTCAATTTGATCTTTGAAACTCTTTCCGTTGATCAAAATATTAAGTGGCACAACATACAAGTTATCGTGCTTTTTTACAAAAGTTTGACTTAGGTTAGACCCTGAGTCGGTGATGACTGCTACTTTCATTGGTGGTATCCTCCATTGTTATTACGGTTATTCATATCTAGTATTCATAACTAGGTTATCATGTTTTTAATATTTTGTCAATTCATTCACTAGAAGAGAAAGAGAAAAAAAAGCATAAATTCTGCTTTTTAAGTTAATTTATTGAACTTTTCAATCAGTTTTTCAACCGTTTTCAACCCATCAACGGCACTCGACATGATCCCACCTGCATACCCTGCGCCTTCTCCCATAGGGTAGACGCCTTTAATATTCGAAAGACCTTCATCGTTTCTTAGTAGTCTAATTGGTGATGAACTTCTGGTTTCTACACCAGTCAATAGTGCATCCGGCATCATAAACCCTTTAATTTTTTTATCAAAATGGATGATGGCTTCTTTTAGTGTTTTTGAAACAAAGGTTGGCAGTATCTCATGTAAGTTACAAAACGTAAATCCTGGTAAATAGGTCGGTTTAACTGACCCAACTTTAACCGATTTACGGTTACTTAAGAAATCCTCAACACGCTGGATAGGGGCATAGTAGTTTGACCCTGCAGCCTGAAATGCTTTTTGTTCAATGGCCCTTTGAAAATACATGCCAGCAAGCGGATGTGTCGAGTTAAAATCTTCCGGCATGATGTTCACCAGTAATGCAGAGTTGGCGTTATCACCATCTCTTTTCGATTCACTCATGCCATTGGTGACCAGCCCTTCTGTTTCAGAAGAGGCACACATGACATAACCTCCTGGGCACATACAAAAAGTGTAAGCCCCTCTGCCGTTTGGGCTTTGATAGCTGAGTTTGTATTCTGCTGGTCTTAAATAGTCTTTGAAAACGCCATACTGACTTTCGTTAATCATGCTTTGTGGGTGTTCGATTCTAACCCCCACAGAAAAAGCCTTCTGAACAATGTTAAAGCCCTTTTCATAAAGTGTTTCAAAGGTTTCTCTTGCGCTATGGCCAATACCCAGCAACAAAACCTCCGTCATTAAACTTTCTTTGTCGTTAATCACAACACCTTTTAACTTGTTATCTTCAATGATGAAATCTGTTACTTTAGATGAAAACCGAACTTCGCCACCCAAATCTATGATTTCTTTACGAATGTTTTTTATGATGCCTTTTAAAACATCTGTACCAACATGAGGTTTACTCATGTAAAGAATTTCTTCGTCTGCGCCGTGTTTGTGTAATGCCTCTAAAACATAGTGACACCTTAAATCATTAATCAAGGTCGTGAGTTTACCGTCTGAGAAAGTCCCAGCACCACCTTCTCCAAACAGAATCGTACTGGATTCATTAAAGTTGCCGTCTCTCCAAAACTGATCTACTGCTTGTGTTCTTTGATCAACATCTAACCCGCGTTCTAAGACGATTGGACGATAGCCCATTCTAGACAGTAACAACGCAGAAAAAATACCAGAAGGTCCAAACCCAACAATCACCGGTCTATGTTTAAGAACAGCCTTTCCTGTCACAACAGGCAAAAACTGTTGTTTGATTGCTTTTTGGCAATTTGGATGGTTCTTTTTTAGGATTCTTTCTTCATCTTTCAACGTTAAATCCAATGAATAAACAAAAAACACTGCTTCTTTTTTTCTCGCATCTACTGCTTTTTTATAAATCGAAAAAGACAAAATATCTGTTTCAAATATCATGTATTTTTGACGTATAAACGTCTTTAATACGACCTGTTCAGAGGCTTTGTCTGTTACTTTTCTTACGTCAATCTTAATTTCTGTTATTCTAATCATTTATGTTCTCCCGCATGGCATGCAGCCACATAGCCACTACTCCATGCCCATTGTAAATTATACCCACCACAAAGGCCATCCACATCCAAGACTTCACCTGTAAAATAAAGGCCTTTTTGTATTTTAGACTCTAACGTCTTTGGATTAATCTCTAAAAGAGACACCCCGCCTGCGGTCACCTGGGCTTCATCAAATCCTTTAAAGCCCGTTGCCATAAATCGCCAATCAAACATTAGCCTTGTCAATTTGCCTAATGTCTTTGGGTCCACAGATTTCACCAAAGCTTTATGATTTTTAATCCCTGATTCTTCTAACAATGGATGAATGAGTTTTTTGTGAATTAATCCCACCAAAGCATCCGCAATCGTTTTATCTTGTAGATGAAAAAAACGACTCATCACTTTAGATTCATCCAGTTCCATTAATAAAGTAACCTTCAGGAAAATGGCTTGGTGTTCTAGTAAAAGCTGATTGGCTTTTCTTGAAAGTTGTAAGATGGTTGGTCCAGATATCCCGTATTTTGTGAATAAAATATCACCAACTTCTGTTTGTAAAACGTGGTTATTATGAATCAAAGATACTTCGCCTTTGACCTTAACCCCATCGATTTGTTTAAGGTGTGGACTTTTTAACTCAAGTTTAACCAATGCTGGAAAAACATCAGTCACAGTGTGTCCTAAAGCCTTAGCCAATAAATAGCCAAACCCATCAGACCCACTTTTTGGCATGGCTTTACCACCTGTCGATATAACCACTTGATCACAAGTTATTTTAGACCCAGTCGATAGTGATAACTCATAACGGCCTTTTTTTTGAATACCCAAAACTGAGGTTTCTAAAAGCACTTTAACCCCAAGTCGTTCGATTTCATGACTTAAAACTTCAGTGATGCTTGAAGCTTGTTCAGACATTGGATATGTTTTTCCTTCATCTTCCACTTTAGGCACTATGCCAAGTGATTCAAAGAACATCACTGTCTCTTTAACGCCAAACTGACTGAATACTTCACTGACAAAGTCAGGACGATTATAGTGTTTAGGCATTGCATTTAAATTGGTATAGTTACATCTTCCATTGCCTGTGGCTAATATTTTCTTGCCGAGTTTATTATTCTTTTCAATTAAAGTAACGGTTTGATTTTGTCTTTTCAGCTTTATTGCAGCCATCATTCCAGATGCCCCTGCACCGATTACAACCACGTGGCTCATAGAATCACTTCCTATCCCATACATTATATCACAAGCTTAATCATATGCTTGTTAAGATAAAGAAAAAGACACTTAATAAAAAGGGTCTTATTCATCTGATTCAGTTTCATACGGCCAAGTTTGAAAGCCACCTAGGTCGTATACATTTTGATAGCCGATTTGTTTCATCAGCTTTAAAGCCCGATAACTTAAAATGCCTTCTTGGCAATAGAGCACATACGTTTGATAGCGATCAGGATAATCTTCTTCGATGTTGTTAAACTCATGAAACGGATAAGACACAGCCTCAGGGATATGAGAGGCCCTGAAGGCTTCATAGTTTCTAACATCTAAAAGTACAATGCTCTCCCCATCTTCTACTTTTTTGACGTAGTCTTCATAAGATAGATCATTGGCATCAGGCCCTTTTACAAAAAAATCAAACATCTTTATACACCCCTTATACCTTGCTATATTTTAGCATGTACTCGGAAAATAATAAAAAGATATGCCTATCTAAAACGTGTTTTTGAGACTACCCATGCATGCATCTTAATGTTTAGCCAAAATGCATAAATACCTAAAGTGATGATGGTGAAGAAAAACCATTTAATGAATTGCCCAAAAAGTTCAATGGCTTTGCCTTCAAACACCAACTGTTTGCCTTCAATGTAGGTATGTTTTGCATACCATTCTTGTCTAATGCAAACAGCCCAAGGTGTAAGAATCCCTAATGAGATAATCACAATAATGCCTGATAAAATGCCGATACCAATTAAACCTAATAAACCACCTGTAAATTTAGATTCCATAGTGTAATGCCTCCTTTTAATTAAATTATAACCTATAAATCAATTAAAATAAATCATTTTCGATTGGCAAGTTTGAATCAAACAGCAGTGGGTCATTTTTTAACCATCTTGAGATATGATCAAATAGGTCTTTGGCTTTCATTTTCATGACCAATGCATGACCAAACATGTGATAGTCAATCAAGCCTAAGTGCTCAAGTTTAGGCAACACTCTATAATAGTTTTCCGACAAATGGGGAAATGTGATGTTTTCGTGTTTATACATATAACTTTTAATGATTGCATCTTCATGATGAATCCATACGTCGAAGGGTTGATCAGAAAACCTATTATTAATATGCATAGACTCTTCTATGCTATGAATATAGGTATTGCGTTCAAACCCGCATCCTACTAAAAGAATATAGCCGTCTAGCGCTTTTAACTTTCCATATATGCCTTCTAGCGGCGTAGGTGTATGCCATAAAGCTTCTTTATTTAATAAGCTCTGATCATAATCGCCTGAACAAACCACTGAATGCGTTGGGTGTAAAGAACGCCTACTCTTAGGGTGGGCTAGAAATAGATTAGGCAAAATACCTACACACGCTTTTTCAGTTTTAGGATCAAAATGATTATTTGTTTCATTAATGGTTTTCCAAGTGTGAGCAGGCATCATAAAAAGGCCCTCTTCAAAATAATCTATTAAAGTTTTGATGACAGTGTGTCCCCCACCAGATACCGCTCCAATCGCTTTCATCGAGGCATGCATGAGGACTGTATCGGTTTTCTTTAGACCCATGGCTTTTAGTTGGTCTGTTAGACTTTGCTGATTCACTAATAAACACTCCTTTATTAGAAAAAATGGCCAGTTTTTAGCTGACCACCGATTCTGTTTCTTTCTTTTGTCTAGGTTTTCTAGGTTTTGACGTCTTAGTTGAAAGTTCTTTAAGCTTAGCATTATGTTTTTTTTCTGCTTCAGCTTTCTGTTTTAAGATGGCTTTTTGTTTGGCTAAAGCTTCTTTTTCCTTTTGCTTAAGGCGTCGTGCTTTCTCTTTTTCTTTTTGTTTTTTCAATTGAAGCTTCTCTTTTTCAATACGCTTCTTCTCAGCTTCTTTGAGTTTTTTACGTTCTAGTTTCAAAGCTTCACTGAGTTTTTTTCTAAACATTTGAAGTTCAGACTTTTGTTTGCGAATCTCGCTTGAGTATTCTCTATGTGCTTTCATCACGGTTTGTCTGATGTCTTTATCGTATTTTTTAGTTTCTTCTTCAATGGCTTTAGCGATGCGTTGGTTTGATTGATCGTATTCGCTATTGATTAAGTCTTCTTGTTTTTGAAGTAAGACAATGTTCCATTTTTTCTCTAAGTCAATCGCTTTTTGAAAGTCTTTTTGTTTCACTTCTCTAACAATCGTGGATACTCTTTGTTTTTCGTAAGCTTCTTGTAGGGCTTTTTCTTTGTCATCTTCTACCACAAGTCGTGAGAAAATATCCCCATCTGTGTTGTATTTAAAGAACGATTCATAAACGCTATTGGTAATTTCAAGGGCATCTTCTAAGGCCTCTCTAAGGTACACTTTGATGGGTTCTTGATTGTCTATGTTGTATTTTTCATTGACTTGTTTAGACAGAATTTGACGCATCTTATTCAAATAATACTCATTCATTGGTTGTTTTTCAATGACATAAACATCTGGATTTACTTCTATTTCATCTGGCATCATTTGCAAGATTTTTGGCCTAGTCTCTTTGTATTTCACAGGAAAATAAGCGTCTTTAGATTCATCGACAGGGTCGTTATCTAAAAGCGTTGAAAACAACAACAGCGTTGCTTGAGACAACTGTTTGACGTATTCATGTTTAAACCTTTTTTGCCTGCTAGAAGATTCTAGGGTGTAATCCAATTGGAAGTGTTTATCTAAGAATAACCACAATAAATAAGCATTCTTAAAATCTGAATTCTTTAAGATGATTTGTGTCTTCACAATAGGCGGTGTCACAGGTTTATAGTGTTTTAAAGTTTTAATAAACGTTGAGTTTGTTAAGTTTGAAACCAACTTATAAAGACGTTCTGCTTTTTCTAACACACGTTCGTTATGATCATCTGTTTTTCTTTGAACAATCGATTCGTTTTGTTCAATATTAAAAGAAATATTGTAGTCTGCTTCACCAAAGGTAAACTTCGAGTCTACATTCAACCGTGTTTTACGGTTGGCATGTAGGCCTTGTTTGATGATTTTGATGCGCTCGAATGTATAATCACGTAATCTGAACACCAAAGTCATGATGAATCTGTTTTCATAAATACCAAATTCTGTTTCAGATAAATCTGATAATAGTTTTTGGGCAATGACGTTATCTTCTTCATCAATTTCTCTGATTAAATTTGTATGGCTCGACAAGTGCTTAATCGCCGTACTTCCCACTCTTTTGATTTTTTCTATGGGTAGAATTTCTTCTTCATATTTAATCGCAGAACGCATGTTTCTTGTGATTCTATCAATACTAGGAAAGAAAGATTCTATGGTAGATATCCAGGTTTCATCAAACTTCTTACGTTCAGTATCTTGTCTTTGAAATAAAGTTCTTTCGCCTTGATAAAATGCGTGGTAAAAGTGTGTTGAAAAGTCTGTTTGTTCCGCCTCGTTCATTTGACTAGTTATGAGTCCCAAAAAGGTATTTAAATCATATCTGTATTTCATAGATACTACCAGTTAAATTGCTTAATAAAGCCTTTAAGCATCTTTTTACTGTCTGTGAAGTTTTGTTTTCCAAATAGCTTATCAAGCACGACGATTAGCTCTTCAATTTCATTTCTTAAGAAAGGGACGTTTAACGATTCGAACTTACGAATGATTTTACGGCTTACCATGTAATCAAGCGCTTCAATTTCATCGCCACCAGCCGCAACATAAACCGGAATGAATTGATGAAGTTGTTTATTGATACGGTTACCAAAGGCAATCGCAAATTTATCAATGATAAAATCATCTAATTTTTGAAGGTTTTCCAACGTTTTAGCTGAGATTTGGTGGGACTTTTGAGCCTCTTTAAACAGCTTACTTAAGTACTCTTGGCTTACTTTAACCGGTTTGGTTGGGTCCGCATTAAAGAGTTGAGCCTTGTCATTCATCTCGATGGATGCGACACGGTCATACACCTTATCTGTAATCGCAAACGTTGAGTCGTCTCTGTTGGCTGTACCGATGAACCATACGTTTTGTGGGATTAATAGTTTCCCGCCTTCTAAATGAGCAGGGTCTTCTGGTTGTTGATCGGTAATTAGATTAACGCGCCATTCACTTGGGTCAGGCATTTCAAGTAAGGATAAGAAGTCAGCGAAATAGTATTCCACTCTCGCTAAGTTCATTTCATCTAATACAATGAAATTAATGTCTGTACGATAAGTCGTTTCATAAACCGCTTTTAAGAAGTCAGTTTCATTAAACTTTTTAGTAAATTCGTTGAAGTACCCTAACATCTCACCTCTGTCACGCCATGAAGGTTGAACAGATATGATGGCAGCATCGTTTTGAAAGAATTTACCCATTGCATACGCAAGGGAGGTTTTACCAGTACCTGAAATACCTTCAAGTACCATGGTTTTTGAAGCAGCCATCCCAGAGAAGAAAATTCTTGCCGTTTTTTCTGTATAATAAAGGTTCAACTGAGAAGCTGAGAAGTGGACAAAACGTTTCACTAATGCCTCTAAATCAATTTGGTCTTCTTGTATCATAGGGGTTTGTAGGACATTGTATCTATAGGCTTCATCCACTTGTGATAAAAGTGCAAAACGATTTTTAACTGCACCTTGATTTCGCTTAGTGCCTTTACTAGTTTCTCCTGAGACAATCCCACCGGTAGTAGGTTCAGAGGACAATGCCATAATGGCATTTTTTTCATCTAGCAAGTTTTCTATTTCATAGTGAAGGACTGATACTTCATGTAACAATTCTTCTTTGTCTTTTTCTTTTTTCACAAATCGAATGTATCTTCTAAACAGTTGAATGAATAAAACGGTAATCAAAGCTGTTAAGAAAAACAAAATAATCAGCGAGGGAATCGCGAAAATCCAATCGATTGGCCCGAATGTTTTAGATGTAGATAAAAAACCTTGAATGTATTCGATAGGTTCTATAATCAACTTTTCATAAAAAAGTGAAAAGAACTTCACGATACCATCCCAGATATTGGATAGTATTTCTTTAAATAATTCTATAAACCACTTTGCAAAATTTTCCATGTTTATCTACCTATAACCTATTCTTCGTAACAAACGGCAATAGCGCTTCTTTAGTGAGCGGTTGTCCAAAGTAAGGCCCTTCTATGAAAGGCACCTCTTTATTTGCCATTGAACGGATTTGTGTTTCTTTATCTAAGTGTGTTGCAATCAAGGTAACTTGGTCTTTAACTTGCTTAAAGATTTGATCGTATTCTTTATCGATGACTTCTGTATTGATTCTTAAGAAATCAATTTTAAAGTTACTGATGAATTGTTTCAATACACTTAAATCCTTTTGATAATCGATGCTAAATTTAAACCCAATATTTTTTAAGCTTATGATGTTTTTCACGAGCTTAATTTCTGAAGAGGCCGCTTTAGCAACCAATACGTGCAAGACCACCTTGCTCGCATCAATTTGATATTTCTTTATGACTGTATCCATATAACCAGCGATGTCTGCTTGTTCAAGCTGTGTCACTGATACAGGAATGAAGGTGTAATACTCTTTATTTTTCATGGTGTTGTACACATCAAAGCTATGTTCAAGGGCTTTTTCAAATACCCATTGTCCAAACCAAAATGCGTCATCGGTTGTCTCTAATAAAGGCATAAATTCTCTATAAGGCACCAGTTCTTTTGATTTTTGATGAGCAATCAAGGTGTACATCCCATAGCATTTTGAATCTTCGCTTTCCATCACAGGTTCAAATCTGATTTGAATTTCATGATTCTTTAAGGCATCTTTCATTTCTTTATAATGCTTAAGCGTGTCCTCATTTTGTTTCATGGAATCGTTATAAATGCTGATGGTGTTTCCACCCATTCTTTTGCCATAATAAAGCGCCGATTTAAGATGAATCATAAGATCATTTAAACCGTTCCCGTGTTGTGGGTAATTCACGGCACTCACCGTGATTTTTCTTTGAATCGATAAATCGTTTGAGATGACCATTTTCTTTTCTGCTGATTGTTTAAATCTAAGACATAGTTGAATCAGTTTATCCTCGTCTAACAACTCAGGTAAATAAATTAAAAAGGTTTCTCTTTCAGGCGATTGGGCAAATTTAGCCCCTCTAAATAGATTCATTCTTATGGAATGACCTACTTTTTGAAGATACTGATAAACCCCGTCTGGGTGAATGTATTCGGTGATTTGATCAAATTGATCGATGCTTAGGTAAAGCAACGAAAAATAGACTTGGTTGTGTTTCGTAAATCGGTAACTCACTAAATCTAGTAA
Organism: Acholeplasma sp.; assembly: GCA_034006765.1. Taxonomy (GTDB): domain Bacteria; phylum Bacillota_I; class Bacilli_A; order Acholeplasmatales; family UBA5453; genus Paracholeplasma. The sequence continues at coordinate 5,425 of JAVESF010000011.1, read as the reverse complement.
ATCATCAAAGGTCGTTACATCACTAATCGATAAATATTTATCATGTTTGTAACGTCTGTGTTCTTTTTTAATCAACCAATAAAGCAATGCGATTAAACCAATAGATGTGAGTAAGATGACAATTGAAAAAATAATGTTTTCAACTGTTGAAAATAATATAAGCATAGTTTACCTCTTTTCTTTTTCATAAGTGTTATGCAAGGTGGGGTTACCACCTTGCAAGAAAACACCTAAATAATCATACCTTTGCGGTTTTCCTCTTTCTTATCTCTTGAAAGCTTAATCAAGAAGAAGACGACTGTAATTACCCATAATAGGAAAGTAACAATCAATAATACGGTTAACATATAATCTGGTTGAGCATCTTTATTGATTGATAGACGATAGTAACTCATTGACCCATCTTCTGCTTCAACTCTGATTAATACCACATTATTACCCGCTTTTAAATCATCTATTGCGATTGAAACTTCATTGCTTGCTTGGCCTTGTTCATAACCCATAACCGTTACTTTAGCGTTCGGGCTAAATGCTTCTGCGCTTAAGTTTAAGTTAGGTGTGTTTGAATTAACATTGATTGAATAGCTATAGTTTGTAGGGTTAAAGGCTAGACGTTGGCCTTCAACAACCAAACTGTTGAGTTTGGAGTTGTCATCGGCTTTGCCATTTCTAACCAATTCGACTTGGTAAATCTGAGTTTGCAAGCCATCTGCAGAAGTGACTTCGATTTCAATGACTTTAGATTCCATATTAATTGGGAAATCATAAGTTCTGAATCCTGAAACTCTTGCGCCACTTTCTTGGTCTTCTGTTGTCCCAGTTAATCTGACTTTAGTAGTATTTGGTCCCACTAAAACCACGTATGAGAACGTTGAATTTTCAAACTCATCTGGTGTGAAGAATGTGGTTGCATCTTCTTCATTATAGGTGTCACCTGAAACACCTTTAACTTGTAATGTGTCTAGTAACGCATTACTATGAACATAATTGATGGTCACTGTGTACGTATTCACTTCACCGGTTTGTGCAACAACAGATACAGGGAACACATTCTCACCAGGAAGTAGTGGCTTATTGCCTAATCCTTGAATGACTGCATTTGAATCCGTGGTTGCGCCAATGGTGATGCTTTCTTTACTAGATTGCGTTGGCATCGTGATCATATAAGCATTTTGTTCTGGGTCAAATCCTTTAACCAAGACACCATCAATGGTTAGGCTATTAAGGAAATTATCCACTTCTGCTTGTTCTTTAATCACACGAATGGTGTAAGTAGCTGTTTGATTAGAACCATTTTGTGAGACCACATATAGATTATAAGTGATTTCGCTGTTGGTTCCAAATAGCTTAACACCAGCACCATAAACGGTACCTACTGCAGTAACTTGTAAGTTCATGTTCATTACGTAATAAGGCACTGTGATGGTATAACTTAAGGTCTCACCATCAAAGGCAATTAATGAATTTTCATAAGTACCTAAATAGCTCACTGAGTCACTTCCAAGTAGGTTAAGCGATTCGATTTCTGCAAGATCACTTAACGTAACCCCGCGGTAGAAACTAATTGAGTATTCGCCAATTGTGCCATCTTCTGCCATAACAGAAACTTTAACAATGGTATGATATTTGCCATCAATGAACCCACCTAAAAGCACATTACCAATGCCATAAACATTGGATTTATCGTGCATGGTTTCTGCTTCAATTAAGACTGAGCTTAGGTTGGAATCTTCTGGTAAATTAATGATGTAATCTCTAGTGTCTGGACTGAATGAACCCGTGAATGGTAAGGCATTACCATTCTTATCTTTTACGACTAAAGACTGTAAGGTTGTGTCACTGCTTGGTTCAGTTCTGGTAATTTCGATTTGATATCTAGTACCTTCTGTGTTGCCTTCTGAACGTGCATAAACTGTGAATAAATTCACGCCTACTTGTAAGTTTTTAACGCCTGTACCTAAAATCACAGCTTTTTCATGTCCGGTTGCATAAATGTTAACCATTGTAACATCAAAAGAAACGGTCAATCGATAAACGGTCTTAGTTGGATCAAAAGTAGGTGTTATAGAATGATTTTCTACGCCTAATGAATAAATGCTTGCGTCATTGCTTAAACTGTTAATGGTGATTGAGTAAACTCTTGGTGTGCCATCTTCAGCAATCACTGTCACATTGATTGTATTCTTACCAGGCACAATCGGTACATTACCTAAATCGCCTGATAAAATGGCATATGGGTCATTCTTAGTTGCCCCAATGCTTACTTGTGAAACAAGTGCTGAATCAACATTGAAGGTATAGCTTGTTTTTTCTGGATCAAATCCTGGTAGGGCAGACCCATTCATTGTGAGTGATTTTAATGCGTTGTCTGTGCTTGGGTCAGCTTTTACTACTCTAATTGTGTAAGCATCGCTTTGAACCAAACCGCTCTTTGAAACTAAGTAAAATACGATGACGGTTTCTTTTGTTCCTAGTGGGTATTCCCCAGCACCATAAATGCTTGCACCGTTTAGATTACCGACATACAACAATGCTTTTTGTGTTTGATAAGGCACATTGATCATGTATTCCTTTTGTGATAACGTAAATTGCATTGGGGCTTGTGGGTATTTGTCGTTGCCTAAGTATAAAATGGTATCTCCATATAAGGATAAATCATCAATGGTAATGCTATCTTCTGGATCAATATTACGAGTAACCGTAACTGTATAAGTTCTAATCGTAGTGCCGTCTTGAGCGGTGACTGTGATGTTATAACGGTCTGTTGTCATGCCGATGCCAGATTTAAGTGTGTGAATGCCTAATCCTGTAATGTCTTTAACAATGCTATTTGGCGTTGCTTGTAATTCTATTTCAAGAATTTGAGGGAACGCTGTTAAATCAATGTTATAGTTCAGTGTATTTGGATCGAATACTGGATTGTAAGTAATTGGCATTTGAGTGTTGTTGTCAAGCACAGTTAAGTCTTTTAAGGTTGCATCGCTGCTTACTTTCATGACTTTAATATTGAAGGCTTTCGGAATGCCATTTTCTGATGTGACAATCACTGTGATGTAAGTATCTTCTGTATCAATAGCTACTACCCCAAGGCCTGAAATTTGAGCGGTTGAAGGTCCAACTGCACCAATTTCAATCTCAGTTGTGTTGGATGCAATCACAACTTCCTGGAATGCTTTGGTTTCATCTAATAATCGTTTTACACCATTTTCAATGATGTAGAATTCACTTAACTGATTATCGGAGTCTCCTAATGATCTGGTTACATTAACCGTATAAGTGGTTCCAACTGTACCATCTTCTGCTGTTACTGTCACATTAATGGCCTTGGTTTGGCCTGGTTGTAATGAGTGGAACCCTGCACCTGTGACAGATGCTCTTGGGTTTTTAACTGCATTTAAGTTAAACTGTCCATCCATATAATCAAGTTGTACATCATAAGTTAATGTAGATTCGTTGAAGTTTAATGGATAACTGTTTTGTGTCCCTTCAATGATCAAATCATAAAGGGTATTGTCTGTACTGATTGGGCCTGTTCCGCCACCGATTGGTCTTTCAACTCTAATGGTGTAACTTACTGTCTTAGATTTATCTTCTGAAGTAGCTGAAACAACAAACAAGTTCTCTCCGTCTACTAAGAATACTCTTCCAGTACCTGTAAGTGTCCCAAAACTATCAGAAATGGTTGCGAAAATATCAATGGTTTGTGTGCCTATGGCCACGATACCTAGATCATAATAATCGGTTTGTTGGTCATAAACAAAATCATACCCAGTCACAGATAAGTCCGTGATTTCGATGTCTCTGTTTTTAACATCTACATACACGAAGTATGTTTTTTGTGTTTTATTGTCTTCTGCCTTAACTGTAATTCTTAATAGGGTTACTTCCCCACCCACAAGAAATTGGGTTGAAATATCGCCTGATACGATTGCATTAGGATGATTTTCAACTGCATTAATATGAATGAATTCATGACTTCTATCAAGGGTTAAGCGGTAGACAAGCGTCGCTGGATCAAAGACCAAATTTAGTGGATTTAGTGAAGCATCTCCCACTAAAACCTCTGAATCTAGCGTCGTAATCGTTAATTCTTTTAAGGATGCATCGCTAGAAGGTTGATTTCTAGTAACGATGATTTCATAGCGTGTGCCTTCTGTCTTATCTTCTGCTGTAACGTAGAACACGATGGTCAGTGGGTTATTGCCAATGGAGTATTCTCCATTACCTGAAACAACAGCCTTTGTATCATTTGGCGTTACAGTAAGATTCAAGTTTGTTACACTGAATGGTACAGTTACGATATATTGAAGTTTATTAACATCAAACGCTTCTGAATCAATCAAATATTCATTCGCGAAGAAATCTCTTAACGAAACCGTCTTGATGCTTGAATCGCTACTTAAAGTAGTTCCTTGAAGAATCGTCACGTTATATTCTCTAAATGTACCATCTTCTGCTGTAACTACGAAGGTATAAGATTGTTTAATTGTGCCATCAGGCGCAGTCGTTAAACTTCTTACACCATAATCGCCTGATAACACTTGTTTGGTGTCATCTTTTAAAATCGGGTCGATAAGTACGGAAGTAACGGATGCTGTTTTAGGCAGTGTAATGGTGTAATTATAGGTGCCTGGTTTATAAGTAATTACGCTGTCAAATGGAAGTTCCACGCTATTGTTATCTAAGACGAGTAAATTTTGTAAATTTGTATCGCTATAGGCTTCGTTGCGTGTTACTTCGATGGAATATACCACATCTTGTGATACATCATTAATGAGTGTACGATACTCTGATCTAATCACGATGTCAAACGTCTGAGTACCAGGCATTAAGTTCATGGTGCCTACACCTGAGATTAATGCATAGTGTTCAGGGCTTTCCATCGTAACCGCAAGGATGATTAAGGTCGTATCCCATTTATAAGGTGTTAGAATTTGATAATCCAAAATACTCTTATCAAACCCATCAATCAATTGATTGTTAACTTTGATGCCGCTAACGTTTGTGTCATCGTTGGCTACATAAATGGTCAAAATATAATCGACTTCTTGGGTTCCATCTTCAGATCGAACCACAAATCTAAACTCGTTTTTCCCAAGTTGTAATGGTTTTGTCCCGTTACCTGAAACAATAACACCGTTTTCGTCAGCTTCTGCAACCAAACCAATCAGTTTACCTGCAAAACTTCTGTCTAGACGAATGGTCATTAAGTTTTCAATCGTTAATCCTGATAGTCTATTAACACCATCTACATTACCAATCAAACTCTTTAAAACTGCATTGCTAGAAGGCACTAACTGTTCGTATTGATACGTATAAATTGCACCCTTTGTTCCGTATTCACTTTCTGATTGAATCGTGATTTGGTTTATCCCTTGTTTTAACGTATAGGTGAATTGTTTGTTTGAATCTAACGTGACCAATG
>JAVESF010000012.1:0-41248 GCA_034006765.1 Acholeplasma sp. | reverse complement strand
GCGACTGCCCCACTATAACTTGATGTGTTGTCTATCCCAATCACACCACCCACTGTCACGTTAGCTGATACTAACCCTGAACTGTAGATGTTTGTGATGCTGTTTGGTGTGTATGAAGAAGATCCTATTCTGCTATATCTGTAACTATATCCTACTACGCCACCTGCAGTACTATTTGCGAGTATTTCTGCTCTATTATACGCATTGGATAAAGTCCCACTATATAAAAACGATACGACCCCACCTGCATAAGTTCCAGTGGCTGTGATGTCTCCATTGTTGTATACATTATTGATGGTCCCTCCATCTTGTCTGCCCACAATACCTGCCACATAACTTCTTCCGTTAATCTCTGCTTCGTTATAAACGTTTTCGATTTTACCAGATATCATTTGTCCAACCACACCTGCTGTGTAGTCTAGCCCATTGACTGTTCCACTTACTGATAAATTCTTGATCGTTCCAAATCCAAAATAACCGAACATAGCTTGATAGCTTGCGGCTGTATTATTTATGTTTAATATGAATTCTGCATCATTACCATCGAATGACCCATAAAATGGTTTTGTCGTTGAACCAATTGGTGAGAAGTTTCCTAATATAAACTCTGTTACACCATCTTCAACTTTGAAATGGAACCCTTTAAACGTGTTACCTTTGTTAATCATAACTTTTAAATCTTCAATATCTTGTTCGTTTCTAATTAAAAATGGAAAATCTTCTGTTCCTAATCCGTCTCCGACTTCAACTTGAACACTTGACAAAGAGTTATTCTTAATACCTAATGTCACATGATCGCTGAATAACGCCAGCTGAGGATAATAAGCATAGCCATCAGCGTCTGCTTTAAATGTAAAGCCTGTAGGCAACTTACTTGCCATATCTTTAAACATTACACCACTATTCAACCCTTGTGTTGAAGGGTCTGTTGATGGTTTAAGTGCTTTTACTTGATCGTAGTTTGCGATCACTGTAATGTCATAATACAAATTAGATCTTGTGTTTAATACAGCGCCACTGTAACTTCCAGGATTGTCATAGCCAATCACACCATCAGGGGATGTATTCGCTGTTGCAGTACCTGAACTATACACGTTTGTAATACTATTTGGCGTGTATGAAGAAGATCCTATTCTGCTGTATCTGTAACTATATCCTACTACGCCACCAGCATAACTGACAGCGATGATTTCGCCTCTGTTATAAGCTTGTGTCAAGGTGCCTTGGGTTAACATCCCTGTTATACCACCGGCATAACTACCTGTAGCTTCTACTTTCGCAGTATTGTATACGTTTCTTATGGTTCCTGTCACTTGTTGTGCAGAAACACCACCAACATAACTTAACCCTCTTACAGATCCTGATACCGATAAGTTCTCAATGATCCCTGTTTGAGTATACCCAAACAAACCTTGATAACTCAATGTTGGGTTGTCAATCGCTAACACGAAATCTACGCCATTACCATCAAAGTTGCCTTGGAATGGTTTTGATGGGCTTCCGATTGGTGTGAAATTAGCTAAATCAATTTGACTAATGCCTTCATCCACTTTAAAGTGAAAACTATAATAGGTATTCCCTAATAACACTTTTCTTGACAGTTCATCCATGTCAAACTTGTTTCTAATTAAGAATGGAAATTCTTTGGTTCCTAATCCATCGCCTACTTCATAGGCTGTTGATGCGTAAGAATCTAAAGAAATTCTTGTCACACTACTGTTCGAGAAACTCAATAGTTGTGGGTAATAAGCTGTCGTACCACTCTTTGGTTCGTAATGCCATACATTTACTGGGAATCCTAATGTATCCACACTGCCATAAACCAAATCACTGGTTGTCTTTCCATATGCATTACCTGTTACTTCAGGTTTAAGTGCTCTTGGTTGATCATAAGTCACTAACACGGATGTGTCATAGTAAATGCGCGAGCGCGCATTAGCGACTGCCCCACTATAACTTGATGTGTTGTCTATCCCAATCACACCACCCACTGTCACGTTAGCTGATACTAACCCTGAACTGTAGATGTTTGTGATGCTGTTTGGTGTGTATGAAGAAGATCCTATTCTGCTATATCTGTAACTATATCCTACTACGCCACCTGCAGTACTATTTGCGAGTATTTCTGCTCTATTATACGCATTGGATAAAGTCCCACTATATAAAAACGATACGACCCCACCTGCATAAGTTCCAGTGGCTGTGATGTCTCCATTGTTGTATACATTATTGATGGTCCCTCCATCTTGTCTGCCCACAATACCTGCCACATAACTTCTTCCGTTAATCTCTGCTTCGTTATAAACGTTTTCGATTTTACCAGATATCATTTGTCCAACCACACCTGCTGTGTAGTCTAGCCCATTGACTGTTCCACTTACTGATAAATTCTTGATCGTTCCAAATCCAAAATAACCGAACATAGCTTGATAGCTTGCGGCTGTATTATTTATGTTTAATATGAATTCTGCATCATTACCATCGAATGACCCATAAAATGGTTTTGTCGTTGAACCAATTGGTGAGAAGTTTCCTAATATAAACTCTGTTACACCATCTTCAACTTTGAAATGGAACCCTTTAAACGTGTTACCTTTGTTAATCATAACTTTTAAATCTTCAATATCTTGTTCGTTTCTAATTAAAAATGGAAAATCTTCTGTTCCTAATCCGTCTCCGACTTCAACTTGAACACTTGACAAAGAGTTATTCTTAATACCTAATGTCACATGATCGCTGAATAACGCCAGCTGAGGATAATAAGCATAGCCATCAGCGTCTGCTTTAAATGTAAAGCCTGTAGGCAACTTACTTGCCATATCTTTAAACATTACACCACTATTCAACCCTTGTGTTGAAGGGTCTGTTGATGGTTTAAGTGCTTTTACTTGATCGTAGTTTGCGATCACTGTAATGTCATAATACAAATTAGATCTTGTGTTTAATACAGCGCCACTGTAACTTCCAGGATTGTCATAGCCAATCACACCATCAGGGGATGTATTCGCTGTTGCAGTACCTGAACTATACACGTTTGTAATACTATTTGGCGTGTATGAAGAAGATCCTATTCTGCTGTATCTGTAACTATATCCTACTACGCCACCAGCATAACTGACAGCGATGATTTCGCCTCTGTTATAAGCTTGTGTCAAGGTGCCTTGGGTTAACATCCCTGTTATACCACCGGCATAACTACCTGTAGCTTCTACTTTCGCAGTATTGTATACGTTTCTTATGGTTCCTGTCACTTGTTGTGCAGAAACACCACCGACATAACTTAATCCTCTTACAGATCCTGATACCGATAAGTTCTCAATGATCCCTGTTTGAGTATACCCAAACAAACCTTGATAACTCAATGTTGGGTTGTCAATCGCTAATTCAAAGTTCACACCATAACCATCAAAGTTCCCTTTAAAGGGTTTTGATGGACTTCCTATAGGTGTAAATGCTCCTAAGTAAATTTCGGATAGACTAGCATCAACGGTGATGTACTTCCCTTCAAAAGTATTGCCTTGCAAGACTAAAGAGGATAACAAATCCATATCGGACTTACTACCCACTACGTAAGGATTTGTGCTAGTACCTTCTTCTGTCAAGAATTCAGTGGCGTATGCAGCTTCACGTCTAAAGATCTCATCCGAGGATTGTTCCTCATTGAAACCATTTAAAAGAATAAAACCAACTGCCACTACAAGTGTAGCACCTAATATTAAATTGAGTTTAGACTTTAAACCCTTTAACATCAACATTCTCCTATCAAAAACAACTCTGTTTTCAACTTAATTATACAATTAAGGTGGAGAAATGATTCTCAAAAAGAATTAAAGAGAGTCAAAAAGTTGTACAAAAACATGATAAACCGCTTTATCACGACATTATTTGAAAAAACAAAAATTTACAAAAAAACATGAAATATATCGAATAATGTTGTCCTAAAGGGATTTACTGCCAAACACAATTAGATCATTGTAGAAATTAATTGCTTCAGGATAGCCAAAAAAGAGATAAACAATGTCAAAAATAGCTAATATTATAAATTTATAGGAAATATTGAATATTATTCAACTGAAGAGTTAAAAATACGAAAAGTGACATTTTCATTCATTTTACAAATAAAAAAAACCTACAAATTTTTAAATGCATTTTAAAAATATAACAAAAAAATCTACTATTTTTAGAGCTTATTTTATAGCAGATAATCGCACAACAAAAACACAAAATAATTTTAAAATTTATCTTTTATCATCAGAAAATATATTTATTTATGATTTAAAAACGTTAGTGACTTCACGCTTAATGAAAGCCTTTTTGTTTTTTCAATAAATATGTATTATTATGGATTTTTTAATAACTACATTTTTAGGTCTTTAAATGTTAATTTTTGTTTTTTTCTTTATTCAGAATCATTTCCTTAAATTGCACTCATACTTTCTATCATAATTCACACATTTCTGCCTGTTTATTTTTAAATATTTGTTTTTAGTATCAGTGTAATTTCGCTTTATTAAGCGATTTAGTTTGTTTCATTAAATCATTGATTATTGAAGACGTTTGATTTAAGTAACGGTATTTGTACAGCCCTTTTTTTCTGTTTTCCATTTTTTTTATTTACTTTGCAGTTCAAAATTGTTATATTATGTGCTTTCTTTTTTTTCAGAGGGTTCTTACAGTTTAAACGATAAAAAAAGAAGTCATGCCACTTCATTCAGCGATATTGGCGTACTTTTAAACGGCCTATTTCTGATCAATGACATAACTTCTTATGCTTGTTTTATGTATGCTTATTTGGTTATTGCTTTAACGACTTGTTCTAACAGAAGATCACAAAGTGGTTCTTCATCTATCACAAGTGTTTCTTGAACATATTGAACCATTAGTCCTGAAATCAAAGCTTGAATGATGTGTTTTGAATACGGATTGAAGTCTGATTCTTTAAGCGTGTTTTCAAGTTGATACATTGCGAATATCGACTCAAATCTTGTTGTCATTTGCGCTTGAATTTCTTCCATTAAACATTGATGTTCAGGCATTAGATGCGGGACAATCTCGGATGTGTTTTTCATGATAGCATCCATCAAGTGTTTTGCTTCTCTCATTACATAGAGGATTCTTTTAATTTGAGTCTTGAATGCAAGTTCAAAGCTTTCTCTTGGTACTTCTTCTAGTAATATAAAACGATATTGTTTCAAAAGGTAAGCATATGTACTTGAGATCATGTCTTCTTTGGATGAGAAGTGCTCATAGACTGTACTCTTACCAATTTCAGCTTCGTTGGCTATTTTCGATAAGGAAATCTCATTCAAGTTACTCCCTGCTTTAATATGTTCAATCACAACAGCAATTAGTTTATCTTTCGTTACTGACATCTTTCATCGCCTCTTTTTTGATTTTCTTACGGTTAAAGATTGCGTAGATGGCTGGGACTATTACAAGTGTAAGTATCGTTGAGTAAATCAATCCTCCGATGGCAGTGATTGCCATTGGCTGCAACAGTTCTGAGCCTTCACCGAAACCAATCGCCATCGCCGCAAGCCCTAGTATGGTTGTTAGTGATGTCATAAAAATTGGTCTGATTCTGGTTTTACCAGCTTCAACAATCGATTCGATAATACCTTTACCTGATTCACGGAGTTTGTTAATATAATCAATTAAGACAATCCCGTTATTAACAACAATCCCAACTAATACAATTAACCCCATAATCGATACCAAGCTTAAATTAGAGTTTGTGATGAGTAATGCGAACATACCACCTGTGAAGGCAAGTGGAATTGTGCCCAAAATAATAAACGGATAAAGTAAGGATTGAAATTGAATGGCCATCACCATGTAAACCAAAAGAATTGCTACCAACGCTGCAATCGCTAAGTCTGATACAGCTTGCAATATCTCTTCTGATTCACCTTCAAACGTAACATAATAGCCATTGCCATACTTTGTGAACTCAGTGGATGCTAAATAATCATTTACACGATTGGTTGCTTCTTGAGATACGAGTGTGACATTTCTATCTTTATCAACTTGAGCTGTTACTGTTAAATAACGGTTTGTTCCATCCGTACTGATGGTAGAGAACCCAGTTGCTTTTTCAATAGAGACAACAGAGGTTTCGCTGTTAGTAAATAACGGTGAAACGGCTAATGAAGCTAAAGACACCTCAGTACTCATAATATCTTCTACGAATACGATTTGTTGGTCAATCACTCTTAAATACGGATTGACGATAAATTTGGGCAATCCCTGTTCAAGCATTGGAGACTTGTCTAACAAGTAAATGCCTTTTCCTGATTGAGTATAGGCATTGATCATCGATAAAGTATTCCTATCAAATAGTTTTATACCACTTAAGAATTGAGCATAATCCATTAAGAATAACGCGTACATGTCTGTTGGATCAAAGGTCACTGGTACTTCTATATCGTAAGTGACGCCTTCTATCTGAATCGAGATAGATTCTGTTTGAAGGCTACCTAATAATGCTGGTAAGCTATTTGAAAATACGGTCATGTTCTCATTAACATCACTGGTTGTCATGCCAAGTTTCATTGCGTTGTCTTTATTGACTACCACACTGATTCTATCTGCACCTTGACTAATACCATTGTCTGCGCGTCTAACACCGTCGGTTTCAGCTAAGATGTTCGTGATGTCATTCGCGATGTTTTCTAAAGTGTCTAAATCATAGCCAGAAACTTTGATATTAATCCCTGATGCACCACCAAGTGCGCCAGTGGAGTTTTGTGAGGCTACTGAAACTTCAAGTGCATCGTAATCTAAACTTGAGAATGCATTTTCTTTAAGAATGTTTGTGATTTTTGTTTCATAGTATTTAGTAGATTCCAAACGGTTTTCTTTTAACGTAACAGATAGGTTAATCGCCGTTTGATTAGATCCTGACATAAATGAGAACGGGTTACTTGAACCCCCGATTGTCCCGGATACTGTTTCAACATCTTCTAACGCCATTAACACTTCTGTTAAGCTGTCTGCATACAGGCTCTTATCTTGGAATGATGTTTGTGAAGGGGTGATGACTTCGACACTTATAACACCTTCATCTGACTGCGGCAACAGAATAAACCCTTTTCTAACCACTAGGAATGTCGAGAGAATCAACAAAAATAATACTGTGATTAAACTCTTAACCTTATGTTTAATTGTGAAAAGCACTGATGCTTCATAAGCCTGCTTAATCTTTGTTAAGAACTTGCCCTCTTTATGTACTTTCTTATCTTCAAGCATTCTTGAAGCCATCATCGGTACTAAGGTTAAAGCGATGAATAAGGATGCACCTAATGAGAATGCGATGGTATAAGCCATACTTAAGAACACGTCAGCAATCATGCCTTCGATGAACACAATTGGTAAGAAAACAGCGACTGTTGTGATGGTTGAAGCAGTGATTGCACCAGCAACTTGCTTAGCACCTTCAACAGATGCTTCTTTGCGAGATTTGCCTTCTGATATCATTCGGTATATGTTTTCAATCACAACTACGGCATTATCTACTAACATCCCAATGCCTAGCGCTAAACCACCCATGGAAACCAAGTTTAAGCTGACATTTGTGAAATACATCAACATGAATGCTGCCACCACTGAAATTGGAATTGCAAGGCCTACAATAATGGTTGGCTTAATATCTTTTAAGAATATGAATAGAATAATGATTGCGAGTATCCCACCAATAATAAGGTTTTGAAGCACCGAACCAATCGACTGGTTAATGTAATCACCTTGGTTAAGTAATACTTCATAATGGGCAGATTCACCTTCATTTTCAATCACTTCATCGAGTTTATCGATGACGTTATTTGCCACTTCGGTGATGCCATAGTTAGATTGTTTGGTGAACGATACTTGAATACCTTGTTCACCATTGATCTTTGAATAGGTGTCCGTATTGGCGTTAACATATTGAATCCCATTATCCAAAACCAACTCATTTAACTCAATCACGTTTCCGCCATCAAAATAGATAGGGAGTGTAGAAATTTCTTCTATCGTTTGGATTTTATCGCCAAGATAAAGCATTCTAAGTTGTCCGTTGTCTAAGGCAATACCAACAAGACCTCCAACATTTTGTGCTTCAATAATCGTTAAAACTTCTTGATTGGTAAGACCATAAGGTGCAAGTTTAACTGGGTCTAGGTTGATGTTTAAAACAACATCTGCAGCACCAGACAAACTAACATCAGCAACCCCAGGGATGCTTTGTAGTTCTAATAATACTTGACGATTAATCCACTCTGTATTTTGAATTAATTGTTCATCGTCTGAAAGCACTTCTTCATAGTCCCTAAACAATGTTACAGTAACAACCGGTAACATATCTGGACTAATACGTAAGATTCTTGTATTCCCAACACCCTCATTAAACGTGATGTTGTTTAAAAGTTCTCTTAACTCCACCACAATCGAATCCATGTTGGACCCTTCAGAAAACGTCACAATTGAAATACCAAAGTGTTCGTTAGACATAGAGCTCACTTCACTGAAGTTACCAATGGTTCCAACCGTTGCTTCAATTTTGGTTGACACTTCTTGTTCAACCTGCTCAGGTGAAGCCCCTTGATATTCCGTAATCGTTACCAAATAAGGTAATTCAATGTCAGGAAACAAAGTTAAAGGTAATCTTGTCAGTGAAAAGACCCCCAAAACAATAATTATTAATACCCCCATTATCACTGTAATAGGCTTTTTAACGCTATAACCACTCATATAAACCCTCCATAATTTCAAACACGACCGAACGGTCGGTCGGATGTTTTCTATTATAGCAGTAACTGTTATAACATGCAATCATTTTGTATGTCATTTTACAAATATTTTTAAAGAAAAAAACTGTTCACTTAAGAACAGTTTATCAAAGTTATTTAAATAGGTGTTTGGAGGCCTTTTTTGAAACATAAATCTCAATGGCTTCCTTCACAACATCAATTCTTGCAGTCCCACGTTCAGTTTGCTCGCCATCCGTATTCCACTCAACTGAATCGTTAGCTTCTATCTCATAAAACGATGATTTAAGCATATGTCCTCCACGAGTCACTAAGCCTCCGATTGCGAAGAATGATAATATTTTGAATAGGGTTAAATATCTTCTTCTTTCAAAAATTCTCGCTTCGATGATGCCATCATTTAGTTTGGACTTTCGAATCAAAAAGAGATTGACCCCGCCCACTCTTGGCCCATTCAAAAACAGCAATAAGGTGAACGTTTTTTCGATTACACCACCCTCATATGAAATCTTAAGTGGCATTTTATAGTCATAAAACATATCTGTGATGCCTCTAACTACGTAAGCTAATGATCCAAACCTTTTTTTATCGCTTCTTTTGATGTCATAGCTCGCTTTGGCAAACTTCCCCGTAGCTGCCGCATATGTGAAATAAGTGTTGTTTAGTTTAGAAAGGTCCATTTTACGACACTCTCCATTTTCTAAAACAAGTTTAATCGCTTTTTTGACATTTCTCGGAATGCCTAAAAGGTGTGCAACGTCATTGACAGTCCCTGTCGGGATATACCCAATTTTTGGTTTTTTTTCTAACGTCATGATGCCATTAACGACTTCGTTAAGGGTACCATCCCCACCCGCTACTAATAATAAATCATAACCACTAGAGGCAGCATAAAGTTTCGCATCGTTTTGTTTAGTTGTTTTTAGAATCTCAACTTCATGTCCCTGATCTGTGAAAGATTTCACAATCATCGGATGCAATCGGTTGATTTTACCTTTTCCACTTTCTGGATTAAAAATGAAGCCAACTTTCATAAGACCACCTCTTTTTATATTGTAACAAATTTAATGGCTAAATAATAATGATAGATATCTTTTATTTGAAACGATTACAAAACTTTAGAGGTAGTGTTTCAAGATTAAAGCAGACTGATATATGGTTGGTAGACCACTACCTGGGTGAGTCCCACCACCCACTAAAAAGAGTCCTTTTATTTCGTTGAATTTATTTTGTGGTCTAAAACAAAGCATTTGACCCAAATTATGTGCAAGGTTAAACACCGCTCCAAACTGAACGTGATAATTGTTTGCCCAATCTATAGGCGTAATCATCTTAGAGACCACAATATGGTCTTTAAGATTGATACCATGTTTGGCTTCTATTAAAGAAATGGCTTGTTCTTTTAATATAGCGCCATAAGTCTCCCAATCTTTATCTTGTTTAAGGTTAGGAACGGGTATCAGGATGTATAGACTCGAATGGCCTTTAGGCGCATAGGAATCATCAATCAAAGATGGATTGTGCACATAGACACTAAAATCTTCATCAAACTCACCTTTCATCAATCCCTTTAAATAGTGTTCGTAGTCTTTAGAAAAAATGATTTCATGGTGCTTTAAATCATAGGTTTTATCGAGTCCTAAATAAACCATGAACGTTGAAACACTAAATTTTTTCTGATTTAGCTTGATTGGTTTATACTTATTCAATGCTTTTTCATCAACTAGATGATTCATCGAATAGGCAAAATCCGCATTCAATATCACATGATCATAGTGTTTGATTTCATCATTCACTATGATGCCATTAACCCTTTTATCTTCTATAAGGATTTGATTCACTGTATGATTTAGATGAATCGCACCACCATTTTTTATAATCAACTTCGCCATGGTTTCATTGATTTGATTTAACCCACCTTTAACATGATAAAGCCCTAATGCATGTTCTAAGTACGGTAAAATGGTAAAAATGGAAGGTGCTTGGTAAGAAGCCATGCCTAAATACTTTGCTTGAAATGACAATGAATGGATGAAATTGTCATCTTTATTAAAAGTGCTTAAATGTTTGTATACAGATTGAAAAGGATGTAGATAAGGCAGTGCTTTTATCACATCTTTTCTTAAAAAATGAAAGAGATTAGGAAATGGCTTTTTCAAAATAGATTCAATGGAAGCTAACTTGTTTTCTTGAGCTTTCAACCACTTTAAATAGCTATCTCCCATACCCATTTGATACCGATCATACATCTTTTTGTTATCCATGGGGTTTTTACTTAAATCAAACGTAACATCTTTAAACATAAGGGTATATAAAGAGTCTAATCGGATGAGTTCAAGTTCTTTTTCTAATTCATACCCCGCTTCATTAAAGACTTCTTTTAAAATGTCTATATACATTAAGAATGTAGGCCCTAAATCGAAATGATATTCATTTATACTCAGTCTTTGAGACCGACCTCCCACTTTGAAGTCTTTCTCATAGATATCGATTTGATAACCTTTTTTGCTTAACACCATGCCAGCAGCAAGCCCGCCTGGACCTGCACCTATGATTGCTATTTTTTTCATAAATTCACGCCTTCTCTCGCTTGATGAAATTCATCTAAAAACCGTCTCATCTCGACCATTAATACCGTATTTGGGGCACCTTTTAAAACCATACCATCTAAATACATCATGCTTTTAATGATGGGAAACATGCCTTTTTCAAATACCATGCCCGAATTGACCCCCAGTTTGATGGTTTCCATCATCTTTTTGGTTAAAGATATCTCACTAACCGTGCTATTTTCAAACCCTATATAAAGTTTTAATAGCGCGCTATGGAACTTTTCATAAGCTTTACCACTTATTTCTTTCATTGCCATCCGATTAAGCGCTTTTGCACAGCCATCAAAATCGTAGTAAGCTAAGTGTTCCATAAACTCAAAAAGCCCCATTTGGATTTTCTTGCCTACCGTAGAAATTGCACCCGTGTCGATAAAGTAAAAATCTTGACCATGCTTGATCACATTCCCTGGGTGTAAATCCCCATGGAAAGTACCTATAATGAAAATGTAAAACCCGTGAATGTGAAATAGTTCTAATATGTCTTCAAAAGACATTGTTTTTGTTTCTAATAAGTCATCAACAGTACTTCCGCTGATATACTCTGAAACCAAGATGTGTTCGTTAGAAAGGGCTTCGTATACCTTTGGAAATTTTAACCGTGATAAATCGAACTGTTTATAATGATTTTCATATATTTCTTTCAAGACATTGCCATGGCTTACTTCATTTCTCAAATCAAGTTCAGCCAATGTATAGGATTCTATGTGTTCAAGTATACCCATAGGATCTGCTACCCTCTTAAGTTTTGGATAAAAAAACAACACAAATTTAAGCCATCTTCTTAATGCGTTGACATCTTTGACAAACTGTTTTTTAAACGTTTTTTTAAGAATTTTAATGACCACCTCTTCGCCATTGTTTAAGGTAGCTCGATGGACCTGTCCGATAGAAGCACTGCCAATTGGTTCATCTTCAATAAACTTAAAATGACTTAAAAAATCCGTTTCGCCATACTTGTTTAAAAGCGCTTTAAAATCTTCATTAGGAATAGGCGTTGTATGGGCATAAAGCTTTGCCAAATGTGTGCATGTTTCTTCGCTTAAAAAATCAATCCTTAATGCGAATGTTTGTGCGATTTTCACCGCAAGCAAGCCTTGTTTCTGAATATAGTCGATATTTGGTAGACGTTTCTTATTAAATATCTCTTTAAACAGTTTAATAAACATCACAATTCTCAAGCTAACACACCCTTTATCATTTTAATTATA
This sequence comes from Acholeplasma sp., assembly GCA_034006765.1. GTDB lineage: Bacteria > Bacillota_I > Bacilli_A > Acholeplasmatales > UBA5453 > Paracholeplasma. The sequence goes on along the minus strand of JAVESF010000012.1, from coordinate 28,684 downwards.
TCAAATAAACGCTTTAATGAGAAAACCTTACAGAAAAAAAGAAGGCAACGTGTGCCTTCTATCAACTACTTAATGATCAATGCCTCTAATGCTTTTAAATAACCTTGTGGGTCATCAATTGGCAAGCCTTCAATGATCAAAGCTTGTGTGTATAAAACATTGGCGTATAAAGCTAATTTGTCTGGTGTTTCTTTATATACCTGTTCAATCGTTTTAAAAATCGCATGATCTGGATTAATTTCTAAAATACGTTCTGCTTTGACGTTTTCATTGTTAGGCATTTGTTTTAAAATGTTTTCCATTTCTAAAGATAGACCTTCCCCTGACACGATACATACTGGGGCTTCTTTCAAACGCATAGACAATTTAACATCTTTGACTTTATCTTTTAGGCTTTCTTTTAAGTCAGCTAATAAGTCTTTATTTGTTTTTGTCTTAGCTTCAATGTCTTTTTTCTTAGATTCGTCAGAGACATTTAATTCAGCCGTTTGAATCGACTTAAATGGAACTTCTTGATAGTTCGCCATGATTTGAATCATAAATTCATCTATCTCATCTGTAAAAAGCAACACTTCATACCCTAACTCTTTAAACATATCCATTTGTGGCAGATGCTCTATGTGAGATTTAGATTTTCCTGTGGCGTAATAGATTTCCTTTTGGTCTTCTTTCTTACGATCGAGGTACTCTTTGAGCGTAATATAGTCATCACTCTGGTTGGTTTTAAACATGATCAAGTCTTGTAGTAACTCTTTGTTCAAGCCAAAGTTTTGATAAATGCCGTATTTTAAAGTGTTTTTATACTGTTCATAGAATGTGACGTATAAGTCTCTTTGATTCTCAAGTAGTTTTTCGAGTTCACTTTTAATTTTCTTTTCAATATTGTTAGCAATTTTTTTGAGTTGTCTGTCATGTTGTAACAGTTCTCTTGAGATGTTTAAAGACAAGTCAGCGCTATCGACAACGCCTTTTACAAACTTAAAATGATCTGGAATTAAATCTTTATTTTTATCCTGTATGAAAACACCTTTTGAATAGAGTTGAAGCCCTTTTTCATAAGTCTCAGAATAAAAATTGTAAGCTGGTTTCTTGGGAATAAACAATAGCGCTTGATAGGTCAACATCCCTTCAATGTTCATGTGTATCACATGTAAAGGATCCTCAAAATCATTGAACTGGTGTTTGTAAAATTGGTTTAAATCTTCTTCTTTAATGTCTTGTTTAGATCTCTTCCATAAAGGGGTCATTTGGTTTAGTGGTTTTTCTTCACCCTTTAAATAGATAGGGTATCGTACATAATCACTATACTTCTTAACCAATGACTTAATTTCATGGTCATCTAAAAACTGATCAAACGTTTCTTGTTGTTCCTCATCTTGAATGTTGTTTCTTAAATGTAAAATGATTTCAGTTCCTGTGTCTTCTTTTTCAACCGTATCGATTTCATAAGTGGAGATACCATCACTTGTCCAACGATAACCTACTTTTGAGAAAGGGGACTTTGTTAGCACAGTCACGTGATTAGCCACGATGAACGCACTGTAAAACCCAACCCCAAATTGTCCAATGATATTGGTATCGTTTTTATCAAGTTGTTCAATAAATTGTTTAGACCCACTTTGTGCGATTGTGCCTAAGTTTTCAATCAATTCTTCTTCTGTAAAACCAATCCCATTGTCTTTAATGGTCAGTGTTTTAGCTTCTTTATCAAGGACAATTTCTATTTTATAGTCATCTTGAGTGACCAATTCATTTGTGAGTGACAAGAAGTGTCTTTTGTCAATCGCGTCGCTCGCATTAGAAATCAATTCTCTTAAGAATATTTCTTTTTGTGTATAAATTGAGTGTGTTACTAAGTGTAGTAGTTTTTGTGATTCTGTTTTGAATACATTTGTTTTTGCCATATTATTACCTCCATTACTCATTTTAATCATATTTTTGGCAATGTCAAGTATCAAGTGCCAGAACCTATTTAAAATTAAGCCCCTTTTGATTGTCTCAACACGGTTTAAAATCCGAAATGAGCATTCAAAAGGGGCGTATTTTTTATGAAACGGGTGTGTGTTTTTATCCTTATTGATTTATAGCTTGTCAAACGCTAATCACTATTTAAGTTTTTTAGTGAAATAGACATCTTTAATCGAGTCTTCTCTTTCTATTCTTAACCCTGTGTTGTTTGATTTATTGTCTCTCTTATAGGGTTTATTGATTGGTTTTTTTCCAGATGAAGCGGGTTGATTTTTTTTATCAGTTGTCTCATATGCCTTCGCCCCAAATGGACCTCTTAAAACGGTTTCTTTTCTGTTTTTGAATGTGGTCTGTTTTCGTTCTTTAAACCCTTTAGAAGCGTCATTAGTTGTCTTTTTAGACCTTGTTTGATTGTTTCTTGAAGGTTTAATATCCACTTCTTGGTGTGAGAGCGTTAATGAAACGTGATAATCATGTTTTTCAAAGACTGGTATGGGCATTTTGATGTGCTTTTCGATGGCACTAAGTAAATTAACTTCATCTTGACAACAAAACGAGTATGCTTCTCCTGATAACCCAGCTCTACCTGTTCTACCCATCCTATGGACGTAAGTTTCAGGCGTTTCTGGTAAATCAAAATTGACAACATGAGATAATTCATCAATGTCGATACCTCTAGCGGCAATATCAGTCGCAACCAATACTCGAATTTTGCCATTTTTAAAGTCTTGTAGGGCTTGTAGCCTTTGATTTTGAGATTTATTCCCATGAATGGCACTAAGTTTTACCCCATAGGCACTTAAGTCTTTAACCAACTTGTTTGCCCCATGTTTTGTTCTAGTAAATACCAATACAGATTGTAATTTTGGATTGACTAGCAAGTCTAATAGCAGCTTAACTTTGTCTTTCTTAGAGACACGAAACAAGCGTTGTTCGATTTTATCAATCATCGCTTCTGGTGGTGTAATTTCGATTCTTTTCGGTTCTTTTAATAATTCATTGGATAGTTTTATAATCTCAGAAGGCATGGTCGCTGAAAAAAGCGCTGTTTGTCTTTTGTTTGGGATGTGACTTACGATTTTTCTAACGTCATGAATGAACCCCATATCTAGCATACGATCCGCTTCATCTAAGACGAAATATTTAACATTGGATAGACTAATGAGGTTTTGACCCATTAAATCAAGTAATCTCCCTGGAGTCGCTACTAAGACATCTACGCCTTTAATTAAAGCTTTTTCTTGATTTTTTTGGGAAACACCCCCATAAATCACTTCTGTTTTAATGTTTAAGTACTCACTATAGTATCTAAAATTATCTTTTATCTGTTCAGCAAGTTCCCTAGTAGGCGCCAATACAAGCGCGTGAATGTAAGGTTTCTTAAACTCTCTGCGTTCCAATTGATGAATGGCTTGTATGATTGGAATGGCAAAAGCAGCTGTTTTACCTGTCCCCGTTTGTGCACTGGCTAGAAGGTCACTGCCTTCAAGTAACACAGGAATGGATGCCTCTTGGATAGGCGATGGGGATTCATAACCCATTTTGGCAACGGCCTTTAAAATAGGTTCAATAATGTTTAGTGATTCAAATGTCATAAATTCTCCTTTTTGTTCTACATATTTTTAGTCATGAAAAAAGCGCTGTAATAAAAGCTATACAGCGCTTTTGAATCATCAAGATTAAATTCTTATATGTATCAAGAATTAATATGTTCAATCTGTCTTAAACAGGCGTTTGGATAACTTATACCTAACCTATTACGGTTAACTTTTTTTAAAGCATAGTCATCTTATCATATTTTGAGGCATTTAACAACTCAATATGCATGCCTAGACCAAATGAATAAATCTATTTACTTTGTAGGGGGTATTTTTGCCATAAATCCGATTAAGTTGTTCAATATATCTTTGTGATTCAACAAATGCGGATTTATCCAAGTATGGGTATCTTACACTCCTAACTTGACTTAACCCTTTATCATTTTGACACACATAGTTAATTGAAGTTAGTAATTGATGAATTTCATTCTTTGATAACGATTTTCCTACGGTTTTTTTTACGATCATCTCATCGCCTTCATCGATGAGATGATATGGCAGTTTCATATCGATATGATACCCATCCACGAGCCCTAATTCACTCAACATAATGACCTTTTCGGTATAATAACCTGTTGTATAAACGATGATGTCCTTTTGAGTTTCTTGTTTAATGCGGGTCAAATCGAATATCAGTGCCTCTTTTTTTGCGTGCAAGTACTCACCACCGGAAATCACCAATAAATCGATCATTTCGCTGTGCAATTTAATTTGGGCAATGAGTGCTTCAATGTCTAAATCTTCTAACTGCTTAGAAGTAACCATGGTTTCATAATTGAAACAGTCGTAACACTTAAACATACATCCAGAAAAAGCATGAATCAATAAGACGGTTTTGCCTTCAATTTCTTTGTGAGTTAACAATAAATCCTTATGATACCTAATCACTTTGAATCCTCTTCTTTGAACCGTCTTCTTTGGTTCCAATCTAACCTTCTTGCCTTACTCCAAAAGTTATACTCCCCTTTGTATAAGCCTGATTCATCCACCTTTATGTTTTTTCGCGCAATCATACGTACATAACCGATGACTCTTGAGAAACTGGCTAGGTCATCTGAACCACATATAGGACAATTGACGATGTCTTTTGAATCTTTTGCTACTATTTTTTGCCCACAACTTTGGCAGGCTGTGATGGTCGGCGTTAAGGTGATATAATTGATGGGTTTTTTAAACAGATTGAACAAGTATTTAGAGAGTACTTGAGGTTCGATTTTATCTTCTAAGAAGTGGTGTAAAATCGAACCCGATGTTGCATAGCCCTGAAATTCAGCGGCATTTTCAATTTGATCTAAAAACGATTCTTCGCTAAATGGAACCATACAACCACTGGTTAAATAAACTTCGTCTTTGCTACCTTGGACAAAAATCTCTTTGTTATGCTGTTTTGCCCACTTCACATCTGATCTTGCTAATTTGATGCCTGCATTTTCCGCTGGTGCGTATTCTATCCCACAGGCCACTTGATCCCTTTCAATGAAGTGGTTGACCACTTTCGTGATATACTGCATGATTTTATGAGCATAAGTTTTCCCTTCATTGTCCTTGAGTCCTTCTTTATAACCCATGTTAATTAACCCTTCATGCATCCCTGTAATCGCAAACACATTAAAATAGTTTTTTAAATCTTTATTGAATGCGAAGAAGGTTGGATATAGTTCTTTGTGTCTTAATATCCATGCTCTTTTGGCCATGTGACCTTCTTCCATCACTTCTAAAATGTCTCTGATTTTACCTTTTAAAACATCGTCATTATCACCAAATTCTATCATTAAACGATTCATATTCAGGTTGAGTACTTGGATTGCGCCTACATTGCCGACACTACTTCCAAATATCCCACCACCAACACGAGATAATGTCGTTAAGTCGATGTTTAGTCTGCAACAAAGACTCCTAGAAACACTTGGGTCTTTAGGTTTAATCAAAGGGTTTAGTTTTTGATAATACGGGTCTAAAAAAGGCTCAGTTCTGAAGTTTTCAAAGTATACGCCACCCCATTGATACATTTCTTCTAATAAGGTTAGAAATAGTGGGTTATCATAGTTAAACGCATCGTCAATTTGTACAGTAATTAAAGGAAACGTTAATGGAATCCCTTTTTGAGTGCCTTTAGCCATGGCTTTTATGAAAGCAAGATTGATTCGATCAAAGTAGATGGGTTGTATCTCACTATACTTATAATTTCTAGGCTCACCACCCACGATGACGTATTCATTTTCGATTTCTTTTGAGGGTTTCCCAAACTCTAACGTACAGTTTGAAAATGCAGATTCAGACCCTGATCTTAATGGTAGGTTTAGTTCATATACCAGCTGATACATCATCTTATGTAAGGTATTCTCCGTGTAATTTTGACCATTTAATGCTTCATCATATAAATAAGACGCTAGCACTGTGGTCATTTGAGACAACATCACAGCACCGCTGACTTGTTGACTCATTAGTGTGACGACATTGCTAAAGTGTCTAATTAGTGTTGGAAGCGAGGAGGCTGGCCCGCTTTCTAACATGTTTTTTGCAATTGAAGGAATCCCTATGGTTGCGATATCTTTACAAGAAATGCTTTGACAGTAACTCGAAAGCTGTTTGTCGTGTATGTAAACAACCCCTTCCTCATAAAGTTTAACAAGCGCCTTTGGAAGTATATGTTTCATCAAGTATTCCTCTTCTGCTTTATTCGTTAAATTCTTTCTAAGCAGTGGCAGTGAATAAACATAATTGCTATTCTCTCTTTTCAAAAAATCGGTTTGTTTGTCTTCGTCTTTCCCAATGAACTTCTCAATTAATGCTTCGGTTGTTTCAAACATACTCATACCTATTAATCTCCTTTTTTATGTAAAAAAATGCACACTCCTGGTTAGAAAGTGTGCAAAAAAAGACTATATCAAATAATCCTTCTAACTCACCCCCAGGAGAATGGAAAACGCTAAGGTAGGTCTACCGGCTCAACTTCATCCTACTATGTACCTTCCCGTCTAAATGACAGTGGTTATTACAGTTCGTCCGTATTACGGTTGCTGGGACAGCTCGAGATTTTCATTCGATTCCCTGTTATGCGATTAAGCACCTTATGTTATGATTATAGAGATAATTATAAGATAAGTCAACCGAGAAATGGGCAAATATTTACAAATAAAAAAACTGCTTATTATAGCAGTTTTTCAAATTGGAAAATCCTTAATGATTTAAATCTATTCGTTATTTTTTATGACTTTATCTCCTAAGAATTCAAAAGCTATCGCTAATACGATTAACCCCAATCCTAAGAAAAACCCATATCCGATATTCATCGATAAAGTATGACCTAATTGTGGATGAACAACTTCTAAAGCGGCTTCTAGTTCTGGTGATTTGTCGATGAATACTTGAAAGTATACATAAACGTGAATCAACAACCCAACACCAATGACAACTAGATTTATAATTCTGGAATAAGCTTCTTTCAAAAATAACACTGCTGCTAATCCAAGAACCAAGACAAAGTATAAATACACAAACAATTGTGGACTGTCCGAGGTACTACCCAATCTTTCTGCAAAATCCGTTACATTAAAAAGTGAGTCCTTAAACTTCACAAATCCAGCTGCTTGTGGACTGTATACCTGTCCTGTGACAAACGGTAAGAAAAAACTTACTGCGATTAGCACTACAAATAGTACTCTTAAAGCTTTTAGTATTAGTGATTTATTCATTTATATATCCTCCTTACACTTTTACTATCTGTGCATTTGCTATTAGGAAATAGCGCACTATTGAGATTGTAGCACATTTACTTCGAAGTTCAAAGCTTTTTTTAATATTTATTTTGAAGTTCTTACTATTTTTGCGTTTTGGACAGATTTTTTCTCATTTTTTATCGAACTAAATACAGTGATATTGAATTCTGTGATGAATATATAAAAAAGGCTATTTTCTTTGAGGAAGATAATACCTTGTTTTTTTATTCGATTTTCGTATCTATTAATAATTAAGTATTAACCCTGGATAGAAGTGATGCAATCTATCCTGTAAAACACCTGAAATTAAATCATAAGCTTCACTGCCTGTACAATGTCCAGTATAATAGTTCTTAACTGATTTATCCTTAAGTATTTGTGAAATTACCAAGATGTTTTCAATGGGTTCTTTATGTTCTATGAACCTTGATTTTAAATGAAACCCACCAAAAAGTGCTTCTATCAAAGCGTTAGATAATCTTATTCTGCTTGATTTAGTATGCTTAATACACCATTGTGAGAACACCCTGTAAACAGTAAATTCACGTTTTCTCTGACAATCAAGCTTTGTTCATGTTTGAAATCATCTAATATATATTGGTCTTCTACTATCTTAAACATTGCATGATTACTGTTAGGGTAAAAATAGTGTCCGTCCAAATGGTTTTGAATATAGAGCTCTTGATCAATTTTAAAAATCCTTATCTAACAAGATAAATCTTGATAAATCAAGGGTTTGATCAAGTCCAATATAGGTATATACATCTTTTTCTCTCATCGAATAGAAAAGTTCAAATGCACTTTTTTGAATATAAACCTTTGCGTGATCATTCAATTTCAAAAAGGTTTTAAGGCCACCTCATGATCATAATGACCATGAGAAATAACCACGGTGTCAACCAATGATAAATCAACACCTAACTTGGATGCATTGATAGAAAACAACTTGTCTTGACCTTAGTCAAAAAGAATCTTATGCATGTTTGTCTCAATATAGAAACTTACACCGTGTTCACTGCCTAACTCGTTTTTCTCTTCTTTGAATCCCTTATTACAATTTTATTTAATTATGATTTTATTATCTCTAAAATGATGATAGATGACAAATCCCAGATAGAAGAGTGGAAAGCTCAAGATCGAAGCCAAAAAGTAAATCCATCCATAGATCGTCCCTAATACTTCATACCGTCCAACAAACGTGAGTATACTAACGATTGCTGGGATCCCAACGACCACTGGTACTGAGTAATACCACTGGTAGATAAGCACGTCATTTAAGTCGCTTAATAAGTATTGATTGCTTTTCATAGCGACATAATAGGCAAACACTAATACCACATTGAAAAACACACCTAAGAATATCGTATTGTCATAAGAAGCGAGAAAACTCTTATCATAAACCGTGTATGATACGAGTCTAACTTCATCAAAAAACAAATCCTCATAAACATACTCATATGTATCTCCAAAACTTCTATGATGTTTAACCTCTAAAGGAATAACAAAATTCACTTCTTTTTGATGGTTACCCTCTAGATATACATCAAGTCTTAACGCAATAGAGGATAGGTCTCTACTGTGGTTGTTGTTGATAATATATTCCATTTCTAGTGTGGTTTGACGCTTGTTAACATCAACCGAAATGGTCTCACTTACAGATTTGAACTCAATATTTTTGGATTCATCTTGAATAGTCCCAATAAACGCTGAGAACAACGGCAAAATTGATACAATAATCAGTAACACTGTTTTCATGGGTATCGTCCTTCCTTTTTTCTTAAAACACTTAACTGTAATATTTTGAAAAAGTATATCACAGAAAACATCATTAGTAAATAAGAAACGTCATAAAATGCGTCACAAATATAAAAAAACGTCATTTTTGATATAAAGGACGTTTTTTCATCAAATCTTTTCACTTTTTTAATAAATCTGTTTATGCTTGAAACGAAATATTATCTATATTAACTGAACCGTTAATCACTTCTATTTTAATCTTGACATTGGTTTTATTAACCGCGACTTGGTAGTTCGTAAATTCAGTGTTTAAATCTGTCATTGAAGTAATCAAGGTAAACGCACTGACTGAGTCATCCCAAAAGTAAAGATTGATGACACTGTCATGACTGAAGTAGGTCAAAGAACCGAATAGTCTTGCATCAAACGATATCACTGAGACACTTTTTAAAGGATCAAGTGTATACATGAATGCGGTTGGTGTGCTTAGTGTCGCTTTTGAATTGCCTCTGAATCTTGCAACCACAGAACCGTTTAAATCACTGTCCATATAGGCAAGTTCTTTATCTTCATGCATGATAAGCGTATGAACTTCTTTAAAGACATATTTAATCCCATTAATTTCTCTTGTATTGGGTTCTGTATCAAAATCAAATTGATCACTTTCAAAATCTATTGAAACATCGTTTTCATCGTCTAAAGATTGTTTAAACGTTGTCCATTTGATATTGTCTAATGTCATTCTATGCCCACTACTTATTTCAATTGAAAGGGTAAAGTTACCGCTAACATTTAAATCATTCATAACAAATGTTTTGCCTTTGTTAGCTTCATTATCATCGGCAAATTTCAGCGTATCAATGAGTTCGTCATTGATAAACACCTTAATTTTCACATTTATGGCTTTGTCTGCCCCTGGTCCTTGAGGATAGGTAGACTTTGGCGAAAATGGTAATCGGGCATCAAAGGATAATTGTTTAATGCCATCTTTCAAGTTTGTTCCCATAATACGTCCCATGCCAGCTTCTGTCACGAGATTACCATATCCACCAATCGTTATGGCATTGCCGCCTTCTACTAATCCAAGGTCAATTCTACCATTTATAACTTCCCAAATCACATAAGACGATCCAGTCCAATCGAAATCCTGATACTCACTGAAATTATTTCCAGCATCTTTTTCTGCCTGAAGTAGCTCGAAATTCTCAGAATATGCCATGTCTTCTAAACTGCTATCAATCTCCCAAACCGCAGAGAGTGCTAACCCATTTAAAGGCATTTGACTTGGAAATGCATGGTTCCATCCTTTAAAGATGTATCCAGGTTTTGTAGGTGAAACCGGTTCTGTTAGTTCACTTAGATAAGGCGCTTGAATCGTCTCAACCATAGAACCGCCTTTTGTATCAAATATAATGCTATACTCATTTGCTTGCCACAAAGCTTCAAGTCTTAATCCGTCTAATGGCATTAAAGAAGGAAACGCCATGTCCCATCCTTTAAACGTATGACCTTCTTTAGTTGGAGGTGTCGGTGCCAAAAGCGCACTTTGATAAGGTGCTTTTAAGTCTTCTAGTACAGTTCCTCCATTTGTATCAAAGGTAATGACATACTCATTTGCTTGCCACAAAGCTTCAAGTCTTAATCCGTCTAATGGCATTGACGCCGGAAACGCCATGTCCCATCCTTTAAACGTATGACCTTCTTTAGTTGGAGGCGTAGGTGCCAAAAGCGTACTTTGATAAGGTGCTTTTAGGTCTTCTAGTACAGTCCCTCCATTTGTATCAAAGGTAATGACATACTCATTTGCTTGCCACAAAGCCTTAAGTGTGAGATCCCCTAAAGGCATATTTGAAATATCCTTATGCCATTTTAAAAACGTATAGCCTTCTTTGAATGTATTTGTAGGCAACGTCACTTCAGAAAATGCTTCAAAGCTAATTGGGGCGATTTGTGTGCCCCCGTCTGTATCGAATGTGATTGTGTAACTTGTTGAATCTACGGTTGTTTTACGATCACATGCGACTAAAAATAACATCATTGTCATTAAAAAAATGGCAACGATGCCTTGTCGTAATCTGAATCCCATACTAAATCTCCTATCGTTTATTTTGAATTCATTATAACACAACTTTGAAACAAAACCTAAAATCCTCAAATACAAAAAGACTTCTATACAAATTTATTTTAAAAAGGGGGTGAAGATAAAGAAAAGAGCCAATCCTTATCAAAAGAATTGGCCTCGGTATTCACAAAGCGTTTATGCAATTTTTATGTTCGACTGCTAGCAAGCCTGCTTTCAACTTCTTGGTTAGTAAGGTTGTGTTTCAAAACATACCGATTTTTAGGGTGTAAAGAACACGCTAAGCTACATCCACCAAGATATCTGTCTTCATTTTCTTCTGAAATTAGAATTTGCTTGTTACATTCAGGGTTTGCGCAATTCATTTGCCTTTCACACGGTTTTTGATCGTAATGATCTTTACCAACAATCACATGTGAAACACGATTGATTGGCACTTTTAATCTTTTATCGAAAACATAACACTGTCCGTCCCAAAGTTGACCTTTTGCAACTTCATCTTTACCATAAGTGACAATACCACCCTTGAGTTGTCCGACATTTTCATGGCCTTCTGCCTTGAGAAAACCTGATAGTTTTTCACATCTAATGCCACCTGTACAATAGGTGAGGATTTTTTTGCCTCTTAACAATTCTTCGTTTTCTTTGATCCATTTTGGAAGTTCTCTAAAGTTTCTAATGTTTGGTTTAATCGAATTTCTGAAATGTCCCACCATGTGTTCGTAATCGTTTCTTGCGTCGATTACAATGGTATCTTCTTCTTGCATACGCATGTAAAAATCTTTAGGTTCTACATACTCTCCGGTAAGTTTCTTTGGATTAATATCCTCTATTAAACTCAAATTCACAAGTTCCTTTTTAACTCTAACATGCATTTTCTCGAATGCATGTTCATAAGCTTCATCTATTTTAAAAACGATTTCTTTGAATCGTTCATCCGACTTTAAAAAGGCCATATAGGCTAATACATCTTCTTTTAATCCAGATAACGTACCGTTAATGCCCTCTTTAGCGACGTAAATTCTACCTAAAAGGTTCTTTGAGTTACAAAACGCCTGGTGTTGATTTCGATAACCCTCTAAATCCTCAATAAGGGCATAATGATAATATAAGATTACGTAATATGGTTGCATGCTAAACTCCTTTCATCTTTGTAGATATGATAAAGTAAAAAGAACTTTCAATCAAAAGTAATGCACTCCGATTATAAAGAATATAAACAAACAAAAAAAACCTATACACATTGGTATAGATTTCTTATAGACTAACATTAACTACTATTCTTTTAACTTTCTTCCGCTCGCATCAGTATCAATTGATCCGGTAAAAATCATGATGCCTTCAATGAGCGCCCAAACGCCTGAAATGATTGGCCCTACAATGACAATCCATCCAACGACTGTTAATAACAATTGGACGATTGCTTTTTCTTTGAATCCTAAATAAAAGTTATGAATCCCAAGTGATCCGACCAAAATGGCCAATAAACCTGCTGCCAATTTTGACTTTGCAAGTGGATCCACATTTACTTGATTGGTCATGTTGTTTTGTGCAACACCACAGTGCACACAAATCACTGCTTCATCATCAATCTCTGCGCCACATTTTCTACAATACATATAAACCCTCCGTCTTTTCTACTTATAATGGTATCACAACTATCATTATATGTAAATAAAAATAGTGATATAATAAACCATATTGTTTTATCAGTACTTACCTAACATGAGCGTATAGACGAATACGATTAAAACTTAACCACAAATTCTGATTGTTCTCTTATGTTTAATGCCTTAATATACGCTTTTTCGTTAGGAATCCACCGATAGATAAAGGCTTTTAAACGCTTGATGCCATTTCTTTTATAGATTCTTTTTAGTTGTGTAAAATAACCAACTTCACAAAAAAGCTTTAAATTAGGGGTTATACCTAAATAAGGATGCATCGAATATGCGCCTTCAATGATGTTAAAAGGTTTATACGGGATTGTGATAGAAGCCATGTGTTTGTGGCTTTTGAAATCAAATGGCTGATAGGTTACAGATGATTGGTTTATTAAAGGCATTACAACCGAATGATTCATTTTATCAAAATCAATGTTTGAACCAAACTTTGATAATGGGTCTTTGGTAATCTGAGGTTTCTTAAAAAAATCATCCGTGTGAAACACATTACCTAAAAAAATCTCACTTAAATATCCTGATAACGTGGTTTTTAAAGAAGCAGACTTACCATCTATCACGATTAAAAATGGTTTGGTTCTATCATAAAGATGATCGACCAATAACACGATTTCGAACAATTTTTGATTAAACGAATTAAGTCTAATTACCGAGGGTTTGTCGTTTAAGGATTCTACCTCTTTATGGATGACATGAAAAAATCTCAGTAAAGTATGCTTATCGATCGTTTGATCATACTTTTGATTGAATTCAATTCGTGTGCTTGATACTTTAACACCTACGCGATTATGGTTTAAACTGTCCATAGGCTATTGTGATAATGCGTCAAGCAGATTTGTGTTTTTCAAGTATAAGTATAAAGAAGGAATCAACAGAAATTGAATGGCTATGCCTGGCAATCCAGTAATAAACGCTGTTTCAAGGAAAACATCGAAACCGAAATTTAACCCTGCTAGTGGATATAAAATACCCGCTACGCCTCCCCAAATCAAGCGCCCTATTAAAAGAGCCATCAACAATGATACAAAAACAAATAAATCCTTCTTAGACCCAATCACTTTATGAAATATACCAATAAAAAACCCATATGCTCCCATTTCAAAAGCCATTACCAATGCTTGTGGGTATAGTGGCGGCATGCCTATCCATAAACTTCTAAAAATCGGGGTGATAACGCCAACAATTAAACCATATTTAGGCCCTAGAATTAAGCCCGTTAAAAGGGTTGGAATGTGCATCAACAAAAAGACAGAGCCTAACTGCGGGTTAGAGGCCGTCAAAAAAGGTAAAACCATGCCTAGTGCAATCATTAGACTTGCTAATACTAGGGTAAACGTATTTTTCTGTGTCATTAAACGAACCTTTCTTATATATATTTCTTTTAAAATCTATTTTTATCAATCCACAAGCCTAAAGCAGGGTTGGGGATGAAAAACACTTCTTCACCATCTTCTAATACATTAAAGCCTGGTTCTAATTTATTTGGGTCATATCTTAAAACCATTTCATCATATGAAGCCGCATTAAAGTGTACACCTCTAACCGCTTCTTCAGAGATGGCTTTAACTGCGTAAGTAATCTTGAACCTACCATCGGATGAAGAATGAATTAAATGAGCAGCTGCCCCCATATTCTTCTGTAAATCCTCATTTTGTTTGAATAAATCTAACACATTAAGTCTGCCACAATACCCATATTTTCTAATGAGTTGATCTATGTATGGGTCTTCTCCAAATTTAGTTATGCCACTGCCCAAAACAATGAGTTCTCCACCATCTTCGATCGCCATACGTGTTCGGTAAACAGACTTATTACCAAGCCATGTGCTTTTAAACTCTTTTGGGTCTAAATAAACGATACATTTTTTAATGCCTTTAGGGACAAAATTAATGTTTTTCTCTTGTGATAACAAAATGGCTTCTTCAAGCACTTTGCGAGTATCCCCAATGAATAACCCATGGGTTTTAATGACATTTTTAGGTGCAGTTGTTACAGTTAAAACAAATAGTATTGGTCTATCTTTCAAAAAATGTTCTAAGGCGTAATCCAGGACTTTTCTGACCGGAGTGTGGTCTTTACCCATCATACGTTCCATACCGTAAACTGCGCCAATCATATGAGACTCATTGATGGTCGTTTTTCCGCCACACCCCACGAATATGTTTTTGGCATGATTTGCCATACCAATGACTTCATGTGGGACAACTTGTCCAATGGATATGATCAAGTCATAGGATGGGTCCATAATCAGTCTGTTCACTTCCATACCCACACTGTTTTCCCATAAACCTTCAGTTATCGATGAAACAAACGCTTCTGGAACTGTGCCAACACGTATTATGTCTTCACGCCAATTATGAACGATGAATCGATCTTTAGGTATGTCTAAATACATTTCTTCAATTTCGTTATCTGACATTGGTTCATGTGTGCCAAGTGCAGGTAATATATCGACTTGTGCAACGTCTTTTAACATGTGATAATAAAGATTCGTAATTAAACCAGCATTCGAATGAAACCTTGTAAAGTCGGGTGGAATTAATAACACTTTTTTGAGTGTTTTCCCTTGGATAGACTTTAATAAAGCCTCTTTAATGGCTTCAACCGATAACCCAGCGTTTGTTTTTTCATGTACAAAGAGTTCCATATTAAACCCCTGAGTAGCTATAAAAGCCACCATCCACAGGTATGACGACACCTGTTACAAACTTGGATTGATTAGAATCTATCAACCACAATAACGTTCCAATGAGTTCATTTGGCTGTCCAAAACGCCCCATTGGCGTCCCCTCAATAATTTTATGAGCTCTCTCTGATAAACTACCATCTGGCTTAAATAGTAACGCACGGTTTTGTTCGGTTGCGAAGAAACCTGGTGCCAATGCATTCACTCTGATGCCCTGTTTAGCAAAATGAACGGCCATCCATTGTGTAAAGTTATTAATCGCAGCTTTGGCTGCACTATATGCTGGAATCTTGGTCAACGGATTAAAGGCACTCATCGATGAGATATTAAGAATGCATGCGCCCTCTTTATCAATCATATCCATACCAAAAACTTGTGACGGAATTAAGGTCCCTGTAAAATTCAACCCAAAAACATAGTTAAACCCTTCTAAGTCCATATTGAAAAAATGGTTTTGTCCTTCTATATTCAAGGCATCTCTATTGAAGTATTCATCTTTAGTGGTTGCCTTGGGGTCATTACCGCCAGCCCCATTAATTAATATATCAACAGACCCAAATGTCTGTCTAATTTTAGCATGCGCTTCTAGGATGCTTTCTTTAGATAAAACATCTGCTGATACTGCCATCGCTTTTTTACCATTGGCACAAATCTCATCCGCCAATTTTTGAGCTTTATCTAAACTACGTCCTAAAATGACAACTTTTCCACCAGCTTGTGCACAAGCTTTTGAAAACGCTGTCCCTAATACACCCGCACCTCCGGTGATGACAATGACCTTGTCTTTTAAATCAAAAGTTAGTGGATAGTTCATCATAGCCTCCTAGACATTATAGGTCGTAGAGGCAGTTTTCCCTCCGCGTCCTGTCCAGTTGGTGTGGAAAAATTCACCTCTTGGTTTGTCGGTGCGTTCATACGTATGTGCCCCAAAGAAATCCCTCTGAGCTTGTAGTAGATTTGCTGGTAATTTTTCAGTTCTATAGGAATCAAAATAGTTTAAAGCAGCTGACATAGCTGGCGTTGGAATACCGTTTAATACTGCCGTTGATATGACGTTTCTCCATGAATTTGTCATCGTTTCAACCGCATTTTTAAAGTAGTCATCCAATAGTAGATTGGTCAGGTTTTCATTTTTGTCAAAGGCTTCTTTTATCTTGCTTAAAAAGGCTGATCTAATGATACAACCGCCACGCCACATCATCGCAATCCCACCATAGTTCAAGTGCCATTGATTGGTTTTGGCTGCAGCTCTCATTAAAGCATAGCCTTGTGCATATGAGACAATTTTCGCAGCATATAACGCTTTTTTAATGTCTTCAATGAATGCTTTTTTATCGCCATTAAACTTGATTGGCACCGGTTTAAAGGTTTTGGAAGCAATCGTTCTTTCTTCTTTCATAGCTGAAATAAATCTCGCATAGACCGCCTCTGTAATCAGTGTAAGTGGGACTGAATCTTCTAAAGATTGAACGGCTGTCCATTTACCTGTTCCCTTTTGACCTGCTGTGTCTAATACTTTATCAATAAGTGGTGTTCCATCTTCGTCTTTAAACGATAAAATTTCACCTGTGATTTCAATTAAGTAACTGTCTAATTCTGTTTGATTCCAAGTTTTAAAGACATCTGCCATTTCAAAAGCGGACATCCCTAATACTTCTCTCATTAAATGATACGCCTCTGTAATCAATTGGATGTCCCCATATTCAATACCGTTATGTACCATTTTGACAAAATGTCCTGCGCCATCTTCTCCAACCCAGTCACAACAAACGGCATCATTGACTTTGGCTGCAATCCCCTGAAAAATAGGTTTAACAGCTGGCCATGCTTTTGTTGAACCACCTGGCATAATAGAAGGTCCTAATAGCGCCCCTTCCTCACCACCAGAAACGCCAGTCCCTATATATAAGAACCCCTTAGATTCAACATATTTGGTACGTCTAATGGTATCTGGGTAATGTGAGTTTCCTCCATCAATGATGATGTCACCTGGTTCTAGTAAAGGGATCAGTTGTTCAATGACTTGATCGACTGGGTCTCCTGCTTTAATCATCATCATGATTTTTCTTGGTTTTTTCAGTGAATCCACTAACGTTTTCAAATCTGAGGTGCCAATAATAGACATGCCTTTCGCACGTCCATTTATAAATTCATCTACTCTACTTTGTTTTCTGGCATGCGCCGTTACTAAAAAGCCTTTAGATGCCATGTTAAGTACTAAGTTCTCACCCATTACAGCTAGGCCAGTTAATCCAATGTCTGACTTGTTATTCATAAGTTTTCTCCTTTATCGTTTAACGCGAGCGTTGCCTTCCCAAATGTTCCAAATCTGTTGTTCATCTACAGGAAGCCCAAAATCTTCTTTGACCGTCGTCACATAAGCCCCAGTTGCCCAAGCAAACTCTGCGCATTGTTTTGGTTCAAATCCTCTTAAGAATCCATATAATAAGCCCCCAACAAAGCCATCTCCACCACCGATACGGTCTAACACACTGATGGGTCTTGGTTCAATGACCGTAAACGCATTTTCATAATAAAGGATTGCACCCCACTGGTGTTTGTTTGCATCTTCTACTTCTCTTAAAGTCGTCGCATAAGCACTTGCATTAGGGTACTGTTGCCTTACACTATGAATGAGACCTTTAAAATTATCAATTTCTTTTTTAATATCTTTTCCACCCGCTTTTGGTCCTTGTATATCAAGAGCGAGTTGGTAGTCTTCTTCGTTGCCAATTAAGACATCCGTAACGCTTGCGATTTCTTTAAATATTCTTAAAAGTTCTTCTCTTCTGTTTTTCCAAAAGCTTGCACGATAGTTCAAATCAAATGAAATCTTCGTGCCATATTGTTTTGCATATCTTGCAAGGTTTAAACAAAACTGACTTGTTTCTTTTGATAATGCAACAATCAATCCAGATAGATGTAGCAAATCAACCCCATCTTCTTTGAAAATACGCTCCAAATCAAAATCTTCAAGGGACATCGTTTTACCGACTTCCCCTGCTCTGTCGTTTGAAACTCTTGGGCCTCTCATCCCATAGCCACTATCGGCAATATTAAACTGGTGACGGTATCCCCAAGGGCCATCCTGTTCGATTTCTTTGCCTTCAAAGTCAATGCCTCTTCTTCTTAAATCACTCTTAATCAAAAGCGCTATCGGACTGTCTTTTACAAATTTAGTCAGTACTTTTGTTTTTAAACCCAAGGCGGCAGAAATGCTTAAAACGTTACTTTCAGCGCTGGTAGCTTGCATTTGAAATAAGTTACTAGTGTGAACAGGTTGCCTATCAAAAGGCGTAATTCTAACCCCCATAGAAGTGGGAGACATGAGTGCATATTTGCTGTTTTTTCTAAATTCCATTTTATCGCTCCTTATCCATTAAAGCCTTTATATAGTAGTTCTAAGTGCTTACCGATATGTGTGTATAACAGATCGCTATAAGTACTTGATTCTTGTTTCCATAGGTTAAACAGTTCGTTTCTAAATACGAATTGTCCTGAATCATCTTTGTGATTAAGGATAAATCCATAAGTGATATGGAGCACTTGTCTAGCATCGTTATTTTTAAAGAGTAACGGTAAATCTTGATCACTCAAATCATCTACATTTGGAATCTTGGTTAAATCTGTGGTAACATGATAGAACTTTTGAGCCTCATCAAACATGCTTAATGCATAGTGATGAATGCTTCTATAAAGCGTTGGCGATTTAATCGAAACCAAGTGCATCGCTTCAAGCCAGTTTGTCCCTGCGGTCTTGACATGGAAGTGCCCTTTTGTGTGTTTCCCAATTAAGGTGAATATTGAGAACTTATCCGAACCTGAATGGATGGATAACTTATACCCAAAATGCCTTGCAATAGCCGCATGTATCTCTAATTCTTTTTCAAACTGGTTGATGTCCCCTATATAGTCTATGCCTTTTTGGAATTCTCCACAAAATCTAGGGGCGAGTGTATCCAGTTTCACGTTGTAGCATTCCAACTCTTTGGCCACAAAGTAGTGTTGAATCGGCGTAGTAGGGGTTGCTGTTTCGTCTATGGATAATTCAAAGTTGGCGCTCGCTTTTTGATTCACAAAATAAGTCTGATAAATGTCGTTTGTGAACGCCAATGCTTTTCCATAAACTAAAATGGCACGCTTTAACTCTATTTCTGTAATCTCAATGTTATGTTTTTCGATTTCAATCACTTTACCCAAGTATCTTTCTTTATGATGCTCATCAAGGGAAACCAATTGATCCACTTGTTCATCTGTCATGCCATTCACATCATTTCTGATGTAGTCACTTGCATCTAATGTAATCATGGTGAAGCCTAGAGACAACGCATATTCGATATCTTTTTTCTTCTTTAAATGGTCTCCATCGGCCCCAAAGCCTCTTGTAAACCCAACTTTAAACACTGAAAAAGAAGCTGCATCCAATACATCTTCATACGTTCTATGGGTAAGTGCTAATTCACGAATTGATTGTTGTGCAAATATTGGATAAGCATCATACGATTCAAAAACCCTAGCATGCCCTTCTGTGGCTAACCCTAGGCGGTCTCCTAAACCAAAACTTCTTTGTTTGTGTAGGACTGGTATCGGTTTTGTAAACGGAAACAAAGCTCTTAAGACTTGTCCATTTTTAAATGTCAATGGTGCAATCACATAAGGTATGCCATCTACGTTATGCGCTTTACCCTCAAATTTTAAAGCCAACGACCCTAATGCAAAAAGTGAATCTACGTCGCCTTTAAGCATACAAACCACTGTGTCTTCAACTTGATGAATAGACTTTGGATAAAGATCATCTACACTTAGTCCTTCAACTTTCGATAGTGTTTTTAAAAACTTTTTACTCTCGTTTGACATGTTTTCTCTCCCTCAATTTTTAAATTTCTGTTGAAATATTGTTGCCATACTTTTTTGAATATAAGGCACTTCTTACGACCGTTTCGATCGAAAAATACGCCTTCAATTACATTGTATCACAAAGAATAAAAAAATAAACGCTGTTTGCATATGCGAACGATAATAAGACCCTTATTGTAGATAAGGGGGTCACTTCTTTGGTTTTAGTATAAATCTTTCGATTGCGTATGTAAACCCTTCTTCATCAAACGGTTTTGTGATGAAACTTGCCTCTTTTTTTAGTATGTCTTCAGCATTGCCCATCGCAACACCAATTTTTGCTTTTTTTATCATTGATAAATCATTTTCTTGATCACCAATGGCTAATACCTCTTCCAAAGAAATTCCTAAATGAAGCGCTAGTTTTTCTAAGGCTCTACCTTTATTTGCTTCTATGTTTCCAATATCCAAAAATGACTTTTGACTTTGTAACAGATAGATGCCTTTAATGTCTTTTAGTTTGTGCCTTATGTCATCTAATATTTTGTCGTTTTCTTCAATTAGTAGTATTTTTAAAACCCCGGTAGACAAAAAAGACAAACGTTCATTTGGATCTACTACCACTGAATCAAAAGTCCCAATTCTTTCATGCAATTTGTCTTTCGCTTTTTTTGTTGAGACGATATTTTCAGTTGTATAAATTAAATAATCTGTTTTGTATGAGTCTAATACCGTTAAAACCGCTTTAACAATGGCTTCATCAATGATGTCTTTATGAATGCTTTGTTCTCGATCAAAATCATAGATCACCGCGCCATTCGTACAAATAACAGGTATATGAATATTGAGTGCTTCTACGAGTTTTCTAGTGGCGTCTTTATGTCTGCCGGTTGCCAAGGTAAACATAAACCCCGACTTTTGTAGTAAAGCAATCGTAGTCTTTGTTTGATCCGTCATCATTTTTTTATGAATTAAAGTACCATCTAAATCTGCAACTATTAGTTTCATTTCATCTTTCTCCTTACTTAGATTATACACTAGCTCAAAAACAATACTAAATAAAACGTTCTTATCAGCACCATTATGGTGTCCGATCGTTAGAAAAATCTTTTTTAGTCTAAAGATAGGTTAATTTATATCCATCTGTTATGTTATAATACAAATACCGCACAAAAACACTGACGTTTGAAAATGACATGTTTTAAAAGAATATTTACCTATTTGGCCCTATTTAAACTTGTATTTTAAATCATTGCTAAAAAATACTCAACTAGGATGATTCTTGCAAGATTACTATACCAATAGGTTCTTCTCCATGTCATTTTTACAAACGATCATAATATAAGAAAGAAGGTACATTTGTGAAGTATTTAAAGTTTTCAGTTTTACTGATTGTCTTTATGTTGTTTGGTTGTACAACCGACAAACTTAAAGACATTCAAGATGATTTACTCATTCAATACAGCGAATCCGATCATAAAGATTCTGTAACGAGTGATTTACAAATTCCAACTAAAATCGATGGGATAGAGATTAGTTGGTCAAGTGATAGTGAGTTTGCTACTGTTTCAGGCAATAGCATTATAATCAATCGTCAAAGCGAAGATATCACAGTAAAACTCACCGCCTCATTTGAATTCAATGGGAAAACCTATTCAGAAGCATTTACGATACTTGTAAAAGCCACTGAAGGGGAAGAATTCGATTTAGAACAGTTTAAAAATGCTTTAGGCGTTCCTCAGACAATTTCAGAAGACCTTACATTAGTAAGTTCTTATTTAGATAACACCGTAACTTGGGTATCCTCTAATGAATCTGTAATTTCCAACTTGGGTAAAGTGGTTCAACAATCTGTGGACACAACCGTCACTCTAACCGCTTCAATCACCATTGATGGTGAAACAAAAGAGGTTAGTTTTGAGGTTCTTGTCACAAAATCTGAGCCATCATTGCCAGATTTTGAGTCATTATTAGCTGAAATCTCTTTACCAACTGAGACCACTATGAACTTAACGCTACCTGCGTCATTAGAAGGCTATCAACTCACTTGGGAGAGTAACCATCAAGCAGTTAGTTCTACCGGCTTTGTGACTAGACAATCAGAAGACGTCACTGTCTTATTGACCGTTGCAGTGAGCGACCATCCAAGTTTCACTAGAACCTATGAAATTAAAGTGCTTAAGAAAGATGTCTTCCCAGAAAGTGGGTACTCACCGATTTCCGAAGTTAGACTCTCAACGCTTGGGACAAAAGTAACCATTCAAGGTGTTGTAACCAGTCTAATGAGTAATGGGAATTTTACAATCCAAGACTCAACAGGTGCCATTCCAGTTTACATGAGAAACAATACTGGCTTACAAGTTGGTACTGAATATGTAATTGAAGGGACACTAGATGCTTATCAAGGTTTAATTCAAATTGCGACACCAACGATTGTTCAAACCCTAGGCGAAAGAGCCTTACCAGAAGGCATTGATTTAACAGGCTATTCCTTAGAATTTGACGATGTTATTCTATATGAAGCAAACATAGCAAGTTATTTAGATTTAGAAGTAACTTCAAAAGAAACACCTAATAATGCGATTGAACTTTATTTAAGAAACAGCGCTGGTGAAACAACCTTTGTTAGATTAGACACACGTGTCAATACAACTTACACTGCCTTTGATGCTGTACAAGTTGGCGAAATTGTCAATCTTTATAACATCACAGTCGGTCAGTACGCTAGTAAAGCTCAATTCTTGTTCACAAGCCGTAGTTTGATTGAAAGTAGACCAAAGAGTCCTGAAATCATCAGCATTTATGGTGCAGAAAACAGAAACTACATCATGGGTGAAGCTTTACCAAATTATTTAGAAGGCATCACTGCAAAGAATGGTTTTAACGAAGATTTTACCAATTTGTTGGTGGTTGACACCACAGAAGTTAACCTAGATGAACCAGGTAATTATACCGTTAAAGTATCATTATCCAATGACGCTAGCATTATCGTTACCTATACCCTATTCGTTCGTAAAGAAATAGAAACTGGTGTGTTTGAAGGTTACTATCAAAGCTTAGATGGTTTGGTGGGTAATGACTTAAATAACGCCTTACGAACCTTAATTAGGAATACAGGCGGTGCAACCGGGTCAACTTCACAAGTTAAGAGTGTTGATAAAGTAGGCAATAGCTATTATTTAATCTACGAAGACATGGGTTCTTACGGCAATAGAGAACACGTATGGCCTCAATCAAAACTTGGTTCTGTTAAAGATGACTTGCACAACCTAAGAGCAGCTAGAGTAAGTACGAACTCTTCAAGAAGTAACTATCCGTTTACTGAAGACAACAAACCATTTACAGGCAGTCAACCTTATCAGAAAATAGGGTCTGCATGGTATCCAGGTGACGAACACATTGGAGACGTTGCTAGAATCGTGTTATATATCTCAGTCAGATACAACTTATCACTGTCTGCTGTAGGTAATCTTGATATGTTCTTAGAATGGCATTCATTAGACCCAGTCAATGATTTTGAACGTACAAGAAACGATCGTATTTTTGGTATCCAAGATAACCGAAACCCTTTTATAGATCACCCTGAATTAGTGGATATCTATTTTGGTGGCGCTTCAACTTCATTTGATTCAACCATTGCTCTTATATCGTCTACTATTTTTATGGCAAGCGACAATAGACAATACTTATACTAAGATACTAATTGTTAAAACGGAACGTCCTAATGGACTTCCGTTTTATTTTTTATATCAAAAAAGGTCATCGCGTTGATAGCGATGACCTTATTATTAACGTTACAGACTACCAAATGGCAATCATTTTATCCTTAGCTAAATACATCTTGTCAGAAGGTTCAATTTCGTATAAATCTTGGAATTCTGGTAAATTGCTTAATTGCATATTAGCTCTTAAGATGGAAGGTCCGTGAACATCCACTCTTAGTAAAAGTTCTCTATATTGTTTAGACGCGTTACTTCTCCAAACACGAGCCCAGTTCATGAAGAATTCTTCTAAATTATGATCTTTTCTCTTTTTACTGGCTTCAAGTGCACATCTAATTCCACCGCTATCCGCAATGTTTTCAGACACTGTTAAGGTGCCATTACATGGACCGTATCCTGTTTCTACACCTTCAAAGAGTTCAATCATGTCTTTTGCTTTTTGATTGAATGCTTCTAAGTCTTCTTCAGTCCACCAATTGTTAAGAGATCCTGTTTCATCAAACTTAGCCCCATTATTATCAAATGCATGTGAAATCTCATGCGCCATAACCGCACCAATGCCTCCATAGTTTTCAGAAGGACTTTGGTCTAGACTATAGTAAGGTCTTTGTAAAATAGCAGCCGGGAAAACAATTTGATTGTTAGTTGGTTGATAGTAAGCATTTACCATGCTTGCTGGCATTCCCCAAATATTTTTGTTTGGTGCCTTATTGTATTTCAAGAAGTCTAACTCCGTAATGATTCTTGACATAGCAACCTTCTCTTGAATCAAATCTGAACCATTTTCATAGCCTTTGATTTCAAATTTGTCATAATAAGGTGGCAGTACTTCTGGATATCCCACATGTACTGTGAGTGTGGATAACTTCTTAATGGCTTTTGTTTTGGTTGTTTCATTTAACCAAGTGTTGTTTTTAATACGTTCTTCATAGACACCTATCATTTCATGTACCATGGTTTCAACGTCTTTTTTCGCAACTGGTCCAAAGTAGGTTTCACCATAGTAAAGGCCAACCACTTGACTAAATCTATTATACGCTTGATAGAAAGCGAATTTTTCTTTACTTCTTGCTTCCTTAGTACCAGATAAAGCTCTTCCAAAGGCCCCACCAGCGATACGGATTTCATCGGTTAAATCTGAGGCAAAACTTAATGCATTCGAAACAATCATCCATGATTTCAACCACTTAAAGTTTGCTTCAGAAATAATAGAATCAAACGCATTAATGAAATCTAGATTCATAACAATCAATTGATCTACATCTTGTTTAACCAATTTTTCAGCTTTAGCCATAACATCAAAATGAGTGGTTAATGCTAAAACAGCCTCTTTGTTGAGTGGATTATACATCTTAACGTAATCCGCTCTTTCGACACTTGATTTTGTAACAGGCACCAACAAAGCATCAAAAGCCAATGCTTCTTCAATTAGTTTAGCGCTGGTTTCGTTATCAAAACCATAAAGCGACAATAACTGGGAAGTGGTTTGTGTAAACAACCCAATCAATTGTGCTTTCGTATTTTCATCTTTATAGTAGCTCGTGTCTGGTAAAAATAAATTTGATGCCCCGAAATAGAGTACTTGATTGTTGCTGTTCATAAAATCTTGCATCACAGCAAACCCAAATGGGGTCTCAATCGATTCTAAAGTAAAATCTACGAATGCCTTTTCTAAGTCTTTTAGACTGTTTAGGGCGTTAATTTTGTTCAAGATTAGTTCGAAAGGCTTCGCACCCAATGAAGCTCTTTTGTCAAAATCCTTGGTCATTTGGTAAAGCTTGATAAATTTCTTTAAATTATCGTTAAGACCCGTTTGATCTTTCTCCCATTTCGAAGTTAAATCCATTAGCGTTTTTTCTATCCCTAAATGTAACTCCAAAAATGCCGAAATAGACGGTTGATCGTCTGGGATCACAGCTTTTTCTAACCATTCACCGTTAACAGCTTCGTAAAAATTTGTTTTAATAAGTTCTTTTTTCATACAGTCACCTCTTTATAATATTGTAACACTTTTGAAAAATTCTTAAAGAAAATAATGATAGAATTCCTCGAGTTCAATAAAAAAGTCATCTTTCACACAATTAAAAGACCCTTTTATGAGAAGTGTTTGCAGGAATGAAAAAAACATCTTATATCGATTAGATATAAGATGTTTGATTGATTACTTTGTTTATAAATACTATTTCTTAGCTTGTGCTAATAAGTCAGCAATCACTGAATAGTAACTTGAAACTGTAATGGTTGCGCCTGTAGGTGCATCATAAGCATCACCAGTTTTTTCAGGTAAGCCTTGTAACTCAATCACTTGTTCAGTAATAAGTTCAACTTGTTGGAACCACTCTAATTTGCTGTTAGCCTTTAACCAAGCTTGATAACCAGCTTCTGTAGGTTCTTCAGTGGTTTTAGCATATTCTGCATAAAACATATGATAGCCCCAACCGTTGTCTAAAGCCATTTTAGTAGTTGCATAACCTTTAGCTGGATTGCCATATGAAGTCCATTCAACTGTACCATCTTCAGATGCTTTTAAGTATACTGAATCGATAAAGATGTTTTCAATTTTTCCATTTTCATTAATGAACATAACGCCGAAAGTACTTTGATTGCCTTCTGTTGAAGCATAATACATACCAGGTGTGTAATCACCTTTTTTTTCTTGACAGCCAGCTAAAGTGAAAGTCAAGGTTAAAACTAATAGTAAAGCCATAAATCTTTTCATTTTTAAATCTCCTTTTTTCTATTTAATATCGGAATAATCCGTTATTTAAAGTTTTATGAGGTAGTAATCTTACAATAAAAGCGTAAAAAAAACTAATCCTTCATCATTCGGCCGAAATGATTCTATTCTTAACTCACAAAAATGCGTGAATTTCAAACAGTACTTATTCATAATAATCGTTTTTGGTCATCTATATATTAACATAATTTTTCTGGTTTTTAAAGGCCTTTTAAAAAAAATCTCACCCCTTTTATATCAGAGGCGTGTCATTATCAATAAACAAAACGGATTAATGATTTACAAACGACTCATAATTTAGTACAATCTTTTTATTCATTGAGGTGAACTATGAAAAAAATTGCCATATTAGGTCCTAAAAATACATACTCAGACCTATGTTATCACAAATTCATGTCTTTATCAGGATTAGAACTAACCCCCTATTATTACCATTCAATTCAACAAGTGGTCAAAGAAGGCTCATTGTTAGATTTTGTGATACTGCCCTTTGAAAACACACTTGAAGGTTATGTACAACCTCATATGGATTTACTCATGGAAAGCGGACTATGCATCGACTGCGAACTTAGTTTGCCCATAGACTTCAAGTATGTCTCTAAAAAACATACAACCCCGTTAAACCTATATGTTCAATATGTTACTAAAAACCAATGCTTAAATTTTATTGAATCACATTCAAATTTAAACCTAGTGATTACTGATAGTAATGTTGAATCTTATCATAGATTCAAAGAAGATCCCTATGGAGCGGCTATCGTCCCAAATCACATCGATACAAGTGAATATGATCGTAAACAAAACGTATCTGACCGCATTTTAAACCACACGAGGTTTTTGATTTTAAAGTCTAAACCGATTTATTTAACGAAGTATCAATTAAAAGACACATTTAAAGTATCTTTGGTAATCACGCCTAGTGAGGATAAACCAGGGCTTCTATATGAGATTTTAAAGGGATTTTCAAATTATGATTTAAACTTGATTTCAATCATGTCAAGACCCACCAAAGAACTACTTGGAAATTATCACTTTTTTATTGATTTAGAAGTCAAACAAGACCATTATCAAGAAGTTCTAACCGTCATTGAGGCGCTAAGTGAAAGATTCGTGGTCAACGTTTTAGGTGTCTACCAAGTCATAAAAAAAAATCCAGCATAAGCTGGATTTTGTTATATTTTATAGTCCCTGGATGTCTTTTATACCAATTTCCGAAAGCCTATATATGCCTCTATCCACCTTAAAAAACCATTGGTAATAATTATTTCTTAATATGTTTGCAGCATCACTTATACCCGTATATAACATCACTTCTTTTGGAGATTTTTCACTAAACTCTAAAAGATATTGTCCAATCTGAATCATTTTTTCTCTATAGTGAGTCATTCTCTTTGATTTAGTGCCACCCACATTTACATCATTTTTTCTCAAAGAGAATTCTTTCATTAGCTTGTCTTTCTTCTTTTTACTTGAGCTTATGCTTCTTTTCAAATCAAACCCAAAAGTTTCAACAATCACTTCAGCTTCATCATTAGAAATGACGATTAGACCAATCTCTAATCTCTTTAGTAAGGTAATAAAATGTTTTTGATTTGATTTGGCTCGAGTGAACTACCCACCACTTAATCGAAGTGGGGGCTTCCTATCCAAACCGGTGTACCCACCAGTGACTCAATAGGCTATCCCCGTAGTCCCTACGGTTCTGAATCCTTTTATAACTGAAATGCTAACTTATATTGTCTTACTCCTTCTTTTTTGATATTGATCGCTGCGTTGTGATCTCGATCTAGGCGTAGTCGACAACTTGGACACTCAAACACTCGGTTAGAGAGTTTCAGTTCAGTGTGAATCTCGCCACAGTGACTACATAACTTCGATGATGGATACCATTTATCCATCGTCATAAGTGTCTTGTTCTC
>JAVESF010000034.1:0-4254 GCA_034006765.1 Acholeplasma sp. | reverse complement strand
ACCCAAAAAAGGTTTTTTGAAAACAGCAATTTTCGGTTTAAGAATGCTAAAAGGAACTGCTGAGTTTGCTGCGGCAGTAGCGGCATTAATTCAATTTATTCAGCCTTTACTATAAAGAAGGTACTCGAAAAGTAACTGGTAATACTGGCATAAGGGATATTTAGCCATAGAACAGGTATTATCTGGGCATGAGGCCCGTGGACTTTGAAAACCGCATATTGTTACGAGAAGAAAAAGTAAAAATGGGTATAGCAAAACAAACCCATAATAAAGACTTGGTTAATAGAGGGATGTTGCACCTTAAGCGGCTTGCTCTTGCAAAAGGTAAGTAAAGCTGAAATTTGTGTTTTTTACCCAAGCATCCAAATGGATGTTGATAACTGCAAAAGCAGCCAAGGCCATACGCATCATCGAGCTCCTTGAGCCGTACTCTTCAATCGCATAATCCGTAAACATGCGCTTGTTTGAACGCTCAACGGATGTCCTTGTTTTGAATCTGGCTTTAAATGCGCAGGAACTTCGCGGCACGGGCGGAAACATCCTGGGGTCATGGTCGGGCTTAATATATATGACCCTGCCATATTTGCTATCCGAGCATTTACATTCTTTTGGCGGCTTTTCGCCCTTTACTGCAAAGTAGCATCGGTACTTTAAGCCCTTAGGCTTTGAATATCCCCAGCCCGTGTAGGGTATCCCGCCATTGCAAATGGGGCGGCCCCTATCGTCAAAGCACAAGATATCCGGATGCGGGTAATTAAGCTTAAGTTTTGTCCTTTTATCCAGGGAGATAAACGGCAAAATATCATGATGCCCAAGCAGGTCATAGGTAGGATAGTTATCCATTGCCCCATCAGCAATAAAATACTTAAAGTGCAAATCGGGGTATAGCCTATGGATATCCTCAAGGGCAAAGACAGTTGTGATACTATCATGCCGGCTTGCCTGTACCATCTTGATATAAATGGGCAGGTCATATGGGCTGTCAGATGCGGTTACATTAAAGAGTGTGCTTCCGAAGAACCACTGCTCCCTGTAACTATCCCAGCCCCAATTTGCATCAGGATCGGAATAACGCCTGGGGCATTGACAGTTGTAGATGCCTTTAGAGCGGCAGTTGCAGGCCTTAACCCCATAATGACTTGCGCCGGAATAAAAAGGCGACCCGTCGAAAGCAACGGCCAAATCGCTGACATTACCCAGTATGCCCATGGCAGCAGATGTATCTACAACTAAGCAGGCAATTAGTCTTTGCAGGATGGTCTCTGGGCAAAAGTTTTTTAGTTTACCCTCTATAGCCCTATTAACAAGCTTTTTAACTGTTCCAGTGCGTTTTGGCGGTTGTTTCTCGCCTGGTTTTAGTTTCTTTCTTGGCTTTTCTTTAAAGGATTTGGCCCTTAGTTTACGCTCGATATGGAGCCTATGGTCTGCAAGCCATAAACGTATAAGAAAATCATAGTACGATGCTACGGCGGGTGCATTATCCGTAAAACCACAAATGTCAAACAGTAAAGGATCTGAGGCTACCTTTTTGGCCCAGTTTGTGATAGAATATTCCTGCATATCAAGCATTAATACAAGTGAACGTATTATACCTTGCTGATTTTTGGCGGGTCGGCCGAAATCAGGGTATAAAGGCTTGATGACAGGAAGCAGGTTATCCAGGTTGAGAAGGTAGAGCTTCGAGATGCTCTTATCTAAAGCAACCAGCCTGCTTCTTTGCATTCCATAATGAAAGAGCATTTTTCTCCGAAGTGTTTCCTGATACCGTTCATGAAGCGTCCAATCTCGTAACATAATGATACCCCCAACAAGAATGTGTTTTAAGTTCTATATAAGTAATTCTACTTGGGAGTGGTGCGGTAAAATCAAATGTAATGCTTTCCACTAAAGCGCTATTATGGCACGGCTACTGGAAAAGATGAATGCAATATAGTGGAAAAAGTAGGGGTGATACAGAAATGTTGAGCCTTGAAATGTATATAAATAAAGCTCTCTGAGTTTTCGAGAGCGTACAATATAATACAGGGGGGTATAATTGTGATCAATTATGGCTGTCAACGCCGGGCTGTTTTTGACCGAATCGCCGGTTAAAAACTGACCCAATCGCCGGTCTCTAATCGCCGGGTTTTGGTTGGCCGGTTTACCCTTGTGCCGGATTATCCAATACTGGGATATCGGCCGGTGGTACAACTCTGACACCGCCTTTTAGCCTGTCTTTTAGCCTATAGCTCTCACCCCTTATGTTTATGATATGGGCATGATGCAGCAGCCTGTCCAGTATAGCTGTGGCTATTACCGTATCGTTCATCAGCTCGCCCCAATCACTGAAATATTTATTGCTGGTAAGTATTATGCTGCCGTTTTCATACCTAGAGCATATAACTCTAAAGAGCAGCTCCGCTGATGCACGGTCCAACTGCATATACCCTACCTCATCGATAATCAGTATGTCAGGCCGGGTATATACACGCCATCTGCGCTCCAGTTTGCCTTGCTGTGCTGCCTTTTCTAAGTCTGCTATGAGATGTGCCAAGCTAGTGTAATATACCGTCATACCGGACCTTAGGGCTTGCATCGCAAGGCCTACCGCAAGATGAGTCTTGCCGACACCGGGAGGACCTAAAAAAATTACGTTCTCATCCCTTGCCACAAAGGCAAGAGTTGATAACTCCTTGATTTGCCTTGCATCTATGCTGGGCTGGAAGCCAAAATCAAACTCTTCCAGTGTCTTTCTATGCGGCAGCCTTGATAGCTTAATCCTTGTTTCCTCACTGCGCCGCTTTTTCTCCTGCATCTCAGCGCCCAAGAGCTCACTTAAGAATGACAGGTAAGTAGCATCTTTATGCATTGCATCTTCAAGCTTTGCATCCAAGAGCTCGGAAGCTGTATCCAGTCCAAGCTCTGAAAGGAGGCTGCGGGTGTGTTCCAGTTCAACCATTGGATACTACCACCCCCGCCAGAGTGTCATACACGCTTAAAGGTCGTATCTCTACTGCTTCCGTTTCTTTCTTCCTGGCAAAGGGTAGAGGTACTGCTATACCACCTTTTTCAGCAAGACCCTGGTACTGACCCTTAAGCCATACTATCCTGCCTGATGCGTACTCTACCTTATGGCGGGCTATTCTTACCTCACCATCATAAGCCTCAAAGAAGTCACCGCATATCCGTACCCTTACCTCTTTGCCGCTATACTGCCAGGGCATACCGTATTTTGCACCGTCATAACTTACAAACCCGTCCCTTGTTACTTTTCTTGTCTCCCACCTGTATTTATCACGGACTGCCTTTTCAGGTAGGGGCTGTAGGGGTTCTTTACTTAAAGCTTCAAGTGGTACCTCTCCGGTAGTGCCGTGGATTTTGCTGTCCACTCTCTTGCACCATTCAAGTGCTTGGCTATTTAGATCATGAAGGTCCTTAAACTGCCTTCCTGGCAGAAAATTATCCTTTACATAGTCCACCAGGCGTTCTACTTTACCTTTTGTCTGGGGCTTTCTTACCTTGCATACCTTCGGTACAAAACCCATGTCTGCAGCAAAGTCTTCAAACCTACTGTTCCATATGGGTTTTCCTGCCTCGCTGCCATCTATTACGGTCTTCATCCTGTCAGTTAAAACGACCTCCGGAACACCGCCGTAATACTCGAAGGCGTTTACCATGCACCTTAAGAGACTGTAAAAGTCACATCTCTTGGTAAACTCAACATATTTGCTTCTTGAACTGCCCATTATCATTATGAAAGCCGGGGTTTTATGAATATTTCCTCTTTCGTCTATGTAGTGGGTAATACCCCAGTCCATCTGTGCCTGCTTACCGGGCAGAGTTTCATACCTTCGCACCGCTGGGGTGCTTCTTGCCGGCCTAAACGGTTTTACATAGTCCTTGATAATGGTAATACCGCCGGTATAGCCAATGTCCTGAAGCCTTTCTAAAATCACAATACAGTTAAATATCCCGTTTTCCATCATTTCATTTATTTTGGGTTTGAAAGGATCAAGCTTTGATGGCCTTGTCCTTCCTTTAAGCCCATGCACTGCTTTTGGCTTGTCTATATATCTTTTTACTGTGTTTTTTGATATGCCAAGTTCCATACCTATGGCATATGCACTCTTCCCTTTTTGTGCTTTTTCGCGTATCATGTTAATTAGCCCACTCCTTATCATACGGTCATCTCCCATAAAAGTATTAGTAACACTCTTATGGTAACCGTTGGTTTGGTGTGGGTCAATTTCTGTCCGGCGTTATGGGTCAATTATA
>JAVESF010000004.1:0-109826 GCA_034006765.1 Acholeplasma sp. | reverse complement strand
CTCATACCCGTAAGGTCGAGGGTTCAAGTCCCCCCGCCGCTACCAATTAGGACCCGTAGCTCAGTTGGTTAGAGCCACCGGCTCATAACCGGTTGGTCGTAGGTTCGAGTCCTACCGGGTCCACCAAAACCCATTTTCAACTTAATCTAATAATAATGTGCGCTGGAGAAATACCCAAGTCCGGCTGAAGGGATCGGTCTTGAAAACCGACAGGCTGTAAAAGGCGCGGGGGTTCGAATCCCTCTTTCTCCGCCATTATTTAAATATCGCGGGATAGAGCAGTCTGGTAGCTCGTCGGGCTCATAACCCGGAGGTCGTTGGTTCAAATCCTTCTCCCGCAACCAAATTGGTCCGGTGGTGTAGTGGTTAACATGCCAGTCTGTCACACTGGAGATCGCGGGTTCAATTCCCGTCCGGACCGCCATTTTTATGGCGAGGCTCTGTAGCTCAGTCGGTAGAGCAACGGACTGAAAATCCGTGTGTCGGCGGTTCAATTCCGCCCGGAGCCACCACTAAATACATCACATTTGTGTTATCATATCAAACGCTAAGTTGTTGCTTAGTTTTTTTTTATCCAGAGACAAATTAATTTATATTGTAATTATAGTAACCTAATTACGCAAAATTTGTTCCGCTTTAACTGAGTAAACTCAAATATCTTTGATTATCATGACTTATTGACATACATTTTCTTGACTTATTGTTTCAATATGATACAATATTTCCGTAACTACTTTGAACATCAAAATAATTAAGGAGAATATTATGTCTAAAATTGGTATCATGGTTTGCGGGAACTCAGGTATCGACTATATCCATGTCGATCATCCTATTAAAGTCATTCACTCAACACTAAATCTGGGTGGTAATGAATATGAAGATTTTGTAGATATTACAGCAGAAACGTTTTATAATACAGTTGTGAGCAATCCTGAGATTGCAATCTCGACTTCTCAAACACCTACTGGAAAAATAGCAGAAGTCTACGAAGCGTTTAAACAAGAGGGGTATGATTCAGTCATTGCCATCATCATATCATCTAAGCTATCGGGTACTTATCAAGGTGCAGTGCTAGCTTCAACGCTCGTTGATGGATTAGATGTACACGTTATCGACTCCAAAAGTGTCTCACATGGACAGTACTATTTAGTAAAAAAAGCCATTGAAATGGTTAAAGAAGGTAAAAATGCAGGTGAAATTAAAGAAACGCTTGAAGCGATGCGTGAGAAAATCCGTATCATGGTATTGGTGGATACGTTAAAGTACTTAGTGAAAAATGGTCGTTTATCAGCAACTTCTGGTTTTGTTGGTACACTATTAAAAATCAAACCTCTGTTGCATGTTACATCAGAAGGTGCACTCGTACCACTAGAAAAAATACGTACAACTTCTAAAGCCAGAGAAAGATTGTTAGAGATTTTATTGAAAGAAACAGAAAACAAAAAGGTAGATATATTTATTGCGTATACAAACAACAAAAAAGAAGCATTAGCGATTAAAGCTTTGATTGTTGAAAATAGGCCTGACGTTCTAGTAGAAGTGGTTCCGTTAACACCTGTTGTAGGTGCTCACGCTGGACCTGGGACAATAGGAGTCGGTTATATAGAGAGGTAATTATATGAGTCGTTCGAAAGATGTAATCAATGAATTATTGGTAGAAGTTTTTAATCACATTCTCTCCATAGAAGGACAAACGCTGAAAGAACGTGGGGTCAAACTCTCCATGACTGAAGTCCATGTGCTAGAGGCAATTTCCAATTCAAAACTTAAAACCATGGGCGATGTTGCAAGAAAATTGCGCATCACGCTAGGTACTTTAACCACGTCAGTCGATGTTTTGGTTCGAAAAAAATACGTAACCAGAACAAGAGCTAAAGACGATAAACGAAAAGTACTGTTACAACTTACGGACCTGGCTCTTGAAGTGCTTAAGATACATAACGGTTTTCATGACGAGATGATTGAATCATTCATGAATGATTTAAACATCGAAAAAGATGAGGCATTGGTCAAATCTTTGGAAAATATATCCAATTATTTTAAGCAAAAATACTGAGAACCGAACGCCAATTGGTGTTCGGTTTTTTTCGTCTTAAGAGTTTTTTATCAGGCTATTTCATGGTATAATACTTAATAGTATAAAACGAATATAGAGGTGGATTTATGTATGTTTTTGGGATTGATGTCGGCGGTACATCTGTAAAAATTGGCTTTTTAAACAGACAAGGTGATTTATTAGATGCTTGGACAATACCAACAGATATTACAAACGATGGTGAAAATATCTTGTATGACATTGCCAAAAGTGCGAAAGATTATTTAACTAAAAAAGATATTAAGGACAGTGAAGTGCTTGGATTTGGGTTTGGGTTGCCCGGACCCGTCTTCGAAGATGTTGCGATTAGATGCCCAAATTTAGGGTGGGAAAACGTAAACGTTAAAGAAGCTTTTTGTGCAGCATATGGCAAAAGTGTTAATGTTAAAGCCGGAAATGATGCGACAGTAGCTGCTGCGGGTGAATATTGGCAAAGAAATATCAAAGGTGATATTGTCTTTATTACACTGGGTACTGGTGTAGGCGGCGGTATCGTTGCAAACGGCAAAGTGATCGATGGTGCGCATGGTGGCGGTGGTGAAATCGGGCATATTCGTGTCAATTTTGATACGCCTCAAGCCTGCACTTGCGGGTTAAGTGGTTGTTTAGAGACTGAATGTTCCATTAGAGGCATTATTCGTATGGCAAGAGAAATCATTCAATCAAACGATTTGCCGACAGTTTTACGAGATGATGATTCTCTAAACCCACGATTAATATTTAATGCAGCAAAGAAAAATGATGCAGTTGGTTTAAAAGTAGCAGACAAAGTTGGTTACTATTTAGCGATTGCTTGTGCATCTATAGCTGTAACAACCGATCCAAAAGCATTCATCATTGGTGGCGGCATTTCTAATGCTGGACAAATTCTGATTGATGCCATTGAAAAACACTTTGTAAAATTTGCACATTTTTCTGTTAAAGATATGCCTTTTGAACTTGCAAACTTAGGAAATGATGCTGGAATGTATGGCGCAGCCTACTTAATTATAAGTGAGGATAATGCATAATGATATTAGAAATAATATCTAAAGGCATTGCATACGGCAGAGCATTCATGCCTCAAAACCAAGCCCAAAATGAATTAAACAATAAACAACAAATAGACGACATCTTAGATTCAGTCATTGAAGAATTAACCAGTTTGTTGAAAGACACGAAAGACAACCATGAAATCATTCTTTTTCAAATAGCCGTATTGCAAGATCAAGCACTGATAGGAGACATAAAAAATCGACTTAAACAAACAAATGCCATTAAAACAGCATTTGATCAAGCGATGCATGTTTATATTGAAGATCTTTCTAAACAAGAAGATCCGTACTTTAAAGAACGTGTGGTTGATTTAAAAGACATTAAAGCAAGAGTAGAACGTAGCGTAAACCAATCAGAAAAAAAACCTGAAGGGGAGATTATCCTATGTGTAGAAGAACTATTCCCTTCATTACTCTTTGAGTATCAAAATAACATCAAAGGGATTCTAGCTTTAAAAGGATCAGGGTTGTCTCATGGTGCGATTCTATGTAGAGAACGCAACATTCCCTATATGATCGTCGATACGTTTTCTTTTGATGCAAACGAATGGTTGTTGATGGATTCGAGTCAAGGAAAGCTGATGGTTAATCCAAACAAACAGACAGTAAACCAAGCTTTAGAGGTTAAAATCAGTTCAAACCAAGCTTTACTAACTAAACATCATCCAAATAAACTATATTTGAATTATAGTGGCGTTAGTAATATGGACCCGATCTTTGTGAATAACTCGGATGGCATTGGTCTTTATCGCTCTGAATTCTTATATTACGAGTTGAATAGGTTTCCAAGCATCGAGGAACAAACCAAGGTTTATGAAGCCTTACTTGAGCGTTTCTATCCAAAACCAGTGGTGATTAGAACTTATGATTTTGGCGAAGATAAGACACCAACTGGTATGAAAATTGAGACCAGAGGGGTTAGTTCATACATTTTACATTTTAAAAATGACTTTATTAATCAACTCACTGCCTTGTTAATTGCGCATCACAAATATGATAATTTACGAATTATGATTCCGATGGTTTTTCAAAAAGATGACTTAGAAGTATTCAAAAAAATCACCGAAGGCGTCAAGAAGAGCATAAATCTCTCTGGAAAACTGCCAAAAATTGGTGTCATGATCGAAACTAAAGAAGCATACGAATCGCTAGATGATTTTAGAAAAGCAGATTTCGTTTCTATCGGAACAAACGACTTAGGCAATAGCTTATTTGGGTTTAATCGGAATGATAAAATAGACAGACAAGATTACTTAGAACAGCTTTGTGAGGCTGTTTATAACGTCACAACATTTTTTAAAGATAAGCAAATACCTTGTACAATTTGTGGAGACATAGCCAGTCAAAGAGATGGTTTTGAGGCGCTCTTAAAACAAGGTGAAAGTAATTTTAGTGTTGCGATGCCATTCTTAAAAGAAGCAAAAAAGATTATTAATCAAAATAAGTAACTCGAATATCAAAAGAATTACAACTTTTTAAAGAAATATACGAAAAAAGGTTGCATATTCTTTTTTTTTATCATATAATAGTAACGCTTACGCACAAGCGCAAAAGGCTGTGAAATGGAAGGTTGTCGGCACACGGATAGCCGTTGTCTATGTGAAGGGTTTTTCCATCGAGCAAGTCTATGACAAGATTATAGGCGAAAGGAGACTATTGTAAAATGGCAAAAGAAGTTATCAAAATTCGTTTAAAGGCTTACGATCACAGATTAATTGATCAATCAGCTAAGAAGATCATTGAAAGTGTCTTAAAGACTGGAGCTAAGGTTCACGGACCTATTCCGCTTCCAACTGAAAAAGAAATTTTCACTATCTTACGTTCACCTCACGTTAACAAAGATTCACGTGAACAATTCGAACGTCGTACTCACAAGAGATTGATTGAAATTTTAGATCCAAATGCTCAAACGATTGAAGCACTTATGCATATTGACTTACCATCAGGTGTCGATATCGTATTAAAGAAGTAAAACAAAAAACTAATTAACAAGGAGAAAGAAACATGGCCAAAGGAATCTTAGGTAGAAAATTAGGCATGACTCAAATTTTCAATGAAAATGGTCACCTAGTCCCTGTTACTGTTATCGATGTGGCTCAAAACGTAGTGTTACAACAAAAAACTGTTGAAACTGACGGATACGTTGCGACTCAAATTGGTTTCGAAGACAAAAGGGAAAAATTAAGCAACAAGCCAGAACAAGGGCACGTCGCAAAAGCTAATACAGCACCTAAGCGCTTCATTAAAGAAATTCGCTTTAACGAAACGCAAAATGAATTAGCGGATTTAGCGGTAGGTTCAGTAGTTTCTGGAGATATTTTCGCAGCAGGCGAATTAATTGATGTCACTGGAACTTCAAAAGGTAAAGGGTTTGAAGGTTCAATCAAGAGACACAATCAATCTAGAGGGCCTATGACACACGGTTCGAGATATCACCGTCGTCCAGGTTCAATGGGAGCCATCAAAGGCAATATGAAGGGTAAAAACTTACCAGGGCATATGGGACATGAACAAGTTACTGTTCAAAACCTTGCTGTGGTAGCTTATGACTCAGAACGTGAAGTTTTACTCGTTAGTGGTAGCGTACCAGGACCTAGCAAAGGTCTTGTTGTAATCAGAACTGCCATTAAGAGTGTTAAGTAAGGAGGAACAATGATGCCTAAATTACAAGTATTAAATCAACAAGGTTCAAAAGTAACTGACCTTACATTAAATGATTATGTATTCGGTATTGCCCCTCACCAACAAGTACTATATGATGTAGTAAATGCTCAAAGAGCTGCAATGCGTCAAGGTACACACGATGTTAAAAGTCGTGCAGAAGTTTCAGGTGGCGGAAGAAAACCATGGAGACAAAAAGGAACTGGTCGTGCTCGTCAAGGGTCAACTAGATCACCACAATGGAGACACGGTGGTATTGTGTTTGGACCAACTCCAAGAAGTTATGCAGTGAAAGTTAATAAGAAAGTTGGCCAATTGGCTTTACGTTCTGCACTTTCATACCATGCGAATAACGAAACACTTATCGTGGTTGATAAACTACAAGTTGAACAACCTAAAACAAAAGATTTCCAAGCATTGCTTGCAAACTTAAAAGTTACTCAAAAAGTATTAATTGTAGACAATGTGTTTGAAGACAACGTGTTCTTAGCGGCACGCAACTTACCAAACGTTGCTTTAGTTCAAGCTTCACATGCAAGTGTGTACGACTTACTAAACTGCAAAGTACTATTAATGACTGAAAGCGCAGTTAAACACTTCGAGGAGGTGCTTGCATAATGATTAAATACTACGACATTATCAAAGCTCCAATCATTACTGAACAATCTTCTAAAATGATTGAAACAGAAAACAGCTATACTTTCAAAGTAGATAAAAAAGCTAACAAAATCGAAATCAAAAAAGCTATCGAAGAAATCTTCGGTGTAAAAGTAGTAAGAGTAAACACAATCAACGTATTACCAAAGTTCAAAAGAATGGGCAAATACGAAGGTTACAAGAATGCTTATAAGAAAGCAATCGTAAAACTAGCTGACGGTCAAAAGATTGACAAGTTCACAGTTTAAGATTAGTGAAATATTAAAGGAGAATTAACTTATGGCGGTTAAAGTTTATAAACCGACGACAAATGGTCGTCGTAACATGAGCGTACTAACGTACGAAGAAATCACTACATCTACTCCTGAAAAATCACTACTCGAGCCATTAACTAAAAATGGTGGCCGTAACAACCAAGGTAAGATTACGGTCCGTCATCAAGGTGGCGGCGCTAAGCGCAAATATCGTGTAATTGATTTTAAGAGAAATAAAGATGGTATCGTTGGGAAAGTTGCAACGATTGAATATGATCCAAATAGAAGCGCGAACATCGCATTAATTAATTATGTAGATGGTGAAAAGCGTTATATCATTGCGCCAAAGGGCTTAGTGGTAGGTATGTCTATTGAATCAGGTGTTGCTGCTGACATTAAAGTTGGTAACGCATTGCCAATCGTAAACATTCCAGTTGGTACAGTGGTTCATAACATTGAATTACACCCTGGTAAAGGCGGACAATTAGTTCGTTCAGCCGGTACTTCAGCGCAAATCTTAGGTCGCGAAGAACGTTATGTTCTTGTAAGACTAAGTTCTGGTGAAGTGCGTAAAATTTTAGGTACTTGCCGTGCAACAGTTGGTGAAGTCGGAAACGAATCATACGAACTTGTTAACATCGGTAAGGCAGGTAGAACTAGACATATGGGTATTCGCCCTACAGTCAGAGGTTCTGTAATGAACCCTAACGATCACCCACACGGTGGTGGTGAAGGTAAACAACCAATTGGTCGTAAATCACCAATGTCACCATGGGGTAAACCTGCTCGTGGTATCAAAACTAGAGATTCTAAGAAGGCTTCTAACGATTTAATCGTAAGACGTCGTACAAAGTAGGAGGATAATCATGGCACGTTCAATTAAAAAAGGTCCTTTTTGCGATGATCACTTATTAAACAAAGTGGTAACTGCTAAAAAGGCGAAAGATAACAAAGTAATCCAAACTTGGTCAAGACGTTCAACGATATTCCCTGACTTTGTAGGATTAACAATTGCAGTATACAACGGTAGAGAACATGTACCTGTGTACGTAACAGAAGATATGGTAGGACACAAACTTGGTGAATTTGCACCAACTCGTACTTACCGTGGTCATGGCGCTGACAAAAAAGCGAACAAGAAATAATAATGGAGGTTAATATGGAATCTAAAGCTATTGCAAAAACCGTGCGTGTTGCACCTAGAAAAGCAAGACTAGTTATTGATCTCATCCGTGGCTTAGACGTTAAGGAAGCACAAGCTGTCTTAAAGTATACGCCTCGTGCTGCATCTCCTATTATTCTTAAAGTACTTAATAGCGCAGTTGCAAACGCGGATCATAACTATAACATGAACACAAACAATTTATATGTTAAAGAAGCATATATTAACGAAGGTGTTCGTATGAAGAGAATGACGCCAAGAGCTAAAGGCCAAGGCGATATCATTCAAAAAAGAACAAGCCACATAACAGTTGTTGTGGCAGAAAGAGTTTAGGAGGGAACACACGATGGGTCAAAAAGTTAGTCCAGTCGGCTTACGCGTCGGCATCATCCGTAATTGGGATGCTAAATGGTATGCGGATAAGAAAAATGTTCCGGCACTATTAAAAGAAGATCTTGATATTAGAAAGTATCTAACAACTACTTTCAAAAATGCTGCAGTTTCTCAAATCGAAATCGAACGCTTAAAAGGCAAAACTAAAGACAGAGTGAAAGTAACGCTTCATACTGGTAAACCTGGTGTTGTAATCGGTAGAGATGCAGAAAATAAGAACAAGGCTGTTAAAGCATTAGAATATATGACTAAAAAAGAAATTATTCTTAATGTGGTTGAAGTTAAACGCGTTGAAACAAATGCTCAGCTTGTTGCACAAAGCATCGCTGAGCAATTAGAAAACCGTGCTTCATTCCGTCGTGTTCAAAAAATCGCTATGCAAAGAGCATTAAAAGCAGGCGCTAAAGGGGTTAAAACATTAGTTTCTGGCCGTCTTGGTGGTGCTGAAATCGCTAGAGCAGAAGGTTATTCAGAAGGACGCGTTCCACTACACACATTACGTGCTGACGTTGATTATGCAACTGCAGAAGCAACCACTACTTATGGTAAGTTGGGCGTCAAAGTGTGGATCTATAAAGGTGAAGTTTTACCTGGTCAAAAAGTTAGACCTGAAACGCAACCTAGAAGAGAAAAGCGCAGTAAGGGAGGCAAATAATTATGTTAATGCCAAAAAGAACAAAATATCGCCGTCCTCATCGCGTTAGCTATGAAGGTCCTGCGAAAGGAAATTTAACTTTAAATAACGGTACTTGGGGTTTACAAGCAACTGAAGGCGCATGGGTTACCAACCGCCAAATCGAAGCTGCCCGTATCGCGATTACAAGACATATGAAACGTCAAGGTAAAGTATGGATCAACATATTCCCACATTTAGCAAAGACTAAAAAACCACTAGAAGTGCGTATGGGTTCCGGTAAAGGAGCACCAGATTCATGGGTAGCGGTTGTTAAAACTGGGAAAATCATGTTCGAAGTTGCAGGGGTTGCAGATGAAATCGCTGCAGAAGCATTACGTTTAGCTTCTCATAAACTTCCTGTTTCAACAAAAATTATTCGTAAGGTGGGTGACCAATAATGAAGGCTATCGAAATTCGTAAAATCAGCACTGCTGATCTAAACAAACGTATTGACGAATTAAAAATTGAATTATTCAATCTTCGTTTTCAACTTGCTGTTGGTCAATTAGAAAACACTGCACGTATAAGTCAAGTACGTAAATTAATTGCACAAATGAAGACAATCATTAGTGAACGTAACGAATAAGGAGGATACTATGGAAAGAAACAATAGAAAAGTGTTCACAGGTACTGTGGTATCTACCAAAATGGAAAAAACGATCACAGTGGTTGTTGACACTTACAAAAAACACAGTTTATATGGGAAACGTGTAAAAGTTTCCAAAAAATATCATGCGCATGACGAAAACAGCGTTGCAAAGGTTGGAGACGTAGTTACAATTATGGAAACTCGTCCGCTTTCAGCTACTAAACGTTTTAGATTAGTAGAAGTTGTTTCCGAAGCAAAATAAGGAGGGACTATCATGATTCAACAAGAAACAAGATTAAATGTCGCTGACAACAGTGGCGCACGTGAAGTCTTAGTCATCAAAGTTTTAGGTGGTACCCGCCGTCGTTATGCGAATGTCGGAGACGTTGTGGTTGTAACTGTTAAAAAGGCTACACCAGGCGGTATCGTTAAAAAAGGTGACGTTGTCAAAGCTGTAATCGTAAGAACAGTATTTGGCTTAAGACGTCTAGACGGCTCATACATCAAATTTGATGACAATGCAGCAGTAATTATTAAGGAAGACTTAAACCCACGTGGGACCCGTATTTTCGGACCAGTGGCAAGAGAGCTAAGAGATAAGAACTTTATGAAGATCGTATCACTTGCTCCGGAAGTATTATAAGGAGGACATCATGAACATTAAAGCTGGAGATACAGTTGTAGTCATCGCTGGTAAAGACAAAGTTACAGTCGATAAAAAAGGCAAAAAGACAAGAACAACTGGAAAAGTATTAAAAGCATTTCCTGGTGAAGACCGTCTATTAGTTGAAGGGGTTAATAAAGTTAAAAAACACCAAAGACCTACTCAACAAAACGAAAAAGGTCAAATTTTGGAAGTAGAAGCACCAATTCATGCATCCAATGTTATGATTCTCGACCCTAAATTAAATGTTCCAACTCGCGTTGGTTACAAAGTCGTAGACGGTAAGAAAGTCCGTTATGCGAAAAAATCAGGCGCTAGCCTTGATAAATAAGAAGGAGTTTGACTATGAGTAGATTAAAAGAAAAATACGAAACCCTCACCAAACCCGAATTAATTAAAGCATTCAACTACACTACCGTTATGCAAGTACCAAAGATTGAAAAAATCGTAATCAACATGGGGATTGGCGATGCAGTTGCTAACCCAAAAGTACTTGACGACGCGGTTGAGGAATTAACCGTTATCACTGGTCAAAGACCAGTTGTTACTAAAGCAAAAAAATCTATTGCGAACTTCAAACTTCGTGAAGGTATGCCAATTGGCTGCAAAGTAACATTACGTGGAGAAAG
Organism: Acholeplasma sp.; assembly: GCA_034006765.1. Lineage (GTDB taxonomy): Bacteria > Bacillota_I > Bacilli_A > Acholeplasmatales > UBA5453 > Paracholeplasma. The sequence goes on along the minus strand of JAVESF010000004.1, from coordinate 99,012 downwards.
AATGTATTACTTCTTAGATAAATTAGTTTCAGTTTCTCTTCCTCGTGTTAGAGACTTCCGTGGAATCTCAAAAGATGCGTTCGACGGACGTGGTAACTATACACTTGGTGTGAAAGAACAATTAATTTTCCCAGAAGTTAATTTCGATAAAGTGAAAAAAGTACGAGGCATGGACATTGTCATCGTCACAACGGCAAAATCAGATGAAGAAGGTAAAGCATTATTAACTTCACTTGGTTTACCGTTTAAAAAATAAGGAGAATAAACATGGCTAAAAAATCTATGATTGCGAAGCAACAACGTGTAGCTAAGTTCTCAACAAGAGCTTATACAAGATGCACAGTTTGTGGCCGTCCGCACGCAGTATACCAAAAATTTGGAGTTTGCCGTATTTGTTTTCGTGAATTAGCCTATAAAGGCGAACTGCCTGGCGTTAAAAAAGCCAGCTGGTAAGAAGGAGGAAATAATATGGTTATGACTGATCCAATCGCGGATTTACTAACTCGTATCCGCAACGCGAACACAATGCGTCATGAGAAAGTTGAAATCCCTACATCTAGACTAAAAACAGATATGTTAGGCGTTCTTAAACAAGAAGGCTTCATCGTGGATTTCACCACAAAACAAGTGGGCGTAGCTAACTTAACAGTAGTTACCCTAAAATATGCCGCAAATAATGAACGTGTTATTAAAGGCTTAAAGAGGATATCGAAACCAGGCTTACGCGTTTATGCGCAAGCTAGCCAATTACCGACTGTACTTAACGGTTTAGGGATTGCAATTATTTCGACGTCAAAAGGCATCATGACAGACAGAGATGCACGTAAACAACAAATCGGTGGCGAAGTCCTCGCCTACGTTTGGTAATATAAGGAGGAAATATAAATGTCACGTATAGGTAATAAAGTGATCAATGTTCCTGCTGGTGTTACTGTAAATGTTACGGCAGCAAACTTTGTCACAGTAAAAGGTCCAAAAGGTGAACTTTCATTTCAATTCTCAGACAGAGTTGGAATTAATCAAGAAAACCAAGTAATTACAATTACTAGAAAATCAGATGTAAACAATGACCGTAAACTACACGGTACAACTAGAGCCGTGCTTGCAAACATGGTAACAGGTGTTACAACAGGATTCACTAAGCAATTAGAAATCCGTGGTGTCGGTTATAGAGCATCATTAGAAGGTAGAGTATTAGTTATTAACGCAGGTTATTCACACTTAGTGAATTTAGAAATTCCTGAAGGCGTAACAGTTACCTTACCTAAAAATACCGAAGTTATCTTAACAGGTATTGATAAGCAAGTTATTGGAGAATTTGCAGCTAACATTCGTCAAGTTCGTAAACCAGAACCATACAAAGGTAAAGGGATTCGTTACAAAGATGAAAATGTTCGTCGCAAGGAAGGCAAAACTGCTAAGAAGTAGTAGGAGGGCACATATATGATCAATAAACAATCAAGCAATGTATCACGCCAAAAGAGACATCTTCGTATTAGAAAGAATCTTTCTGGCACAGCAGCAAGACCTCGTTTAAGTGTATATCGCTCTAATACAGCTTTCTATGCACAACTAATTGACGACGTCAACCAAGTAACTTTATTTGCAGCAAGAAGCCAAGAACTTAACTTAACAAGTTCAAACGTAGAAGCAGCAAAAGCAGTCGGCAAATTAATTGCTGAACGTGGCTTAGCTGGTGGTGTAACTGAAGTAGTATTCGACAGAAGTGGTTATTTATACCATGGACGTATTAAGGCATTAGCCGAGGCAGCTAGAGAAGCTGGCTTGAAATTCTAAGGAGGGTAATCATGCGTAAACAAAGAGAAAAAGAAGTAGAATTATTTGAAGATCGCGTGGTCTCCATTAACCGCGTAACAAAAGTTGTTAAGGGTGGACGCCGCTTTAGATTTGCAGCACTAGTTGTAGTGGGTGACCATAATGGCACCGTTGGCTTTGGTTTAGGCAAAGCACAAGAAGTACCTGATGCAATCAAAAAAGCAGTTGAAGATGCTAAGAAAAACTTAGTAAAAGTTGCAGTCGTTAATAATACAATCCCACACACTGTCACAGGTGAATTTGGTGCCGGAAAAGTATTCTTAAGACCTGCTTCAGAAGGTACCGGGGTTATTGCAGGTGGTGCGGTTCGTACTATTTGTGAATTAGCTGGTATCCACAACATCCTATCTAAATCTTTAGGTTCTAAATCACCAATCAACATGGTAAGAGCGACTTTCGCTGGCTTAGAATCATTAAAAACTAGAGAAGACGTTGCAGCACTTAGAGGTGTTGCAGTAGAAAGCTTGGTGTAAGACTATGAAATTAGAAATTACATTAGTAAGAAGCGTTTTAGGACGTAACCCAAATCAAGTTAAAACTGCACATGCATTAGGATTAAGAAAATTAAACCAAACAGTTGTTAAAGAATCCAACGATGCGATTTTGGGCATGGTTAGAACCATTGCTCATCTAGTAACTGTTAAAGAAATCGCGTAAAGGGGGAGAAACTTATGTTAAACGAATTAAGACCAAATGAAGGTGCCCGTAAGAATCGTAAAAGACTCGGACGCGGTACAGCTACTGGCCAAGGTAAAACTTCCGGTAGAGGCCAAAAAGGCCAAGGATCTAGATCCGGTGGCGGCGTACGTCTTGGTTTCGAAGGTGGACAAATCCCTTTCTTCCAACGTCTTCCTAAAAGAGGATTTTCAAACGTTAACCGTAAAGACTATGCAATCGTTAACTTAACACAATTAAATGTGTTTGAAGACGGCACAGTTGTTACACCAGAATTATTATTAGAAACAAAACTTATCGGAAAATTACAATCAGGCGTTAAAGTGTTAGCAAATGGTGCTTTAGAGAAAAAACTTACTGTTAAAGCAAACCACTTTTCAAAACAAGCTCTTGAGTTAATCCAACAAGCGGGCGGAACGGCTGAGGTAATTTAACATGTACCGAATTAAAGCGATATTTTCAAACGTACAACTATTAAAAAAGATTGGTATTACCCTATTATTGTTATTCATCTTCCGTATCACAACATGGATTCCAATTCCATTACTAGATACATCTAGCATCACAGATTTCGTTGCTAGTAACGGATTTTTAGCAATTTTAAACAACTTCACAGGGAATGCGCTTGGACGTTTCTCCATCATGGCGATGGGGATATCGCCTTACATTACGGCATCCATCGTAATTCAATTATTACAAATGGATATTGTGCCTATTCTTAAAGAATGGAGCGAACAAGGCGAAACTGGTAAACAAAAACTAACGAAGCTAACACGCATCTTAGGTTTAGTATTAGCATTCGTACAAGCTATGGTATTATTACTAGGCTTAGGCGTTGCTGGTAGTGAATTCTTACCAGACATCTTAACACCAACCCCAGTCCTTTACATCTACATGTCTCTAGTCGTAGCTGCTGGTACAGCATTTGCGATGTGGATTGCAGATTTCATCACTAAAAAAGGTATCGGTAACGGTACAAGCTTACTAATCGTAGCTGGTATCATTACATCCTTACCTTCGATGATCACATTACTGTGGGAAAAATATATCACAAACGGTACAAACGGTTGGGATACAGTAATCTTTATTTCAATCATGCTAATTTATTTAGCAGTACTACTTGGCGTCACATTCTTGGAACTTGCAAAACGCAAAGTGCCAATTCAATATGCGAACCGCCATGCAGGTCAAGGTAAAACAGATTCTAACTTGCCAATTAAGTTAAACTCTGCAGGGGTAATCCCAGTTATCTTCGCCTCAACCATCTTAAGCATTCCGCTATCATTAGTAGGTATGTTTGACAAAGATACGTCAGTGATGACTTCATTAGAATCATGGCTGGACCAAATATTTAACTACCAACAACCAATTGGGTTCGTTATCTATATCGGTTTAATCGTTGTCTTTACATTCTTCTATTCATTCTTAATGTTGAATCCAGAAAAAGTATCTGACAACTTATCTAAATCAAACGCGTACATCCCTGGTGTAAGACCTGGTATGGACACACAAAACTACATTGCTAAGCTCATGTTTAAGATTACATTACTTGGTACAGTATATTTAGTTATTCTAGCAGCTATGCCAATTATTACAGCAGTAGCATTTGGCTTTAACAGCTTAGAAGCACAAACCATTGTACTAGGTGGTACTTCATTACTAATCGTGGTAGGGGTTGCTATGGAAACCACTAACCAAATTGAAACCGAAGCAAATAGTCAAGAATATAAAGGCATATTCTAAAAAAACAAGAGAAGAGGTATTCTTTATGAGACTAATCGTTATGGGGCCTCCAGGGGTCGGTAAAGGATCGCTTGCATCAAATTTAACCAAGCACTACAACATACCTCATATTTCAACGGGAGCCATGTTCAGAGAAGAAATTCAAAAAGCAACTCCCGTTGGGAAACTTGTTCAAGCGCAAATTAATGCAGGTAAATTTGTCAATGACTCTCTCACAAATGATATCGTTAGGGAACGTCTACTTGCGAAAGATGTGAAAAACGGCTTCTTATTAGATGGCTATCCAAGAAATCTAAAACAAGCAGAAGACTTTGAACACATTTTAATGCAATACGGATGGAAAGTAGACTATGTTATCTACTTAGACTCTGATGAAAGTATTTTATTAGATCGCATCACCGGCAGAAGGGTTTGTCCTAAATGCGGTGAAACTTATCACGTTACAAATCATAAGCCAGCAGTAGAAGGCATTTGTAATGTCTGTGGTACTGAGTTGGTTCAAAGACCAGATGACACAGTCGAAATCACAAAGAGACGCCTAGTCATTTATCATGAACAAACACAACCAATCATCGATTTCTATAAAGCTAGAAATAACTTCTTATGCATCGATGGAGACGGCACAATCGCTGAAGTAACGGCGCGCGTGATTCAAAAACTAGAAGGCAATAAATGATTATTTTAAAATCACAAAGAGAGATAGACATCATGCGTGAAGCAGGCCGAATGGTCGCACTCACACGTGAAGAAGTAAGAAAACATATAAAACCTGGCATCACAACGGCAAAACTAGACGAGATTGCGGAAACGCATATTCGATCACTCGGTGGCGTACCATCATTCAAAGGCTATCATGGCTTCCCTGGATCGGTTTGCTTATCGGTTAATGAAGTCGTTGTACACGGTATCCCTTCAGACTTAGTTCTAAAGGAAGGCGATATTTTGACACTGGATATCGGTGTTTATTATAAGGGTTATCACGCAGACAGCGCATGGACATTTCCAGTCGGAAACATCAGCGATGAGAATAAAAAGCTCTTAGAAGTCACGCTAAATTCATTGTATGCAGGCCTTAAAATGGCTATTCCAGGCAATAGAGTATCGGATATATCACACGCAGTAGAAGCCTATGTTAAACCTTATGGTTACGGCATTGTGGAGGAATTCACAGGTCATGGCATCGGTAGAAGCTTACATGAAGATCCATACGTCCCAAATTTCGGTAAACCAGGTACTGGCGCCCTCTTAAAACCGGGCATGACCATCTGTGTTGAACCAATGGTTAATATTGGTACAAAACGTGTTAAAATCTTAAGTGATAACTGGACAACGGTTACCGTAGATAAAAAGAATAGCGCACACTTTGAACACATGATTGCAATCACAGAATCAGGCTATGAAATATTGACAGAACTTTAAAGGAGGATATTTATGGCAAGAGAAGATTTAATTGAAGTACAAGCAAAAGTAGTCGAAGTACTACCTAATACCAAATTTAAAGTTGAACTTGAAAATGGGCACGTCGTACTCGCACACGTATCCGGTAAAATCCGTATGAATAACATTCGCATTTTACCTGGTGATAGCGTTACAGTTGAGTTATCACCATATGATTTAACACGCGGCAGAATAACATATCGCCGAAGGTAGGAGGAAATCACATGAAAGTAAGAGCATCAGTAAAACCTATTTGCGATAAATGCAAAGTTGTTAAACGCAAAGGGAAAGTAATCGTTATTTGTGAAAATCCAAAGCACAAACAACGTCAAGGATAATAGGAGAATAATATGGCACGTATAGCAGGTATTGATATTCCAAGAGACAAGAGAATTGTCATCGCCTTAACTTATGTTTATGGTATTGGAAGAAGCTTATCAGAGAAAATTTTATTAGAAGCTCAAGTATCAGAAGATACAAGAGTAAAGGATTTAACAGAAGATGAATTGAACCGTATTCGTACTGAAGTTACCAAGTTCCAAGTGGAAGGTGACCTAAGAAGAGAAATCACATTAAACATCAAACGTTTAATGGAAATCGGTTCTTATCGTGGTATTCGTCATAGAAAAGGCTTACCAGTAAGAGGACAAAACACTAGAAATAATGCACGTACTCGCAAAGGTAAAGCTAAGACTATTGCGAATAAGAAGAAATAAGGAGGGTCATCATGGCAGGTAAAAGAACAACTAAACGTCGTGTAAAGAAGAATATTCCGCTTGGAATGGCTCACATTCATACCACGTTTAATAATACAATCGTAACCATCACTGACCAAGCAGGTAATGCAATCGCTTGGAGTAGTGCAGGTGCATTAGGTTTTAAAGGTTCACGTAAATCTACACCTTATGCAGCACAAATGTCTGCAGACGCTGCAGCAAAAGCTGCAATTGATAACGGTGTAATCAAAGTTGAAGTTTCAGTTAAAGGTCCAGGCCCAGGTAGAGAAGCAGCAATTCGTTCTATCCAAGCAGCAGGTCTTGAAATTACAGCAATTAGAGACGTAACACCAGTTCCACACAACGGATGCCGTCCACCAAAACGCCCACGTGGATAATTTCTATTTAATATAAGGAGGTAATCATTTTGCAAGATCTTAAATTTTCGAAACCAGAAGTAAAGGTTGAGTCTACCTCAAGTGATAACACTAAAGCAATTTGTACCATTAGCCCACTTGAAAGAGGATATGGGATTACAATTGGTAATTCACTTCGCCGTGTGTTGTTATCTTCACTACCAGGCGCAGCAATTGTCAACGTTAAGATTGAAGGTGCTGAACACGAATTCTCAACACTAGAAGGTGTCATGGAAGACGTAATGAGCATTGTCTTAAATCTTAAAAAAGTGGTACTTTCCGTTGATTCAACGGATCCAGATTTTGAAAAAGAAATTGAGATCCACCAAAACGGTGCCGGTGTTGTTACCGCTTCGGATATCATTCATGATAATGAAATCAAAGTGATTAATCCAGACCAAGTGATTGCCACTGTGGTTGAAGGCGGCAAACTTTCTATGTACATGACCGTTAGACGCGGTATTGGGTATGTAGGTTCCGTGAAAAACAAGAAATACAACAACTCTGTTGGTGTGATTGCGATTGACTCCATTTACACACCAATCAATCGTGTATCTTACGAAGTTGAAAAAACTCGTGTAGATAACGATGCTGACTACGATAAACTCATTATGGAAGTTGAAACCAATGGTGCGATCAAAGCGCACGAAGCATTGTCATTAGCTTCAAAAATGATGATTGATTACCTATCGGTAATCGTCGATTTGGACGCAACCACTCATGAAATGAGCTTTATGTCTGAAAAAGTTAGCGAAACCAATACACACAAGCTTGAAAAACCAATTGAAGAGCTTGATTTATCAGTCCGTTCATTTAACTGTTTAAAACGTGCAGGTATTAACACACTTGCTGAGTTGACAAAGAAGACTGAAGAAGAAATGATGCGCGTGCGTAATTTAGGACGTAAATCATTAAAAGAAGTTAAAGAGAAGTTAGAAGATTTAGGTTTAGGATTTGCCGCAGGATATTCCAATGGCAGAAAATTAGACATTGCTTCTGACGATGACAACGAATAAGGAGAACTACTATGGCAGGATATAGCAGATTAAGACGTACAAGCGATCAAAGAAAAGCATTACTTAGAGACCTTGTAACGGACCTAATTATTCATGGACAAATCGAAACCACAGAAGCTAAAGCTAAAGAACTTCGCAAATTCGCTGACAGAATGGTTACACTTGGTAAAAAAGGCACTTTAGCCGCTAGACGCCAAGCTGCAGCATTCGTGAGAGCTGAAGATGTAAAAGAAGGTCAAACAGCATTACAAAAACTTTTTGGTGAACTTGCTCCAAAATACAAAGACAGAAACGGTGGTTACACACGCGTTATCAAAACATTGCCACGTTTAGGTGATACAGCACCAATGGCAGTCATTCAATTTGTTGAATAATAACTCAAAGCACGCAAAAATGCGTGCTTTTTCTTTATATTCAAAAGCAATCGGTGTATAATTGAAAAAGGAGAGTGATTTTATGAAATTTAATGATTACAAGTATCAAAGACCTGATATGGAAAAAATTAAAAGCGATTATGAAGCAAAACTAGAAACATTTAAAAATGCATCATCTTCAGATGATCAAATTCAACTGATTAAGGATGTGTTTAAAATGATGGATGAAGTGGGTACTATGGCTCAACTAGTCTCTATTAGATACTCACTAAACACACAAGATGAATTTTATGCATCCGAAATGGAATATATAGATGAAGTATCGCCAGAACTGCAAAACTACATCAACGCATTTCAAAAAGAAATCTTAGCATCACCATATAAAAACGAACTGATTAAAGAATTTGGACAACACTACTTTAATCAACTTGAAGTTGAACTGCAATCTTTTGATGAGAAAATTATTCCTTTAATGGTAGAAGAAAACAAGCTAAGCAGCAAATACTCAAAACTATTAGCAGCGGCCCAAATTGAATTTAACGGAGGCACTTATAACTTGTCACAAATGTCCCCATTTACGCAAAGCGTCGATAGAGACATCAGACATAAAGCCCAATTGGCAATATCTGCATTCTTTAAATCTATTGAAGGAGAAATCGATGACATTTATGATTCACTTGTAAAAGTACGGCATGAACAAGCTGTTCAATTAGGCTATGAAAACTATGTTTTGCTTGGATATAAACGTCTAGGTAGAACAGATTACGATGAGAACGATGTTAAGGCTTATAGAGAACAAATCAAACGCGACGTCGTTCCTATGGTACAAAAGTTGATTAAGAGGAAAAGTGATCGCTTGGGAATCAAAGACTTAAAGAGTTATGATACAATTTCCTTTTTATCAGGAAATCCTACCCCTAAAGGTGATGTAGCTTGGCAAGTTGAACGCGCAACCAAAATGTATAAAGAACTTTCTAACGAGACGGATGAGTTTTTTACTTACATGAAAGACAATGGACTGCTAGAACTTGATTCTAAAAAAGGCAAATCTGGTGGTGGGTACTGTACATTCATACCAGCCTACAAATCTCCTTTTATCTTCGCAAACTTTAATGGGACTAGCCACGATGTTGATGTCCTTACTCATGAAGCAGGACATGCGTTTCAAGTGTATCAAGCACGAGATTTTATCAATCCTGGACAAAGATTTCCAGGCTATGAAGCGTGTGAAATACACTCGATGAGCATGGAATTCTTTGCATGGCCATGGATGGAAGATTTCTTCAAAGAAGATACGACCAAGTATTACTTTAATCATTTATCAAGTTCTATTTCATTCTTACCGTATGGTGCTTTGGTAGATGAATTTCAGCATGAAATGTATCAAAACCCAGCCATGACTAAAAAGCAACGTAAAGAAACATGGCGTAGACTTGAGAAAATTTACTTACCTGAAAAAGACTATGATGATGATGCATTCTTAGATAGCGGGACATTTTGGTACCGCCAAGGGCACATCTTCGCAAGCCCTTTCTATTATATAGATTATACGCTTGCTCAAGTCTGTGCTTTCCAATACTGGATTAGGAATCATGAGAACCACGATAAGGCATGGAAGAGCTACGTTGATTTATGTAAATTAGGAGGTTCCAAAGGGTTTGTCGCTTTAATGAAAGATGCCTCCTTGGAAAGTCCATTTATCGACGGAACCATAAAGAAGACAATTGAACCTTTGATGATTTTCTTAGACACCATTGATGATCAATCTTTATAGTTACAAGAGCCAGAGTTTATACTCTGGTTTTTATTTTGCAAAAAAATAATATTATACTATTGACTATAGTGTACGACATACAGTATAATAAGTGTGAGGTGATATTGTGGAAAAAGACACAATCATTAGCAATTTTGAAGTTGAACTTAAACGAGGGACACAAACCTTACAAGTGCTCTACTTATTGAAAAATGAACAATATGGTTATTCTTTGCTTCAAGCATTGGAACATAGGGATGTTCAAATTGAAGCGGGGACACTGTATCCATTGTTAAGGCGATTAGAATCACAAGGATTATTGATGTCTAACTGGGATACCACAGAGTCTAGACCGCGAAAGTATTATGTATTAAGCTTATTTGGTGAAGAAGTACTCAGCCATTTACTCGAAACATGGGAAAAAAGTGTAGCACAGATGAAAGTGCTGATTAAAGGAGAACAACAATGAATGAATTGATTAACCGTTATGTCTATGATGTAGTGAAGAGATTAGATGAATGGAAGAAAAAAGACATTGAAAAAGAACTGAAAGCAAACATTATGGACATGTTAGGCGAAGATTTTTCTGAAGAAAACACGATTAAAGTGCTTAAAAAACTTGGAAGACCAGATGTTTTGGCACTCAAATATAAAGAAAAGAAAAAATATGTGATTTCACCAAGACTATATGATGACTACATTAAGACGTTGAAAATTGTATTAATTGTTTTCATCTCAATCAACGTGATTTCGTCTATTGTAAGTGCCATATTCAATGAAACAGGTATCCAAGTTATTGGGACGATGTTTGAAGAGATTACTGAAGAATTATTTGGATCGATATTCTTTGCGTTTGCAGTTGTAACGGTCGTATTTTGGGCAATAGACTATAATCAAAAAGATTTAAACCATTTTGACCCGACAAAACTTTCGAAAGTACCTACGGATAAAGAAGTACAAACCAAGCGTGTTGAAGCAATCGTTGAACTTGTTTTAGTTACCATATTTGGCAGTTTGTTTTTATGGTTAATTTTGAACAGTTCAGTTCACATAGAAGGCGTTTGGGACGTAGAACCATTTGTTTATTCGGGTAGAATTTTAAAAACACAGGAAGCGATATGGCTTGCAATTATGGTGAGTATCGGGATGCTGATAACGATTGGAAATGCCATTTATAGAATTATCAATTCAAAATGGACCATCACTTCGGGTATTGTGTTCTCAATACTAGAGTTTGGATCATTGATCGCATTTTCAATACTGTTACTATCTATTAAACCATTTGAATTGTCTTTCTTACAGTCGATTGCTACAGCAAGTGAACAACCGCTAACGACCATAGAACTCTATGCAAGTAGATTCATATTCGGTGTTCTAGCCATTGCATGGATCTCAACAGTCATCGAAGAAAGTGTCAAGTGGTATAAACTTACAAAGACTAGATGATTATGTAACATATCACTAAAGACCTCACCGGATACTAAAAATTCGGATGAGGTCTTATTTAGTTGCAAACCACTTGATTTTAATTCGAATTCGAAATATAATGATGGTGAAGGATGTGATTATATGTTAGAAGTAAATGGAATACACCATGTTACTGCAATAACGAGTGACGCAAAACTAATTTATGACTTTTTTACAAATGTCTTAGGCATTAGACTGGTAAAAAAGACTATTAATCAAGATGACATTAATACGTATCACCTATTTTTTGCCGATGAAATCGGTCAAGCAGGAACCGATATGACTTTTTTTGATTTCAAAGGGATCAGAAAGGCCACCAGAGGTACAAATGAAATCTCTAGAACAGGATTTAGGGTTGTTTCTGATGAAGCCTTAGACTATTGGGAAAAACGCTTTAAACACTATCACGTGCCTCATGAACCCATTAAAACTATGTTTGGGAAAAAAGTACTATATTTTAAAGACTTTGATGAGCAGGCTTATGCACTCTTCTCTGATGAGACCGATGACGTTTTATATGATAATCGCCCTTGGCGTAATGGACCTGTACCAAATGAATTTGCCATTATGGGGTTAGGGCCTATCTTTTTTAGAGTATCTGACGTAGATAAAATGGATGGTGTGTTAAGTAGGTTTTTAAGCATGCGTGTTATCGCTCAAGAAAAACCTTATACACTTTATGAAATGGGACCTGGTGGCAATAACGGCAGGGTCATCATTGAACATCAGGTCATGATGCCAGAAGCACAACAAGGCTTTGGTTCTGTGCATCATGTCGCATTTAGAGTAAACAATCGCGAAGCACTTTCAGAATGGGAAGGGTATCTAAATGCTTTAGGTGCACCAAACTCTGGATATGTCGATAGATTTTATTTTGAATCTTTATACACAAGACTTTATAAAGGCATACTTTTTGAGTTTGCAACAGAAGGTCCTGGATTTATTGATGATGAAGAATCCCTAGAAACACTGGGTGAAACACTAGCATTACCGCCAAGGTTTAGAAATCAACGGGCCTATGTGGAAAGTGTTGTTAAACCACTTGAAACCAAACGAAGTGATAAAATCTTCAATAAGGAGTATTTCTAATGAGAAACTTGAAAACTGTGACAGTATTGTTTAGAGCTAAGAATAGTTTTGAAAATATCATCAAAAAGGATGTACTATCTTATGGTTTAAACCCTAGTGAATTCGGCACGCTTGAAGCACTCTATCACAAAGGTAATCTAAGTGTGCAAGAAGTTACTGAGAAAGTATTGATTGCGAATTCGAGCATGACCTACGTGTTAGACAATTTAGTTAAAAGAGGTCTAATCACTCGGGAACAATCTTTAAAAGATAAAAGAAGTTTCGTTTTAAGTTTGACTCAAAATGGCATAGATAAAATGAATCAAATTTACCCTACTCACGAGATCAACATGAAAAAAGTATTGGCTGTGTTAACTGCTGAAGAAGAACTTGAACTTCAAAGATTATTAAAAAAAATCGGCAAGGCTGCTAGCGCTTGCACTTGTAAATAATAATATGGAAAAAGGCTTAACAAAAAGAAAAAAGACAAATCTTATGACTTGTCTTTTTATTTTTTTAGTAGTTTTTTCAGTGCAATCGCAGCATGCATACCATCGGCTGCAGCCTTAGCAACTTGCAAGACACCGCCTACTGTATCACCAGCAGCAAACAACCCCTCAATATTGGTTTGGAAGTCATCGTTGACAACAAGATTCGTACCCTCGACAAGCGCACCAATTCTGGTTGCAAAATCAACGGCTCCCGGACTACCTAGAGCAATGAAAATGCCATCAACTTCATAATGTCCATTTTCTGTTTGGATGCCTTTAGCAATCTCACCATCACCGGTGATCTCAGTGATTTTATCTTCAATCACGGGATAGCCTTCTACAGGGACTGTTAATGGATTTCCATTTGTGAAAACAGTGATTTTGTCTGTTAAGAATTCCATATCTTTGAGTTCATGTAACATGAAGTCATTAAATCCAATTAGCGCAAGACGTTTACCTCTAAAGAAGAAACCATCACAAGTGACACAAAAGCTAATGCCTTTACCTTTGTACTGTTGGAATCCTTTGATTCTTAGTGTAGTTCTTGGTTTACCAGTCGCTAACAAAACAGTTTTAGCATTATAAGTATTCTTATTGGTTGTCACGGTAAAATGGTCCAACTTATCAATTGCAATGACTTCCTCTTTTAGTACTTCAATGCCAAACTCAGTAGCTTGTTTCACGCCACGTTCAATGAGTTCAGTTCCAGTTATACCGCCAGGAAAACCATAGTAATTATCGATCATGACACCGTCATAAAGCGAGCCATTATCTTTGCCGATTACTAATACATGCTTATTGGATCTTTTTAAATAAATGGCCGCTGAAATTCCAGCAGGCCCTTTACCGATAATGATTGTATCGTACATCTTAAACGCCTAGTAGTTTTCTAAGTTCGTCTTTTGAACGTACACCAATTGCTTGGTTTGCAACTTTTCCATTTTTGAATACCAAAACGGTTGGAATACTCATGATTCTGAATTCGTTTGCTAGTTCTGGTTGTTCATCTACATTAATTTTAACGACTTTAGCTAAACCTTCAACTTCAGTTGAAAGGCTATCCACGATTGGTCCAAGCATTTGGCATGGTCTGCACCAAGCAGCCCAAAAATCTACTAAAACTGGTTCTTTCGAGTCTAAAACGACATTTTTAAAATTTTCTTTTGTAATGGTTATGGCCATAAGGCACCTCCTATAATTTTTATTCCTAGCCTATTATACATAAATGTTGGGTATAAATCTAGTTAAATGCAACAATTATTATGTTATAATAGATTAATGGTAAAGAGGGTATTTAAATGGCAAAAATCGAAGTGAAAAATTTGAAATTTTCCTATAATAATAAAGATGAGGCAATCCAAGATTTGTCTTTTTCAATTGAAGAAGGGTCTTGGGTTTGTATTGTTGGACATAATGGATCTGGTAAATCTACACTTGCAAAGCTATTGATTGGCTTACTCAAAGCGGATAGTGGGACGATTATCATCGATGGTTTAGAACTGACAAAAGAAAGCGTTCATGATATTAGAAAACGCGTTGGCATTGTTTTTCAAAATCCAGACAACCAGTTTGTTGGTGTGACAGTCAAACATGATATTGCTTTTGGACTTGAGAATCAGTGTGTTCCTCAACCTGAGATGAAACAATTGGTTGAGCAATACTCAAGACTAGTAGGTATGGAATCTTATTTAGACAAAGAACCTCATCAGTTGTCTGGTGGGCAGAAACAAAGGGTTGCGATTGCAGGTGCACTTGCAATGAATCAAGACATCATGATTTTCGATGAGGCAACTTCAATGTTAGACCCAGAAGGCGTTAAAGACATTACGGAATTTATCATCAGCTTAAACAAAAAGTATAAGAAAACCATTATTACGGTTACACATGACCTTGAGTTCGCTAGACTTTCTGATCAACTCATCGTCTTAAATAAAGGTAAGGTCGTTTTAAGCGGTAAACCTGATGAAGTGTTTAAAAATCGAGACGTATTATCAAACACAGAATTAGACATTCCTTTTGGCATGAGAGTCTATGATAAGGTCATCAAAGATGACAAACTAAAAAATGAGAAAGCATTGGTAGATGAATTATGGGCATACAGTTTAACCAAGTAAGCTATTTTTACCGGGGTGTAAAAAATGAATCTTACGAAGCGCTAAATCAAATAACCTTAGCCATCAACGATCACGAGTTCGTCGCCATATGTGGTCAAACAGGCAGTGGAAAAACTACACTTGTTCAACACATGAATGCGCTTTTGATGCCAACAAAAGGTGAAGTTCAAATTTATGAACACACCATTCCACTCAAAAATAAGAAGACGCTTATTGGTCCTATACGAAAAAAAGTTGGTCTTGTTTTTCAATTTCCAGAGTATCAACTATTTGAAGAAACCATTTTAAAGGACATCATGTTCGGACCCAAAAATTTTGGACTAAGCGACAAAGAAGCTGAACAAAAAGCTCGAAACGCAGCAAAATTAGTTGGTTTAGACGAGGAAATCCTTCAAAAAAGTCCATTTAGAATCAGTGGTGGCCAAATGCGAAGAGTTGCCATCGCTGGGATTCTTGCGATGGAACCCGATATGCTAGTTTTAGACGAACCAACACGCGGTCTAGATCCAAAAGGTTCAGATGAAATGATGGCTCTATTTAATGAGTTACACGTGACGTATCACAAGACGATTGTACTAATCACACACGATATGGATATCGTAAGCAGATACGCAAAACGGATTTTGGTGATGGATAAAGGTAAGGTTAAATTTGACGGGACTAGAGAAATTCTATTCTTAACCGATGAATTTGAAAAACTACACTTAGCGAAACCCAACGCTTATCGTATGATGGAACACCTAAATAAAACACTAAACATACCTTTTAAACAAGTATTTACAGAAGAAGAACTTTTGACTTACTTGAAGGAGGTATACCATGAATAACGTTACGATTGGACAGTATATCCACGGTGATTCATGGATATACAAAATGGACCCTAGAGCAAAGATTATTGCGTTAGTTTTAGGGTTAGTCATTACATTCTTAGTCCCTAGTTTTGAAATTATGGCAATTCTATTAGGGTTAGTTTTAATCATGGTGATATCAACTGGGCTACCATTTATGCGAATGATTAGGGGTATGAAAGCACTGTTGTTTTTATTGACATTCACATTCATATTACAAATCTTTAACATAAAAACAGGGACACAATTGATTCAGACCAATATGTACCTAAGTGTTTCTTCAATTGCTGCCATTATCGCGTTAATTATCTTATACAATCTGGTAAAAAAACGCATTAAATTTAGATCAATCGCGTTCTTAAGCGTTGTTGTTATAATCTTTGTCTTACAAGCCTACTTGCCTTTTGGGCAATTAATGAAATATGAGTTTTCCATCTATTCTGATGGTTTATTCAGAACTGGGTTTCTGCTGTTTAGAATATTCATTGTGGTCTTGTTGTCCTCTCTTTTAACATTTACAACGATGACAACGGATTTAAATAATGGGTTAGAATCTGTGATGAAACCACTTAAAGTAATTCGATTTCCAGTAGCTGAAATATCAATGATGCTATCTCTAACACTTAGATTCATCCCTACTTTGATGGAAGAAACTTCTAAAATCATGAAAGCACAAGCTTCTCGAGGGGTGGAATTTAGTGAATCTACGCTTAAAAAGAAAATAGGTCAAATCATATCATTGTTGATTCCAATATTCATCATCTCTTTTAAAAGAGCCGAAGACTTAGCAAACGCGATGGAAGCAAGAGGTTATGTGATTGGAGATAAAAGAACAAAAATTGATATCATGCGTTTTGCATGGTTAGACATCGTAACACTTTGTCTATTAGCAGGCCTATTGAGTTTGGTGATATTATTGAATACAGGTGTGATCCATGCGTTTTAAAGTGACTATTGCTTATGATGGGTCCAATTATCAAGGCTTTCAAGCTCAAACTAACGGCTTAGGAATTCAAGCGGTTATCGAAGAGGTTTCAAGCACCATCGCGAAAGAACCCATTGTTATTTTTGCCTCAGGTAGAACCGATAAAGGCGTTCATGCACTTGGACAAGTTTACCATTTTGACACAACGAACGCTATGAAAGCTGATGACTGGTTTAGGGCTTTAAATACGTATTTTCCTATGGATATAAGCGTTTTAAAAGTTGAAGAGGTTTCCCTTGATTTTCATGCTAGACACAGTGCGATTAAGAAACAATATGTTTATATTATTAGTAAAGACTACAACCTTTTTTCGAGGAATCACGAACTGTATCTAAAATACACTTTGGATGTTTTTAGGATGCAAAAAGCCATTTCTGATTTAGTAGGACAACATGACTTTAAAGGATTTGGTGCGTTTGTTGAATATAAACCAACCATAAAAACCATGTTCGAAGCCTCTATTGAAGAGACAAATACCCATATCATTTTCACGTTTTTAGCCAATGGATTTTTGAAGTATATGGTTAGAAGCATGGTAGGCACTTTGATTGATATTGGTAGAGGTAAAAAAGAACCAGAGGTTATTAAGCAAATATTAGAAACACAAAACAGACAATTGGTCGGAAAGACCGCCAATCCAGAGGGGCTTTATTTAAAAGAAGTCTGGTACTAATTGAGGAGGCACCACATGTTTATTACATTTGAAGGCGGCGAAGGTTCAGGTAAAACTACCTTAATCCAAGCGCTAAAAGGTTTTTTAATGGCCAATGAAGTAGACGTTATCACAACCAGAGAACCAGGTGGTTCTATGATTGCGGAAAAAATACGTCAGATTATACTTGATTTAGACAATGAAGGCATAAAGGCCAAAACAGAGGCATTGTTATTTGCCGCTAGTAGAATTCAACACTTAGAAGAAGTCATTATTCCTGCTTTAAAAGATCATAAGATTGTACTTTGTGATCGCTATATTGACTCATCACTGGCTTATCAAGGTTATGCGAGAGGATTAGGGGTGGACGCAGTACTCAATGTAAACACATTTGCCCTAGAGTATATGCCTGATATCACATTCTATATTGATCAAGCACCTGAAGTTGGCATGTCAAGGATTCAGTCTAGGGTCAATAACAGATTAGACTTAGAAAAATTGGATTTTCACCACAAAGTCAGAGAAGGATACTTAGCGCTATCTAAACGCTATGACAAACGCTACATCATCATCAACGGCAATCAGTCCATCGAAGGTGTGATAGAAGATGTCAAAGCACATTTGAAGGATGTGCCTTTATGGAAAAAATAAAACAACAACCTATTTTTGATATGTTTAAAAAAGCTGTCAACAAAGACAGACTAAGCCATTTATACTTATTTACAGGTCCAAAAGGATCTGGTAAAAAGGAATTGGCTTTTTCGATTGCGGCTTTTTTATTTAAAGACACTTATACGGCTTCAAGACTTAAATCAGAAGGCCATATCAATCTAATGTTTATTGAACCATCTGGTCAAAACATCAAAAAAGAACAAATCGCGATGCTTCAAAACGAGTTTTCTAAAACTTCTCTTTCCAGTGGTAAGCGGGTATACATCATTGATGAAGTGGACAAACTCTCTACAGCTGCAGCCAATGGCCTTTTAAAGTTTTTAGAAGAACCACTCTCAAAAGAAACCATTGGTATTCTTTTAACAGATAATCAAGACGTGGTCTTACCGACCATTCAATCAAGAAGTCAAATCATCTTTTTAAAACCTAGAAGTGAAAAAGACTTGACAGAAGAACTCAAGGAAGAAGGGGTTGACCCCTTTATGGCTGAATGCTTACCTTATTTAAACAAAGACAGAGAAATAGTCATGCAAATGGCTATGAACGACGATATTTATTTTGTGGTAGACACATTAAAAAGCTATCATCAAACGTTATTAGTTGGTGACTCTTTATGGTTTCTACTAGAACCTAGGTTGCCTAACTTCAGACAAGATAAAAAAAATCTTATCTACTTTTTAGAATTACTGATGGTTTATTACTTAGACATTTTAAAATCGAAAACAGAAGAAGTTTACACATTTAGTACTATGAAAAAAGACTATGAAACACTATGTGAAAAACTCTCTTTAGAAAAAATATTGAATTCTTTAAAAGAAATTCAGGAGATTTTGTACAGATTAAACTATAATATTAATATAGAGATGGCATTTATACAATTGGTGTTATCCTTAGAAAACTAGAGGATGTGAATATATGCTTGTAGCACAAGTACAGTTTAGACAAGCTGGGAAGCGCTACTATTTCAACCCATTGAACTTCAAAGTTGAACACGGCACAAATGTGGTTGTTGAAACGATTAGAGGGATTGAATTAGGTAAAGTGGCTGGCAGTTTGGTTGAAGTCGATGAATTAACATTACAAAATGAAATAAAACCGATATTAAGATTAGCAACAGATAATGACGTATCTGAACATGAATATAATAAGAGTCTTGAAAAAGATGTCTTATCGACCACAAAAGAGTTAGCAAGAAAAAACAAATTAGATATGAAGCTTTTAGCAGCAGAATATACACTTGATAGAGATCGATTGGTCGTGTATTTTGAGTCAGAAGGCAGAGTAGATTTTAGACAACTTGTAAAAGATCTTTCCGAATCTTATCGAACCAGAATTGAACTTAGACAAGTAGGTTCTAGAGATGGCGCGAAATTTATCGGAGGCATTGGGCCTTGTGGGTTGATTACTTGTTGTACCACTTTTATTGGAGAATTTGATAACGTCTCAATTAAGATGGCCAAAAATCAAAATCTGTCGTTAAATCCTCAAAAAATCAGTGGGAACTGCGGCAAATTGTTGTGCTGCATCAAATTTGAAAATAGCGTTTATGAAGAATTACGAGAAAATATGCCTGATGTTGGTCAAAAAGTGATGACAAAAGATGGCAAAGCAACCGTTATTTCGATTAACATATTAAGACAAACCTTGAAATTAGCCTATGAAGATGGCTCATTTGGTCAGATACCATTGAAGGAATTGATTCAAAATGATGGTTCAAAATGAGTTGTTAGGTTATGAAAGAATCAAGATTTATCAGGATTCCGAGATGTTCAGTTTTTCAATTGACTCATTATTGTTGCCTGCTTTCGTAAGAAAGTCCAAAAAAATCAAGAAGATTATTGATTTAGGCACTGGCAATGCTGCAATTCCGCTATATTTATCGGTCAAAATCGATGCGAAAATCATAGGGGTTGAAATTCAAGAAAAGTCGTTTGAACTTGCACGAAAAAGTGTTCAAGCGAATCAATTGGAACACCAAATTGAGTTAATTTGCGATAGTTTCATAGGGATATCTGACAGAGTCGGAAAATACTGTTTTGACGTTGTTATCTCTAACCCGCCCTTTTTCAAACTTGATCCAAGTTCACGTATTAACAAAAACGAGTACCTCACCATCGCAAGACATGAGGTAAAAATGACTTTGGAAGAGTTGGTTAGGGAAGCAAGTCTTCTCTTAAACAACGGAGGGTCATTCTATTTGATACACAGGCCTGATCGTTTGACAGATATTTTAAGCTTGATGCGAAAATACAACTTAGAACCTAAACGCATTCAATTCGTCTTGCCCAGACGAAATACACAGCCAAATCACGTATTGATTGAAGCCGTTAAAGGTAGACAACAAGGCGGATTAGTCGTATTAAAGCCATTAATCGTGTATACTAAAGATAGATGGACAAAAGACATCATAAATATTTATAATATCGGGAGGGATTCATATGTTACTGAGTCTATTAAATCGTAAGGAAAAATTAAAGTTTCTAGATCTGGCCATTCATATGGTAGCGGTAGATGGAGAACCAACCATTTATGAAAAACGCATACTGAATATGATGCTTGCTGAAGTTGGTGATGATATCTACAAAGAATATACTTTTTCTTTGGCTTCAGACTTAGATATTACCGTTGATTTTTTCACATCAACACCAAAGGTAACTAGACACATTGTGTTATTAAACTTGTTAAAACTTTCGATGTTTGATGACCTATATAACACAGAAGAACATTTCTTTATCGATACTTGCCGTAGGAAATTCAAAGTCGGTGTTGCAAAACGCAAAGAATTGATGCGCATTATTTATGCTGAACGAGACTGGCATGAACAGGCAAAACGCGCTGTGATTGAATGATGATTAGACAAAGTTTTATTGAGCAAAAGCCTACTTTGTATTTGATATCAACACCAATAGGAAATTTAAAAGACATAACACTAAGAGCAATTGAGACATTAAATTCGGTTTCAGTTGTTTTTGCTGAAGATACAAGAAACACATTAAAACTGATGTCTCATTACGGCATAAAAAAGACGATTAAGAGTTATCATGAACACAATAAAAGAGAAGCGACAGAACAAGTCTTGTACCACTTAAACCAAGGTGAATCTGTTGGCTTGGTGACCGATGCAGGTACACCAGCAATTTCAGACCCAGGCTTTGACTTAGTCTTAGCCGTCAAATCGTTATTCCCAGTGGTTGCGGTTCCAGGCGCTAGCGCAGTGTTAACAGCTTTGGTTGCCTCTGGATTAGTGCCACAACCTTTTACGTTTATTGGGTTTTTAGATCGAAGCGAATCTAGAAAAACTGAGACATTAAAAAAGTTATCAGGATTTTCGCATACGCTTGTTTTTTATGAACGAGGCGATCGAGTCAAGAAAACTTTAAATACCATTCAACAAGTATTGGGAAACAGACAAATCGTTCTTGCAAAGGAATTAACAAAACAGTTTGAAACCTACATTGAAGGCAGCGTCACTGATATTCTTTCCTTAGATTTTAATGAAAAAGGGGAGTTTGTTTTGATGGTAGAAGGTAGAAGTGATACACTGCTCAGTTCTGGAGATATGTATCAAGATGTATTAGACTATATCAAACTGGGCTATACTGAAAAAGAGGCGATTAAGAAAGTCGCAAAAGATTATAAATTACCTAAGAATGATGTTTATCAAGCGGTGGTAGATAAAGGTGGAATCAAACAGTAATTGTTTGATTTTATTTTTAATAACAATTGTAAGCATTATCAGATTCTTGATGTAAATTGTGGTTGTTTTTAGCCTATTTATTATATATAATAGGAATAGGCTACGAAAGAAAGAGTAGTTTTACTTCTTATTTAAGAGAGTTTGTGGTTGGTGCGAACAAACATATCGTAAAACGAATATGGTTCTTGAGCTGCTATGCCGATAAGTAGGTATGGCCGTTAGCACGCGTTAAGTGTTTGAGTGCTGGGCGATATGTCTAGAACTAAGGTGGTACCGCGATTTTTCGTCCTTAGATTTTTTTAAGGGCGTTTTTTAATGGAATGAGAAGAAAGGGTGCTCGGTTCATGTATCGGGTATGGTGAAATTATGAAAAAACCGTTTTATATTTCTACCGCAATTGCTTATGCAAGTGCAATTCCTCACGTTGGGAATGTCTATGAGGCTATTTTGGCAGATGCTATCGCGAGATTTAAAAGACTGGATGGCTATGACGTTTATTTTCAAACAGGGACAGATGAACATGGTCAAAAAATCGAATCAAGAGCATTAGAGAATAACCTAGATCCTAAAGCTTACACGGATAAGATTTCAGATGAAATCAAACGAATTTATGAGTCTGTCGGCGTTTCCTATGATTATTTCGTACGAACAACCGATAAAAATCACTATGAAGTCGTTCAAGCGATATTTAAGAAACTATATGACCAAGGCGATATATATTTAGGTAAGTATGCTGGGTGGTATAGTGTATCAGAGGAATCTTTTATTTCTGAAAAAGATATTATTGATGGTAAGGGCCCAAATGGAGACGAACTTGTTTGGACAGAAGAAGAGACTTATTTTTTTGACCTGAAGAAGTATCAAACTAGATTGGTTGATTATATTCAATCTCATCCTGAATTTATCTTACCTGAGACACGCAAAAACGAGATGATCAACAATTTCTTGACAGAACCTCTTCAAGATTTATCGGTATCTAGGACCTCATTCAAGTGGGGTATTCCAACCTTTGATTCAAAACATGTCACCTATGTATGGATTGATGCTTTGACTAACTATATTAGTGGACTTGATTTAGATGGTTCTTTAAAGCCTTCTGTAAAATATGACAAATACTGGCCTGCAGACATACATTTGATTGGTAAAGATATTCTTAGATTTCATACGATTTATTGGCCAATCATGTTGATGGCCCTCGATTTACCCCTTCCAAAAACGATTTTCGGTCACCCATGGGTTTTGATTGATAAGAGTAAAATGAGTAAATCTGTGGGTAATACGCTTTATGTGGATGACATCTTGAAACATTTCAAAAAAGACACATTAAGGTATTATGTCTTACATGAGATTCCATATGCAGCCGATGGGAATTTAACTTATGAGTTACTGATAGAAAGAAACAACACAGACTTGGCTAACACTTTAGGCAATTTGGTGAATCGTACGATTGGTATGGCTAACAAATATCGTCAAGGTATCGTCAAGAAATCTGCTACTCAAAAATCATACGAAGTGTCACTTGTCGAAGCAACTTCATCTTTACTCAATAAAGTTCGAGACAAGATGGATCAGTATAAAGTTTCTGATGCAATCGAAGAGATTATGAAAGTATTAAGACTCGCAAATAAATTTATAGATGTAACAGAACCTTGGAAGCTTTTCAAGGATGAAACTGCACAAGCAGAACTAGATGGCGTGTTATATGAACTGATTGAAACCATCAGAATAACAGCTGTGCTTTTACAAGCTTTTATGCCAGATACGGCACATAATATTTTACAACAAATCAATACAACCAATAATGGATTCGAGTCGATAGAATCCTTTGGTGGGTTTGATTCAACCACTCTAAACAAACCAGTTGTATTATTTGAAAGATTCAATCCAGAAGAAAAACTTGAAGAAATCTTAAAGGGATAACATGGCTAAACTGTTGACAAATAATCAAAAATTATGGTTAGAAATTAGGGCGCTAATCACAGTTACTATTTTTACAATCATTTATGGGATTGGGGTAGCTTGGTTCTTGGAAGCCTCAGTAAAACCGCTTTACACAGGTGGAATTCCAGGTATAGGGCAATTAGTGAGAAATATCTTAATAACGCGATTTAACATGAATGTAGGTAATGCGTTTTTAGGGATATTTGTGTTATTGGGGAACATTCCGATTCTTGTACTAGGATGGTTTGGAGTATCTAAAAGATTTACCATTTATTCGATTATATCAGTTATCATTCAAACCACGATTATCGGATTTATTCCTGTGGTTGATATGGGGATTGACGACACATTTGTTTTAGCAGTTATGGGTGGGTTACTCATTGGCGTGGGTGTTGGAGGTTCGTTAAAGTACGGGACTTCAACAGGCGGATTAGACATTGTCGCACAATATTATTCTTTAAGACACGGCACAAGCGTTGGATTCATCTCGCTTGTCCTCAATATCTTCATCGCATTAGCCGGTGCCGTTGTCTTTGGGTCTGCAAGTGTTGCAGCTTACACCATTATTAGAATCATCGTTTCAACCATTGTGACCGATAAGATTCATACAGCATATCACTTCTTGAAAGTTGAAATTGTGACTGAAAATCCAAAACAACTCTGTGAGTTAATCCTTGAACAAGTTTACAGAGGGGTCACTTTAACGAAAGTAGAAGGCGCATATTCACATCACGAGAAAACCATGGTGATGGTAGTTATCTCGTCTTACGAGTTGACTAAGATTCGAAAGTTAGTCAAAGATTTTGATCCACGAGCATTTATGATTACCCAACCAGTGAAGACCATTCAAGGAAACTTCAAACGTAAAACCATTGTATAGGCTACTTTGAAATGAGCGCATCCTAGAAGATTTAAATGATTAACTTTTTTGTTGACATTTCTACTTACTTATAGTAAGATATCTTCGGTACGTTTTAAAAGCCCAAAATAGCCCTTATATCTTACTATAAGGAGAGGACACAAATTATGAGAACAACAACAATGCCTAACGCACAAACCATTCAAAGAAAATGGTATGTGGTTGACGCACAAGGCAAAACGCTTGGCCGCTTAGCGACTCAAGTAGCGTCAGTATTAAGAGGAAAACTAAACACACAATATGCACCTCATGTGGATTGTGGCGATTATGTGATCGTTATTAATGCAGAAAAAATTGAATTAACAGGGAAAAAGTGGAACGATAAGATCTACTACCAACACAGCGAATACGCTGGCAGCCTTAAAGAAACTAAAGCGAAAGACTTAATGGCAAAATTCCCAACAAGAATGGTTGAAAAGGCAGTTCAAGGTATGTTACCTCACACTACTTTAGGTAGAGATATGTATAAGAAATTATACGTTTATGCAGGTAATGAACACCCACACATCGCACAAAAACCAGAAAAGTTGGAGGTATTATAATATGGCAAAAGTCGTTCAATATTTAGGTACAGGTCGCCGCAAAAGTTCTGTTGCAAGAGTTATCTTAACATCAGGTACAGGTAAGTTTTTAATTAACGACCGCCCTTTTGAAGAGTATATTCCTTCAGCAGCAACTCGCTTAGACGTTTTACAACCATTAGCACTGACTGAAAACGAAGGTCGCTTTGATGTGTCTGTAAATGTTTATGGTGGCGGTATTACCGGCCAAGCTGGAGCAATCCGTCATGGTATCACTAGAGCACTTCTTGAAGTAA
The DNA here is from genome assembly GCA_034006765.1 of Acholeplasma sp. Lineage (GTDB taxonomy): Bacteria > Bacillota_I > Bacilli_A > Acholeplasmatales > UBA5453 > Paracholeplasma. The sequence goes on along the minus strand of JAVESF010000004.1, from coordinate 73,375 downwards.
ACCCAGAATTAAGATTAACTCTTAAACCTGCTGGTTTGATCACAAGAGATCCTCGTGCGAAAGAACGTAAAAAATACGGTCTCAAGAAAGCACGTAAAGCTTCACAATTCTCAAAACGTTAATTTTGGTGGGCAATCATGTGATTGCCCTTTTTTTTCTTGTTTATATGGACTAATTATATTATAATTATATTTGCGAAAGAGGGTTTTTCTATGAAAGTACGTGTAAGATACGCACCAAGTCCAACAGGATTATTACACATTGGTAATGCAAGAACAGCAATTTTTAATTACTTATACGCCAAGAGTCACAATGGCGATTTTATCATTCGTATTGAAGATACGGATATCAAAAGAAATGTAGTAGGTGGTGAACAGTCTCAACTAGATAATTTAAGTTGGCTAGGCTTAAATTGGGATGAATCACCAGACAAGGGTGGCAATTATGGTCCTTATAGACAGTTAGAACGTCTTGATCTTTATAAGACATATGCTCAAAAACTATTGGATATGGGATTAGCTTATAAGGAATATAAAGAAGGGTCGACTAAATTTGCGATCCGTTTTAAAGTACCCGCAGATAAAGAGTACGTTTTTAATGATTTAGTCAGAGGCACACTTAGATTTCAATCTAAAGAAGTAGAAGATTGGATTATGGTGAAGGATAATGGGGTTCCTACTTATAACTTCGCAGTTGTGATCGACGATCATTTGATGGAAATTACCCATGTCTTAAGAGGCGAAGAACACATTACAAACACACCTAAACAAATGATGGTTTATGAAGCGTTTGGATGGTCAATCCCTACATTTGGTCATATGACAATCATTGTAAATGAAAAAAAGAAAAAACTGTCGAAACGCGATCAATCTATCGTGCAGTTTATTCAACAATATCGTGAACTAGGTTATTTGCCGGAAGCGTTATTAAACTTTATTGCGTTACTAGGCTGGAGTCCATCCATTAATCAAGAAATCTTGTCCTTGAAAGAAATCATCGAAAACTTTGATTCTTCAAGATTGTCTAAAGCACCTGCAATGTTTGATGTTCAAAAACTAATGTACATCAACAAAGAATATGTAAAAAAACTGTCTCACGAAGCGTTTGTGGCACTTTGTGTGCCACATTTAGAAAAGGCGTCGATTGATACAAAAAATGAAGCTTGGGTAAGCGATTTATGTTCTTTACTTCATGATAGAACTGCATATGGCGCTCAAATTGTTGAACTACACCATGAATTCTTCCATCAAGCATTTGAGATTGAAACAGAGGCGATGGCATTCTTGAGGTCGGAACAAACCGCACTCAGCGTGGTTAAAGAGTTTAAACGTGTATTGAAGATGAGCGATTTTTCAGCTTCAGACATCAAAGAATCAATAAAAGATATCGGGAAAAAGCTCGATGTAAAAGGCAAAGCGCTCTTCATGCCATGTCGAATTGCGACCACTGGTATTTTGCATGGGCCAGACTTGCCGAAAGCCTTATCACTTTTAGGTAAAAAAGTCGTATTAGAACGAATTGAAAAAACTATAGAACTAATGGAGAACTTTGAATGAAGAAAATAGGGTTAATTATTGCACTAGTACTTTCTACAGTCCTTTTGGTGGCATGTGGTACTAAAACAAATGTTAAAATCGAAATTGAGAACCTAAACGTTGCGCGTACTTCAATGACGTTTAATCTGAATGTAACAGATCCAGACGAAAAAATGAAATCCGACTTGATTACAGCAGTGATTTACCATGACGGTAAAGAGATTACTAGGACTAAACCTACTTTGAAAGACGATGTTTACTCAGTTACCTTTGATGGATTAAGCGTCGGGTACACCTATGAGCTCGTTGTGTTCGCTAGCATCGATGGCAAAAACATCAAAATGGCAAAATCTGAAGGATCGACTTCTACACTTGGTGGGTCTGAATCAGAGCCAAAACTAATCAAAACAGTCGAAGATTTCAGAAATTTAAAGAATGATTTAACGGCCTATTATCGATTAGAAAACGACCTTGATTTTGAAAATGCAAGTTTTCAAAATGCTTTTGGGTCACAAGCGTTTAACGGTAAGTTTGATGGCAACGGCAAGACCATTAAAAATATCAAAATGGATGCATTAACTACCTATACAGGCTTATTTGGGTACAACAAAGGCACCATCAAAAACTTGACTGTGGAAAATGTGAACTTAAGTTTTAAATCTTCTAGTCAATATGTAGGCATCTTGGCTGGTAGAAACTCAGGCATCATCGAAAATGTTACACTAAAGGATTCTACATTTAAAACCGAGTTCTCAAGAACAGGTGAAATATATATTGGTGGATTGGTTGGATACTCTGAACCAAAGAGCCAAATTAAAGATACCAATGTTGTTAACTTAGAAATGTCTGTTGTAAGTTCTGGTAGAACAGAGCCTTATGTAGGGTTATTGCTAGGTCGCGCTAAGGCTGCAAACTTATCAAATGTTTCTGCAACAGGAAATTTAAAAGTGGATTCATCAGACACCTCATACGTCGGTGGGTTGGTAGGGTCTTTAGACAACGACTATCAAGTTAAATCAACACTCTTAAATGCTACATCTACTGTGACTTTAAGCGTTGGGGTAAAAGTGGTTATAACACTGGTTAACAATGGAAAAGTAGATGCGCCTGCGAGCGTGTATGTGGGTGGATTGGTAGGGGCATCTAGAAATAGCGACATCGTTTCCGCTACTTCAAATGCAGATATTACCATCCCGTATTTAGAAAATGCAGCTACCGTTGATTCAGATAGTGACCAATTGATTGTTGGGGGCTTAGTGGGATTTTCAAATAACATAGTCACAGAAGGTCTTTCAACTGGCTCTATTAAACTAGGGTCTACTGAAGAAGAGACATTTGCCTCTTTTGAAGACATTTATGTGGCTGGTTTAATCGGCTATCAAGCGCCTGATCGTCTATCGAAAGGTCTAGCGTATGATTTTGAAATCACAATCAACAGCGATGCACTAGTATTGCTTAAAGTTTCTCAAGTAATTGGTAATATGGTTTCCCCAAATGCAACGTTCAATACCAACACTATTTTAGTTAATGGAGCACCTCATACGGGGTTAACGGTGTTTGATTATGTGGCAGATACGGTGGTTACAAATCAAATCACAGAATTACCTTTAGCCGATTTGGATGATTATTTCACATCTAGCTTTGTTAGAGACATTTTAGAAGCATTAATCGATTAATCAGTTAAGACCTCAATTTGAGGTCTTTTTAATAGATTTATCGAACAAGTATAATTATATATATAGTTATATATAATTTAAGACTTGCAAGGAAGATGAAACATGCTACAATAATGCCAAGAAGGTGATAAGATGAAAATATCAAAAACAGGATTTACCAATATTATTAGATGCCAAAGATACGCCGCTTTGGAAGAAATCTACAGAAAAAAAGGCAATGCAATGGTGACGTTCTCAGAAAATATGGATGATTTAATGACTTCTGAAAATCAGTCAAAAACACAAATGTTGTTAAACGATATGTACGATGAAAATGATGAAGACTTAATCGTAAAAGAAGACATTCAACTGAACGCAATGATGCCTTATTATAATGCGATAGAAGGACTGACCGCGAACGCTGTTAAAAATAAGTTTGCCGGAGAGTTCATTTTTAACATGCTTGATACTTATCAACAAAAGAAGTTTGAGATGGAAAAAGATGGGTATTATTTTTATTGTTTTCTAGACGGGTATTTGGATCAAGAACAAGGGTTTAAAATCTTTGAAACCAAAGCGACGACTTCAAGAAAATATATCGATATGAAGCACGAAAAAGAATCTATGTTTGCTTTCTCACCAGAAGGCATTCTGACTTTGACGAAGGATTTAGGTTTTCCAGTAGATGAAAAATATGAAAAGAAACTAGACAAACTATTAGACCGATTTTCAGATGTCGGCAGATATGTCTATGATTTAGCATTTCAACGGTATGTTATTGAGCATTCAAAAGACAACCCAAACAAACCAGGTAAATACTACTTGGCTGTTTTAAATAAAGACTATGTTTTCGATGGGACTTATGATGACAACAATCAGCCTGTTTATCAAGAGGATATCATTGTTTTTATCGATTTTACCTCTATCACAGAACGTTACTTGCCAATCATCGAAAAAGACATGTTGATTGTCATTGATCATCTAAATAATATGAATGCTGAAAAAGTAATGGTTGGCAAACACTGTCAACGAAAAGATCGTAAACAATGCCAATTCTATGATATTTGTTGGCACTTCGTACCTCAGAAAAATAGCATTTTAACCTATTTAAATAACCATCATGGCTTTACAGACGAGTTTGGCGAAAAACATGATAGATATGATTTAATCAATGATGGCATCGTCAATGCATTAGACATAGATGAATCTTGGTTGAAAAGAGAAAATAATGTGATACAAAGACGCGTTATTGAATCTGACGAACCCTATTATAACTTTAGAAAAATAAGAGAAGGCATACATGAACTACGCTATCCGATTTACCATCTAGATTTTGAATCATTTCCATGCCCATTACCTAGATACAAAGGGGAAGTGCCTTATATGCAATCTTTATTCCAGTACTCCATTCATGTTGAAAAAAGTCCGGGAATTTGCGATAAAGAGTTAGATCATTATGGCTTCTTAGCCAAAGACCATGAAGACCCTAGAGAAGCACTTATAAAAGGGATGATTGATGTGATAAAACCAGACGGGGGCTCAGTGCTTGTCTATAATATTGCATTCGAGAAAACACGTATTAACGAGTTAGCAAGGCTATTTCCTGATTATAAAGACCGTTTATTAGACATTGCTGATAGATTGTTTGACTTGATGGACATCGTCAAAGGAAACACAAAGCTTTATAAAAACTTAGGCTATGATGAAGAAGAAGCGAAGAAAATCAATTATTATCACACAGACTTGAACGGGAGTTATTCAATTAAAAAGGTATTGCCATTGTTTTCTAATTTAACGTATAAAGGGATGCCAATTGGTAATGGATCTGAAGCACTTGTTACGTATTCGATGTTTCCTAAGATGGATCAAAAAACGTTTGAACGTAACTACAAAGACTTGATTAATTATTGTAAACAAGACACGTGGGCAATGGTTGAGATTTTAAACGAACTTAGAAAGATTGCAAGCGTTAGATAATCCCTTGAGTAAGGCGATACTTAAATATGCTGTAAAACTTGTGTTTTTAAGTATTATTATTTATAATATAATAATAACGAGGTGGAACTTTGAAATTATTTAATACACTTTCAGGGAAGAAAGAAGACTTTATTCCCGTTAAAAAAAACAAAATATCTATGTATGTTTGTGGCCCAACGGTTTACAACTACATTCACATAGGCAACGCAAGACCTGTCGTGTTTTTTGATGTTGTCAAACGATACTTCAGCTATTTAGGTTATGAAGTCACTTATGTTTCTAATATTACGGATGTTGATGACAAAATCATCGAAGAGGCAAACAAACTCAAAATCGATGAAAATGTTTTAACTCAAACATTCACAGAAGCATTCATGAAGGACTCAATTCACTTAGGTAGTCAATTGCCTGATCTTATGCCAAAGGCAACTGCCTACATCGCAGATATGATTTTTTACATAAATGACCTGATTGAAAAAGGCTATGCATACCACAGTGGTGATTCGGTTTATTTTAGAGTAACGCGAATCAAGGATTATGGTCAGTTATCCAATCAAATACTCGAAAACCTTAATGTAGGTGCGAGAATTGAATTAGACACTCAAAAAGAAACCCCGTATGATTTTACATTGTGGAAACAAACCGAAGAAGGGTTGTCTTTTGATTCCCCTTGGGGCAAAGGAAGACCGGGGTGGCATACGGAATGTGCAGTTATGAATCACACAATCTTCAATCACAAGATTGACATTCATGGGGGTGGGTCTGATTTGAAATTCCCACATCACGAAAATGAAATGGCTCAAAGTTGTGCCCATGACAATCATGAATTGGCCAATGTGTGGATGCACGTTGGCAGGCTCAATTTTGGTGATGCCAAAATGAGTAAGTCATTAGGCAACGTCATTTTGGTTAAAGATTTACTGGAAAGCTATGAATATCAATCCTTTAGACTGTTGTTGTTGTCACATCACTATCGTCAACCTATTCAGTATTCTGATGATTTAATGAAACAATACGATAACGAGTGGCAGCGCATTAAACGTGCTATGAAACAAGCATTTTTGGATATATCGGTGAATAATCATAGAACAATTGAACTGAATGAACCGGCATTAGCATCTTTTAGAACTCAAATGGATGATGATTTTAACGCGGCTAACGCCCTTACGGTTATATATGAACAATTGAAATCAATGAATCGTTCGAAAGAGGTTAAAGAGATTGCGATGTATTATCATACGATTGCTTTAATGTTAAAAGTACTAGGTATTGAACTAGATTTAATGCCGTTATCTAAACAGCAAATCGATCAATATTTGGCTTGGCAACAAGCAAGAGCTGAAAAACGTTATCAGGATGCAGATAAACTTAGAATTCAGCTTGTTGAACTGGGGATACTTTAATGGAAGCACATTTGCTTAATGGCGTTGCACTTGCTTATATTGGCGATGTGTATTACGAACTGAATATCCGCAAGTATTTACTTGGTTTAGGAATAACCAAGGTCAATAATTTACATAAAAAGGCGATATCCTATACCTCAGGGATTGCACAATCCACCATTATTATGACGTTGATTAACGAAAACCAACTGTCTGAAACAGAACTTAACTACTTTAAAAAAGGTAGGAATGCTTCTGGACCAGGCCGAAAGAATATTGATATGGAAGATTATCAAAGGTCTACTGGATTTGAAGCTTTAATCGGTTATTTATACTTAACAAATATTCAAAGAGCAGACCAAGTTATCGAAATGGCCATTTCGATTGTAAACAGAGAGGCGTGATTGAATGGAACAGTCTAAACCAAACAAGCATAAAAATGATGCTAAAGAAGTCATTGAGGTTGTTCGTCAAGACCCAGACGTTACAATAGGGTTAACCTATGAAGAAGTCGAACATAGAATGGCTGCAGGCATGTCTAATAAGGTGTCTTCGGGGTCTTCAAAAACTGTCAAAGCCATTGTTTTTTCGAACGTTTTAACCTTGTTTAACCTCTTAAATATTGGAATTGCGACTTGGTTAATTACAATTGGGGCTTTTAAAGACCTCTTTTTCGTCATCATTATTTCTCTAAACGTTGGTATCGGTATTTATCAAGAGATTCGAGCTAAAAAAACCATTGATAAACTCAGTCTTTTATCGGCACCTACTGGTCTTGTCATTAGAGACAAAGAAGAACAAGAAATCATGATTCAGGATTTGGTTTTAGATGACATCTTGAAACTGTCAAATGGTAAACAAATCAGTGCTGATTGTGTTGTTAGGTCAGGTTCAATCGAAGTAAACGAATCGTTATTAACAGGTGAATCCGATCCAATTCTAAAAAAAACAGGGGATGAACTACTGAGTGGTTCATTTGTCGTATCCGGGCACTGTTATGCTCAAGTTACCAAAACAGGAAAAGATTCATACATTGAAAACCTATCAAGACAAGCAAAAAAATATCGAAAACCTAAATCTGATCTTTTAAAATCCTTGCGTAATATTATTAGAACTGTGGGGATATTAATCGTCCCAATTGGGGCAACCTTGTTTTGGATGCAACTTCAAGGTGGTGCAACCTATGAAGAAGCCGTTAGAGGCACATCTGGCGCTGTAGTTGGAATGATTCCTTCGGGGTTATTCCTACTAACATCAACCACACTTGCGGTTGGGGTGTTGAGGCTTGCCCAAAATAATACACTCGTTCAAGAACTATATTGTATTGAAATGCTCGCAAGAATCGACACATTGTGTCTAGATAAAACCGGAACCATCACCGATGGTACGATGGCTGTTAAGACTGTCATTGAGTATGTGAACACATCTGGTTTACCAGTCAAAAAAGCCATCCCTTCTATGATGGCGTCATTAGAAGAAAAAAACCTCACCTCTGAGGCTCTAGAACTTAAATTTGGGACAACAAGAAAAATCAAAACCTCTAATGTTTTGCCATTTTCAAGTTCAAGAAAGCTGTCAGCAGTTGAGTTTGACAAATATGGTACGTTTGTTTTGGGCGCACCAGAGTTCGTTTTAAAAGGAGAGGCTTATAAAACCATCAACCAAGATGTTGAGAAGTACTCTAAAGAAGGTTATAGAGTGTTGGCTTTGGCACACTCTAAAAACTCAATTGATACAGATAAACTCCCAAGTGACTTAGAGGCAATTGGTCTAATCATTATTGAAGATACCATACGTCCCGATGCCATTTTAACCATTGAATATTTTAAAACACATGGGGTGGATGTAAAAGTGATTTCAGGGGACAACCCAATGACGGTATCGCATATTTCTAAGCGTGCTGGTATTAATGATGCTGATAAATACATAAGTTTAGATGGTATGTCAGACAAAGACGTGATTAGAGCTGCAGACAAATATACAGTCTTTGGAAGAGTTTCACCGGGACAGAAAAAACTGCTCATTCAATCCTTGAAACAAAGTGGTAGAACCGTTGCGATGACTGGGGATGGGGTTAATGATATTTTAGCACTTAAAGAAGCAGATACTTCGATTGCGATGGCTTCAGGTAGTGAAGCAGCCAGAAACGTCAGTCATTTAGTACTGATGGATTCAAACTTCTCTTCTATGCCAAAAGTGGTTAATGAAGGTAGACGCGTCATTAACAATGTTCAAAAAGGTGCGGTGTTGTTTCTAACAAAAACCATTTTCTCATTCATGTTAGCCATTATTGCAATCTTATCAAAAGGGTCTTATCCGATTACAACTTCTCAATTATTTATGATTGACTTCTTAGTGATTGGGATTCCATCCTTCATCATCGCATTAGAACCTAATACGAATCAGGTAAAAGGAAAGTTCCTAATGAACGTCTTGAAACGTGCGTTGCCTGGTGCAATCGTGGTTGTTTTAAATACGCTAGTGATCTTTGCTCTAACACCAATTTTAAACATCGACAAAACACAATCATCAACGTTGATTGTCATTTCTGCCACATTTACAGGATTCATGGTGTTAATGAGAGTATTAAGACCTTATAATGGAACAAGAAAATTGCTATTTACAGTTATGTTCAGTTTGTTTGTGGTAGCTGTAATTGTCTTTCCAGATTTCTTTGAGTTCAACTCGCTTTGGAAAGATTATTATACATCTGGCACAGGGGTGTTGGTGCCAAGGTTACCAGTCGATCAGTTTTTATTGTTGTTGGTATTGCTGCAAGCTGCTTATCCAATGATGTCTATTGTTGCGGGCATACCAGGGTTTATTGGTCAACAAATAAAAAATATCTTGATGAAACTGGCTAATATTTAAAGTAAAAAAAGTAAAAAGAGGGTATATATGATTATATATGGAAAAAACACAGTAAAAGAAGCAATCATCGCCAAAAGAACAGTTTATAAACTCTTTTTAGACGAAAAAAAAACAGACCCAAAAATAATGGGATTTATTAAAGGAAGTCAAATCCCTTTCAAGTTGGTTTCTAAGCATGATTTAAATCAAATGACGGATAATCAAAACCATCAAGGTATTGTGGCAGATGTTGCTGCTTATCAATACCAAGATTTGTCCATTTTATTTGATCAAACCATTAAAAAAGTACTTATACTAGACCAAATCGAAGATCCTCATAACTTAGGCGCAATCCTTAGAAGCGTTGAGGCAACCAAGATAGACGCTGTCATTTTACCTAAAAACCGAAGTGTAGATTTGAACGCAACGGTTGCGAAGACTGCAGTTGGTGCTTTGGAGTATGTGAATGTGATCCAGGTTGGCAACATTAACCAAGCCATTTCTAAACTCAAAGATAATGGGTTTTGGGTGGTTGGAACAGATATGAATGCTTCAAAAACTTACAAAGAAATTGATACTTCAACAAGCGTTGCAGTTGTTATCGGCAACGAAGGCGAAGGCATTTCACACTTAACCAAACAATCTTGTGACTATTTGGTTAACATTCCGATGAAAGGCAAAGTGAACTCATTGAATGCCAGTGTTGCCGCGGCACTCATTCTTTATCAAATTGCTGACTTATAAAGGAGTTTAATAATGTATTATAAAGCCTACAATGATTATGAGCTGATTTATTTGGTTCGAGATCAACAGGACATGATGGCTTTAGAATTGATGTTTGAAAAGTATGATAAATTCATACACAAAAAAATCAGTCAGTTTTATATTTTTGACAGTGATAGAGAAGACTTTCACCAAGAAGGACTCATCATGCTTCATAAAGCGATTCTGACATTTAAAGACGGATTTAATAAAACATTTTTAAGGTATTTTGAAACGATTTTAGAAAGACGATTCATCAACTTAACAAACAAGCGCAAGCGATATCATAACCAAATGACTCTATTGGTTGATGAAGCTAAAAGAGCGCCTTTGTATATCGAAGAAGAACCCCTAAGGTCATTCAAACCGATCAGTTTCAAAAGTCCTCTTGAAGAAGAAATATACACATGTTATTTTTTACATCAAGAAAAGATTCCTCAGATTGCTAAAAAATATGATTTAGACTCAAAACAAGTCTACAATGCAATCTATCGAATTAAGAAAAAGTTATCGCAATCTGTCTAAATAAGGTATAATATATTGACTAAGTCATTTGTACATGTTAAAATACATCTGCAAATGACCACAAAGGTGGTTTTTTTATGCGAGAAAAAGTGATTTTAATCTGTGAAGAGTGTTTAAGCAGAAACTACTCAACAACTAAAAATAAGCAAACTCAAAAAGAGCGCTTAGAAATAAAGAAGTTTTGTACAAAATGCAACAAACACACGCTTCATAAAGAAAGTAAATAGGAGGCTTCTTATGGCAGTTAAAGAAAAAAATACAGAGAAAAAGAGTAAAATTGTTGAAATTCTAACCACTGATTATCCTTGGGAAAATCTATTGTTAGGAGTATTGGCGTCTTTATCTCTAGCACTATCAATCATGATTTTAAGTGGAATTTTGAGCACACAAGATGGTCCGATTCCTATTATTTCTGATTACCCTAATTTATTCGCAGGAATCTTATTAGGCATTTCTATCTTAGGTTTATTATTGGTTATTTACCCATTCTTTGTTCCCGCTATACCAGAATTAAAAAAGATGTCTTGGGCATCATGGAAAACATTTTTAGATGCAGGCACACGTGTGTTAATCTTTGTTGTATTCTTCTCATTGTTATTCTTTGCATATGACTTATTGCTTGCGAATATATCTGGGAGCTTATTTGAATGATTAATCCTCGTCGTTGGTATATTGTTCAGACCTATTCTGGGTATGAATCTTCAGTCAAGGAAGACTTGGAAAGAAGAATTGAATCCATGGGGATGCAAAATCTAATTTTCCGTGTAGTGTTACCTGAGGAACATTATACTGAAAAAGACAAGAATGGTAATGTTAAAGAAAAAGTACGTAAAATGTTTCCTGGCTATGTATTTGTAGAAATGATTATTACAGATGATTCATGGCACGTGATTAGAAATACACCGAAAGTTACAGGGTTCTTAGGTTCATCAGGTGGTAGAACAAAACCTGTTCCATTACCACAGGAGGAAATAAACGCAATTCTTCTTAAAGTGGGGATTATGGAAAAACCTACCTTTAAGTACGACTTGGGTGACCGTGTTGAAATAATTGGTGGACCATTCGCTGGGCAAGTTGGCGAAGTGGTTTCATTCGATAATCAAAAAGAAACAGCGGTTATTTCTATTGAAATATTTGGACGTGGAACACCAACTGAAGTATCATTTGATCAAGTAGGGAACTTAATTTCTAGTAAATAAAAACACCAATTGGTGTTTTTTTTTCTGACGGTTGTTATGGTTCGTTTACAAGACAAACGGATAACCGTCAGGATTTTTAAAATAGAGTTTTGAATCCTTTTTGGTCACAATCGGACTTAATCTAGAGATCAAAGCCTCTTTTGTAGGTTTATCAGTTACGTGTAGTCCGATGTATCGGAGACCCAATAAGGATGGCTTAAAGGTTGTTGGTCTTCGCCAGGTGTTGACTGCGATATGGTGATGATAACGCTGTGAAGACATAAAGTAGGCTGTGGGTAAGTTAACGATCACCTCGTAACCTAAGTAGGCCTTTAAAAATGACACAGAGGCTTTAAGATCGTTTACGTGTAAGTGAATGTGACCAATGATTGTATTAGGGTCGATGCCTAAGAATGGTTTAGCTAGCATTAAATATGACTCGTATGGGAAAGGCAAATTTTGAAGGCGCTCTGGATGCTCTTTAATGGTTTCCCAAGCATCAGGGGTTGTATCAATGTATAATTCGATGCCGTTGCCTTCGGGATCTTCAAGATATAGTGCCTCACTGACGGTGTGATCTGCACCACCTGTAATTGAATATCCAGAAGTCAAAATGTGTTTGAATAGATTTGCAAGAGCCTGTTTTGAATCCAATAGAAAAGCCACATGATATAAAGCGATGTTGTTTTTGAGCGTATCGACTTTATATAGTTCTAAAATGATTGCTTTTCCGTTGGTTGAAAAGCTAGCATATGTTTCTGTTTTCTCAATCAACCGAAAGCCTAGAACACTCTTATAAAAATGAACCATTTTGGTTAAATCATAAACATTGAGAGCGATTGAATTCGGATAAATCGCCTTATTTCTGTGGTATAATGACACGGAATCACCTCTTTACCACTATTATAGTATTTCGAATTCGAAATATAAAACGAAATGCACTTAAGGAGACCTAATCTATGAATATAGACAAGATGATTGCTCAAATTGAATCGATTGAAACAAGTAAACTTAATCACCCATTTAAAGTAGGTATTTTGCCAAATGATGGAAAAATGATTGTTGGATTTCCAGAGGCGATATTGGACTTTGACGAAAGTGGGTTTTGTTTATATACTTTTGATGGTTTGGTAAAACTCACTTATGAAGGACAAAAATATCGTATAAGCTATGATCAAATTATAGAAATTGAGCTTGGGAAATACAACTTTAAAGACCGGTATATGAAAGTCATCGTTGGGGATGATAAATTTGTCGCTTTTAGTTACTTGTTGAAACATAGAAAATACCCTTATCACGCGAAGAACATGAAAGTCTTTTTCGATAAGATAGAATCTATCAGTGAGGCCTAAAAGATTGTGGTTGACAAAGTTGAATACTATTGATATAATACAAAGGCGTGTACGGATACACCGAAGTGGAAGGATTACTTTTAAGTAAATCCGCTGACCACATACTCATAGGATAAAGGAGGTTGTGTCACATGGCTAAAAAAGTCGTAAAAGTTGTTAAATTGCAAATTGCAGCAGGTAAGGCAAATCCAGCGCCACCAGTTGGACCAGCACTTGGTCAAGCAGGCGTTAATATTCCTCAATTCTGCACCCAATTTAATGAACAAACAAGAGACAAAGCAGGTTATGTCGTTCCAGTGGTGATTTCAGTTTATGATGATCGTTCATTTACATTTGTTTTAAAAACACCACCAGCAAGTGACTTAATCAAGAAAGCGGCAAACATTCAAAGCGGATCAAGTAACGCTAAGAAGACTAAAGTGGCAACTATCAAACGCGATAAGCTAAGAGAAATTGCAACAATTAAAATGCCAGATTTAAACGCATATACTGTTGAAGCAGCGATGAACATTCTTGAAGGTACTGCAAGAAACATGGGCGTTGTCATTGAAGACTAATTAATCTTCAAGTATTAAATAATTTAGATATCATCATCTAAATTGTGGGAGGATATCCCGCTAGACCACATTTTAGGAGGAAACAATATGAAAAGAGGAAAGAAATACGTTGAAGCTGCAAAGCTAGTTGACAAAACTGTCAAATACGCTACAGCAGAAGCGTTCGACTTAGTTGCTAAAACATCTACAGTGAAGTTTGATGCAACAGTTGAGATTGCTTTTCGTTTAAACATTGACCCACGTAAGGCTGAACAAAATCTTCGTGGTGCCCTTGTATTACCTCACGGAACCGGTAAGACCCAACGTGTTGCAGTTATTGCACGCGGTGAAAAAGCAAAAGATGCTCAAGCAGCAGGCGCAGACTATGTAGGCGACTCAGACTTGATTCAAAAAATTGCTGGCGGCTGGTTTGATTTTGATGTCATGGTAGCAACTCCAGACATGATGGCTGAACTTGGTAAATTAGGTAGAGTCTTAGGTCCGAAAGGCCTAATGCCAAACCCTAAGACAGGTACAGTTACTATGGATGTAACAAAAGCTGTTCATGAAATCAAAAATGGTAAAATCGAATATCGTGTTGACAAAGTTGGTAACATTCAAGCCCCAATTGGTAAAGTATCATTTGGCGTGGAAAAACTAACAGAAAATGCGAAAGCAATTTATCAAACAATGAATCGTCTTAAACCAACTACCGTTAAAGGTGTATACATGAAAAATATCACTGTATCATCTACAATGGGACCTGGTATTCGTCTTGATGAAGAATCATTAAAGGCATAATTTAAAAAACTTTATATTGCCAAAGACAGTAGGTGCCCATGAGCTTAATTTCCTACCGAGGACCTTAACTCACGAGTTTATAAACCCTCTTTTGTCTTGGCATAGAGGGTTTTATTATTAAATAAAATAGGAGGAAACCAGATGAACAACGCTATTTTAGAGCGCAAAAAGAGTCAGGTAGATCTACTGGTTGGAAGAATTCAAGAAGCAAAAACGATCGTTGCTTTTGATTATCCAGGTTTATCAGTTAAAGATTTTACTGAACTTCGTATCGAACTAAGAAAAAACGGTTGCGATGCGACAGTTTACAAGAACAATATTGCTCGTCGTGCTTTTGCATTAGCAGGACATGAAGAAATGGCAGAATTCTTAGTTAACGCTAAAGCGATTGCATTCTCAAATGATGATGTAGTTGCACCAGCGCGTGTAATTTATGAATTCGCTAAGAAGTACAAAAAAGTTTCTATGAGCACTGGTGTCATTGAAGGCAAAACTGCAACAGTTGAAGAATTGAATGCGCTTGCTACATTACCATCATATGAAACATTACTTACTCAACTTGCAGCTGGTATGTTAATGCCAGTACGCGAATTAGCAATCGGATTAAATATGATTGCTAACAAAGAAGAATAAGCCAATTAAAAAAACAAACTTATAAGGAGAATATAACAATGGCAAAATTAACTAAAGCAGCTTTTATTGAAGCATTAAAAGAAATGTCAATTCTTGAAATCAAAGAATTAGTTGACGGTTTAAAAGAAGAATTCGGTATCGATCCATCTGCAGTATCAGCAGCTCCAGCAGCAGCTGCAGCAGTGGTTGAAGAACAAACAGAATTCGATGTAATCTTAAAGGGATTCGGCGCTAAGAAATTAGACGTAATTAAAGTTGTTCGTGAATTAACTGGTCTAGGATTAGTTGAAGCTAAAACAATGACTGAAACTGCAGGCGCTGTAGTTAAAGAAAAAGTTAAGAAAGAAGACGCACAAGCAGCTAAAGAAAAATTAGTAGCAGCTGGCGCAGATGTTGAAGTTAAGTAATTAACAACATTTTTGAAACCTGAGTATACCTCAGGTTTTTCGCTTTACAAAAGAGGATACTAAATGAGTGGACAATACTTTGATAACAATCCAAGTTTAAAACACGAAGTCAAAAGCTATCAGTACGAATTTAACGGTAATAATTACCGTTTTTTGACTGATAGCGGCATCTTCTCTAGGAACTATCTGGATTTTGGCAGTGAGACTTTAATTAAGTCGTTCACGTACGAAAATGGGCGTTTTAAGGCGCTAGATCTTGGTTGTGGTTACGGGCCTATTGGCATATTAATGTCCAAGCGTTTTCCCAAGATGGATCTCACGATGACGGATGTAAATGAAAGAGCTGTTTCTTATGCGTTGAAAAATGCAAAAGAGAATGGCGTTCAAGCTTCCATTTATACGAGTGACGGATTTGATAAAATCGAAACATCGTTCGACGTTATTTGGTTAAACCCACCAATTAGAGCAGGTAAAGAAGTCATCTATCGACTTTATAGCGATGCCTTTTCACATTTGAATCATCTTGGGGAATTTTGGATTGTAATTCAGAAAAAACAAGGTGCAGAATCTTCCATTAACCAATTAAATAAACTATTTGGTAATTGTGAAGTTATGAACAAAAATAAAGGGTATTTCGTTATAAAATCAAAGAAGTTATGAAAAAGTTATTGACATATATACATATATGTGATAATATTGTAAAATGCAAAAAGATGTATTGATTATATATAATATAATGCATCTACTCGAAGAAAGATAGGAGAGTGGCTATATGGGATATCGTACAGTGCAGTACGGTAAGAAAGCAGTTAGACGCAACTACTCGAAAATGCGTCATGAGATTGAATTGCCAGATTTGATCGAAATTCAAACCAAATCATTCGATTGGTTTGTGAATGAAGGGCTTGCAAAGCTTTTTGAAGATATTTCGCCAATCGAATCGTATAATGGTGATTTCAAACTGTACTTTACTAACCACCGATTTGAAGAACCAAAGTATGATATTATCAATTCGAAGATTAGAGACACAAGCTATTCAAAACCATTATTTGTTACAGTAAGACTTGAAAATGTACTCGCGGGCACTGTGATTGAGAAACAACTCTTTATGGGAGATTTCCAATACATGACACCGGTCGGTACTTTTATCATTAATGGTGCTGAACGAGTTGTTGTTTCTCAAATTGTACGTTCTGCTGGGGTTTATTACACTAGTGATTTTGATAAAAAGACCAATACAAATCGTTTCTTATCTCAAGTCATTCCGACACGTGGCGCATGGCTTGAATATGAAATGGGTGCGAAAAATATATTTTACGGTAAATTAGACCGTTCAAAGAAAGTTTCTTTAACTGGTTTGCTTCAAGCCTTTGGTTTTGATGGTATTGAAGAAATTAAAAAGTTATTCCCAACTTACAAAAAAATGTTGGATGAAACTTTCAAAAAAGATGAAAAAGAAGGCATCATTTCAAGTGATGCAGCGATCGAAGACTTATATGCCAAGCTAAGACAAGGTGAAAAAATCCCTGTGTCTGCTGCTAAAGAATTCGTTAGAACTCGCCTATTTGATCAAAGACGTTATGACTTAGAAGCAGTTGGACGTTACAAATATAAACAAAAACTTGATGTGGTTAATCGTCTAATGACCATTGCACAAGGCATTACGGCTTCTAATCAACCGGCATTATATAAGTATGCTGCAGACATCATTGACCCTATCACAAAAAAAGTATTGATTCAAAAAGATCAAATTGTTGATTTAGACTCAGTTGAGCTAATCAAACAACATAAAGATGCTTTACGTAGAGTCGTGCTTTCTAAAGAATCTAGCTTACAAAATGAGTCTGAAACTGAAGTGTTCGGCGTTAAGACTTCTGATTTGTTTGAACAATATGCAAAAGAAGATATTTTATTTTTACCACAAGATTCTAAAGATGTAGGGCTACTAGTACCAGCACGCACTAAGATTACGCCTGAAGTTAGAACGCTTCTTTATAAGAACAGAAACAACATTATTTTCCAAAAGAAGGATCAACATGGTTCGATTTCTTATGAAAAGGATGGTAATAAAGCCAAACAACTATTAGAACTTTACAGTAAAATTGATGGCGTCATGCCAATTGAATATAAAAAAGATATGGTGGTTGAAGAAAATATCGTCAACTTGATTTCTGGTGAAATCATCGTTGAGGCAGGCACGCTTTTAACAAGCGATGTAAGACACACTTTGTTAATGAATCGAGAAGGTTTGACTTACCAATCTTTAAGATATTTACGTACTTTTGTTGAGAAAGATATTCAATTATTGGACGATTCTGTATTGTTTTATGAAGGTACTGAAATCACCGATGAAGTCTATCATCAAATTTACGCAAACAAGAACAACCTTAAATCTATTGAAGATTTGAAATACACAGCCGTTTATGCAAAATGCGATGTTGATATTCTTGAAGATTATCGTCGTCATGAGTCAGCAGAAGCAGCTAAAGATCACAAACCTATCATTTATGCTGGTTCAGAAATCACTGAATCTAACTTATTGGACTTACAATTCCATAGAAACAAATTGGATGAAAATGTCATCAAGTATTTCTTAGTGACTGGTAAGAAAAACGAGTTCTTCAGAAAAGAATCTGAGCGTCGTGCCACTTTTGTTGAATCTGTATTGGTGAAAGCTGCTACAGGAGATTCAAAAGAAGTGATAGAAATCATCGGACATGATTCGAGAGAGGCACGTCTACATGTCACAGTATCTGACGTAGTTGCTTCAGTGTCTTATTACTTAAACCTTTATGATGGCGTAGGTAAGACTGATGACATCGATCATTTATCAAACAGACGTTTACGTTTAATTGGCGAATTGTTAAAAAACCAATTTAGAATCGGTTTGGCAAAACTTGAAAAGAACATTAAAGACAAAATGTCTACTGCAGATGCAAGAGAAGCTAGTCTTCAATCTCTAATCAACATTAAACCGCTAACAGCGTCTTTAAAAGAATTCTTTGGTAGCTCACAGTTATCTCAGTTCATGGATCAAATCAATCCACTTGCTGAATTAACTCAAAAACGTAGAGTTTCTGCTTTAGGTACTGGTGGTCTTGCAAGAGACAGAGCTGGTGTCGAAGTACGTGACGTTCACGAGTCTCACTATGGTAGAATTTGTCCAATTGAAACACCTGAAGGTCCATCAATCGGATTGATTTCATCATTAGCATCTTATGCTAGAGTAGACCAGTATGGATTCATTCAAACGCCTTATTTAAGAATTGATAAATCTAATCCAAACCGCCATGTTGTGACAGATGAATTAGTATACTTCACTGCTGGTGAAGAAGAAGAATTTGTTATTGCCTCAGCGGATATTCAATTAGACGATGATGGTGGGTTCCAAACAGATACAATCATTGGTCGTTTCATGGGTGAAACCAAAGCGTTCCCATCCACTAGAGTAGATTTCCAAGATGTATCTCCAAAACAAATCGTTTCGGTCGCAACATCTTCGATTCCGTTTCTTGAACATGATGATGCTTCACGTGCCTTAATGGGCGCGAACATGCAACGTCAAGCAGTGCCGCTTTTAATCCCAGATTCACCTATCGTTGGTACTGGTATTGAGTATAGAGCCGCAAAAGACTCAGGAAGTGCCGTTGTTTCTGGCGTTGAAGGGGTTGTAGTTTATTCAGATTCACGAAAAATATCAATTGCTGTAAAACCAGAAGCTTCGATCAAAACCCCTCGTGGAAAAGTCGTTTACGACAAGGATCAACCATTTAATTGGGAAGCCTATGATTTAATTAGACAAGCTAAAATGACTGATTTATTGAGAACGGAAACTTATCCGTTAACTCAATTCCTTCGTTCAAACCAAGACACTGCCATTCTACAAAAACCAATTGTTTCAATTGGAGAATATGTATTAAAAGGCGATGTCATTGCAGATGGCCCTTCTATCAATAAAGGCGAACTTGCACTAGGTAGAAATGTCGTAGTTGCCTTCATGACTTGGGAAGGATATAACTATGAAGATGCTGTCATCATGAGTGAAAACTTAGTTAAAGATGACGTGTATACTTCTATTCATATCGATGAACACCAAATTGAGTGTCGTGACACCAAATTAGGTAAAGAAGAAATCACAAGAGAAATACCAAATGCATCAGCAGATGCACTTAAATATTTAGATGACAGAGGTATCGTGGTATTAGGTACTGAAGTTAAAGAAGGCGATATCTTAGTTGGTAAGATTACACCTAAAGGACAAACTGAACCAACCCCAGAAGAAAAACTTCTTCAAGCCATCTTTAATGAGAAGGCAAGAGAAGTCAGAGATACGTCATTACGAGTGCCTCATGGTGGTGGCGGGATTGTTCAATCCATTCAATACTTCTCCAAGGCAAACGGAGATGAACTCGGACCAGGCGTTAATGAAGTCATTCGTATTTACATCGTTAAGAAACGTAAGATTAACGAAGGGGATAAGATGGCGGGACGTCATGGTAATAAAGGGGTTATCTCGAAGATTTTACCAAGAGAAGATATGCCTTACATGGCGGATGGAACACCTGTAGACATCATGTTAAACCCATTAGGGGTACCATCTCGTATGAATATCGGGCAAATCTTGGAAATCCATTTAGGTATGGCTGCCAAGAAGTTAGGTATTAAGATTGCAACACCGGTATTTGATGGTCTTACACAAGAAGATTTAGCTGACATCATGGAAGAAGCAGGCATGGCTAAAGATGGGAAACAAACCCTTTATGATGGCCGTACTGGGGAACCGTATGAAAACCGAGTATCAGTTGGTGTCATGTATATGATTAAACTGTCTCACATGGTTGATGACAAGCTACATGCGCGTTCAGTTGGACCTTACACACTCGTTACACAACAACCGATGGGCGGTAAAGCTCAAAACGGTGGTCAACGTTTCGGGGAAATGGAAGTATGGGCACTTTATGCATATGGGGCTGCACACACACTTAAAGAAATACTTACGGTTAAATCAGATGATATTATCGGACGTAATAAGGTCTATCGAGCAATCACTGATGGTAAACCAATTCCAGATTCACACATTCCAGAATCCTTCCGCGTATTAACTAGAGAGCTTCAATCTTTAGGTCTATATGTAGAGTTGATTGATGCTGAAACAGGTGAAAACGAAGTGAATAAATCACTGGTAGATCAAACCAATCCGTTTGAAAGAAAAGGGGGATTCTAAAATATGGCAAAAGATAAAAAAGTCGTTATTGAAGATTTAAAACTCTCTTCAGAAACAAAAGAATATTTAACCCTTTCTGGTATTGATACGTTAGAAGATTTCAATACATTCACCCTAAAAGAATTAAGACTATTGCTAAAGACTGAGGCTGCTTTCGATGAAGTGGCAGCCCACGTCTTAAAGAAATATGTTTTACCTGAACTGGTTGAAAACCTAGCCTTGTCAAGAGAACTTGAAATTTCACTAGATGATCTTGGAATCACAAACACAAAGGCGTTATTAGCACTTAATGAACAACAATTGCATGACATCATTGCTCATGATGGTTTGTTATACGACGAACTTGAAGCATTGTTTAGCATGTATGGGGTTCAAATGCCTAACAAGAGTGCAATTGTCCATCATATTGATGACGAAGTTTCGGAAGAAGTTTTGGTAGATGAGAATGCGCCAATTAGCGTAGATGCGTATGTCAAGGCTGCGCTCTTGAAACCAAAACCAAAAACATATGGTTCGACTGACTATTCTCATTTAAAAATTAGATTGGCCTCTCCTGAAGAAATCAGAGCGTGGAGTTATGGAGAAGTATTGAAACACGAAACCATCAACTATCGTACTTTAAAACCAGAAGAAGGCGGTTTATTCTGTGAAAGAATCTTCGGTCCAACTAAAGACTATCAGTGCTTATGTGGTAAAAAACGTAATTTAGATAAGGGTCAGATTTGTGATAAATGTGGTGTTGAAATCACAGAATCCAAAGTTCGTAGAGAACGCATGGGACACATTGAACTTGAAGCACCAGTGGTACACACTTGGTACTTGAAGAATTCACCTTCTAGGCTTGCGTTATTATTAGATATTAAAGCAAAAGACTTAGAAGAAGTCGTTTACTTAGCAAGCTATATTGTGACAGATGCTGGAGATACACCATTAACGAAGAAACAAATTCTTTCCGAAATGGAATATAGCACTTACTATGAACAATATGGTAATAAATTTAAAGCGATGACTGGTGCTGAAGCCATTAAAAAACTTCTACAGGACATTGATTTAGACAAAGAAGTTAAGAGTTTAAGAAAAAAATTAAAATCACCTTCTAAGCAAAAACGCGATCGCGTTATTAAGCGTTTAGAAGTGGTTGAAGCTTTCAACAACTCCGATAACAAACCTGAATGGATGGTCCTTGATGTGCTACCAGTCATTCCACCGGACATTCGTCCAATGGTTGCCCTAGATGGTGGCCGTTTCGCAACGACTGACCTTAATGACTTATACAGACGTATTCTTAATAGAAATAACCGTTTAAAACGTCAAAAAGAACAAAATGCACCTCGTTTAATCATGAAAAATGAAAAACGTATGTTGCAAGAAGCGGTTGATGCGCTAATTGATAATGCAAAACGTGGTAAAAAAGCGGTTGTTGAAAGAAATAGACACTTAAAATCACTTTCAGATATGTTACGTGGTAAACAAGGTCGTTTCCGTCAAAACTTACTTGGTAAACGTGTTGACTTCTCAGGTCGTTCAGTTATTATTGTTGGACCAGACTTAGAGATGTATCAATGTGGTATTCCAAGAGAAATGGCGATCACATTATTCAAACCATTCGTATTAAGAGAACTTACAAAACGTAAAGAAACCATCCAAGCGGCAAAACGTTCTTATGAAGCGTTGGATGACGATGCATGGAGCGCATTAGAAGCGGTTGTTGTTGAACATCCAGTACTTTTGAACCGCGCCCCTACTCTACATAGACTTGGGATTCAAGCCTTTGAACCTAAGTTAATTGAAGGGAAAGCAATTCGTCTTCACCCTCTTGTTACAACTGCTTTTAATGCAGACTTCGATGGTGACCAAATGGCGGTACACGTACCGTTATCACACGAAGCTCAAGCAGAAGCTAGACTTTTAATGTTAGCGTCCAATAACATCTTGAACCCTAAAGATGGGAAACCAGTTGTTACCCCTTCACAAGACATGGTTTTAGGTAACTATTACTTAACAATGTCACGTAAGGGTGAAAACAATGAAGGCCATTTCTTTACAGGATTTAATGAAGCTTACATGGCTTATAAAAATAATGAAATTACGTTACATACCCAAATCGTATTTGATCCTAAGACTTTGAACTCTGCGTTCACTGAAGAACAAAGAAATGCTTACTTAGTGACTACACTTGGTAAAGTTATTTTCAATAATATCTTGCCAGAATCCTTCCCGTTCTTAAACGAACCTACGGAAGACAACCTTCTAAACAAGACACCGGATAAGTTCTTTATTCAAAAAGGTGTCAACGTAAGAGACGTTATCAATGACATGGATGCACCAAGAGCATTTGGTAAGAAATATTTAAGTTTGATTATTGCAGAAGTATTCAAACAATTCCAAATCAACGAAACTTCTAAGATGCTAGACAAATTGAAAGACCTAGGGTTTAAGTATTCTACGGTTGCTGGTATTACAGTATCCGCGTCTGATATGGTTGTTTACTCTAAGAAAAAAGAAAGACTTGCTCAATCTGAGGCTAAAATTACACAACTTGATGATTTCTTTGACGACGGTGTATTAACTGAAAGTGAAAGACTAAAACTGGTTGTTGACGAATGGACTAAGGCTGGACAAGACATTCAAACAGGGGTTATGGATGAATTCGATAAAACTGGACACATGTACATCATTTATGATTCGGGTGCCCGTGGTAACAAATCAAACTTCGCCCAACTATTAGGTATGCGTGGTCTGATGACCAACCCTTCTGGGGAAACCATTGAAATTCCAGTTAAAGCATCCTTTAGAGAAGGTCTATCTGTAGCAGAATTCTTTATTTCTACCCATGGTGCCCGTAAAGGTTCTACCGATACAGCCCTAAAGACAGCTGAATC
Source organism: Acholeplasma sp. (assembly GCA_034006765.1). Lineage (GTDB taxonomy): Bacteria > Bacillota_I > Bacilli_A > Acholeplasmatales > UBA5453 > Paracholeplasma. Next base: position 49,676 of record JAVESF010000004.1, on the reverse strand, counting down.
AGGTTACTTAACGAGACGTTTGGTTGACGTATCACAAGATGTTATTGTCGATCGTGAAGACTGTGGGACTGAAAAAGGCGTTATTATGGAAGCAGTTAAAGACAATGACGGCAAAGATACTGTGTCATTATATGACCGCATCATTGGACGTTATACTTCAGAAAAAGTTTTACACCCACAAACAGGTGAAATTTTATTAGAAGCTCATAAACTTATTACAAATGAAATCGGTGAAATGATTGTTAACGCAGGTGTAACTGCAGTTGAAATCAGAAGCGTATTGACTTGTAATTCAGTAAATGGCGTTTGTAAAATGTGTTATGGTAGAAACCTCGCAACCAATAAATCGGTTGAAGTTGGGGAAGCTGTCGGGGTTATTGCCGCGCAATCCATTGGTGAACCAGGTACACAGTTAACCATGCGTACATTCCACACAGGTGGGGTTGCTTCCGCATCAGATATCACTGCCGGTCTTCCACGTATTCAAGAATTATTTGAAGCGAGAAAACCGAAAGGACAAGCCGTTATTACAGAAGTTGGCGGTAAGATTAAGTCTGTTGAAAGTCCAAAGAGTGGCTATATCATTACCGTGCTTTCAAACCAAATGAAAGACGGAGAGCCAAAAGAATACAAGTATACTTTAGACTCAAGTGCTCAACTATTGGTTAAGCGCGGACAAACGGTTAAAGCTGGGGATAGACTTAACAAGGGTTCTATCCATCCAAAAGAATTATTAAGAGTAGCTTCAGCGGAAGCAGTTCAAAAATATATCGTTGAAGAAGCTCAGAAAGTATACCGCTCTCAAGGGGTAGAAATCGGCGATAAGCACTTTGAAATCATTGTTCACCAAATGTTAAGAAAGATCACCATCATTTATGAAGGAGATACCGAATTACTACCGGGATCAAAAGTTTCTATTGCTGAATTTAAAAAAGCTAACATGAAAGCCATTCAATCACGCTTGAGACCTGCCGTCGGACAACCTGAATTGTTAGGTATTACACGCGCGTCATTACAAAGTGATTCATTCTTATCAGCTGCATCTTTCCAAGAAACGACACGTATTCTTACAGATGCCGCAATTCATGGTAAGACAGATGAACTTCATGGTCTAAAAGAAAATGTCATCATCGGTGGATTGATTCCTGCCGGTACTGGTATTTTAAAAGAAAAATTCTTCAATTATGAAAAACCAGAAATCGAAGAAGAAGAATTAGACGTAGTTTAGTTGAAAAAAGGACTAGCGCAGGCGATTAGCCTGCGCTAACTATTTTTTTAAAGAATAAAGTATAAAAACGGTTGACAAAAAAAACGATTAAAGGTATAATAAAAACGCTGTAAAAATTACACACAGTTAAAGTGATTTTGGTGATAATAAAGCCAAAATAAATTTTTTGAAAAAAATAAGAAACACACGGTCATGTGTTTACTTAGAAAGGAGAAAGAATATGCCTACAATTGCACAACTCGTAAGAAACGGTAGACAAGACAAGGTAACAAAATCTAAATCACCATATCTTGGGATTGGATTAAACACTTTAAAGAAGAAAGAAACTAGTGTAAACTCACCACAAAAACGCGGGGTATGTGTTCGTGTTACAACCATGACACCTAAAAAACCAAACTCAGCGCTTCGTAAGTATGCACGTGTTAGATTATCTAACGGTGTCGAAGTCAATGCCTACATTCCAGGTATTGGTCATTCATTACAAGAACATAGCGTTGTTTTAATTCGTGGTGGTCGTGTAAAAGACCTTCCAGGGGTTAGATACCATATCGTACGCGGAACATTGGATACATCCGGTGTTGCAAACCGCAGACAAGCTCGTTCTAAATACGGTGCTAAACGTCCTAAACCAGGTCAAGCAGCTGCACCAGCTAAGAAGAAATAATCAAAGAAAACTAGAAATTTAAAAAATTATTCAGTATATCTGAAAGGAGGATATAACTATGCCTAGAAAAGGACATATCGTTAAACGTGATGTTTTACCAGATCCAATTTACAATTCAAAATTAATTACACGCGTAATTAACACAATCATGTTAGATGGCAAAAAAGGTACTGCCCAAAGTATTCTTTATGGTGCGTTTGATCGCATCAAAGCAGAAACTGGCAGAGACCCTATCGAAGTATTTAATGAAGCAATCAAAAATATTACGCCAGTACTTGAAGTTCGTTCAAGACGTATTGGTGGACAAAACTATCAAGTTCCAGTTGAGGTGCGTGCTGAACGTAAAACAACTTTAGTACTAAGATGGTTAATCAACTATTCTCGCCTTAGACACGAAAGAACTATGGAAGAAAAGTTGGCGAAAGAAATTATGGACGCTGCAAACGGAACCGGAGCAGCAGTTAAGAAACGTGAAGATACCCACCGTATGGCTGAAGCGAATAAAGCATTCGCTCACTACCGTTGGTAATCAGAAGGAGTTATTTGTATGTCTCGTGAATTTCCACTAAATATGACGCGCAATATTGGGATTATGGCCCATATTGACGCGGGTAAAACGACAACAACAGAACGCATTCTTTTCCATACAGGAAAAATTCATAAGATTGGTGAAACTCACGATGGAGCTTCACAAATGGACTGGATGGAACAAGAACAAGAACGCGGTATTACGATTACATCTGCAGCAACCACTGCATTTTGGAAAGGACACCGTATCAATGTCATTGACACTCCAGGTCACGTTGACTTCACAGTTGAAGTTCAAAGAAGCCTTAGAGTATTAGATGGTGCTGTTACTGTATTAGATGCTCAAGCTGGGGTTGAACCACAAACCGAAACTGTTTGGCGTCAAGCTACTGATTATAAAGTGCCACGTGTTATTTTCATCAATAAGATGGATAAAACAGGTGCGGACTTCTTATATTCAATTGGCACAATTCATAACCGCCTTGGTGTAAAAGCTGCACCAATTCAATGGCCTATTGGGGCTGAAAACTATTTTGATGGCATCATTGACTTAGTGTCAATGAAAGCTTACCATTTCGATGGTAATGCCGATGAAGTTGCCAACGAAATTGAGATTCCTGCTAACCTAAAAGAAACAGTGGAAGCTAAACGTGTTGAATTAATCGAAGCAGTTGCTGAGTTTGATGAAGACATGATGGTTTCTTATCTTGAAGGTGAAGAAGTGACAGAAGCAATGTTGAAAGCTGCCATCCGTAAAGGAACGCTTTCAGTTGAATTCTTCCCAGTCATCTGTGGATCAGCTTTCAAAAATAAAGGTGTTAAATTAATGCTAGATACAGTCGTTGATTACCTACCTTCACCAACAGATGTTGCAGACGTAGTAGGTCATGACGATCATGGTAATGAAGTCTTGAGAAAATCTGATGACTCAGAACCATTTACTGCGCTAGCTTTCAAAGTTATGACTGACCCATTCGTGGGAAGACTAACTTTCTTTAGAATATATGCAGGAACTGTTCAAAGTGGCTCATATATCTTAAACACAACTAAAAACAAGAAAGAACGTCTAGGTCGCTTACTGCAAATGCATGCGAACCATAGAGAAGAAATCAAAGAAGCTTACGCTGGTGATATTGCCGCTGCGATTGGTCTAAAAGACACAACAACAGGGGATACATTAGCAGGTGAAAAAGATAACATCATTCTTGAATCTATGAAGTTCCCTGAACCAGTTATTCATATTGCGGTTGAACCTAAAACTAAGAACGACCAAGATAAGATGTCTAACGCACTTCAAAAACTTGCGGAAGAAGATCCAACTTTCAGAACTTATACAGACACTGAAACAGGACAAACAATCATCGCTGGTATGGGTGAATTACACTTAGATATCATCGTTGACCGTATGAGAAGAGAATTCAAAGTCGAAGCAAATATCGGTAACCCACAAGTATCTTATAGAGAAACGATTACAGGTTCTGCGGATATTGAAGGTAAATTCATTCGTCAATCAGGTGGTAGAGGTCAATACGGTCACGTATGGATCAAATTTGAACCAAATCCTGGTAAAGGTTTTGAATTCGTTGATGCGGTTGTTGGTGGTACAGTGCCAAGAGAATATATTGGCGTTGTACAAAAAGGTCTTGAAGAAGCCCTTCCTAATGGTATCTTAGCTGGTTATCCAGTATTAGACATCAAAGCAACTTTATTTGACGGGTCTTACCATGACGTCGACTCATCAGAAATGGCATATAAGATTGCTGCGGCTATCGCATTAAAAGCAGCGAAAGACAAATGTAACGCAACCATCTTAGAACCAATCATGAAAGTTGAAGTTGTCGTGCCTGAAGAATACTTAGGTAACGTTATCGGTGATATTACTTCACGTAGAGGTAGATTAGAAGCACAAGAATCAAGAGGTAATGCGATTGGTATTAAAGCCAACGTGCCGCTATCTGAAATGTTTGGATATGCAACGTCATTACGTTCTAATTCACAAGGCCGTGCAACATTCGTAATGCAATTCGATCACTATGAAAGAGCACCTAAATCTATCGCTGAAGAAATCATTAAGAGACGTAATGCCTAGGCACTTGCAAAACGATTTGATTTAATATAAAATATTAGTTGGTACAAGCAAAAACAAAAACATACACTATAAGGAGAATAAGAAAATGGCAAAACAAAAATTCGAACGTACAAAACCACACGTTAACGTCGGAACCATTGGTCACGTTGACCATGGTAAAACAACTTTAACAGCAGCAATTTCAACTGTTTTATCTAAAAAAGGTTTCGCTGAAGTCAGAGACTATGCGTCAATTGACTCAGCACCAGAAGAAAAAGAACGCGGTATTACAATCAATACTTCACACGTAGAATACCAAACTGAAAAACGTCACTACGCACACGTAGACTGCCCAGGACATGCTGACTATGTTAAAAACATGATCACAGGTGCTGCACAAATGGACGGTGGTATCTTAGTTGTATCAGCTGCAGACGGCCCAATGCCTCAAACACGCGAACACATCTTACTATCACGCCAAGTTGGTGTACCTAAACTAGTTGTATTCTTAAACAAATGCGACATGGTTGATGACGAAGAATTAATCGACTTAGTCGAAATGGAAGTTCGTGAACTTCTATCAGAATATGACTTCCCAGGCGATGACATTCCATTCATCCGTGGCTCAGCTTTAAAAGCATTAGAAGGCGACGAAAAATGGGTTGGCAAGATCGAAGAATTAATGGAAGCTGTTGATACTTATATCGACAACCCAGTTCGTGAAATCGACAAACCTTTCTTAATGCCAGTTGAAGACGTATTCACAATCACAGGTCGTGGGACAGTTGCAACAGGTAGAGTAGAACGTGGTACTATCGTAGTGAATACAGAAGTTGAAATTATTGGTATTACAGACACTCAAAAAACAGTAGTTACTGGGGTAGAAATGTTCCGTAAACTATTAGACAAAGCAGAAGCTGGAGACAACATTGGTGCATTATTACGTGGTGTTACACGTGATAAAATCCAAAGAGGTCAAGTATTAGCTAAACCAGGTTCAGTTAAACCTCATAGCAAATTTGAAGCACAAGTATACGTTCTTTCTAAAGAAGAAGGTGGACGTCATACAGCGTTCTTCTCAAACTATCGTCCTCAATTCTATTTCCGTACAACAGACATCACTGGTGTCATTAGTTTACAAGAAGGTACAGAAATGGTTATGCCAGGTGATAACACAGTTATGATCGTTGAACTAATTCACCCAATCGCTATCGAAGAAGGAACTAAGTTCTCAATTCGTGAAGGCGGACGTACCGTTGGTGCGGGTTCAGTTACTACAATCCTTGCGTAGTTTTAACTAACTTACAAACCACAAGTCTCTGACTTGTGGTTTTTTGTATATTAAGGGCATTATTTGTTGTGAATATGTTAAAATAGTATAGAAGGTGACTTTATGATAATTGACACACATTGCCATTTGAATAGTGAAGAATTCAGTGACATATTAGAACAAACTCTAACCAATGCTAAACAATCTGATGTACTAAGGATGATTGTAATAGGCATGTATAAAGATGCAAATTTAAAAGCAGTATCACTGTCCAAACAGTATGAGGAACTTTATGCAACGGTGGGCATTCACCCATCGTATGTCGAAGAGACTTACGATGAACAGGCACTGATTGAACTAACAAAAAATAAAAAAGTGGTCGCAATCGGAGAGATTGGTATTGATCTTTATTGGGTCAAGGATAATTTAGAGAAACAAATTGAGTATTTTGAAAAGCAGATTGAGTTATCTATTAGATTGAATCTACCTGTTGTCATTCACATGAGAAATAGCGCACAAGAAATCTATGATACGTTGAGAAAATATCCGCTGGCTAGAGGCGTTATGCATTGTTTTAGCGAAGACATAAGTTGGGCTAACAAGTTTCTAGATTTGGGCTTCTATATCGGCATTGGCGGCCCAGTGACCTATAAAAAAAATCATAGTCTTAAACAAGTTGCAAGAGAAATCCCACTAGATAGATTACTAATAGAAACCGATAGTCCTTATTTAGCACCAACGCCATTTAGAGGCAGACAAAACGAACCCGCATACACCAAATATGTGGCAGAAGAAATCGCATTATTGAGGGGTATGGACGTTTTATCTATTGGTGAAATTACCACCGAAAATGCAAAAAGATTATTCAAATTAGAAGAGGTGTTAAAATGAAAAAAATCCTATTACTATTCCTATTATCAATGAGCTCAATATTCTTAGTGGGTTGCTATAACACAGAAACAACCACATATACTTTGGAAACTGTCGAAAGTCAAATATCTACTATTTATGAAGAAGTATCCCCTATGACGGTTGCGGTGGTTTCATTCAGTGATGATACTTACACGGTAAATATAGGTCATGGATCAGGTTTGATTTATGACAGAGAAGAAATAGAACAAGGGTATCGCTATTTTGTAATTACCAATTTTCACGTAATCGAATCGCAAAGCTACATTCAAATATACAACAATGAATATTATGACGCGAATGTCTATGCACTGAATGAAGTCGAAGACTTAGCGCTTGTTACTTTTGAAACAACGGAGGATTTAGCTATATTTGGTACAGAGCAATTCGAGGGGACTGTTTATGCAAAACCAGCTATAGGGTCCTTTGTTCTTGCCGTGGGGACACCTCTAGAATTAACCTATTTTAACACAGCGACACTTGGTGTGGTCGGACATACAGACAACCCAAAAGTCATTCAACACGATGCTTCAATTAATCCTGGTAATAGCGGTGGGCCACTATTTGACCTTAATGGTAATCTATTGGGTTTTAATACTTGGAAACGTGCAACTGTCATTTCAAATGGTCAAGAAATCTCCGTAGAGGGTATTGGATTTGCAATTTCTATGATGACAGCAATTCCAACCGTTAATAGGATGCGCCACGAAAAAGAAGTTGTTTTTAAAGAACCGAAAATAGGCATTACAGTCACAACGGTCGAAGTAGCCATTGAAGAACTTTTTAATGGCGTTATTCCAGAACACATTGAAGCATCTCAAACCAGTGGCATCTATGTGTTATCAGTGGTGCCGCTTAGACCTTCAGACGGGTTAGTTTTTGAGAAAGACATTATTACCCATGTCAATGGGGTTCAAGTTACATCTTTAGAAGAATTAGGACTACTGATTCAAGGTGCAAGTTTTAACGATTTGTTTAACTTAACTATCAGAAGATATATAAATGGCAGCTTTCAAACCGTGACAGTTAACTTGGTTTTATAGGAGGATTTAATGACACTTAATAGTCTTTTACTTAAAATTGAAACAGGACAACCACTCAATGAAAAACAAGAGAAGAAACTTGCGAGAAAGCTTTTACTAATACCGAGCACTTTTAGAACAATACTGCATATTTTGCTTGCTATTTTAGCATTCATATTCATCTTGCTAGGCATTACTAATTCTTTAGAACCGGTCCCAAGTTTTATTGCCTACATCTTAAGCATTGGATTTATGGTAGGGTTAGTTTTAGACATGTTTTTACCTAGAATGCTCAGATTAAATAAGTATTTTGAAGCTGTCAATACATTTTATGAAACGAAATTTAGCGGACTTGAGCATTTTGACCTTTACTATATTGGGCAACATAAATCACCACATGTAAAGGCATTGAGATCAAATAAGATATATTTGCTATCCAATCATCAACAGCTTATGTTCATCGATGATTATTTCAAAGATACTGAATACAAACTACCAAACTATTATGCTAACGGATCAACCGTTTATTTAAGGGTGTTAGATCCGATCAAAAATGATCAATCACGCTTATCTATAGCCATCTCAGAAATCGATTATTTTCATTTATCAAACGATGATTTGCCGATTACGAAAAAACCTAGAAATCCCAAATATCATTTGATATTTGACCTTTTTTTAGATCAAGAAACGCGTATGGATGACTACCACTATATTACTTTAAAATTGCTAAATGGAGCGGTTTTCCGTATCAGTTATGATGCATATACAGCGCTTAAAAATGCAATTCCGCTTAGGGAGAGATAACATGAATGCTGTAGAAAAAGTATTGTCGTTGTTAATTGAATATGATTATAAAATTGCTTTTGCTGAGTCTGTTACTGGCGGTGGATTATCTCACGAACTGATTAAATATCCTGGGGCATCCAATGCATTGGCCTATTCTGTGGTTACCTACTCAAAAGAGGCGAAACGTGACTTTTTAAAGATTAATGAAACGCTCTTTGATGTTCATGGCGTCGTATCGAAAGTAATCTCAATGGAAATGGCCAATCAAATTAAAAACATTTCAAAAGCCGATATTGGAGTGGGGATTACCGGAAACGCCGGTCCAACCGCTCAAGCAAATTCAAACGTGGGCGAAATGTGGTTTTCAATTGCTTATCAAGGAGAAACCTATAGTTACCATATCCAGTTTAAAGAAGAATCTCGTGAAATCGTGATTGATAATGCGATCAAAGCCGTGTATCAAATGCTTTATAAGCTGCTCACAAAATAGGTGATTCACTAAGTAAAAAAAGTTTGTATATAAGATATAACTATGTTATAATATCAAAGCATGGTTTTTGTTAACCATCCTTGTCATACCCTAGAGTGTATGGCCAAAAGTCCATAAGGAGGTAAGAAGATGAAGAAGTATGAAATTATGTACATCATTCGTCCGAACCTAGAAAGCGAAGAAACTAAGAACTTGATTGCTAACCTAAGCAACATTTTCACAGAAAGACAATCTGAAGTTTTAGAGCTTAAGGAAATCGGATTGAAAGATCTAGCGTACGAAATCAACCACATCAAAAAAGGCTATTATGTTTGGAAGCTCGTTAATGCGACCACTGAAGCCATTGATGAATTCAATCGTGTCGTTGGTATCACAGAATCAGTCATTCGCCATATCGTCGTAAAAGACGGCGAATAAGGAGGACTTAGAAAATGCTTAATCGCGTCGTGTTAGTGGGCCGTATAACCAAAGACCCAGAACTCAAAAGAACTCAAAATAACATCTCAGTTGTATCATTTACCTTGGCGATTGATCGTCAATACTCAAATGATTCAGGAGAAAGACAGGCTGATTTTATTCAATGTGTGGTATGGCGAAAACAAGCCGAAAATATGGCCAATTACGTAAGAAAAGGCGCATTGCTCGGTATTGAAGGTCGAATTCAAACAAGAAACTATGAAAACCAAAACGGTGAAACAAGATATGTCACTGAAGTCGTTTGTGACTCAGTATCATTTTTGGAATCTAAAAAACAAGATTCACAACCTCAAGAAGTTTATCCAGTTGAACAAGACGATGATCCATTCATTTCAAGTAATAAAAGTCTAGCTAGTGAAGAAGATTTACCATTCTAAAATAGGAGGCTTAATATGCAACAAAGAGGCGGATTTAAAAGACGTCGTAAAGTATGTTTCTTTACACAAAACAAAGTTGACCATATTGATTTCAAAGATGTTGAACTATTAAAGCGTTTCATTTCTGATAGAGGCAAAATTTTACCTCGTCGTGTAACTGGAACATCAGCTAAATGGCAACGTCCACTTGCAGTCGCTATCAAACGTGCAAGACATATGGCATTACTACCATTCGTAAAAGAATAGTCATACGATATAATACGATAAAACCACTTTCATTAGTGGTTTTTTTTGTGTTTATGGACAGATTAAGGATCCCCTTTTATATTGATATAAAAGCCTTTTTTTGGTATACTAATAGAAAGCAGGTGAGTGTATGAAACGTATTTTAGGACTTATTTTATCGATTGCTGGTTTCATCATTTCTGGCGTTATCGCGTATCAAAGCGGGGCCTTCAATGATAAAGACTTTTTGTTATATTATATTATGATTATGGTTTTTGTAAGTTTGATTGTTGTTTCAATTGAATTCATTCTAAATCATAATCGAAAACAAAAAATCAAATCACTCAATAACAGATTGACGGCATGGTCTAGTTTGTCCTACCACGTTAAACAAATTGGGGATGAAGCTTTTAACGAACTACCGATCGGCATACTTCTATATGATAAAGATACATTTACGGTTAAATGGAGCAATCCCTATTCGAACAAAGTCTTTGGATTCGACATTGAAAACCATTTGCTAAAGGAGCTTAATCCGGCATTTGAAACAATCATGGATGCCTCTAATACATCTGTTTTATTCACCATTGGTGATAAAAAATATGATGCAATCAGTAGTCAAAAAAACCAAGTTATTTATTTGTTTGATGTAACAACCAGAGAAGAAATTAAAGATAAGTATCAATCTCGTTCAACGGCGTTGGGCGTCCTTTATTTAGATAATGTCGAAGAAGCACTATCGGGTTTCGATATCTATGAAAAATCCAACATTAGAGGTGAATATCTAGGTATCATCACAGACTGGATTCAAGAACATAAAGGGTATTTAAAACTTTACACAGAAGACCGCATGGTCATTGCAATTCACTACGAAGAACTTCAAAAAGTAATTGTGAATAAGTTTGAAATCTTAAACCGTATTAGAGAGGTTTCTTCCAAACACCGTATTAGAGTTTCTGCATCTATTGGGATTGCAAGTTGGGAAGTATCCTTTGAAGAACTTGGTACGCTGGCTCAAAATGCAATCGAACTCGCAGAAAAACGTGGTGGTGACCAAGCAGTTGTAAACATTCAAAATGAAAAAATCGCTTATTTTGGCGGTAAATCGAATGCTTCTGAAAAGAGTTCACGTGTCCAGGTAAGGGTTCAATCTCAAAACTTTAGAGAGTTGATAGAAAACGCTTCTAATCTTGTCATCATCGGACATAAACAAGCAGATATTGATGCACTAGGAGCTATGATTGGCGTTTTTAGAATGGCAGTGACCAGTAAGATAGAGGCTAAAATCGTTTTTGATTTATCAGAAATGGATAATACAATCAAAAAAATATTACCGTATATTAAAGAAGAAGATCCGGAACTATTTAAATCTTTTACTGAGTCTAAAGATGCTATTAAAGCGATCAACGATAACACACTTGTGGTCATCGTTGACACACAATCTCCAAATATTATCGCGAATATAGACGTATATAACCAAGCCAAGAAGGTAGCAGTCATTGACCATCATAGACATGGTGAAAATACATTTGAAGGCGAATTTATGTATGTTGAACCATACGCTTCAAGCTCAGTAGAATTGATTGCTGAAATGATGGAGTTTTATCAAAAGGACATTGATTTATTACCGATTGAGGCCACCATTATGTATGGGGGAATTCTTGTCGATACGAATGTTTTCTCTTATCGCACTGGCATGCGAACCTTTGGAGCTGCCGCTTACTTGAAAGAGCACGAGGCATCTTCAGTAAGAGTTAAAGAGTGGTTGCGCTTAGATTTAGATCGCACATTATTAATCAATGAATTGTTACAAAGTGTAACGATTGTTACTAAGGGGTTTGCTGTCGTATTTGATCAGTCAAATGAGATTAGAGACAGAGTGCTTCTAGCACAAGTGTCTGAACGTATTCTAGACATCGAAGGTGTCAAAGCTGGCTTTACAATTGCACGTGTTACTGAAGATTCTGTTGGGATTAGTGCACGTAGTTATGATGAAGTAAATGTACAGGTTATTATGGAAGAAATGGGTGGGGGCGGTCATCTAAACAGCGCTGCGACCCAAATTAAAGATCAAAGTATAGAATCAATATTTGATTCACTAAAAACGTTGTTATTAAGAGAACACGAAGAAGGAGACGAAAGAATGAAAGTCATTTTAATTGAAGATGTAAAAGGTAGAGGTAAAAAAGATGACATCATCGATGTCGCGAATGGCTATGGACAGTTCTTGTTGTCTAGTGCGAAAGCCATTTCCGCAACGGATGAAAACATTAAGGCACTAGAAAATGAGAAACAAATGCTAAAAGAAAGAGAAGCTGAGCACTTGGCTTTGATGAATAAACTTAAACAGGAAATAGAATCACAATCCGTCACGATACACATTAATATGGGCAGTGATGGTAAGTTATTTGGCAGTGTGACAACAAAACAGGTTGTTGAAGCTTTTGAAGATCAAACAGGTATACGTTTAGACAAGAAGAAAGTAGAGCTAACTTCTGAGATTAATTCAGTGGGTATATATACGGCTACTGTTTCTCTACACAAAGACGTCAAAGCACAATTTGAAATCAACGTATTAGAGAAATAGGGTGAATGTTATGAGTCGTACAATGCCATACAGCTTAGAAGCTGAACAGTCCGTTCTTGGTGCTGTTTTCTTAAGTCCTGCCGTAATGGTAGGTTTAATGGATAAACTAACCGAAGACGATTTTTATGACCAACGAAATCAACGAATTTTCTACGCCCTTAAAAACATTTATTTAAGAAATGAAAAAATGGATTATACGACTGTTTCTACAGAATTAGCGCAACTAGGTGCAATGAGAGATGTAGGTGTTTCATACTTATCTGAGATTACAGATTTAGTACCAACGACAACAAACTTAGATGCCTATGTGGATATTGTTAAAGAGTATTCATTGAAACGCGCAATGATTAAGACTGCTAGTCAAATAGTTGAGGATGGGTTTAATGATAAAATTCGCGCGACTGAATACATTGATGAGACTGAAGAAAAGATTTTTGATTTAATTCGTCGACGTAAAGCGAGTGAATTTGTTCGCATTAATGAAGTAGTCAACGAGGTTAAAGAAAAAGCAGAAAGTAGAAAAAACAAAGGGTCACTAACCGGACTTTCTACTGGGTTTAGTATCATGGACCAAGTCACATCCGGCTTACAACCCGAAGAACTTATCATCTTGGCAGCACGACCTTCTATGGGGAAAAGTGCTTTTGCTATGAACTTAGCACTCAATGCAGCAAAACATAACAAAGACCAAAAAGCAGCCGTTGCTGTATTCTCATTAGAAATGTCTAATGAACAATTGGTTGGACGTATGATGGCCAGTGAATCAAGAGTTGAGAATAGAAAGATCAAAACAGGCGAACTTACCCCCAAAGAATGGCAATTTGTCGATTCTGCAGCAGAGTCATTAGGACGTTTAAATGTGTTTTTCGATGATTCATCTGCAATCTCAGTTCAAGACATTCGTTCGAAGTGTCGAAAACTCAGACAAGAAGGCAAACTTGATTTTGTAGTCATTGACTATTTACAGTTGATTAAAGGCGATGATTCTAAAGGTGGCGGCGTGAATCGTCAAGAAGAAGTGGCTAAAATCTCAAGACAACTTAAGCAAATGGCAAGAGAATTAAAAATACCTGTAATGGCGTTGTCACAGTTGTCTCGTGGTGTTGAAAAACGTGATGATAAAAGACCTGTATTAGCTGACTTAAGAGAATCCGGATCTATTGAACAGGATGCCGATATCGTTATATTTTTATACAGAGACGAGTATTATTCACACGGCAAAGAGGACAATGGCGAAACTGAAATCTCGTTTGCAAAAAACAGACAAGGTTCGGTTGGCAATGTATTATTATTTAAATTCGAAAAAGAATACTCTAGATTCTTACCGATCACTAGACGTGAAGAAGATATGGGTAGAGACTAAAAATAATGTCCAAACCGAGTCAATCGGTTTGGACATTATTTGTTTTATTGATCCTTATCATCTTCATCAATGATGACTCTTCTAAACATGTTAAAGGATTCCTTCTCCACAGTGAAATAGGCATTTTTCTTTGGAAAAAATAACGAATTAATGATTGGAATTAATAAAAACATAATCCACTCAGGATGCCAAGCATCATACATTAAACCGAGGGTGACATAAGTCACAGTGACAGCTAAACTTACCAGTTTTCTTGGTTCAAAGTTCCGTTCAAATACGATGCTCGCAATTGGGATTGCAAAAAATACAACCCAAGTTGGATGCCAAATATCTGTAGAAAATCCAATCCATAAAAACACCATTAGAGATAAAAAAGGGATCGTCTCAACAATTCTTTTTCTAATGTTGCCCGTCAGTAACATGCCGCTAATTGGAATCAGTAAAAAGAAACTGAGCCCTAGTGCTAGTTTCTCTAAATAAAGCCATGCCCACAAGAAAAGCAATAAACTGATTAATGGCATGGTTTGTAACAATCTTTTTCTCATCTCAGAGACCCCCTTATAAATCTATCCAAAATCTTTGAATGACCTCATGATCTGTAACATCATAACGCTCATTTTCGAGTACACCGCCACAGCTCAAAATGGTTTTGCCTGATGCAATATTGGATTTATCGGCCACCATTAACACTCGTTTGATGCCCTTGTTTTTGGCTTCTTCAAGTGCGAGCGAAAGCATGACTTTTGAATAACCTTTCCCTCTTTGAGAAGGTCTAATGCCGTAAGCAATATGGCCCCTAATCTTGTAAAGAATTTCATCTAAGTAATGCCTAATGTTCACAAATCCAATGATTTCATCTTTCTCATCTACAAACAAAAAGTTGGAATCTGGCACATAGCCTCTTGGAAGGTTTATGTCGTGTTCTGATTGATGAAATTCCTCTAACAAAAGTTCAAAGGATTTATCTTTAAGATCAGAGGTGATGGGGGTGATAGACTCATTACCCCAATCAGCTATGTAATCTAAATACTTGTCTTTATAAGCCATTGTAGGTCTAACTAGTTTCATAATCTACTCCTAAAAATAAAGCCGCTAATATGCGGCTTTTTATGTGTTATTTCAGCAATTCGGATAACATCCAAATATGTTTTTGTAAGGATGCACGAGTTGTTGTTAACAAATCCGCAGTAACGTCGTCGTCTGCATCTTCCGCATAAGACAATCCTTCTTTTAATTCAGCATCGATTTGTCTAAAATCACTGATTAAAACTTTAATCATTTCATCTTTGGTTTCTAGACCTGAAGCTTCAGTGATGCTTGCAAGTTCTAAAGATTGTTTTAGGGTCGCAACAGGTTTGCCACCAATCATTAGTATTCTTTCTGCAAGTTCGTCATAAATGCTGGTTGCTTCATCGTAAAGTTCTTCGAATTTTTCATGTAATTGGAAGAAGTAAGGGCCTTTAACATACCAGTGGTAGTTGTGCAACTTTGTGTAAAGAATTGCGAAGTTTGCAACTTCTTTGTTTAGCAATTGTTCTAATTTGTTCATCTATAATACCTCCGTCTGTTTTTTTATTTCAGTGTTATTATACCACAAACCAAACTTCGTGTAACATTTCTTGACAGTATCTATTAAGATAATAGAAAAAAAAAGGCTTTTGTGATATGATAATTAAGGCTTAGGAGTGAATAATATGTTTGAAAGACTCGATTTAATCGTAAAACGATATGAAGAAATTACGGAATTACTAATGAATCCCGATGTATCATCGGATATTAAAAGAATGACTTCACTTATGAAGGAACAAAGACAACTTGAAAAAACGGTTGAAATCTACCGTTTGTATTTATCTAAGATTGAACAAGAAGAATCCTTAAACTTGCTATTAGAAGATAAGGATAAGGAAATTGTCGAAATGGCTTCAATGGAACTCGAAGGGTTGCCTGAAGAAATTGAACGCTTAGTAGACGAACTAAAAATCCTACTACTACCAAAAGATCCAAATGACGATAAAAACGTAATTGTCGAAATCAAAGGCGCTGCAGGCGGTGACGAAGGCAATCTTTTTGCTGGGGATCTATTTCGTATGTATGGCAAATATGCTGAAGCAAATGGTTGGAAAATCGAAATACTGAATACCATGGAAGGCGCAATGGGCGGTTTCACATCGTTAGAATTCATGGTAAGTGGCGAAAATGTTTATTCTCATTTAAAATATGAGTCAGGGGTACACCGTGTTCAAAGAGTGCCAGAAACAGAATCACAAGGCCGTATCCATACATCTACGGCAACTGTCTTGGTCATGCCAGAAGCTGAAGAAGTTGAAATCGAAATTAGTTGGAATGATATTCGATTTGACACTTATAATTCAAGCGGTCCTGGTGGACAGTCTGTAAACACAACCAAATCAGCGGTTCGTTTAACACACGTCCCAACCAACACGGTTGTTGCATGCCAAGAAGGTAAGAGCCAACATGAGAATAAAGACAAAGCATTTAGATTGTTAAAGACTAGAATCTATGACAAATTCCTACAAGAACAAAATGAAAAAGAATCGAATCAAAGACGTTCTTTAGTGGGACGTGGCGATCGTTCTGAAAAGATTAGAACCTATAACTACCCACAAAACAGAGTCACTGATCATCGAATCAACTTAACATTGCAACGCTTAGATGCGGTAATGGAAGGTCGTTTAGAATTGGTTTTAGAACCGTTATTAAATGAATTTCAAAGAAGACAATTAGCTGGAGATAAACATGACGTATAAAAGTCTTTTAAAATTAGCGGAAAAAGAAATAGAGAAATCTGAACTTGAAATCGAAGTAGCTAAGTTTCTTTTAATGCATTTCTCTAATAAATCTGCACATGAGTTTTATATGGGATTTGATAAAGAAGTTGAACAAAATGTGGTAGATCAATACTTAAATGCCATAGAAGATTATACACAAAGATTTGTCCCAATGCAGCACATCATGGGCTATCAAACTTTTTATGGCTATGATTTCATTGTAAATAATGATGTTTTAATCCCAAGAAGAGAAACTGAAGAGCTGGTTGAACAGGTACTTTACTACTATGATGACTTCTATCAAAATCAACCAGTGGATGTTGTAGACATTGGAACCGGATCTGGCTGTATTGCAATCACGCTTTCTAAAGAAGAAAAAAACATGAATGTTTATGCTTCAGATATTTCTTTAGAAGCTTTGGCAGTGGCTAAAATGAATAATGAAAAGTTAAACGGGTCTGTTAAATTCTATCAAGGTGATTTATTGAAACCTTTTGAAGGGATGACCTTTGATATCATTGTTTCTAACCCGCCTTATATACCAAATAGCGAAGACGTTGAGAAAATCGTTTTGTTGCACGAACCGAATATCGCACTTTTTGGTGGAGATTCAGGACTGATTTTTTATGAACGCATATTAAAAGATGCCTTAAACTATTTGAAGCCTAATGGCCTAATTGCATTTGAACACGCTTTTGATAAAAACGAAGCTTTATTGGCGTTAATTCATCATTACATTCCGAATGCGACCGTTAGACAAGTGAAAGATATGTCTGGTAAAGACAGAATGACCTTTATAAAAGTGGGTGAATAGTATGATGGTAGATGAATATTCTTTAGAAGAAGGGTTTATGTCTGATGGATCTGTGGTTATTTTTCCCACAGATACGGTTTATGGGTTCGCTTCAAGACTATATGATAATGAAGCACTACAAAAAATAAGGCAATTAAAAAACGAACATACCAATCACTATTTTGCAGTACTTTGTGATACTTTGGTTTCAGTCAATGATTTAGCCATTATTGATGAACGTGCCAAAAAACTTATGATGTCTTTCTGGCCGGGAGCTTTAACCATTATTTTGAAAAGTTCTAGAACTCACTTTGAGAAAACCGGTGAAGAAATCATAGGGGTAAGGATTCCCAATCATCAAAGAGCCTTACAACTCATAAAACAAAATGGGCCGTTAGTAACCACTTCGATTACCCAAAAGGGACAAACTCCATTAATGGACCTAACACTTATCAAACAGTATTATCAAGACAAGGTTGAATACATTTATGAACAGTATGAGGATTATAACTTAAATATGCTATCGACAACGGTTGATTTAACTGAAGTGGAAATCAAATATTTACGAATTGGGTCTATTACTAGGGAACAAATAGAATCGGTATTAGCGCCAGATTTTCAAATATAAAAGATAACGATAGAATAGATGCTAAAAAGTCTATTCTTTTTTTCTTTTTAGCTGTGGTATAATACGATTACTTGGGAGGAATGCTATGAGAAAATTAGATTTAACCCCTTTCGACATGTCAAAAAAACCGATACGAGAAAAAAGAATCATTATGCCCTTGGCTTGGGCTTTATCATACCCTACAGTTTGGAAAAGAAAACTAAAGATCAACAAAGTGAATATGGAAGGTCTCAAACCCCCATACATTTTATTGTGTACGCACCATGCATTTCTTGATTTTAAAGTAACGACTGCAGCGACTTTTCCAACCCGTCTTAATTTTATTGTAGCCATTGATGGATTTTTATTTGGTGAAACCCTTCTAAGGAGTGTAGGCGCTATATGTAAACGTAAATTCACCAATGACACTAAACTATATAAACATATAAAATATGTCTTGGATGATTTAAAAGGTGTGGTTGCAATATACCCAGAGGCAAGATACTCGATAGTCGGAACAAATGCAAACTTACCAGATTCTTTAGGGAAACTGGTTAAGAATCTTGGATATCCAGTTGTTGTATTGAACATGCATGGTAACTATTTATCACAGCCACAGTGGAATTTGAAAATGAAATCAAATCATAAACTAACAGCAGACATGACCCAAATTATTTCTTTGGACGATATAAATTTGGTGTCTGTAGCTGAAATGAACGCTAGAATCAAAGAAGCGTTTCTTTATGATGAATATAAGTATCAAAAAGACCATAAAATACAAATCAAATATCCTAAACGTATGGAGGGCATTGAAGCTGTTTTATACCAATGTCCAAGCTGCTTAAAGGCACACTCAATGAGCACATCATTAAACATAATTACCTGCGAATCTTGTGGAAAATCATATGAGCAAGATGAGTACGGGAAACTTCGTGCCCTAGTAGGCGACACTGAGTTCGAGCACATTCCTGATTGGTATGAATTTGAAAGACTACAAGTAAGAAAAGAAATCGAAAATCAATCCTACTATTTTGAGGACGATGTGTATGTAGAATCCTTGCCTAACGCGAAAGGATTCCATAAGCTTGGGAAAATGAAATTAATACATGATATGAATGGTTTTAGACTTACTGGTTTGATTGACAATAAACCATTTGAACTTATAAAGGAACCTCTATCAATGTATGGTTTACATATTGAGTATAACTATAAAGGAAAAGGTGACTGTATTGACTTATCCACAACCGATAACACCTATTACATTTATCCTATAAATCAAAAACAGGTTGTGACAAAGCTGCACTTTGCAGTAGAAGAGCTATATGCACTAAAAAAGAAATTGATTTAACAAAAAAGGCCTGCTTTTAGGCCTTTTTTGTAAATAAAGTGATAAAAACGCTTTTATGCTTGATTTCAAATAAAAAAAATAGTAGATAATATAGAATATGATATAATGTAAAAGGCTTTTAGAAAGAAGTGAGAAAATGGAAATAAGAAATGTTGCAATCATTGCCCATGTCGATCATGGTAAAACAACACTAGTAGATGAGTTATTAAAACAATCAGAAAAGAAAAACGCACATGAACAAATCATGGAACGCGCAATGGATTCAAATGATATTGAACGTGAACGCGGAATAACAATTCTAGCTAAAAATACGGCGATTGAATACAAAGGATACCGTATAAACATATTAGACACCCCAGGTCATGCTGACTTTGGCGGTGAAGTTGAAAGAATTATGAAAATGGTTGATGCCGTTTTACTAGTTGTGGACGCCTACGAAGGTGCAATGCCACAAACACGCTTTGTTCTGAAAAAAGCCTTAGAAGCAAACGTAAAACCAATCGTTGTTATTAATAAAGTAGACAGGCAATTTGCCAGACCGTTAGAGTCTGTTAATGAAGTATTTGACTTGTTCGTAGAATTAAATGCGAACGATGAACAATTAGATTTCCCTATCGTATATGCTTCAGGCATAAAAGGACTATCTTCTTTTGATCCAGATTTCTTAGATGCAAAAGATATGAAGCCATTACTTGAAACCATCATCAAGCATTGTCCAAGTCCAGGACAAGACAAGGAAGGTAGACTTCAATTCCAACCTGCTTTGCTGGATTACAATGATTATGTTGGAAGAATTGGCATAGGTAAAATCACAAGAGGAACCATTAAAGTTAATCAACAAGTTTCATGCGTGAGATTGGATGGGACTAATAAACCGTTTAGAATACAAAAACTCTTCTCATTCATGGGATTAAACCGCGTTGAAGTCGAGGAAGCTTATGCTGGTGACATTGTCGCAATCGCAGGATTAACCGATATTAACGTAGGAGAAACCGTATGTGAAATTGGCTATGAAGAAGCTTTGCCAATTTTACACATCGATGAACCAACCGTTCAAATGACCTTTGGGACTAACACAAGCCCATTTGCAGGTAAAGAAGGTAAGTTTGTTACGGCATCTAAAATCGAAGAAAGATTATTCAAGGAAATTCAAAAAGACGTATCGCTTAAAGTTGAACGTCTCGGCGGAAAAGAAGAATGGATTGTTTCGGGTAGAGGAGAACTTCACTTAGGCATCTTAATTGAAAACATGCGAAGAGAAGGCTTTGAATTCCAAGTATCAAGACCTCAAGTTATCATTCAAACCATCGAAGGTGTAAAACATGAACCATATGAATTTGTTCAAGTGGATTGTCCAAATGAAGTGGTGGGTACTGTTATTGAGATGTTGGGAAGTCGCAAAGGTATCATGAATAACATGATCAATCACGTCAATCAATCTAGACTAACATACACAATGCCATCTAGAGGACTTATCGGTTTTATGACGGATTTTATGACCGCAACAAAAGGTTATGGCATCATCTCGCATTCCTACTTAGAATATAGACCAATTGAACATGTTGAAGTCGGTGCAAGAACAACAGGGGCACTTGTTTCACTTGGTGAAGGTATGACTACCTCTTACGCAATAGGTAGATTAGAAGATCGTGGCACGATGTTTGTTGAACCTCGTGTAAACGTTTATGAAGGTATGATTATTGGTGTAGCCAATAAAGAATTTGATTTAGCCGTTAACGTTACACAAGAAAAACAAATGACTAATATGCGTTCATCTTCTAAAGATTCTACGGTTGTATTAAAGAAAGCAAGAGAGTTATCACTTGAAGCATGTCTAGAATTTATCAATGATGATGAACTCGTTGAAATAACACCTAAAAACATTCGTTTGAGAAAACGAATTCTAAAAACAAACGAGCGCAAAAAGTCAGATAAGTATACAATGTAAGAAAACGCCAAGGGATTATAGTCCTTTGGCGTTTTGTTTTTGTAGTGTCTGTTTAAGAAAAAAATGTTATACTAATATTGATAAATATTAAAAGGAGAACATATATGATAGCAATTGGAAGTGACCATGGTGGTTTTGCGTTAAAACAAGCGTTGATCAAATATTTTATAGAGAAAGGGTATCCTTTTCAAGATTTCGGAACCAATGACGAGGCTTCAGTTGACTACCCAGATTATGGCATCAAAGTTGGAGAAGCAGTTGTCAAAGGCGGTTATGATTTTGGGATTGTCTTATGTGGAACAGGCATAGGCATTAGTATTTCTACAAATAAAGTTAAAGGTGTTAGATGTGCGCTGATTCACGATGTACATACTGCCACATTAGCCAAACAACATAACAATGCAAACGTGATTGCACTAGGCGGTAGAACTACCTTTATTGAGGATGCCATCGCAATGGTTGAAGCTTTTAAAAATGAGCACTATGAACCACGCCATCAAAAAAGACTTGATAAAATGCTTAAGTACGAAGGAGGCAATTCTTGTGAGTAAGGTTGTTGTCATTAACCACCCTTTAATTGATCACAAGATGGCTAAAGTACGTGATAAAGCGACAGACACCAAACAGTTTCGTGAAACAGTGTCTGAAATAGGAATGCTGATTACCTATGAAATAACCAGGGATATTGAAACAGTGGATAAAGAAGTTGAAACGCCGATTCAAATGACTACCTGTCAGGTATTGAAAAAACCTGTTGTAATTGTGCCAATATTAAGAGCTGGTCTAGGTATGGTCGAAGGCATTCATACCATCATTCCTAACGCAAGAATTGGACATGTTGGCGTATATAGGGACGAAAAAACTTTGGAACCTCATGAATATTTTGCAAAATTTCCAGTAGATATGAATGTCTCTACAGTTTTGATTGTCGACCCGATGTTAGCCACTGGTGGTTCAGCCTCTGCTGCGGTATCGATGGTTAAAAAAAGAGGTGCGACAGACATTAGATTTGTTGGACTAGTGGGATGCCCAGAAGGGGTAAAACGACTACAAGAAGATCATCCTGATGTTGATATCTATTTAGCAGCTATGGATGAAAAACTAAATGAGAAAGGCTATATCGTCCCAGGTTTGGGTGATTGCGGAGACCGTCTTTTCGGTACAAAATAAAAATGCGTCAAGCGCATTTTGGAGGTTTATATGGACAATCAAGTATATCTAATTGCCTTATTATTAAGTGCTGTTTGGATGATTGAAGTGTTAAAAGCTTCTAATTTTGAAAAAGCATTTAAACAAAACAAGGTTTGGCAAATTAAGTCCTTTTATGTAATTATCGCGTTAGTAGGGGCACACTTAATTGCCTCATTTATCGAAAGAGTGTTTGAACTATTTCAATTTAACTGATACAATAACTTCACCCAAATCGTTTAAAACTATTTGATGGTATTTTTCTTTTAGATCAAGAATTGTAATGTCTTTTAGTATGACGGTTAGGGTGATGTTTTCTTTAAAAGACTGATCAAGAATGTCTATGTGGTCTTTAAATTGGTATATGAACCCATCATAAAGGGCATAAGGCAACATAATTTCGAGTTTTGTTCGTTGTTCTTTTTTTACAAAAGAAGCCAGTTCCAGTGCCTTTGATACACTGTTAGAATAAGCTCTAATCAACCCACCAGCTCCAAGTTTAATGCCGCCAAAATACCTTGTCACTACGCATAAACAATCTGAAAGCTCATGATGCTTTAATACCTCTAAAATCGGCACGCCAGCTGTTTTAGAAGGCTCGCCATCATCGCTAGCTTTGACTTCATTGCCTTGATTCAAAATATAGGCATAACAGTTGTGATTAGCATCGCGATGTCTCTTTTTAGTTTCAATTAAAATCGATTGTACTTCAGAAAGCGAGTTTACAATATATATATTTGTTATGAATCTGGATTTATCAATGATTAGTTCGTGTTCCACTGGATTTTCAAGATATTTCATTATTATCACCGGATTCATTATATCAAAGAAATTGGAGGAAACCAATGAAAAAAAGATTTAGACATGTCGTGTTTTACACGATATTTAGACCATTATTTCGAATTGGTATTTGGATAAGATATCGATATTGGGGCAAAAAATACCGTAATAAAAGTGTTAAAGGCCCTTACCTAATACTTGGAAATCATACCATGAATGCAGATCCATTTATGCTGGCCTTAAGTTTTAGAGAGCCTATTTACTTTGTAGCATCGGATATGATATTTACGATACCCTTTTTCTCAAAATTAATATCCTATTTTGTCCAACCTATCTCCAAATCTAAATACAAATCGGATACGGAAACCGTTAAAAACATGATTAGGGTTGCGAAATCTGGAGGGTCTATTGGAATCTTCCCTGAAGGTAACAGGACTTTTAGCGGTAAGCTAATGAACATGCCATATTCGACAGCTAAACTTATAAAACTATTAAAGATACCCGTGTTGTTTTATCGAATTGAAGGTGGGTACTTAACCTCGCCAAGATGGTCAAAAAAACTTAGAAGAGGAAAAGTAAGGGGCTATGTTTATAAAACATGGACTTATGATGAGTATAAAGATTTATCACTAGATCAAATTTATGAATGCCTGTCAGTCGGTTTAGGTGTGAACGATTTTGAAATGCAGAAAGAAGCACCAAGAAGGTTTAAAGGCAAAGATAAAGCAGAGTATATTGAAAGAGCCTTTTTCATTTCCCCTGTTACCAACCAAATGGATACCATTTATTCAAAAGGGGATGAAGTATTTGATAAAAGTTCGAATCTGCATCTAAAGTATAATGAATACGGGTTGTTTGAAAATCTCGGTAATACCAAGTTTTTCGATAATACAATATTGTGGTATACGCATCAAGTAAATGTTGTAGAACAGATGGTTCAAGACGATTCCTTAAGCCTCATATCATGGGATGTCGTGAAAGTATATGAACTGAAGGGTCGAAAACAAATCAGTCTTGGTGATTCTAAACTTACTTTATTCAAGGATCATTTTAGTTTTACAATTGAATCTAAAGAATGTGTTTGGAAATTTGAAGACATATACCCAGCTGTACAGTATTCCAATACGTTTATCTGCTATAATAAACAAAACGAGCAAACACTTTTTTTTACAGGAAATGAAAGATTCTGTGCGCTCAAATATGTTTTATTCGCAAAAACTTATCAGAAAGTGGTGTTGAACTATGATACAGAATTATGAGTCTTTAGGCACTTGGATTGGCATTATTTATTTGGTTATCATTAGTTTGTTATTGTTACTAGGGAATATCATTAGAAGAAAAGTGCCCGTTTTCAGAAAATCTTTGTTACCAACGGCTGTTATCGCTGGGTTACTAGGATTATTCTTGAAGGAAATGGTTGTAAGGCCGATGGCAGATGCTGAAATTCTTTTGACACAAGCTCAAATCGTCTCTTTTAACCAATTCTTAAACTTAGTAACTTATCATACATTGGCAATTGGGTTTATTGCGATGGGTTTGAAAGTCAATGAAAAATTGCAAATTAAAACCAATCGTGCACACAGTTACTTTAATGGAATGGTGATTGTATCTACGTACCTATTACAAGGCATTGTTGGGATTGGCATATCACTAATATTAGCTTATACTTTTATGCCAGTATTTCAAACCGGACCAGGACTCGCCACCGGGATTTTATTGCCTTTTGGTTTTGGTCAAGGCCCAGGTCAAGCTAATAACTTTGGGATGATTTATGAAACGTTTGACCCCAATGGGTTTGTTGGGGGGCAATCTTATGGTTTGGCTATTGCCTCTATGGGGTTTATATGGGCTTCCATTGGTGGTGTATTTTATCTAAATAAGTTCAAAAAATTAAAAGTCAGTGGAGAAGAAAAAATTTCAACTTTGACTTCTTTACAGGAAATAGAAGCACCGGATGAAATCCCAGTTGCAGAATCTATGGACAAGATGACCGTACAAATCGCACTGATTTTAGGCGTTTATGGCGCAACACTGTTAACGATGTTTGGTCTAACGAAACTCGCTTCACTAAATCCAGGCGTTTATAAAATGGTCGGATCACTTATTTGGGGATTTAACTTCATCTTTGGTATGATGCTTGCGTTATTAGCTAGAAAGTTTTTCGTGTTTTTGAGAAAAACGGGCTTAATGACCAGACAATATCCGAACAATTTCATGCTTAATCGAATTTCAGGTGTTGTGTTTGATGTGATGGTAGTCTCATCTATTCTTGCCATCAACATGGAAGATTTATCTCAAAATAATATATGGATTGCTTTTTTATTAGTTGCAAGCATAGGCGGATTAGCAACGATTATTTACCTACATTTCTTAACAAAACGTGTTTATAAAGAATACCCGCTTGAAGGGTTTGCTGCAATGTTTGGTATGCTTACTGGGACGGCCTCAACAGGGATAGCTTTACTAAGGGAAGTTGACCCTTTCTACAAGACACCAGCAGCAACTGATTTAGTCACAGGTACCACAACAGCCATATTGTTTGGACTGCCAATACTATTGATTGCGAGCTATGCGCCTCAGGGAATTATTCAAGCGATAACTTCGTTTGTAATCCTGGTTGTTTTATATGTTTTATTTGTGACTATTCTACTAAAAAAGCATCCCAAAACCTAAAAAGGGTTGAATTTAAATTGACGAAAATGTAAATCTAAACGATAACTGTTGAAAACTTTGACTTTTCTAACTAGAAATGTTATAATTTTCGAAAGATTGGAGAATTGAAAACTATATGGAACTACCGCTGATAATCTTATTATTGGTTGTAATTATTTTTACAAATGCTTTCTTCGCTTTGAGTGAAACTGCAATTGTATCAGTGAACAAGAATAAATTAAGAACGATGTCTGATGAAGGTAATTTAAAGGCGAAAGAAGTCTTAGAATTGTCATTGGACTCAAAAAAAATTGTATCGACTATCAAAGTAAGTATTACTTTATTGGGATTTTTTACGAGTGCGATTGCCGCAAGATACATTGTTGACGACTTTGGAAATTGGTTATCAAATTTAACTAATTTAGACGTAAATGTTGCTGACATCATTGGGTTTATCGTATTTACAATAATACTTTCGATTGTGACGCTTTCGCTAGGAGAACTTGTCCCATCGAGAATAGCTTTAAGAAACCCAGAGAAAACTGCTTTTAGAACATACAAAGCGATGCAAACTGCAATGGTTATTTTGATGCCTTTGGTTTGGTTTAGCAACAGATTAACGAATTTGTTTTTAAGAATGGTTCGAATTAATCCAAATGAAACAATCGAAGCTGTCTCTGAAGAAGAAATCATATCGATGATTGAGTCCTCAGCAGAATCAGGCGGGATTAATGAAGAAGAATCTGAAATGATCAACTCTATTTTTGAGTTTAATGATATTACTGCACAAGAAATCATGACACCACGCACCGAAGTTTATATGATAGACATCAATGAATTTTCGCCTTCGACCATCGATGAAATGATTGAGGAAAACTATTCTAGAATTCCAGTATATGATGAGTCGCCTGATGATATTATTGGGTTGATTTATATTAAGGATGTCTTTAGAGAAGCCACGAAAGTTGGCTTTGAAAACATCGATTTACGAAAGATATTGAAAAAACCATATTTTGTTCCGGCTAGAAAGAAAATCAATGCGCTTTTCAGAGAACTTCAAGCTTCTAAAAACTATATGGGTATCTTAGTTGATGAATATGGTGGATTTCAAGGGATTGTAACAATTGAAGACTTGATCGAAGAAATCATGGGTGACATTTATGATGAATATGATGAAGAAGAAGCCGATATCAAAGAAATCGCCCCTAATCAGTATTTAATCAATGGATTAATTTCAATTGAGGAGATCAACGAAGAGCTCAACTTGGACATTAAAGAAGACGATGAATACGAAACCATCGCTGGATTTGTCTTATCGCATATTGGTTATATTCCAGAAGAAAAAGACGACATCTTCCTTAATTTTGAACGTTATAGCATCAAAGTTGAGAAAATGGATGAAAAGAGAATCGATCAAGTGATCCTAAGCATTCATCCTATGGAAACGGTTGAAGAAAAGAATGAACAGTCTGAATAAGACTGTTTTTTGTTAATTCAATATCATATTATGATATAATATGGAAGGTGATATGAATGGCAACTATTAAAGATGCAATGTATGTTTTAAGGACATTAAAAAAATTTAAGTATGAGGCTTTTTTTGTTGGTGGCTGCGTTAGAGACTACTTAATGAAGAAAGATAGTAACGATATTGACATAACCACAAATGCAAAACCGCATGAAGTGATGAAATTATTTAAAGCAAAACCAACTGGTATCCAGTATGGTACTGTCAGTATACCTAAAGAAGGGTATAACATCGAAATAACGACTTACCGAAAAGATGGTGTTTATCTAGACAATAGACATCCCGAAACGGTTGAGGAAGTATTAACCGTTGAAGAAGATGTGAAAAGAAGAGATTTTACCATCAATGGGTTAGTCATGAATGACGCAATGCAAATCTTTGACCATGTAGGTGGCAAAGATGACATTAAAAACAAGATGATTCGTGCTATCGGTAACCCAGAAGAACGTTTCAATGAAGATGCACTTAGAATATTAAGAGCAGTATATTTCCAAGCTAAGCTTGGATTTCAAATCGAAAAAGAAACACGACTAGCGATGGAACTACAGAAGGATTTACTAAATAATATTGCTAAGGAACGTGTCTTGAATGAGACTTTAAAAATACTAAAAGCACCGCAACAATTAAAAGCACTAAAAACATTAGATACAACTGGATTGTCAAAAGTGTTACCTGGGTTAGATAAAGGGGTTAAATACATTGTTGACACCCAAAAGGAACCATTATTTATCGATGCTTTCTTTGCGCTTTGTTTTACATTAAATGGTTCAGTCCCAAGCGAATGGAAGTTCTCGAATGTTGCTAAAAACAAATATGAAAAAGTGGTAGAACTTGTTAACTTAAGAAAGCCTCTTAGCGATGTTGACTTATTTACATACGGCTTAGAGATTTGCTTATTGGCAAATAAAGTATCCTTTTTATTAAACTATACACCGTTTCAAAAAACAGCACTTGAAAATAGATTTGAAACACTACCTATCAAGAGCTCTGTCGATTTAAAGTTTAGAGCAAATGATTTGTTAAAACTACTCAACCGAAAACAAGGGGCATGGGTTTCAAAATACATCGACGAATTGACTGTGCTCGTTTTAGAGAAAAAAATAGACAACAATGCAGACGCTTTAAAAGCTTATGTATTAAAGAAAGAGGCTAATAATGAAAAGTGATTTCTTTTCTTATCTAGATGGGTTTAACCTGATTAACATTCTAGTTCCTGAAAAACTAGAAAACGATCATAAAAAGTTCTCGCTTGAAAATGAAAGCCAAACCATTTTGTTAACGATTCAAAACAAGCAAAAAATTGGGCGTGAAATTAAGTATTCTTGTTCTATCAATGATAACATCTTTTTGAATCAAAATTACATGGTCTATGATGAAGGAAGAAATCAGTCTTTCTTAAGAACTGGAAGTATTGTCAGAACTGAGTTGTTCGATATGATGTATGACTATGATCAAGACGATTTAGGGGTAACTTTTACGGATGGTTTTTCAACCTTCAAACTATGGAGTCCTGTTGCTAAAGAAATAGAACTGGAATTGATTGATTTAAAAGGCATCAAA
Organism: Acholeplasma sp.; assembly: GCA_034006765.1. Taxonomy (GTDB): domain Bacteria; phylum Bacillota_I; class Bacilli_A; order Acholeplasmatales; family UBA5453; genus Paracholeplasma. The sequence continues at coordinate 20,489 of JAVESF010000004.1, read as the reverse complement.
CAATTCATCGATTTAAGATACCACGAACGTGGTGTATGGTCGTTGACGGTATTCGGTAATTTGGAAGGCTATCAGTATAGATACAGAGTTAGGGTGAATGAAACATTCAATGTAACGACTGACCCGTATGCGATTGCTTCAACGGCAAATGGGGTTTATAACTATGTTGTAGATCCATCTAGATTTAGTCCGTTTTCACATGATAAACCTGAATTTTCAGGTCGAAAAGTAGATGCGATTATTTATGAATTATCAGTTAGAGACTATACCATCTCTAAAACATCAAAAGCAATTCATAAAGGACTTTATGAGGGATTATATGAAGATTTAGAAAATGAAGGCATCAATCATATCAAAGACTTAGGCATTACACATATTCAATTAATGCCTGTTTATGATTTTGAGGGTACTGATGAACTCGATAAAGATAAGCTTTATAACTGGGGCTATAATCCTAGTCAATATAACGTACCTGAAGGGTGGTTTTCAAAAAACCCCGATGATGCTTACGAAAGAATTAATGAACTAAGACAACTGGTCGATGCTTATCATGCAAAAGGTATTCGCGTGAACATGGATGTTGTATACAATCATGTTTACGATATGGGCACATTCCCATTTGAAAAAATTGTACCTGGGTATTTTTATCGTTTTGATTCAAAGGGTATTCGAACAGAAGTATCCGGGTGTGGTAATGACATTGCCAGCGAACGCCCAATGATGCAAAGATTTATCCTAAATTCGATTAAATGGTGGATGAATACGTATCAAATAGACGGCTTTAGATTTGATTTAATGGGTTTGCTTGATATTGAAACAATGAACAAAATCGATGCACTGGTTAAATCAATAGACCCAGCGGCATTCGTTTATGGTGAAGGATGGATGATGCAAAACACACTGCCAGATTCGAAACGCAGCCATATGGGTAATCAGCAATTCATGCCTTATATTGCGCATTTCAACGATGCATTTAGAGAACAAATCAAGGGTGGGACTTTCTCTAATAGTGTAGGATTCGCAATGGGTGGAAAAGTTTCAAATGCAGATTTGTTTTACTTGTTTACTGGTAGTGCAGTGGACCAATTTAGATTTTTCAATCCAAATCAATCGATCAATTATATTGAATGTCATGATAACCACACCTTTTATGATCGGGCCAATTTGTTACTTAAAAATCCAACAAATCAACAAATAAAAGAATACGCAAGACTTGGTTTAGCACTAACCATTTTGTCTCAGGGTGTGCCATTTATTCATGCTGGACAAGAGTTTTTAAGATCCAAAAGAGGTGTCGAAAATTCTTATAAATCACCGGACTCAATCAACGAGATTGACTGGACACTAAAAGATGAACACATGGATTTGGTTTCATCAGTCAAAGATTTAATTGAGATTAGAAAGCAATATAAGCTTTTTAGACTAAGACAAGTAACTGACATTAAACAATCAATTAGAATCGTTGAGCAATCCGTTCAAACCTCAACAGTTCAATTTGTTTTAACAGGTTTTAATCAAGTGATTAAGGTATTCTTTAAGAACAGTTATACAGACGAACTTTTGCCTACAGGCGATGGGTTCAAGTGTATTTTCGATGGCACTAAAAAGACAAATGAGATTGTTAGTCACTATTTGGTAAACAAACCAGGTGCTTATCTATTCGTTAAGGAGGTTTAACCGATGGAATTTAACGCAAAAATTGAAACGATGAATATTGGATCTGAGTTTCAAAATGTAAATGTTATTCTTAAAGATGGCGAAAAACGGAATTTAAAATTAGAAGCATGCCAAGTCGAAAAACTCGAACTTGGGAAAACATACCGATTTCTCGTTGAAACATACATCCACAATGAAAAAGAACAGCTCAGAGTGATATCATTTAAAAACATCTTTGATCATATCAATGATCCCGTGTTATTAAAAGAAGAATTGAGTGGTTTTTACGAATATGCACCTACTGACATAAAATGCTTAAAAGAGTCAGTAGAAGCGTATCTAAATCAAATCCTAAATCCAACCATCAAGAAAGTGACTGAGTCAATTTATCAAGCATATAGAAACAAATTCTATATGTATCCGGCTGCAGTTAGATTTCATCATGCTTATATTGGTGGACTTGCTTATCACACAAAAACCATGTTGGACATAGCCAATAAGTTTATTGAGATATACCCGTATTTAAGTAAAGATTTACTATTTGCAGGTATTATTTTACATGATATTTGTAAGGTTGATGAACTAAGTGGCTTTGAAGGTGGGGAATACACGGTTGAAGGGCAGTTAGTGGGTCATTTAGTCATGGGCGCAATGAAGATTAAAGAAACAGCTTTAAAACTTGATTTAGCGCAATCAGAAGAAGTGTTAATGTTGACTCATATTTTATTGTCTCATCATGGACTTCCAAACTTTGGTGCTGCAAAAAAACCAATGACGCCCGAAGCATTATTAATTTGGTACATCGATACCATTGATTCGAAGTTTACAGTATTAGGAGAAGAATGGTTGAAAACACCTGCTGGCGAGTTCACTCAATCTATCCCTGTGTTGGATAAATCTAGAATGTATAAACATAAGCTTTAATAAAAAACCAAAAAACAAGAGACTCTTTAGTCTCTTTTTTTTTCGTTTAAAAAAACAACCCACCTATTTAAGATGGGTTGTAAATGCTTTATTCAAATATTGTCCACCAATCTCCGTAAACTTCATTGAATGATTCATTCGTAAAGTTATATGAGAAGAATTGGTCTTGGTTGATCTTCATTAATTTTTGTGCTTTTGCATTGTTATCAGCATTAGCGAAATTAAAGTTAGTATCACCTAGTAGTTTGTAAAGCAAGTTTAGTTGGTTGTTTTGGCTGTTGTATTTTTCAAATACTGGTGCAAAATAAGCATTAACAGCAGTTTTTACTTTAGAAGGTAAGTTTTGAACACCATATTCATCGCCTACTTCATTGATGTAAATTCTAGCTTGTTCTGCAGTAACAGCATCTGTATCACTGTAAGCACTTAGGTAATATTTTTCACCATCTTCATCTTCGAACTCAATACGTTCGTAGATATAGTACTCATCAGAGTCGTTTTTCTTAGTGTCATCGGTTGTTCCAAATTTAGCTGAAGAAGACACGCTTCCGCCAGTTGCTAAAATTAAGTGCCATCCGAATGATGATTCTAACATTGAATCATAGCTAGAAGGTCTTACATCTAGTTCTTGGCTTGGGAATTTGCTATCAACGTCATAGAATTCTTCTTTGACACGAGTGAACAATCCCATAGCTCTTTCGTAGAATGCGTCATCTAATGCGCTTGAAGAACCGATTGTATTGGTTGTGTTATTAATTGCAGGTAATGATTCAAACATAATGTTTAAACCAGCTGCTTTATACTTAGCCCAACGACATTCAGGTGTTACATCAAGAGGTGCCACTGAGCAAGAATCTGGAGTGATTCTGCCTGCAGTCTTGAATTCATCCACAATTGCTGTTAAACCCGTTGAAAACGAAGAATAAGTGGTAGCTCTGTCATGAATGGTTTGCATCAATTCAGTGACAAGGGCTTTTACTTCAGTTTGTTTTTCAACAGATAACGTTTCTAAGAATGCTTCAGGTTTATCAGGGTTATCATCTTCATCCATATCAACAAAAATTAGTAAATGAGAAGCAGATAATGAGAAATATTGTTGTTGTAACTTAGCTGCATAATTGACTAGTTTCGTGTAAACATCTTCACCGAAATGTGCTTCTAAGTCTGCTAAGTATGCTTCTTCTAAAGCAGAAGACACGAATACATTTTCAACAGCTTGATCTATATTTTCAGCACGGAAGGCTAACATTAAGAAGTTCTTTCTTCCAATTTCAACAGGGTAACCAGAGTTTTCATAGTAACCTTGTCCGAATTGTTTGATGATGTTTTCAATGTTTGTTTTAAACTCAGCGCGTTTTTCAGCAGTGATCGTGTCAGTATATTCAGAAGCTTTAAGCGTTTCTTTAATTGCCATATCGATGGCAACAGACACGCCTAATTTTTTTTCTAATTCGACAAAGAATTCGTCTACTTTAATGGACTTATCACCAAATTTAGCGATGATGTCTTTGCTCGATTTAGAAGCTAATTTAACAGAGTCTAAACCTTGAGATACGTAAAGTTTTACGAGTTCATCATAAATGACTACTTCAGTGTCATTAAGTCTTTCGTTGGCTTTTGCAGAAATATAAGTTTTAGTAAGCTTGCTGTCAAATACTAAGTCATAAAGTTCTAAAGCTTTATCTGTCAATTCACCGTCTTCTTTGTATACGATGAATTTGTCATCTTCGTCCACCCAGTTTAGAATTTCTTCATTGTGGCCTTTAAGTTTGAACGCTAAATGATAGTAGTTATTGGTTTGTCTTGGGCTTGATGTGAATCTTGTTTCGCCCTCTTCAGTGCTTAATGTTTGATACACATATGAACGTAAGCTTGAATTACTATACTCTTTATATGTTTTTGTGAATACTGAAACATTATCTAAATCGGCTAATAAAGTTTCTACAGTGTAGCTCGTGCTGACTGGTGCGCGGTAACTATAAATATAATTATAGATTTCGATGAATTTTTGTAGCGTTTCATCTTCAGTTAATGCGATGTCTGCTGTAGTAAGAGGGACTCTTGAGTCATTAATACTATAAGCATTGTAGTAGTTTTGGTAATCTTTATCAGATAATTTACCTTCATTTGCTAATCCTAAATCATTTAGTACTTCTAGCGCATACTTGTGTTTGTCGTTATTCGCATCTAGAATGTCTTTTCTTGGGTCTGGCAATTCGTACCATAACCCACGTAATGCTTTAAGATTGAAATGACGTAATGTAGCATTTGCCTCGTTAAGGTTTGCAAAACGAATGGTAATCGCACTCATGTCATAGCTGTTTTGAATGTTAGCTGCGAAATAAGTTTGTAATGCTGTGTCTTTATCAATATAGCTGGATGATGCTTTGTCAATGACTTCTTTATCTAAGATTGTTTTCGCGTACATTTTCTTCGCAAGAGTAAGCTTGTAGTAGTCAAGAATTTTGTCATTGTGGTTTTCAAAATCGACCGTATCAATATCAGCTGAAGTGATATCAATGTTAACCAAATAGAAAGAGTCGATGAATGAAAGAACCTTTTGAGTAATTGTTGCCTCAGTTAATTCTTTTAATGCATCTAGATCTGTGATTCCAAAGATTGCTTCATTAGCGTATTCAACTAAGTCTGCCTTGTAAGTTTCAAGGTTACTATTGATGGTAGCCAATTCGTCTTTGTATAGTTCTTTTTCAATCATTTCGATTAAAATAGATGAACTACTTAGACGCATTTCTTCGTATAATTCTTTTTCTGTGATGCTGTAACCATTACCACTAAGATACACAGTATCCTTTATGCTTCCATAAGGCGTGGACAATGATTTGTCGCTGCATGCAGCGAGTGTTAGTGCACCAGTTACCATTAATGTAAGGGCAGCTAACTTCTTGATGAGATTAGTTTTGTTCACTTTTTTCACTCCTTGAATTTTAATCACAAGCACTAATAATATAACATACATACTAGGCCTTTGCAATCGTTTTTATTGGTTTTCACAATCTCACACAAAAGGCTTAATATACAATATTATTGGCTTAAAACAAGGTTCATGTTAAAATAGGTTAGGTGATATTTTGAAACTATACTCGATAGCTAGTGGTTCATCAGGAAATGTAACGTTTCTAGAACATGAAAATTTAAAGATTTTGATTGATGCCGGCATAACTTTTAAGAGAATTAGCGATGCTTTTTTAGCCAAAGGGTATCATATAAAAGACCTTACTCATGTATTATTAACGCACGAGCACATCGATCACGTTCGTGGTTTAAATGTATTATATAAAACCGTTAAAACACCACTTTATGCCTCTAAAGGTACGATAGAAGCTATGAAGTTTGTACAAGATGAAAGAATTAGTCCTCATGTGATTGAAATGGAAGCTTTCAAAAGTTTTGAGTTGGGAACACTCAAAATCACACCGTTACCTTTATCGCATGATGCATTGGAACCAGTAGGCTTTATCTTTGAAACACCTAATCAAAAAATAGGATACATCACAGACACTGGTTATGTTAAAGAAGCAATCATTGAACCTTTGAAAAACTGCGATCTTTATTATTTTGAGGCAAATCACGACCCCGTGCTTTTAAAAAACTCAAGAAGGCCTTATCACACAATTCACAGGATTATGACCGAAAAAGGGCATCTGTCTAATGAGGATTCTGCGTATTACTTGTCTCAAATCATCGGGCCAAAAACAAAGAAAATCATCATGGCGCACATTTCAAATGAGTGTAATTCCATTGAAAAGATTAGCCGTACGTACGAGGATGTCTTCTTAGCGCACCACATAGATTTCCATCAATATGAAATCTATTACGCTTCTCAAACGCCATTGGAGGTTATCGAACTATGAAAATAACCATTGTTAGTGTTGGAAAAATCAAACAAAAGTATTTGGTAGAGGCAATGGTAGATTATATCAAACAAATGCCTTATCCTTTAGAAATCATTGAAGTTCAAGACGAAAAACATAAAGACGGCATGGAAAAAGAAGAAAAAAGAATCTTAGATAAAATTAAAGAACAAGATTATTGCATTGGATTAGCAATTAAAGGCGAACACCTATCAAGCGAAGACTTTGCGAAAAAAATCGACCATATTATGACTTATCAACAAAAAGACATTACGTTCATCATTGGAGGGTCTTATGGATTCTCAGAGGCTATTTATCAAAGATGTCAATATCTATTGTCTTTTTCTAAAATGACATTTCCGCATCAATTGATGAGGGTCATATTGGTAGAACAAATATATAGAGCATTTCAAATATTGAAAGGACACCCTTACCACAAATGAAAAAATACGTTATTTGGGATTTCAACGGCACTATTTTAGATGACCTAGAACTTTGTTTAAACATCTTAAATCAAATGCTTCTGAACCAAGATAAGCAACCTATTGATCTAAAAACCTACAAAGAAATCTTTGGGTTTCCAATTAAAGAGTATTACACACAAGCAGGTCTTTCTTTTGAGAATCAAACATTTAATCAGTTATCATTAGACTTCATTAAGGCTTATCAACCAAAAAGCCTTAATGAAAAGCTACACGAGGGTGTGATTCACACACTAAAGACAATCCAATCTATGGGCTTGAAAAACGTTTTACTGTCGGCTTCGGAAACGAACAACCTTATTGAACAAGTCAAACACTTTGAAATTGATCAGTATTTCGATTTTGTGATTGGAACTGATAATGTTAATGCGATTGGTAAAGTTGAGCGAGGGCTTGAGTTTATGCACAGTAACAACATTGATCCTAAGCAAGTGATTTACATTGGTGATACCATTCATGATTACGAAGTTGCTACTCAAATGGGGGTTCAAGTGGTTTTGTTTGATGGTGGGCATCAAAGTTATGACAGATTAAAACCTTTAAAAGTATCTATTATTCATCAAATTAATGATATAATTACTTATATAACTCAAAACTGAAAGGGGCATAAAAATGAAGTTTTTGAAAGGCTTTAAGGCATTTATTAGTAAAGGCAATATTCTAGATTTGGCTATCGGGGTCATCATGGGTGGCGCATTTGGTAAGATTGTTAGTTCAATGATCAATGATATTATTTTCCCATTGATTGCTGCCCTAGCAGGGGAAGCTGATTTTAAAGATTTAGTTTGGAATATCAAACAAATTGGTGTCACAGTTGACAATGAACCAATTTATGCAGCAATGCGTTATGGTAATTTTATTCAGGTTACATTTGAATTCTTAATGATTGCGTTGTTCATCTACATCTTTATCATACAAATCGTTAAAGGACAAGCACGTAAAGAACGTTTACTACTGGAAGAAAAACAACGTCAAGAAGCACTTGAAAAAGCTAACCCAAAACCAGTGGTTGTACCAGAAGATATTTTATTATTGCAAGAAATTAGAGATTTACTTAAAAAGAAAGGCACTTTATAGTGCTTTTTTTCTTCATATGGTGTTATTCTATAGATGAAGGAGTGTTATTCATGATTGATCAAAAAGCAATAAAAAACAAAATATACAATCAAGCAAGAGACCTAGAAGTGGCTTTATACAATGTTTTTTTTGAAAATGATTCAAAAGAAATGGCTGTAATGGCATTATCCTTATTTCAAAATGAAGATGGTGGGTTTCACGGGCTAGAACCAGATTTAACCAATCCTAATTCAACCCCTTTTCAAACGTCTTATGCACTAGAACTATTAACAGACATTGGTTTTGATTCAACGAATCAAGACGAGTTTACGAAAGAAATCATCGAACGAGCATTCGATTATCTTGATCAAACCATTCAAATTGACAGATGGCCATTGACAGTCCCTACTAACAATGAGTTTTCTTCCGCAATTTGGTGGAAACATAGAGGGGATGAACAACCAACTTTTAACCCTACAGCATCTATACTCGCTTCAATCTTAGTGTTGACTAATAAAGACTCAGTTAGATATCACAATACCATGAAAATGGCTCATACCTTAATTATGACCTATATGGAGACAATCACGAAGGATAAGCATGATTTAATCTGCTTAGCAAGACTCTACTTTGCCGTTAAAGACTTAATCGATGGTGAAAGCTTCAAGGACAAACTATTTAATGAAATTCGAGCGTCCATTGATCCTGTTGATTTGTGGGAGGGGTATGCAACCATGCCATTTGATTATCCAATTGAACCTACAAATTATGGGATTGATTCAAAAACGATAGACGCCTCAATTGCCTATCTAGAAAAGAACTTTAAAGGCAGCTATTGGGAAATAAACTGGAATTGGATGAATGAAGATGAGGGGTTTGATGTTCAATCCTTCAAGTGGCACGGAATCATCGCGATTAAATACTTGAGATTTTTTCAAGCAAACAAATAACAGTTGTATTTAAGCAATTAATGTGATAATATTTTAAAAAAGAAGGCTTGATTAACATGCTAAGTATTCATAGAAGTATTTCCTATTACTATTATTATCAAAATTAAGGGAATGTAGTGCATTCCTTTTTATGCTGAATATAATAGGAAATGTACTAAATGATGACACACTATCCTTAGGACATTCCTAAGGATTTTTCTTTTTTTACCAAGGAGGATACAAAGATGATTGTACAAATGAAACCACAAGCAACTAAAAAAGAATTTGAGCGTATTACAAACTTTTTGATTCAAAAAGGACTTGAAATCAAAGACGTTTCTTCACAGAACATTATGGTATTCGGAATTATTGGGGACACAAAATCATTGAACCCAACCGATCTTGAAGCATTTGAAGGCGTTTTTCAAGTAACACGTGTTTCCACACCTTATAAACTGGCATCAAAATCATTTAAAAAAGAAAACTCAATCATTAAGATTAGGGGTTCCGTTGAGATTGGAGGCGATCAGTTTGTTGTGATGGCTGGACCATGTTCAGTAGAGTCTTATGAAAACACTTATGAAATTGCAAAAGCTGCGAAGAAAAGTGGCGCACAAATACTAAGAGGTGGTGCATTTAAACCACGTACTAGTCCTTATGCATTTCAAGGCATGGGGATTGAAGGTCTACAAATATTAAGAAAAGTGGCAGATGAATTTGACATGGCAGTCGTCTCTGAAATTATGAGCGAAGACATGATAGAAGCATTTGAACCATATGTTGACCTTTACCAAATCGGCGCACGTAATATGCAAAACTTCCATTTGTTAAAACAAATCGGTGCAAGAACTCAAAAACCCATTTTACTAAAACGTGGGCTATCTTCAACAATTGAAGAATGGCTTATGAGTGCTGAATATATCATGGCCAGTGGAAACAGTAACGTTATTCTATGTGAACGTGGCATCAGAACATTTGAAAAATATACAAGAAATACATTAGACATAAGTGCGGTATTAGCGGTTAAAGAATTATCACATTTGCCAGTAATCATTGATCCCTCACACGCTGCAGGAAAATACTCTATGATTGAAAAGTTATCTTTAGCAAGCATGGCCGTTGGTGCAGATGGTATCATCGTTGAAGTCCATCCTGATCCTGAACATGCTTTAAGTGATGGCGCACAATCGCTTAAACTGGATAAGTTTGATCACATGATGGATGCATTAAAGAATTTATCCAAAGTGATTGATAAGAAAATATAGTATGAAGATTTTTATAGCAGGCTTAGGGCTAATTGGCGGATCCTATGCACAAGGATTGACCGCAAATGGGCATATAGTTTATGGGTATGATCCTCACGAACCGACTTTAAACTATGCACTTTCTCATCATTATATAAAAGACGCAGGCATAAAATACTTGAAAGAATCAGATGTGATTATTTTAGGGTTTTACCCACAAAAAAACGTAGAATTTGTCCGAATGCATTTAGGTCTATTTGTCACTGGACAAGTCATAACAGATGTTTCAGGTATAAAAAAAACAATGGTTGGACAAATCGAAGACTTGCTTCCAAAAGGTGTGAATTATTGCTCACATCATCCGATGGCTGGTAAGGAAAAAAGAGGCATCGAACATGCCAATTGGCATATATTTAAGGGCACAAACTTTATTACAATCGAAACGCCTAATACAACGCTTTATGCCATAACAGTTATTCAAGAACTCGGTAAACAACTTGGATTCAACAAAATATCAACACTATCGAAAGAAGAACATGATGAACTGATCGGATACACATCACAATTACCCCACGCGATGGCAGTTGCCTTAGTAAACTCGAATACCCATGATAAAACTGCTTCGTTTACGGGAGATTCTTACAGAGATTTAACAAGAATTGCTGTGATAAATGAACTACTTTGGAGTGAACTATTCTTAGATAATAAAGTAGAGTTATTGTCCGCTATCCGTGTGTTTGAACAGGAATTAGATAAAATCAAAAATGCCTTGGAAACCAACGATAAAGACGCTTTGAAACAACTGTTTATTCAATCAACAAAAAGAAGGAGTCAGTTAAAATGATTATTAATATGCCCTTGGAAGCACATAGTTATCGCATACATTTACATAAAAATGCGATTTTGGATTTAAAAGAGTATTTAGATACTGACAAAGAAGTATTTGTCCTTACGGATGAAAACTTGTTTAAGCTTTATGAATTAAAACTTAAAGAAATACTTTGTGACTATCAAGTTAGTTTTGTGGTTGTTAAAGCTGGAGAACATTCAAAATCATTGGCTGTGTTTGAACAAGTTGTTGACGAATTCATCCTTAAAGGCATTAAAAGAAACAGTTGTTTGTTGGCATTTGGAGGCGGTGTTATAGGAGACTTAGGTGGCTTTGTGGCCTCGAGTCTATATAGAGGTATTGAGTATATTCAAATCCCGACATCATTACTCTCAATGGTGGATTCTAGCATTGGTGGAAAAACTGGTATCAATACCAAGATGGGTAAGAATCTTATTGGCGCTTTTTACAATCCTAAAGCAGTCATTATTGATCCGGTATTCATCAAAACGTTACCAGATGTTGAGTATCAAAATGGAATGGCAGAGATTATAAAAGCAGCATTGATTAAAGATAAAACGCTATTTGAAAAACTGGAGTCAAATGAATTAGGTCTGCTTGAAATGATCGAAAGAAGCATCCTAGTGAAAAAAGACATTGTCCTAAAAGACCCTTATGAAGAAAACCTTAGAATGATTTTGAATTTCGGACATTCTTTCGGGCATATCATAGAATCAAAAAGTGCGTATAAAATCCCACATGGATTTGCAGTAGCTGAGGGCATGATTCTGGCGATTAAAGCGGGCATCAAGTTAAAAATAACGCCGAGAATCATTCTTAAAAGACTTCATAATGTATTAGAGAAATATAATTTAGGCCAACAAAAAATAGATGTTTATGAAATGATTGAACCATTGTTTTATGACAAAAAGTTTAAAAATGGTAAACTAAACTTTATATTAATTGAAGACATAGGCATCAGTAGAATATACCCGATAACTCAGGAGGCACTCAATGAATGTTATCATTAAAAAACCACTAAGTTTTGGTAGTCTAGAAATGATTTCATCTAAAAGTTTAACCCATAGAGCACTGATTGCGGCTGCTCTTTCAAATGAAACTTGCATCATAAAAAGACCACTGCTTTCTGAGGATACTTTGGCAACAATCGACATGTTAAAAGTGATGGGTGTAAATTTCGAGATTGGTAAAAACGAAATTAAAGTAATCAGCCAAAAGCTCAAGAGACCTATGACTGTTTTGAATGCAAATGAATCAGGGTCCACCTTAAGGTTTTTAATACCGGTTGCGTTGTTAAACGAAGGTTATGTGACCTTTGATGCCAAGCCTGGTTTGCGCAAAAGACCACTATCAGAGTACATAAGTATATTTAAACAAATGAATTTGGAATTCGAACAAGAAAATGAGAATTTACCCCTTAGAGTTAAGGGACCTTTAGTGCCTGGATCGTATCATATAAGAGGAGACATTTCTTCCCAATTTATCACAGGATTGCTCTATGCATTGCCACTATTAAATGAGGATTCAATTTTAACCATCGATACACCAATTGAATCAAAGGATTATGTTGATATGACGCTATTTATCTTAAAACAATTTGGTATCGATATACTTTTCAAAAACAACAGTTATTATATCAAAGGTAATCAAAAATATCTTCAAAAAGACTATGAAATACCGGGTGATTTTTCTCAGGCTGCGATCTTCTTAACTGCTGGTATTTTAGGCGCAGATTTGACCTTAAATCGTCTTTTATTAAATACACATCAAGCGGATGAAAAAATCATCGAATTGATTGAAAACATGAATGGGAATTTTTTAATAGGAAATGGCTCTTTAAAGGCATTAAAGTCGAAAACTACTGGTTGTATACATGATTTATCACAATCGCCCGATATTGGTCCTATTTTGGCTTTACTGTGCGCTTTATCAGAAGGGAAATCTGAAATTGTTAACGCTTCTAGACTTAGAATCAAGGAATCAGATCGAATTACAAGCATTACAACGGAACTTAAAAAGATGGGTGCCAAAATCACTGAAACCAAAGATGGTATGAAAATCCAGGGTGTCAAACGCTTGAAGGCATCCATGGATTTAGACAGTTGGAATGATCATCGTATCGTGATGACATTGGCGATTGCAGCGATTAAAACCGACGGTGTAATCCGAATTAAAAACGCAGAAGCTATCAATAAGTCTTATCCTACATTTTTTGAAGATTATGTAAAACTAGGTGGTGAAATCGAATATGAATGAACTTGAAATTGCACGTAAAAAAATTGATGAAATAGACGATTTGCTCATTGAGTTATTTAAAAAAAGAATGAGAGAAGTTGAACACGTTTTAGCATATAAAAAAGCCAATCAACTCAAAGTGCTTGACTCAACTAGAGAACGTGAATTGAAACAGTCTAAACTACTAAAGTTTGATGATGCTAAACTTAAACCTTATTATGAAATGTTTCTAGACCACATGATGTTTATATCTAAAAAATATCAAGAGGATCATTATGAGTAATTTTGGATTGATAGGTAAAAATATCGAATACTCTTATTCAAAAAAACTACACGAAGCGATAGGTAGTAAGTTTTCACTAGACATTCATTATGACTTAATCGATTGTCAAACAAGTATGGATCTTACTCGTTCTATCACATTACTAAAAGAAGGTTTTTATAGGGGTCTTAATGTAACCATCCCATACAAAGAAACCATTATGGATTATTGCGAGGTATTAACAGAAGAAGCGTCAAGCATTAAAGCTGTTAACACGCTTTATATGAAAGACGGCAAACTTGTTGGTGATAACACAGATTATTATGGATTTTTAAAAATCCTTGAGTTTTATCATATTAACTTAAATCAACAAGTGGTTTATATTTTAGGTTCTGGTGGTGCTTCCAAATCTGTTGGATATGCACTTAAAACACTCGGTGTTAAACAGGTTGTTATTTCACGTAAGGCTGATGCATTTGATAACAACGTATTATACAAGACTTATGAGTTTTTAGATAAGCTACCGAAAATTGATTGCATTGTTAATACCACACCTATTGGTACTTATCCGAAAATTCATCAAATGCCAGTATCAAAACGTATTGCTGATAAAACGAATATTGTCATCGATTTAATCTATAATCCAAAACAAACACAACTTATTAAATCTGTAAACTTCGGAATTAATGGGGCTTACATGCTCATCGGCCAAGCCATTAAAGCCCAATCCATTTGGCAAAACATTAAACTTGAAGAAACGCAAAACATATTTGATCAACTCTTGGAGGCGTTAAAATGAATCAATTTGGGAAATTATTTAGAATTAGTATTTATGGCGAAAGTCACCAAAAAGCCATTGGCGTTATTATTGATGGCATCTTGCCAGGAATCCCATTTGACGAGACACTTTTGTTAAATGATTTAGAAAGAAGAAAAGCTGGCGCGATTGGAACCACACTCCGAGTAGAAGCTGATCAACCGGTGATTACCTCAGGTGTTTTCAAAGGCGTTACTACTGGGGCGCCTATTCACGTGATGTTTGAAAACAAAAACACAAAAAGTGAAGATTATGACAACTTGTTAAAACAACCAAGACCAGGACATGCTGATTTCACAGGTTTTAAGAAGTATAAAGGATTCAACGATAACAGAGGCGGCGGTCACTTCTCTGGTAGGCTAACGACTACCATTGTAGCCGCTGGCGCATTCGCTAAAATGATGACACAACACCAGATTGAAACTAGACTCATTCAAGTAGGTCATCTGACGGATATGAATGGGTTGGATACCTACCTAAAAGAAATAAGCGAACAATTAGACTCAGTAGGAGGCATCATTGAAATTACAATTAAAAATCCTGAAATTGGTTTAGGTGAGCCGTTTTTCGATTCTGTTGAATCTCGAATTAGTCACATTTTATTTTCAATTCCTGCAGTAAAAGCAGTTGAGTTTGGAGTTGGATTTAAAGGGATTGAATTAAAGGGGTCGGCGTTTAACGACGTCATTATAGATTCAAATGGTAAAACTAAAACCAATCATAATGGCGGTATTAATGGTGGCATCACTAATGGTAACGACATTGTTTTAAGGGTGTTTATCAAACCTGCAAGTTCTATTTTCTTAGCTCAAAATACTTTTGATTTTG
The DNA here is from genome assembly GCA_034006765.1 of Acholeplasma sp. Lineage (GTDB taxonomy): Bacteria > Bacillota_I > Bacilli_A > Acholeplasmatales > UBA5453 > Paracholeplasma. Next base: position 5,334 of record JAVESF010000004.1, on the reverse strand, counting down.
AACATAATGAAATGAAGACGTTGCAGATAGCGGGTAGACACGATGCTTGTATTGCAAGAAGAGCCCTAGTGGTACTCGAAGCGGCATGTGCGATTGCTTTGGCTGACCTTGTTCTTGAAAAAAAAGCTAGAACATAATCAATAAGGGTGTTTATCAATTACGATAAACATCCTTTTTTCTTTGTCTTTAAAAGTGTTATAATACCTTTACAAGGTGTTATTCATGACAAACATAGTAGATGTTAAAGGTGTTGGCAAACAACTCAAAATACAATTCAATCTAAATGGTATTTTCACAACCTATGATTTGTTGACTAGGTACCCTAAAAAATACGAGTCCTTTGAAGAGGATTCTTTACTCTTGGCAGTCGATAAAACCAACATTACTGTTAAAGGATTGGTAGTAAGTATTCCCAAAGTGGTTAACCACAGAGGCACCTTAAAGAGCTTGCACTTTAGTCTTTTAGTGAATCATGAGATTGTGAAAGTGGTTGCCTACAGACGAGATTATTTGAAAGATCAATTGCTTGAAAATATGGAAGTGACCGTAAAGGGAAAAATAGAAAAGAAAAAAAGATTGATCACAGCCCAACAAATACTTCTTAAACCAATCGAGTCTGAACTAAAACCTATTTATGGCTTAGAAGGTATTTATGATTCTGTGGTACTTAAAACCATAAAACAAATCTTAAATGAATCTCAAGTAGACATATATGAGACACTTCCACCCCATCTAATTGTGAAACATCACTTGCCAAATAGGAAAGATATGATTAAGAACTTACATCTCCCTGAGTCTTTAGAAGACATTAATCGTTCTTATACAAGGTTGAAATATGAAGAAGCTTTACAGTTTCAATACCAATTGATGAGTCAAAAACTATTGCTTGAAAACGACTCTAAACCCGTTAAACAGTATGATTTAAACCTTGTTAAGGCGTTCATAAAAGAGATTCCTTTTGAACTGACAAAAGATCAAAAGGATGCTGTCAATGATATTTACAGAGATTTTAAAAAACCATACCCTACGAAGCGTTTGATTCAAGGGGATGTTGGGTCTGGAAAGACCATCGTCGTCGGTATTGCAGTCATGGGCGCTAAATCAAGCGGATTTCAAAGTGCTCTAATGGCGCCAACTGAAATACTTGCAGAACAACATTATCAATTCTTTAAACAAACATTTAAACACATGAAAGTTGCTTTGCTGACGGGGTCAACAAAAGATAAAAAAACGCTAAAATCAGAGATAAAACGAGGAGAACTAGACTTTATTATAGGTACTCATGCGTTAGTCGAAGATGATGTGGTGTTTAAAAATTTGGGATTTGTGATCATCGATGAACAGCACCGTTTCGGAGTAGAGACAAGAGAGACACTAAAAGATAAGGGAAATGCGGATGTTGTTTATCTCACGGCAACCCCAATACCAAGGACTTTGGCAATCGTCTTGTTTGGAGACATGGAAGTCTCTACCATTAGGGAAAAACCTCTTGGTAGAAAAGAAATAATCACGAGGTATTTTTCCAACTCACAAGAACACGCCATTTTCGAACATGTTAAAAAGGAGCTCAATCAAGGACATAAAGCTTATTTTATTGCGCCCTCAATCGATGCAATAGATAGGGGCGAAACTGTGCTGAATTTATATGAAAGAGTCTCTAGTGTATTTAAAGATAATGAGGTTTATTTGATTCATGGGAAATTATCGTCAGCCGAAAAAAATCAAACACTGGAAGCTTTTGCCCAATCAAAAGGGGCTATATTAGTCTCAACAACCGTCGTTGAAGTCGGACTTGATGTCAAAGAAGCGACCATAATGGTTATTTTTGATGGACAATATTTTGGATTAAGTCAGCTACACCAATTACGTGGTAGGGTCGGTAGAAGCGATATACAGAGCTACTGTTATGTCCTATCAAGTGAATCAGATATTGAAAGATTGTCATTGTTTTCCAAAACAACAGATGGATTTTTACTTTCTGAATACGATTTAAAACAAAGAGGGCCCGGCGAATTTTTAGGTGTCAGACAAAGTGGTATGCTAAAATTCACTTATGCAAGTATTGCAGATGATTTTGATCTCTTCTTAAAGGCAAAACAAGATGCCCTTATGATTTTAAAACACTTTGAATGGAATGAACGATATCGAAAAATGAATGGAATCAAAGACTAATACTTTGAAGTTAGAAACTTATTCACTAAGCAAGGTCCATAATATGATATAATGTATAGAAAATGGAGGATCCTATGATTAAAATTGCAATAGACGCTATGGGTGGCGATCACGCCCCATCAAAAATCGTAAAAGGCTGTGACATCGCATTAAGTAAATTTGATGATATAGAATTAGTCCTTTATGGTGATGAAAAAGAAATCAATCAATATTTAAAGTCAAAAGATCGAGTTAAAGTTGTTCACACCACACAAGTAATAGATATGGGTGTTAAAGACCCTGTATCTGCCATTAGAAACATGAAGGATGCTTCATTGGTTAAAGCAATGAAATCCGTTAAAGAAAAAAATGAACAAGCCGTTGTCAGTGCAGGCCCGACACAAGCATTAATTGTCGGAGCACACTTAATCATTAAGAGAATGGAAAAAATGCATAGGGTTGCGCTCGCACCTATCATTCCATCGCTAGATCAAAAAGGACGTATTTTGCTCGATGTTGGGGCTAATATTGAACTTAGACCTGAACATATGTTAGAACTTGCCATCTATGCTACAGTAACTGCCAAATCATATCTAGGTATCGAGAATCCTTCTGTGGTTTTAATGAATATTGGGACGGAAGAAGGCAAAGGCAGAGAATTAGAAAAAGAAACGTTTAAACGATTAAAAGAATCGCCTCAAATTCATTTTCTCGGGAATATCGAAGGTAAAGAGATTATGTCCACAAAGGCAAATATTATCTTGACCGACGGGTATACCGGTAATGTATTAATGAAGACCATTGAAGGTACTGCAAAAGCTATGGGTGGTATGCTAAAAGAAGAAATTAAAGCTTCTATAGGTGGGAAAATCGGTTATTTATTTATGCGAAAGAACTTAAAGAGGTTTCAAAAGCGAATGGATGCATCCGAAATAGGCGGTGCTATGATATTTGGTATTAATGCACCTGTTATTAAGGCTCATGGATCGTCAAATGCTTATGCTTTTTCAAATGCCATTAAACAAGCACGTTTATTTGTAAAAAATCAAATTGTTGAAAAAGTGACAGAAGCGCTAAAAGATGTAGAATTTGAAGAAAGTAGTGATTAATATTAGAGACTTAGAAACACTCCTTGAGGTAGACTTCAAGGATAAAGAACTTTTAAAACAGGCCGTTACACACGCCTCATATGCCAACGAACACGATTGTTCAGATAACGAACGACTAGAGTTCTTAGGAGATGCAGTAATCGGACTTTTAATGGGGGAACTTCTTTTCAAAAAGGGGATTTCTACTGAAGGCGAAATGTCTAAGAAAAGAGCTCAAGCAGTCTGTGAAGAAGCCTTGAATCAATATGCAGTCACAATTGGCTTGCCTAAGTTTCTGTTGTTAGGCAAAGGTGGTGAACTTTCTAATGGAAGGGCCAACCCTTCAATTATTGCCGATGCTTTTGAAGCTGTTTTTGGAGCGGTTTATCTAGACAGAGGATTTTCAGAGACAAAAAAACTATTCAACCGAATCGTTATCCCTTATTTAGATCAAGTATTGGACATCAAAGACTATAAATCAACGTTACAAGAACTTGTTCAAACCGATAGAAGAAATATTGCTTATCACTTAGAGAATCAATCAGGGCCTTCTCACGATCGTGTTTTTTCAGTGAGCGTTCGAATGGACGATATTATCCTTGGACTAGGTAAAGGTAAAAGCAAGAAAGAAGCCGAACAAAATGCAGCTAAACAAGCATTAAGTCGCCTTGCAAAGGAGTAATTATGTTTAAAAAATTGGTAGAAGAGGGCTACTTAAATGCTCATAAAATATTATTAAAAGAACAGACTAGACTCAATATTTCACCAGATGAAATCATTATTTTGTCTGCGCTGATAACGTTGCTAGAACGTAAAAAAATGACCGTATCTATGCAATCTTTAGCCAAACTAACGACGTTAAACTCAGCTAAAGTTGGCGAGGTTTTCAATCACTTAATTGAATCCGGATTGGTTCAAACAGAACTAGAACTTAAGTCAGATGGAAAAGAGAAAGAAGTTTTTAGTTTGAACCCGCTTTTTTCTAAAATAGAACAATTATTTAAACAAGACTTAGTCCAAGCGGATATGGTAAAGCAAACTAATGATGTTACCTATATTATTAGTAAGATGGAATCAGTTTTTAATAAATCATTAACACCTTTTGAACTCGAAATTGTCAAAGAATGGTTTAGTGAAGGTTTTACCAAATCTCAAATGGACCAAGCCATAGAAGTATGCATCAATCACAACCGTAAAACTGCCAATTATATGGATAGAGTCATCCGAAGTAATGACGTCTATGACTCTAATTTGGATGAAGAAAAAAAACAAACCATTCATAAGCTGATTAGAGGGATACGATGAATATCCCTTTCTTTTTAGAAACACTTGATAAAATGTTTCCTGATGCCAAGGCAGAGCTTGATTACACAAACCCATTTGAGTTACTAATAGCCGTTGTTTTATCAGCTCAAACGACCGATAAGGCTGTAAATAAAGTGACAAAAACGCTTTTTGAAGCTTATAAAAACCCTTATGAATTAAGTCTGGCTACTCAAGAAAATGTCGAATCACACATCAAAACCATAGGTCTTTATAGAAATAAGGCAAAAAACATCATTGAGCTGTCTAAACAATTGGTCGAAAAACACGCCTCTATGGTCCCAAGAGAAAGATCAGCGTTAGAAGCTTTACCAGGCGTAGGCAGAAAAACCGCTAATGTGGTTTTATCTAACGCATTTGGAGTTCCGGCACTTGCAGTTGACACACACGTTTCAAGAATTTCAGTTCGACTCGGACTTGCTAAAAAGAATGACACAGTGCTTGAAATTGAAAAAAAGCTAAACCGGAAATTACCACGGCATGCATGGTTAAAGGTCCATCATCAAATGATTTTCTTTGGTAGATATCATTGTTTAGCTAAAAATCCTAAATGTAATACATGTCCGTTTTTCAATATTTGTAAATATGAAAATAAGGCAAGATAGATAAGAAAGCGATTTCGTTTTAGAAATTGCTTTTTTTATGGATAGATTAGTATAACAAGTGCAACACACAATAAAAATATAAAAGTTCATAGAATCTCTTATAATGTAAGTGACCAAACAAACAAGATAAGGAGAAACTATGAACTATCAACATCTTACCATAGAAG
>JAVESF010000001.1:0-298821 GCA_034006765.1 Acholeplasma sp. | reverse complement strand
TGGTTACAGTAATATAACAAAAGAATTACTTGTGATTTTAGAGGAAGTTAAATAAGATCATATGAAAAATCCTTTGTTTATTGTGCAACTTAAATGGATTAAGGATTTATTCTTTTATGGAGATGAGATAATTATGACGCTCACTTTTAGTTTTAGATTAAAACCTATAAATATGTTACTTTGGCATTATAGACGGTTTTCAACCATGTAAAGGTAAACATATTTTAGTCAATTTTGATGTTACTTTGATACACACAACGTTGATTTTGCAAGCAATCTAGTCGTGTCAACGCATGTTGAAACTATCACATTGCTTCCTCTAAAAAAGCGCTTAATAAAGCTGTTTATAAATAGTAACTAAGGGTGATTTTACCTTTTAAATGGTAAAGATGCCTTTTTTATTTTCTAGCCATTGTAAGAACATATTTTTAATTCAATTGGACTGAAAATGATAGTCGATAAGCATCAAAAAAGGAACGGGGTAAGTTAAACGTCACAAACTGTATAGATAAAAACAAAAAGGGAGTTTATAAAATGATAATAATTCAATATGAAAAACGTTTTTTTAGTAGATATGAGGAGAAAGATTGCTTCTTCAGATAGAATATAAAAAAAGGTGTCAATCTCAATGATTTCAACCACCAGTATTGTGATATAATAATCATAATAAAAAGGGCTTATTCTTTACCTTTGAGTCCTGTTGTATATATGGAGGTTATGGATGAAAAACTTGATAAAAAAACCATGGTTTATCGGTAGTTCGCTTATGGTATCTTTAGGGATTAGTTATGCACTATTGCTTGCTACAATGAATTTAAAACTTGGAGATCCTTATGATGTAAGTCTTTTTTCATTGTCAAGAAATGTGACATCGGGGACTTATATGAATGTTCTAGCACTGATTACGGTTCTTATGTTTTATGTTCTGATTGTGCCTTTACTTATCACAGCTTATAACTTGTTTAAAAAAAGAAACAAAGGCATCATGCTTGGTTCAATCGGCTTATTGCTTTTATCAAGTCTGTTGTTAGCTTTATTTGTATCAACAGGTTCACAAACAGGGTCCTTGCTTGTTTTAATCATTTTTTCGATGGCATTTGAATTGTTTGCACTTGTGCTCTCTATCTATCAAAAGAAGAGGATTACGATTGAAGTTGAATCCATCACTAAATTAGACGACAAAAGTCGTCAAATTGCATTTAAACTATTATGGATTGATGCTTTATCAATTTTGGTGTTAATGACTACTTTTTTCATTCCTCTCTATACAAGAACTGACACAACCCCCACCCATCACGCTATTCTTATAAGGGCTTTATTTAGTGGCGATACAAACATTGAGGTCGTTGCCTACTTTTTAGTAAGCTTTATGGCTTTGATTGGGACATTGCTTTATTTTGCTAATGTTCTATCGAACTATTTCTTTGATCAAAAACAGTTTGTGATTAAGTCAAAAGATATTATCAATTTAACACTTGCACTGACATTTACGTTTTTCATCGCAGGGTTAGTCCTTAATATCTATTACACATTGAAAAATGTGCCTGTCCAAACGGTTGCTTTTATTCCGGTTTTGTTAATGATCAGTGTTAACTTTTTACATGCTGTTTTTAAAGGGTCATTTTATAATCTTCATCCGGTAGGTAAGCCGAAAATAAAAGTCAAATACGCAAAGGTTGAGCCTGTATTATATACAGTTTTATTGACACTCGTGACGGTTGGGCTATTATGGTTGCCAATTATCGTGATGAAGGTCTCGTTTGGGACCTTCGAACATTCCGTGAGAATGACTGGATTCAAGATTTTAAGAGACTATGCTGATTTAGAAAACGGATATCGTATGGTCGCCTTTGTATTAGTTGTTATGTTGATAGCTTCCGGAATTAGCTTGGTGACAACCATCACCAGTTATCTTTCAAACAGTAAGACATTTAACTCTATAGTGAAAATGAGTGCCGGCGTTAATGTGTTTTTTGTATTCATTGTTGCGATTTCTGGCTACTATTTTAAAATTGCTCAAGCCATTAATGAGGCTGTTATCATGGATATGTTTGAGTTTTATGGTGTTATTTTACCTGAAGGGTATGATTATACTTATGTCATTGGAACAGATGCTATTTACGCTTTATTTGTTTCGCTGGCTATTCTTAGTGTGATGTTTTTCAGAAAATCATTTGAACGCCCTTCGTTAGATACAAAAGATAATTTGGATTTTGCTTTTAACGAAGCCAACCATTCAAATAAATTGGGTGTGGATTCTAACGATAACGAAGCTAATTCCAACACGTTTGATCCTGCCCCTGCCTTGACCTTTTTAGATGGCCAGGTTGAATTCTATCAAAAGGATTTTACGCAAAGACAAACCAAAGCTGTCACAGGAAAGTCACTTAATGATTTGGTCATGTTTGTGGTAGATTATGCTAAAAATTCTAGATTACACTTGTCATACACGCCAGAAGACATAGCAACATTTATTGCAGGACTTGGCGCAAGCAGACTGTCTGTTTTACAAGGTATGTCAGGCACAGGTAAGACAAGCTTGCCTAAGATATTTACAGAAGCAATCCTTGGAAATTGTGAAATCATTGAAGTGGAATCTTCTTGGAAAGATAAAAATGAATTATTGGGGTACTACAATGAGTTCTCAATGATATACACCCCAAAGAAATTCACACTGGCTTTATACAAGGCTGCACTAAATAAAGACATCTTTACAGTCATTTTATTGGACGAAATGAACTTATCGCGTATTGAATACTATTTTTCAGATTTTCTGTCTTTGATGGAACATGAAGAAAATAAACGCGCAATCAAACTTTTAAACATCAATATTAACCGCAAAGAAGATGGAAAAGAGGTCGAATATCGTAAACTGATTCATGGAAACACTTTAATCGTACCACTCAACGTATGGTTTATTGGGACCGCGAACCGTGACGAATCGACTTTTGTGATTTCAGATAAAGTATATGACCGTGCTCATACGATGAATTTTACAAAACGTGCGCCTAAAGTACGTAATTATACCAATCCAATTGACCAACAGTATTATGACTATAACACAATCAATGAGCTTTTAGAGAGCGCGAAAAAACTAGGTAATTTTGATGCAGAAAAGAGTGAATTGATCAAGAGTGTTGAGCTTCTGTTAGCACCATTTAACATTTCGTTTGGGAATAGAATACTCAAGCAAATCGAAGAATTCGTAAACGTTTATAAAGCATGTTTTATGAATGAGGATGTCGAAGATGAGGCAGTAGAGAAAATTATTTTGAGCAAAGTCGTTCAAAAATTAGAAACCAAAACCATTGATGACAAAGAGAAATTAGAAGAAGCGTTTGAAAAACTCAAACTTTACCAATGTGCGGAATTTGTTCGACGATTAGATATTGACTAATATGTTGAATTCATTAGATAAAGATAAGATTGAAGCTAATAAACGATTTACTTCTTTATTAAAAGGGATTGAAGCGTTTATTGAAAGACATCCTGTTGTAACTTATATTGAATTTGATTACTATGTTGTGCACGATATGACACTGTTTTCGATTGAGCCAAACTTTGACTTTGAATCATTGGAACAAACCATTGAAAAGCTCAATAAAGCCATTCCAGCCATCAAGCGCATCTTTAGCAAACCGATTATTGTATTAAAGGATACCGACGATGTTCTGCCGGTTGAAAATGCGAGAATCATCAATCAAAACACGTTTTTACATTTGGCTAACCATAGCCAACACGTAGAAAATATTACCAAAAAAGGCGTCAAACCACGGAAACTTCTAACGCGTGTATATGAAGACGACTATGCCATTTATGAGAATGTCGTATTCTGTAACCTTGTGGATGAAATTCTTTATTTCATAGCCAAAAATAGACGGATACTTAATAACTTGTTATATACGAGCGATATCATGAGATTTAACTTGTTGGAAAAAGTGAATCACTTGAATTATTTTCTAGCGATTGGAAAACTACATACAGGGTATATAAGAGACTTTGGACAATACTTGAGTCTTTCAAATAGGCTGTTGGCTGAACTTAATCAAATAAACAAAGCCATCCAACCTAGACTTAACAAAGCGGTTTACTTGAAAAACAAACACAGAAATCAATCCTTGCCTCTTAAAAAAACAAATATCTTCTTAATGCAGAAAGACTATAAACAAGTCTATAAGACTTATAAGTATCTCTCAGGTAAAGGCGTCATTAAGCCAGAGTTCGATCTCAACACGGATCAACAATGGATCAATCATTATTATCAAAAGTTCGTTCAAATGCTTACTTTGTTTTCACTTTCTCATTATAATTTTGAATTGGATCCTAAAGTAAAAATGGATTTGAACAATTTGCATGTTCAGTTTACTTATCTAGATTGGAAAGTAACCCTTCAAAACAATGAAAACGATTCTTTATTACTGTATTTTAAAAAAGATACGTATTATCGAATTATGATTGTTGGTGATCACTATGATATTGACAAAATCTTAAAGGAGAAAACAAAACGTCGATTGCATGATGTCGTGATTGTAAATCCAATTGAGGATGATTATTTAGGTAGTGAGTCTGTCTATGTCTCAATGGATGACATCGATTCTTTTAGGCGAATTCAACAAGTCATTTTAAAAGGAATGATTTACTCAGATTCTAAAAAAGAAGTGTGTCCATTTTGTGGGGGCAATCTTCTGGAAATCAAAGGTAAACCTGCCCATCAATGTAATAACTGTCAACTTCAAATATTGAAAGCGGTATGTACGAAAACGAATGAATCCTATTATTACACACGTATTCCCAATCACGCATACAAATCTATTCAGTCTAGAGATATTAAAGATGACAACTTCTTATCAACTAGACACATAGAAACTGAAATGTTTTATAAAAACATAACGAAATTAGATGAACATTCAAACATAGTGTGTCCTCATTGCAGGGGCATTCATAAAGAAACTGAGTTTGAAAAAAAATAATGATTATGGTTGACAAAAGACTTTATTAAGCTTATAATCATCTCAAATCATAAATGCAGTGAGAAGAAAGAGTAATTGATTTAATTCATCAAAGAGAGCCTCAGTCGGTGAAAAGAGGTATGTGATAATCAATGAACATGGTCTTTGAGCAGTATCCCTGAACCATTTAGTAGGGGATATCGGATACTCCCGTTAACGAGTTAGAGTATTAAGTCTTTTAGATGCGTACTCGATTAAGGTAGGCTATTTGTCTATAAATTAAGGTGGTACCACGGGTAATCTCGTCCTTTCAACAACAGTTGAAGGGACTTTTTTTTATCATAAGGAGGGTTTGCATGATAGAACTAATCGGTATTAACAAGTCTTACGAGACTAAAAATCATACATTTGATGTACTAAAGAACATCAATCTTAAACTGGATGAACGAATGTGTCACGGCATCGTCGGATACAGTGGTGCAGGAAAATCCACTTTGGTTAGACTGATGAATGGCTTAATTAAGCCATCAAGTGGAAAAATTCTGATAGACCAAGTCGATCTTTTCAATCAAGATAAAAAAACAATCAATGCCTTAAGACACCAAATTGGATTTGTCTTTCAAAGTCATAATTTATTAAGTCAGTTAACCGTTTATGACAACGTCTTGTTAAGTTTAAAAATAAGTAAGTACCCTAAAAAATTAAGACATAGCCGTGTGATGGAAGTGTTAGATCGAGTGGGTTTACAAACTAAAGCGTTTAGTTATCCTAAGACGCTTTCGGGTGGGCAACAACAAAGAGTAGGCATTGCTAGGGCAATTGCAACGAAACCCAAATATCTGTTATGTGATGAAATCACTTCAGCATTGGATGTCACTACGGCTCTAGAAGTTGTCAAAGTATTAAACGACATTCAAGCACAAGAACAAATAACCATCGTCTTCATCTCTCATCAAATGGACATCATTTTAGCAATTGCAGACCAAGTGATTGTGATGAAGGATGGACAAATCGAAGAAATCCAAGAAACGAAAAGACTCTTTATAGATCCATTGTCTGAAACCACAAAAATGTTATTAAAACAGGGGCAATTAGATGATTTTAGAGCGGATCATACGTATCAGTTGATGTATGATTCTAACTGTGTTTATGAAATGGTTTTATCAACCATGATCAAACGTTATATGGTAGATTTAAGCATACTCTATGCACAAACCATTTCGATTAAGAAAGAAATCATAGGCATCATGATTATAAAACTTAAAGGCGCTTTTTTAGCAGATGCTCTATCTTTTTTAGAAAGCCATCAAATTCGGGTGAGTCCCTTTAATAAGGAGATGAGTTAAAAATGCATTTCACAAGTTATGAAAAAACCGTGATCACTGAGGCATTTAAAGATACTCTTATGTTGTTGTTTACAACCGGGGGATTGGTCTTGATTTTCGGTCTATTTATTGGTTTGGTGCTCTATTTTACTGAAACAAGTGAGACAAGAAAAGGCTATGTTGCACATAAAACATTTGGGGTTGTGATTGACATTTTCAGATCGATTCCATTCATTATATTAATGATTATACTCATTCCATTTACGGTTTTAATCATGAACACAATGTTGGGACCCAAGGCCGCAATTCCGGCACTGGTACTCAGTGCGGGCCCCTTTTACGGTAGAATCATCTATAACGCTTTAAAAGAAATTCCAAAGGGACATATTGAAGCCATTAAGGCTATGGGTGCTAACCGGACAACATTTATTGTGTTGTTGATCAAAGAATCGCTTCCGAGCCTAATTGCCGGTTTTACCGTTACGATGGTATCATTGGTTGGCTTTATTGCAGCTGCTGGCGCAGTAGGGGCTGGCGGACTGGGAGATTTAGCAAGAAGAAGGGCACTCACTATGGATTACGATATGATGTATGTATCAGTGGTATTACTCTTAGTAATTGTATTATTCATTCAAATAATCGGCGATTATGCCGTTAAAAAAATAGATAAAAGATAGGAAGAAAAACATGAAAAAAATCATAACAACTTTAGTATTAACACTCACACTTATTAGTTTGTATGGGTGTCATAAAAACGACTATGAAGTCATCAAGATTGTGGCTACTTCAGTGCCACACGAAGAAGTTTTAATCGAAGCCATTCCACTATTAAATGAACGCGGATATACCCTAGATATCACAGTCATTTCGGATTATAGCATAGGAAATCCGGCCGTATCTAATGGTTCTGCAGATGCTAATTACTTTCAGCATCTACCCTATTTGAACGCATTCAATCAAAGCGTTGACTCTACTAAACAATTGATCAGTGTTCTAGGTGTACATATTGAACCTATTGGGCTATATGGGTCAAATAAATCAACGCTTGATACGCTTTCAGATGGGGATAAAATCATTATTAGTGACAACGCCTCTGATTATGGTAGAATCATTCAATTTCTAGTGAACCTAGAACTCGTTACAGCCAAAGAAGGATTCAATTCTGAAAACACCTATCATGATCCAGAAGAAGCCATCGAGTCAAAGAAGGTTAATTTTAGCTTTCAAATCATCGAAGCAGCCTTGTTGGTACAAGCACAAAAAAATAAAGAAGGCGCCTTTATCTTTATCAACGGCAATTATGCATTAGAAGGCAATCTATCTGTAAGCGAGCGGCTCTATGTTGAAAGCGCAGAAGATAACCCATTTGTCAATGTACTGGCAGTAAGAAAAGGGACAGAAGACGATCTTAAAATTAAAGCATTGATAGAGGTGCTGTCTTCTGAAACCATAAAAGCGTTTATTACCACTCGCTATGGCGGAGCTGTAATACCTGCTTAAATAAAAAGGATTGTTCGAAAATGAACAATCCTTTATTATTGTGGGTTAACATGTACCATGCAATGGATGACATCATGCTTGGACTCAACCAAATCATGAACGCCTTCTGAAATCTCATGAGCAGACTCTAAATCGAGTTTTTTATCTACACTGATTTCGACGTCAACATATAAGTTTTTAACATGCATTCTAACTTTTAAGTCATCAATAGATAAAACGCCATTTACAGATAAAACGGTTTGTTCAATTGCAGATACAGTGAGTTGACTGGGTGCCTCATCTACTAAAAATGATACAGCATCTTTAAGAATGGATAAGCTTGTTTTTATGATGATGATGCCAATTAAAACGGAAGCAAAGTATTCAACATACCATAAATCAAACTGTGACAAGACGATACTAATTAAACTAAATGTCGTGGCAATAACATCAAATAAATGATTCATTGCATCTGCCTTCAAAGAAGGGGATTTATATTTTTTGGCTGTTTTGCTATTGATTCTATAAAGAACCACCTTGATGAATATTGCTGTAATCGCAACATAAATGGTATATAATTCTGGTTTGACGATTGAGGAAGTATCTAAACGATGAAAGAAGAAACTAAACACAGCTTCAACTCCAATCCATCCACCAGTAAAAAACAATAAAAGACCTAACATGAAGTAAACTAGAGCTTCGTATTTTTCGTGGCCATAGGGATGATTTGCATCAGGCCCCTTATGAGCAACTTTGATGAAAACAAACAGTGTGATGCTGACCAAAACATCAGAAAGGGAGTTATACCCATCACTGACTAAACTTGAGGAATGGCCCAAATAGCCAAACGAGAGTTTTAGTGCCGCAAGCATAACATTTAAACCAAGACTTATTAGGATTACTCGTTCGATGATTTTTTTCATAAATACTCCTTTAAAATAAAAAATATCTGGGGTGCTGTCCCACAGATACTAAAGGTTTCTGTTGCCCAAAGGCCCGGCTGCACAATCCAAAGGGATTGCCGCTTGTTCAGTCTTAAAAAATAGAAAGTGTTTTAAGATACTCATTCATTTTAGCAAATACCTATTCGTAATGTCAATGAAAAATCATTAGAATATAAGTATAGCATTTTTAGAGTTAACCTTTATTAAGTGGTGTAAAAGTGGTATAATTCATATGTTTAATTAAAACATAAGAGGACGAACATGAAAACGATTGTATATCAAACTAAGGATCTTGATAATCCTGATAAAATAAAATCTTTGAAAGAACTTTTAAATGACAATAAATTGGTTGTTTTTCCAACTGAAACTGTTTATGGTTTAGGTGGTAACGCCTTAAATCCAGTCTCTGCTAAAGCAATATATGAAGCAAAAGGACGACCATCGGACAATCCACTTATTGTCCATATCGCAAGAGCGAGTGATGTGTTTTTATATGCAAAAGATATTTCTAGTGATGCATTGAACCTGATGGCGCATTTTTGGCCAGGTCCAATCACATTCATTTTAAATAAGACAGAGGTCATTCCAAAAGAAACAACGGGTGGCTTAGATACTGTGGCCATACGTATGCCCAATCACCCAGTTGCCTTAAAACTGATTGAAGGTGCAAAACTACCTATTGCGGCACCATCGGCTAATATTTCAGGTAGACCTTCCTCTACAGAATTCAAACATGTGTATGAGGATTTTGATGGCAGAGTTGATGCTGTAATCGACGGAGGACAAAGCATCATCGGATTAGAATCAACCGTGATTGATGTGACTGCTAAACCAACGATATTGAGACCTGGCGCAATTACAAAAACCATGATTGAAACGGTGTTAGGTTATAAAGTTGAAGATCTTTCGAACACTAAGCCAACAGAACAAGTCAAATCGCCTGGTATGAAATATACGCACTATAAACCTAAAGGGGATGTGGTGTTATTACAGGGGAACTTAATCAAGGCTCTCAACTATGTTAAAGCTCAAAAGGATTCAAACCTTAAAATGGCTGTTATATGTCCCAATCAATATGAACACGTTTTTAAAGATTTTAGACTCAGACTGATAGGGAATGTAAACAACTCTAATGAAATTGCCAGAAATATTTTTACTTCCTTAAGGGATATGGATGAGTGGCATATCGACAAAATCTATATTTACTACAATCAAACCGATGAAGTTAGTTATGCGGTGATGAATCGTCTTTTAAAAGCATCTGGATACCAAGTCATTGATTTATAAGCAATCCGTTTAACCTTTTTGATTGTTTTAGATATAATAAAGTCAAGAAGGGGGTATTCGTATGAAATTAAATCAAAATGTAGGTTCAATGGATAAAATGATTCGTTATATTTTAGCCCTAGTATTCGTGATAACAGGGGCGCTTTTAATTGAGTCTATCCTATGGTTAGGTATCGCTTTATTTGCGATGGCAGCTATGATGGTGTTAACTGCATTGTTTAGCTTTTGTGGTCTTTATAAGATTTTTGGTATTAACACATGTAAGATTAAATAAACAGGGTAACCTGTTTTATTTTTTGATAAAGGAGTTTCGATGAAAATTTTAGTTACGATGCCGAAAAAAGATTATAAAAAAACAAAATGGATCGGTGAGACACTAATGAAAGATGGGTTTATTCATGCAACCACTGTTGAACTTGCTTATCGTATCATTGATAAGTTTCATGATGGATTGCTTTCAATTTGGATCGACA
The DNA here is from genome assembly GCA_034006765.1 of Acholeplasma sp. Classification (GTDB taxonomy): domain Bacteria; phylum Bacillota_I; class Bacilli_A; order Acholeplasmatales; family UBA5453; genus Paracholeplasma. Next base: position 288,364 of record JAVESF010000001.1, on the reverse strand, counting down.
CAGAGCTTTTAATAAGTCCAGTCAAATTTGAAGATAAGAATAACAATAAATTGTTTTATCCTCACATATATGGCCTTATTAATCAAGAAGCTATTATGGATTGTGTCGAGATGGATGTCAATGACATCATTGATAAAAAAGGTCATTTTGAAAATGCCAATTATATTTAAGGAGATAAACTATGAAAAACAACAACACTCAATTAACTGAACTGCAAAGAAAAGTAGCGCTAGAAGGTTATACAGAACCCCCCTTTGATAATGCCTATGACCAAGAGTTTCGAGAAGGCATATACGTTGATATTCTAGACGGAAAACCACTATTTTCATCTAAAGACAAATTTGATGCTGGGTGTGGATGGCCAAGTTTTGCAAAACCAATTGAGACAAACACCGTAAAAGAAAAGCCAGATTATTCGCATTTTATGATTAGAGTAGAGGTTAAATCTGAAGCGTCGGATATTCATTTGGGTCATGTTTTTGACGATGGACCCAAACAATCAGGAGGATTAAGGTATTGTATCAATAGCGCATCCTTAAGGTTCATTCCAAAAGAAGATATGATAAAAGAAGGGTATGAATCCTATCTACATTTACTTAAATAAACACTGTCAAACAGTGTTTTTTTAAGCAGATAATGTGCATTTTGAATAGATAGTTGATATACTTTTTATGAGAAAGGGTGATGATTATGAACATAGAAATTTGGTATGACTTTGGCTGCCCTTTTTGCTATATAGGGCATAAAAGACTAAAAAAAGCATTAGAACAGTTTGATCACAATAACGAAGTCAAAATTACCTATCAACCTTATCAAGTTAATAAAGAAATGCCTACCTTTATGAAGTTATCACCAACAGAGTGCTATAGTAGACGTCATGACATTACATTAGAGGAAACTTTAAAGATTTTCAGAATCTATGAGGCCATCGCTAAAGAAGAAGGTCTAGATTTTTCATACAATCATATTTGTTTTACTAATACACTAGATGCGCACCGTCTAATGGCTTTTGCAAAAACCATGGATAAAGAGGACGTTGTGTTTGAACTCATCATGAAAGCATATTTTGAACAAGGCATCAATATTGCTTTAAAAGATAATCTTTATGACATAGCAGAGAAAGCCGACCTTCCAATAGAGATGGTCAAAGAAGTGATGACATCCGATCGTTATTCAAAAAACGTTGAGGCAAATAAACAATTATCAAAACAAATAGGCATTCAAGGGGTCCCCTTTTATGTCATTGATGGTGAGTATGGCATATCTGGTGCTCAAGATAGTGAGTATTTTCTTAAATTGTTAAAAAGCATATGGCAACAAAACCATACTCAAAATACTGTTAATAAACTTCATACCATCCAAAAATCGTATTAAGGAGATAACGCTTATAAAAGGGCGTTTTTTTCTTAGTATAAATACTAAAAAACCATGTAAAACACATGAAAACATTTTCATACGTTTTAGTCTTTACTACTTTAGTGTGATAAAGTATAATGAAATCACAGTTAAATAAAAGGAGACTAAAAATGAGAAAATTAGCAGTATTAGTTTTAATGGTATTGGCTACAGTTAGCCTAGTTGGATGTCAGTCGTCCAAAACAGATTTAGAATATATCTTGGATAAAGAGACCTTTGTTGTTGGCTTTACAGACTTTCCACCGATGGGTTATACAGAAAATGGAAAAGCGACAGGTTTTGACATTGAACTCGCAGAAGCAGTGATGGAAAAACTAGGCGTAAAGCTTGAAACCAGATACATTGATTGGGATGCAAAAGTTCTTGAATTAAAATCTAAAAAGATTGATGCGGTGTGGAATGGATTAACGATTACCGAAGAAAGAAAACTTGAAATGACTTTCTCAAACCCATATTTCGACAATAATTTAATCATTATTGCGAAAACCACAAGCAACATTAACACGATTGCTGACTTAGAGGGTAAGAATATTGGTGTTGAAAATCAATCTAGCGCTGATATTGCAACAGCTAAAAATCAAGTGATCATGAATGGTGTTGAAGCTGTTAAAAAGTATAACACCAGTGCTGAAGCGATGCTTGCGTTAAATGCAGGACAGGTTGATGCGGTTATTGTAGATGAAATCTATGCGAGATATAAAGTGTTAAAAGAAACTGAAGGTTATTCGATTGGTACTGAGATTATTGGTAGTGAACAATATGGTGTGGGATTCCGTTTAGGGGATGAGAAACTTAGTGCACGTATTGATGAGATTATCGATGAGTTATATGAAGATGGGACGATCACTGAATTATCAATCAAGTATTTCGGTGTAGACTTGTTTGTTAGAGACTAATGACTTACTTTGGTTTAATCGCCAATAACTTGTTAGAGGGGACGAAAGTCACTCTAACAGTTTTTGCTTTAACGTGGGTGTTTTCAATCCCATTAGGTTTGTTGCTCGCGATGCTAAAAAACACAAACTTAAAACTAATTGGGCGGTTATTAGATTTTTACACTTGGATTATTAGAGGCACACCGCTACTATTACAACTGTTTTTTGTCGTATATGGGTTACCGATATTGTTTGGCGAATTTTTCTTAATGCCAGAAATACTGGGTGCAGTCATCACATTTATCATTAATTACACTGCTTATTTTATCGAAATATTTAGAGGAGGTATGAATGCTATTGCGAAAAATCAATACGAGGCAGCTTCCGTCTTATCTCTTTCGAAATCACAAACTTTTATTTACGTTGTGTTGCCTCAAACCATTAAGAAAACATTACCTTCAATCGCTAATGAAACCATTACGCTGATCAAAGATACTGCACTCGTAAGTGCCGTAGCCATTTCTGATTTAATGAGAAATACAAAAGATACCGTCGCACGTGATTTTAGAGTAGAAGCCTATTTTTTAGCAGCAATAATCTATTTAGTCCTTACTTATGCAATCGTGTATCTGTTTAAAAAAAATGAAAAGAAGAAAGCATTTTATAGGTAGTTATATGACCATTTTAAGTGTAGAAAAGTTAACTAAAAAATTTAAAGAAACCCTCGCTGTTAAAGACGTTTCATTTGATGTTCTATCTGGAGAAATTGTCTCTATTATTGGCCCATCTGGCTCAGGCAAATCTACATTGCTTCGCTTGATATCCAACTTAGAAAAAAAAGATTTTGGTACCATCCGGTTATTTGATGTTGAGGTTACAAGTTCAAGTGCTGCAATCAAAAGAGACCTTTATAAAAAAGTTCAGTTTATTTTTCAAGACTTTGGACTGTTTGATCATTTAAGTGTGAAAGACAATTTGTTGCTAGCCCCACTAAAAGTTTTTAAACAAGATAAAAAAACAGTGCTTACAGAAATGGCCTATTGGTTAAACGAGTTTAATTTAAGCGATAAAGTCGATAGTTATCCTTCAGAATTATCTGGTGGACAAAAACAGCGTGTCGCTATATTAAGAGCGTTATTGACAAATCCGAAGCTTATATTATTTGATGAACCCACTTCAGCACTGGATAGAGAATCGGTTAATGATTTAACAAACATTATCATGAAGTTAAAAAACAGTGGCATGACCATTTTGATCGTCACACACGATATGTCTTTTGCTAAAGCAGTCTCACAACGATTGCTTTTTATGGAGAATTCTAGTATCATCTTTAATGAATACATAGATAATATTAATGACCAAATGGAGCGTTTAAATAAGTATCTAGGTTAAGGGTGCATTATGGAGATCAAAAGTCAGTCGAAAATTGAATTATTTGAAGCGATATTAGCATTGAAAGATATCAAACAATGTGAAGCTTTTTTTGATGATTTATTGACCAAAAAGGAACTTGATGCGATGACGCAGAGACTGCATGCTGCTAAGTTATTATTGGCAGGCAAAACTTATGATCAAATTATTAAAGATACACAAATCTCATCCACCACGCTTTCAAGAATTTCCACCTGTATTAGATATGGTAATGGCGGATATAAGAGTGTACTAGAACAAAAAGATAAGTAAAAAGAGCAACTCGAATGAGTTGCTCTATTTTTATCTAAATATAATCACTTTTTAAGGTTGCATTGCACCAAATAATACCAACCAAGCTAAAATAGACTTAGCGACCAAACTTAAAATGATATAGACTCTTTCACCATATAAATAATCTGCCCATTTGCCTATTTTTAAGTATTGTAAAATCATGTTAATAGGGAAAGTGTTGAAAGCGACAAAGTAAGTCCCAACGATTGCCCAAACAAACCATGGCACTTGATCAAGATTGCCAGTACCAAACATATAAAGCAGAATGACTACCCACGGTGCAATTCCCGCAAATGATCCGTAAATAAATGGCCCCCATTTTACTTTCTTCTTATCCATACCGGCGTTTAACAATTCCATGTCTAGACCGAATAGGTTCATTGACGCATTCACGATGAAAATCAAAAGAAGGGTTGCGATGTCATAAACACCAAACAAAGTAGCGATTAAAACAATCATCACTGAACTTGAAAGTGCATATTCAAACCATCTAAACTTATTAATTCCGATTTGAAGATCATTATTATAAATTTGGTTAGTCTTCTTTGGAATGGAAATAATGGCATGTGCCAAAGCTGAAAGCAGTAAGAATATGGCAACCAAAACACCAAATGGCAATTCGAATAGCACTCTGCTTGTTACTTCGAGTGCTTGAGTTTCGGGGTTGTAAAAAATATAAAACTGTGTAACACTTGGTTTAAACTCACTGATTTTTTGAATGACTGTCGATGCCAAAAACAACATCATGATGCCTTGGACAAGGTGTAAACCACCCATAATCATGTTAAAACGTTTAAGCTTCATTAATCTTTCTTCCATCATAAGTCCTCCTTAATTACTTACATTATACCATTATTTTGAATAAACAATAGTGTTTCGAAACTACGTAATTTAGCCACTTTTGGATTGACAAATAGTCAAAAAAGTTCTATTCTATTGTTGGGAATGAAGTGCTCCCATAGCATACGCTAAAACCGCCTGAATGGCTAATGACTTCTACAACATTTTTTGTTGTAGGCTTTTTTTTTAAATTGGAGGGACTTATGTTACTTTCGCTTTCATATATGTTGTTATTAGGGCTTTTGCTCGCTTACGTTTTTAAATTAATCAAAATACCTGCTTTAATAGGCTTTGTTTTAACGGGCATCATACTTGGGCCTTTTGTGCTTAACTTGATTGATGCTTCCATTTTAGATATTTCTAGTGAACTCAGAACCGTCGCGCTTGTTGTTATATTACTTAGAGCAGGGTTGATGTTACGTATCAATGAACTTAAAGAAAATGGCCTAGGCGCATTATTACTAACATTCTTGCCTGCCACTTTTGAGATTATGGCAACCCTTGTATTTGCTACCCAGTTTCTAAATTGGTCATGGATCGATGCTTTTATGCTTGGAACCATACTTGCAGCGGTTTCACCTGCTGTAATTGTACCGAGAATGATTGACCTTATTGATAACCACATCGGACAAGAACATAAAGTGCCTCAAATGGTCATGGCAGGTGCATCTGCAGATGATATCTTTGTAATCTTATTGTTTAGCTTGAGCATTTCGTTTAAACAAACCGATCATTTTGAACCACAATCACTCATTATCTTTCCCTTTCAAATCTTTATTGGCATTGGATTAGGATTAGTCATTGGGTTTTTACTAACTAAGTTTTTCAAACAATATCACATGCGTGATACTGTAAAAGTGTTAATCATATTGGCCATTTCGTTTCTACTATTGGGCTTTGAAAAACAATTCATTGAGTATAGTGGGTTATTAGCGATTTTAAGTTTGGGCATCATGATTCTAAAAGACTATGAAATACTTGCTAAAAGGCTGCTTAAAAAATATGAAAAGATTTGGGTATTTGCAGAAATGCTATTGTTCATTTTAATTGGCGCTTTGCTAGATTTATCTACCTTAAAAAGTGTTGGACTGACTGCCGTTTTGTTGATCGTATTTGTTTTGGTGATTAGAAGCATAGGGGTTGTTGTATCAACCAGTACAACCAAACTTTCACTAAAAGAGAAGACATTCGTTCTTATCTCTTATATGCCTAAAGCAACCGTTCAAGCATCTATAGGTGCGATTCCGCTTCAAATGGGATTTGATAAAGGACCAGAAATACTAACAGTTGCGGTAGTATCTATCCTGTTTACCGCGCCAATTGGTGCTTATTTAATGGACTTATTCAGTCATAAACTACTCATTAATTCATCAACCGAAGAGGACCATTCATGAAAAACTACTTAGATTTCTTAAAATTGAAAAGACAAGTGCCGCTTGAAGGATTAAAAGATTTATCAAGATTCGCAGCCACTGAAGGGATTGTATTACTTAAAAACGAGGATGCTTTACCACTTTCAAACAAAATTAATGTGTTTGGCCGAATTCAGTTGGATTATTATAAAAGTGGAACCGGCTCAGGTGGATTAGTCAATGTTTCTTGTGTGACCTCCATTATTGAAGCGCTAAAAGAGAGCCCATATGTTACCATTAATGAAACGTTATTAAGTGTTTATCAAGATTGGCAGAAAGACCACCCATTTAATGCTGGTTTAGGGCGCTGGGCAACAGAACCGTGGAGTCAAACGGAAATGGCATTATCTGAAGAAGTTTTGTTACAAGCACAGGCATTTTCTAATCAAGCAGTCATCATTATTGGTCGAACGGCGGGCGAAGATAAAGACAATACGCTTGATCAGGGAAGTTACTATTTAAGTGAATTTGAAGAACAAATGCTCGAAAAAGTTTCTAATGCATTTGCTAAGACAACGGTTGTATTAAATGTTGGCAATCCAATTGACATGTCATTTTTAGACAAATATCAAATATCAGCATGTTTATACGTGTGGCACGGTGGTGAAGAAGGTGGCAGAGCGGTTAGTGATGTATTAACAGGCGTTTATACCCCTTCAGGTAAGTTGCCTATGACCATTGCTAAAAAGATAGAAGATCATTATGCCCATAAGAATTTTGGTAACGCTAAGGAAAACTACTATGAAGAAGATATCTATGTAGGGTATCGTTACTTTGAAACTTTCAATCAAAAGGCTGTTAGATTCCCGTTCGGCTCAGGGTTATCTTACAGCAGATTTGAGTATGAGGTAAAAAAGGCTGACGTCGATAATTTTTCATTTGAGGTTGATGTAAAAAATCTTGGTCCATTTAAAGCCAAAGAAATTGTTTTCATATTCATAGAGGCTCCAAACGGGCTTTTGGGGAAACCAACGTTAACGCTAGTTGGATTTCAAAAAACACCACTACTAGATGTGAACCAAACTGAAAGACTTTATTTTGAGTTTAACAAATATGATTTTGCCTCATATGACGAACTAGGGCTAACAGGATTTCCGTCGAGCTATGTACTTGAAAAAGGCATTTACCACATCCATATATCGAAGAATATTCGAGATGTCATAAAGACTTATTCATTTAACTCAATTGAAAATGAGTGTATTTTTAAAGCCAAAGAGGCTTTAAGACCAGTTAAATCATATAACCGCTTGAAAGCTGTGTTTGAAAATGGGATTCGAGTCCCTAAACTTGAAAAAACCCCAGTAAGAACGATTGATTTAGACAAGCGCATTTTAGAACAATTGGGCGTCACACACGAGAATACGTGTATTCAAAAAAGAACGCTGTTCGATGTCTATCAAAAGAGAGTAACACTCGAAGCCTTCATTTCTCAACTGTCCGATGAAGAATTGGCACAATTAACAAGAGGAGAAGGTATGTCAGGTCCTAAAGTCACACCGGGTACAGCCAGTGCATTTGGCGGAGTTTCTGAGGGATTAAAGCACTATGGATTCCCGATTGCTTGTTGTGCTGATGGCCCATCAGGCATCAGAATGGATTCAGGATTTCTAGCGACAAGTCTTCCTAATGGTACGCTTTTGGCAGCTAGTTTTAATGAAACATTGGTAGAAGCACTTTACTATGCGCTTGGTCTTGAGTTGAGAAATTATAACATCGATGTTTTGTTAGGACCGGGCATTAACATTCAAAGACACCCGCTTTGTGGCAGAAACTTCGAATACTTTTCAGAAGACCCTTTTGTTACGGGACACATTGCCAAATCTGTGATTCGTGGCTTAAAGAAAGCCGGAGTCAGTGGAACCCTTAAACACTTGGCTGCGAATAATCAAGAATCATTCCGTACAAAGGTAGATTCAGTTGTTTCGGAAAGAGCGTTAAGAGAAATCTATCTAAGAGGGTTTGAAATTGCAATTAAAGAAGGTAAAGCACAATCAATCATGACAGCCTATAATCCAGTAAACGGTATTTGGTCTGCTTCAAATTATGACTTGAACACGACGATTATCAGAGATGAATTTGGATTCAAAGGCATCATCATGACAGATTGGTGGGCCTCTATGAACGATGAAAACGAGACCGAAAGTATGTCTAATACAAAAGCAATGATTCGTGCTCAAAATGATTTGTATATGGTAACGACGGATGCAACGTTAAACTCAAACAACGATAACACACTCGAAAGTTTGAAAAATCAAACTTTAATGCGCGCTCAACTTCAAAAAGTAGGGAAAAATATCGCACAATTTTTGACAGAAACCGATGCGTTCAGAAGACTATACGGGCTTGAATTTACCCCTTTGAAAACCCATTTTTATTTACCATATTTAGATAGTGTGAAAATTAATGGTAAACATTTGGATACATTCGATCCTAAAATCGGACATTACGTGTTGGATGTTAAAAACCATTTTACAGTTGATTTTAAAGCGTCAAAAGGCGATTTAGTAACACTAAAGAAAAGTGCGAATAGCGTGCTCTTGACAGTCTTCAATCATCGTGAACAAAACACCTATTTGTTTACGAACATTAAAAGAGAAATTGCAATTGACAATCAAGACTATGGAATTTTAGATAACGATAAGCTTATTTTCATCTCGGATGATCCAAAAGATCATGCCAAATTACAGTTTGATAAACTACTTTATTTGAATGATCAAATCTCTATTAATGACACTCAAATCAAACTCGACAAAGATGGAATCGTTAGTTTTGGTTTAGAAGTGAAATCGTATGGAAAATATATTTTTGAATTTGAAATCAGTTCACCAGATGACAGATTGGCACAAATTCCATTTTCTGTTTTAGTAGATAAAATGTATAAGTCTACCATTACAACTCATGGGACATTGGGCAATAAACAGACCGTTAATCCCTTCATCCTTTTAGAAGAAGGCAAACATCTATGTTCTTTTAAAGCGCATAAGAGTGGGTTAATGATTCATAGTATTCTTGTTTCAAAACATCCTTAAACCAATCATTGAATGGTTGCACCCTTTTTGTGATAAATGGGTGCAATTTTTTTATTCAATGGTATAATAATGATATAAATGTTAACTAACTAATCTAACAGTTAGCTTTTTCTTGTGATAAATAGTAGCAGAAAAAGCCTTTTAATACTTTTTGAAAGAAGGAATTGCATGCGCCAATATAACATCAAATTATTCACAATTTTCGGCATTTTCTTTCTCGTTCTCTCGACGATTTTAATCGTTTTTTATGGCATTATTACGAATAACTACATTAAAGGCAAAGCAATTGAAAACTTATCCAGCTATAACATTGGCGTTTCCACACAACTGGAAGTATCGTTGAATAGAACGAAAGATACATTTGATGATTACGTGGATGATTTTATTGAAAAGGATTTAGACGTTATCTCGAATTTAAATGCCTTAAATAGTTATGATGTAATCGCTAAAAAAACGGATATCGGCTATGAAATAAATGATACGATTTACCCATATGCACCGGCTTATAAGCAAAACACTTATTACAATAGACCAATGTCTTTTTATCCTCTAACGCTCATTTTAGAAGGCCAAACAGATGAGAAGATTTATGTGTCATTTGAGCATGAAGGCTATGTTGTCTTAATTGAAGCTAAAGTGTTTTTCGAAACCATTTTGGCACCTTATAATTCGATTGAAAATAGGTTTGTCCTTTTTCATAAAGATGGGTATGTTTACTATGATGAAAAAGAAGAAATGTCTACTTTTCAACTTGGGTCCAAAATTAGCCAAGCGAATAGAACTGCATTTTTTGAAGATTTGAATCTCAATCAAAAAGAACAAGATGTATACGAAATGAACATTTTTGATCAAAATAGCTTTTTTGCATACAATAGACTAAAAAGCATTGATTCTGAGAATGTTGTTTTCTTTGGACAAGCCGTTAAAACGACAGTATTACTTTCAACGATGAATTATTTGACAAACTCGTTACTCTTTGCGTTTATAGCCATCTTCATCTTATTTATTATGGCATTGGTCATTCTTTATCGATTGTTGTCATTGAAAAACGAAGACATTGAATCTGCTCGAATGATACATTACTATATCAAACCTGTTATTGTTAAAGTAAGGCCAAATGGTAAAATCTATTACTACAATAAGAGTTTCAAAAGAATGTTCAAGCAATTTAAAACTTTTAAAAACCTATCAGATTTTCAAACAAGAGACCAACTAGTAGACATTAAAGAACGTATTACCAAACAGGAGCCTTTCGTTTGTATCTTTAATGATCCAGATGGAGATAAATATATCAGGTTCATTCCTGTTAGGTATGCATTTAGTTATGCTTTAATTGGCGATGATATTACAAAATTAGAAGAAACGTATAAGTATCACCGGGAGATTGCGTTTTATCACCCAATCACACACGAACCGAACATGAATTACTTAAAAGCAGACCTTAAAGCATTGTTGGGGGATGCTAAATTAATCAGACATCGTAACAGTTTGGTGATATTCACCATCTTTAAATTTGGAGATATCACAAAAGTTATTGGTGAGACGCTCGCTTCTGAAGTGTTAGAATATGTCGCTAAAAACACCAAAGAAACGTTTGGTAAACTTGAGGGAAAACTGTATCAAATATCCTTTGATCGTTTTGCAGTATTGTTTCAAAACTTACCTACCTATTCAGAGATTGATCTTTGGGGTGAACGTTTATTGGCTAAGTTTGAAAAGCCGATTGACATTGATAAAAACAGATTTGCACTTCAGTTTAGAATTGGACAGTTTAACATTGATCAAGAACAATACTCAGAATTGAATGATGACAAAATCTATGATAACACCATATTGGCTTTAAATCGTTCTTTGGGGTTGCATTCTCAAAAACCTGTGGTTTATGACATCACATTCGGGCAAAGTTTATCCAGAAGGCAAGTTATTGAAACAGACATGATTACTGCCATTGACCGAAAAGAATTTGTGATGTTTTTACAGCCACAATATTCGCTAGATGAAGAACGTATCGTTGGATTTGAGGCTTTGGTTAGATGGGATAACCCTAAATACAAACTCGATTCACCTGCTGAGTTTATTGAAATTGCAGAAAACAACAATATGATCATCGACATTGGACGTATCGTTATGGAAGAAACATTCAAGATGGCGAAGATACTAGAACCTTATAACATTAAAATTTCAATGAACATTTCACCCGTTCAAATCCTTCAAGCAGGGTTTGTTGCAGAAATCTCAAACGCATTTAATCGATATGAGCTCAAAGAACACAGTATCTCAATTGAAATTACTGAAACGTTTTTAATGACATCGTTTGATATGATTATTGAAAAGCTTAAACTGTTACAAACCAAAGGCTTTGATATTCATCTTGATGACTTTGGCACTGGATATAGCTCCCTTTTATACTTGAAAGAACTGCCAATTGATGCGATAAAAATCGATAAAGAGTTCACAAAGTACTCTAATTCGGATAAGCATTCTAAGGCCATCATCAATATGATCATTTCACTTTCAAAGAATTTGAATTTAAGTGTGATTGCTGAAGGCGTAGAAGACGATAAGCAATTTAAGTTTTTACAAAGGTCTGGTTGTAACATCATACAAGGGTATTACATTGGTAAAGCGATGAAACTTGATGATGCAATCTCTATCATAAAAGCATATAATATAGAAAAGAGCGCTCCGCTCCTAACGAAGAAGAGGTGAACGTATGAATGATATCAATCCGACCACTGCGGTCGTTATATTCTTATTTATTTTGTTTTTAACAGCAGCGTTGGCGTATTTCTTATTCATCAATGTTCGCTATAATGAGCGTAAGTGGAAAGAAGAACGCTCAATTATGGTCGAAGGCGTTATTTCCAGAAGTGCAATGAACAGCCTTTTGGCCTCATATATTTCTAAAGTTGGTAAAGACGCGATGTTTAGTTTGATTTACATCGATTTAGACCGGTTCTCTGAAATAGTTCAAGCATTTGGAGATAAAGAATCGAAAAAAATAATGGATAAACTCACAAAAAGAATCCGCTCAGTATTGCCAAAAGACTGTAAAGCGTCTCTTTATGAAAGTGACATATTCGTTGTGTTTATTCCAATTGATTATGACCAAGGGGATACGCACGAACTTGCACGTCGAATTCAAGAACAAATTAATGAATCAATTACCTTATTTGGCTCTACAGAAGTTAATTTAACTGCAGCAATCTCGATTGCTTATTTCCCAATGCATGGTGAAAACACGAAACAATTAATGAATTCTTTGAAACTTGCAAACTATACTGTAAAGAAAACCGGTGGGAATGCAATTAGACTTTACAATGAGGACATGAGTCAAACTGAAGGTGAGTTTTTAGATTATTACTACCAAATTAAAAATGCAATTGCCAAAAAAGAATTTCTACTCTATTACCATCCGATTATTGACACTACCAAAGAACAAATCTATGGTGTGGAAGCTCTTTTGAGATGGAATCACCCAGAACATGGATTATTGTCGCCATTCAAGTTTATCAATATCATGGAACAATCTGGGGACATTTACTGGGTAGGTTTATGGGGCTTAGAGTCTCTAATTAAAAGTTATTATGAGTTTAAACAGGTGTTTCCAAAGGCGGATATCAAGTTTACTTTTAACATCAGCCCTAAACAGCTGTTGAATGAAACATTGGCTGTGGATTTCCAACGCATTCTTAAGAAGTATAAAATGAATGCAGAAAAAATCATTTTAGAAATTGTTGAATTTGCGTTATTTGATCGTCATGAAGTTGTATTACAAAATATCACGCAATTAAGAGCGCTTGGATTCCAATTTGCAGTAGATGGATTTGGATTAGACTATGCAACCTTAGCAAAACTTGAAACCATGCCTTTAGATACAATTAAGCTTTCCAAAGAGTTTTTAAATGAAGAACACTCTTACGTGAAATCAAGATTTGTTAACTTGCTTGTTGAATTCGCTAGTAAAAATGAGAAAACCATTATTTCTGAAGGTATTGAAAATCCTGAAATGCTAAAAACCATCAATGAGTATGGAATAAAAATTGTTCAAGGGTTCTATTTTGCCCGTCCAATGTCATTTGATAGCTTTAAAATATACTTTAAAGAGACAGATGTCCCTACAATGTTGAAAAAGTAATCGTAGTTGTTGACAAAAAAAAAGACTAGTGATATGATATACGTGTAATAATAATATGCAAAAGGCAAAACTAGAGAAATCTAGCGACGCAAAGCTATAGGGCCTGTAAATGGTAGCCAGTTGTCATTTCTCAATGACAGTTGGCTTTTTTTAATAAATAGGCCAAATGAAGCTTGAGCAAACAAGAGGGGTGTGAGAATGAGACTTTCAACCTTGTTAGGAGTCAAAAAGACAACTTCCATATCGGCAAATATTTTAACAATAGGTGTTATCATATTTGGTCTCTTATCACTGGGCTTCGGAGTTGTTACTTTTTATGGGATGTCTACAGGATCATTTGTCTTATCTAGTACTGGTGAAGCCACTAGTAAAGGTATACAGTTATCTGAAGACATTACGTTTAACAATGGTACATCAAGACTTTACGCAGATCCAAAACCTAATTCACAAGAAACGACTTATTCGTATTTGAAAATCGAAGAAGCTCGAAAAGTAGATGGGGCATATGTCGATAACGTAGATGATTATCTTGCGTACACGTTTTATTTGAAAAATTCTGGTAATGAGATGCTTGATTTGGTTTATAACATCTCAATTCTGGAAGTGACTGATGGACTAGACGAGTACATTAGATTGCTAGTGGTTGTTGACCATTTGGATGGTGAAGTAGAAGAAACCATGTTTATGAAGCCAGATCCAATTGATCATAAGGGATATCCAGTAGGATTCCCAAAAACGAGGTTATTTGTTTCAAACACTCTGATTGCCAATGAACGCATCATGATGCTTCAAGTCAATCAAATTAAAAAAATATCCGTATTTATGTGGATAGAAGGTTATGATACAGACGCAAACTTCAAGGGTGGGAATATCAAAATCGATATGAAATTTGATGTCCTCAATTCTGGGTGATTAGATGATTAAAAAACTATATATCGTCATCATTTCAATGGCCGTGTTAATTGTAACATTGGCAACCTCTACATTTGCTTGGGTAGCAATCGCAACATCAAACCGTGTTGACGGGATTCATTTAACAGCCACCCTAGATAGTAACTTACAGTTTTCCCTAGATGGCATTCAATACTCTAGTGAGATTTCTACAGAGCAGATCAATGGCATTATTAAGAATGCCAAACTGATGGATTTTACTTCTAAAGACGGGCTCTCATTTAACGGCACGCCTGTGCCATTTGTCCATGCTAACTTGGATTTTGAAGCAAAGCCCAATGTGAACTTTATGTCAATCGAACTATACGTTAGAACGACTTCAACCAGATACACAGACTTATATTTGGTTAATGATGTTAGTTCGAAAGTGGATTATGATAATCTCCCGAAAAGAGGAACATTCATCACTTCAAAAGGCATAAATTACAGATCGCCTGTGACTTTCCAATATGGATTAAATGATACCGTATTAGAAGGGGAAACCAGGACATATTTTGCGAAAGACGCTTTAAGAATTGCGTTTATCGAAGTTCCATTAGATGAACAACCGCCTATATCGCGATTCGTTTGGGATCCAACCGGGAATGCTTTACGTGGTTATGGCAAATCTTATGGTGGCGTTGACTTCATCAAAAAGTATCACAAATTAAACTTTGAATTACCAACGGACACAGAAAATCCATTGTATGATTTAACAACGTTCACAGATTTAAACGCATATTTACCAGACAACACAAATTCGAAGATACTATCTTTAAGAGAAACTGATATAATGAGTAGTGAGGGTAAACCCTTCTATGTCGGCAAATTCAGGATCAACATTTGGGTTGAAGGTTGGGATGCGGATGCTTTCGATGCGGTATTTAAAGATCAAATTAAAATGCAGTTTGAATTCATGACTGCGATGCCAATCGAAAATGACTAAGGTTTTAATAAAAATAAAAATATAAAACAAACGAGGAGAAAAAAATGAAAAAATTAACGCAAAAATTAGTTTTATCCGTCATTACAATGGCGCTTGTTGTGGTTGCTTTAGGCACATCAACATTCGCATGGTTTACACTACAAAACAGTGCCACATTGGAAGCATTTAGTGGACAAGTCACTTCAGGTGAAGGTATTGAAGTATCACTTGGTGATTTCAGTGGTACACAAAGTATTTCGACATCTTCAAGCTGGGTAACAGTCATTTCTACATCACAAATTCAAAACAGATTATCTGCAATGTATGTTGATGGTGTAAATCCACTTAAGTTTTCAGATGTTACAAGTCCAAATGGACAAAATATATTCTTAAAAGATGGTTCTACACCAGCTGATGCTTTAAGCGGGAAATATGTGCAATTTAATCTATATTTTAGATCAAACACTGCAAAAACAATTACCCTAACTAATGTATCTTTTGGAGAAACTGCTGCAATTGATTGGCCAGTTGACGTCGCTTTTAAGGGCGCGAATAATAATGCCACTTCAGCTGAGTTGACATCGGGTTCAACCATTAAAGTTGCTGCAAGACAAGCTGCTAGAGTATCCGTATTTGGCTCAACAGGTTCAACTTATGAATTATCAGAATCACTTGGCACTACTCCAGAAACAGTTCTTTACAATTCAAATGCGGCCCCAGCAGATTCTTATTTATCAGGCTCAGAATTTGGTGCTGCTTCTTACGCAATTGCTAAGGGGAATCCAGTAGCTTATGTTGCTGAAACTATCGCTCCAACTTTCACAACAGCAACTGGAAACTCAATCGAATTGGTTACATTGGCTACACCTACAGGTGAGTTTGCAACCTTAAATGCTGATTATTATTATGGTCAAGTAACAGTCAGAGTATGGATTGAAGGTTGGGATGCAGATGCCTTTGATGCACTTTTTGGAACTAGCCTATTTGTCGACTTAAAATTTGGCGTTGCTGCTTAATTGTAATAGATTAAATTTATGAATTGAATGGGTTTGCGAGTATTCGCAAACCTTTCTTTTTATCCAATATTCCCACAATATTATTTACACTAGATTTCATCGTGCTTTTATAATATAATATTAATAGTAAAAGTCGTAATTAAGGGAGAATCATGTAATGGAAAATTCAAATAAAGGGTTAATTAAGACACTTAAAATTGTGGGGAATGTTTTATTTTATTTTGTAATCGTGTTTTTGTTGTTTTTTTCAATCGCGAATTTACAAGTGAAATCGAATAAAGATGTAGCTAATGTTTTTAAAAGAGGCTTCATGCCTGTCTTGAGTGATTCGATGGAAGGCGACGAAAATGATTCATTTAACAAAGGTGATTTGTTATTTGTTCGTATTCTATCTGATAAACAGAAGGAAAGTTTGAAAAAAGATGATATCATCACTTTTTATGATCTGTCTATATCTGCACTCAATACACATAGAGTAAAAGAAGTTACACCTACTTACGTCATTACACAAGGTGATAAAGCAGCGCTTTCTGCAGAATACATTGTTGGAGAAGATAATTCAGGTAAAGATTATCAAATCGTGTCTTATGATAACATTAAGGCAATTCAGACGGGTACAGTTCCTAGTTTAGGAAGTGCTGTAAATTACCTACAAACACCGGTTGGTTTCGCTTTATTCATTATTTTACCGGTTGTCATTTTATTAGGGTATCAAGGGTTTGTATTGACTAAGACCTTGTTAGCAGTGAATAAGGAAAAGCTTGAGTCTAAATATGCACTTGAAAGAGAAGCTTCACTAAAAGATTTAGAAGCGGAAAAAGAAAAGATTCGTAAAGAACTTTTGGAAGAAATGAACAAAAACAAAAAATAAAGATTAGAAATTTACGATAGTTGAGGTAGGATGATGATTGAATTTGCTCGTTATTATGTCGACTTCATTAGAGAGTTTTTTACAAACATCGGTGAATTTTTCAAAAGAATTTTTGAGGCATTTGCCGATTTATTATTTAATGATATCGCAGAATACATCCGAAAATTAATACTTGCCAGTAATAAATTTGGTTTTCTTGACTGGTTGATTGCCATAATAATCCTTGGGATTAATATGATTTTTCTCGTATTCTTAACGCTTAAGGTTTACCAATTACTAAGAGCTTACGTAAGGTTTGTAAAAACAGAGATGGATAAGGATGAACTACTTGAGGAAGTGGCATTGCTTACACAGAAAACTGTCGAACTTGCGGATGAAAAAAATAAGATTTTAATGCTTAAATTGGGTGGTGCTAGTGCATCTTCTCAATTGCCCTCAAAAGAAAAAGATTTGTCTAAAAAAGAATCTCAAGTGGTGGGGCCAACACGTTTCCCTCGCTTAACTCAAGTAGATGATGAGTACCGAAATATGATAACCTCTATTCAGATGACTGCGGAAGATACAGTTGGTTTACCTGAACTGGTAAACAGGTTTATAAACTTCTCAGCTTCCAGATTAGGTCTATATTATGATTCAAAAACGATACGTACCTATTTTGCTGGTATGGCATCTTCGAAGATTCTTATTCTTGAAGGTATATCAGGTACAGGGAAAACCTCTTTACCCTATGCTATGGGAAAGTTTTTCGGGCATGATTCAGCGATTATCTCTGTACAACCATCTTGGCGTGATAGAGCAGAAATGATAGGTTATTTGAATGAATTCACTAAAAAATTTAATGAGACAGACTTTTTAAAAGAGTTATATGAAACGACGTATCGCGAAGACTTAAACTTTATTGTATTAGATGAGTTGAACTTAGCACGTATTGAGTATTATTTTGCTGAATTCTTATCCATAATGGAAATGCCTAATGAATCTGAATGGAAAATCGATATTGTCTCAGACAGACAGTCCAACGATCCTAAACACTTAAATGATGGCAAAATATTAGTACCACAAAATCTTTGGTTTGTCGGGACTGCGAATAAGGATGACTCCACATTTACAATCACAGATAAAGTATATGACCGTGCTGCCTCTATCATCATGAATACAAAAGCAGAGTTTGTAGATGCACCTTATACTGAACCAATACAAATGAGCTACGAATACTTGATTTCATTGTTTCAAACAGCTCAAGAAACGTATCCTATTTCACCAAAAGCCTTAGACAATCTAGCAAAGCTTGATGATTTCATTGCGGCCAAGTTTAAAATTACATTTGGTAATCGTATCATGAAACAAATTAAACTGTTTACGCCAATCTTTGTTGCATCAGGTGGATCCGAATATGAAGCGCTTGATTACCTTGTTGCGCGTAAAATTTTAAGAAAATTTGAAGTACTGAACTTACCTTTTTTACAAGATGAAATCAGTGAATTGCTTGTGCTCCTAGACAAATTATTTGGCAAAAATATTTTCAAAGAGTCTATTGCATTCTTAAATGACCTAAAGAAAATGAGTTAGGTGGTATTTCATGAAAAAAAGACAACAAGATAAACTGACTGAGTTTTATCAATCGTATGAACAAGAAATGAAATCTTTGGAAAAGTCGCATACTTTTCCAAAGAATTTTTATGCCAATTTATCAGAGGGGAAAAACACTGTTTATCAAAAAAGTCTCTCAGAGACAAAGACCTTTGATGAAACTTGGATTAAAACCATTGAATCCTATTTCCCGAGTATTGAAAAAATAATTTTAAACCCAAAATCAAACTTGAAATACAACGAAGAAGTTGTTGCAATAGAAAAAGCAAAGAAAATTCGTGCGAGTTCTATCAGACACCTCGCAAGCCACACTCAATTCATTAAAGAAATACGTGACGATGTTGTGATGCCTAAAAAGATTATGACTGAAGAAGTTGAAATTAACTATGGAACGTATGAAAACAGATTTATTATGACGCTCATCGATCGTCTTTTTACTTTTGTTAGAACAAGACATGATTTAATTAAAGACAATATTATATCCTTTCAAAAGAAACACTTCAATTATGTCTCTGAATTTAATTTTGATGATATGGATGTTCAAATGAACATAGATCTTACGTTTAAAGAAGATTTAGAAGATAAATCAATCAACCAATACAATCAAGGTATTTTGTCTAGAGTTGCCTATCTTTCTAAACGTGTTTCTTCCATTAAGAGTTCCGCCTTTATGGAACTATTAAAGGGAGAAAAAAAGGTTATTCCACCAATTATGCAAACAAACGTCATGCTTAAAAACGTAGATTTTAAAAACTGCTATATGCTTTGGCTGTTTTTAGACCGATATAACACCCTTGCTTACGACGTGACTGTCAGGGAACAGGATTTGAGAATTAGTGATATCTACCAAGAATCTATAGAAAAATTGGCGTTAAATACTTTTTCAGCCATAGCATTTAATCAAGGCATCCATAAAGATGCATATGATAAAGTGGTTACAAAGGAAACGGTGAAAAAAGCCTTTAAACATTCGTCAATCAACATTAAAGACCAAGTAGACACGCCAGAGCCTATCGTTGTCGAAGATGAACGTATCAATCAATACTACCTGCAAGAAAATCTAAAGGTATTCAAAAAGCATGTCGAAGAGGAGATTGAAAGAAGTTCTACTTATGAGGTCGGTTTAAAAAGAGCACTTAGGGATACGATAGGGATCTCTAATGCAATCTTTCAACATCATTTCGAGTTGGAATCGAATGAAGACATATTTTCGAGACTTGTCAAAGACGATGACGTTGAAAAGCATTTAGCAGATCAAAAAGACAAAGCGAAAATCGCAAGAATCATACGTGAAACAAAAGAAGTTGATTACAATAATGCGATCAGACTTGAAAAAAAGCTGATGAAAGAGATTGAGACAGCAAATCAAAGATTACTCCAAATGCTTGATAAAAAAGCACTCGATGAAGCTTCATCACTAGAAGTTGAGGCTAAACTAAAAGAGGAAAAAGAACTGGCAATTAAAGAACAACAACTGCTCGCAGATAATCTAGCAATTGTTGGGAAAAATCGTGAGGCATTAGCTGTTGAGCGCAAACGTGTGGATGATGTAATCAAAGCGGAACAAGAAAAACACGAATTAAACAATCAATCTATGTTGGATGCCTTAAGAGAACACCTTAATAAGGGCATTGATGCGAAAATAGCAACCTTAGATCGTCATTTTGAGCAGCAAAAACAAGTGCTTGAAAAAGAACACGCAAAAGACATAAAACAGCTGGAAAGAGAAGAAAAACAGGCCATTACCATGGCTGAACGTAAAGCAAAAGCAAACTACCGTCAAGCTGTCCAACAATTGAAGAAAAAGTTAAAGGCTGAACAGGAAAAATCTCTAAAGAAATTGAAACTTCAAAGAGAAAAGGAACAAGAGAGATTACGTAAAGACTTTGAAAGACTGAAACTTCAACTGGCTAAACGAAAAGAAAAAGAACTGCAGGATATTGAAAAGAACAGTAAAAAAGACATACTTGAACTGAAAAAAAATGGGCTTGAAGAGAAACCTAAAGAAACAAAGCCTTCACTATTTGATAAATGATTATGAAAAAAACATTTAAAATAGCGATGACTGTCTTAACGGTATTTTTCTTTTTGTCCTCCATTTTGTTATTAGTGATGGGAACCTTAGCTGTCCAGCAAAATAAGTATGTTAAAATTTTTAATCATTCCTATTCTGTAGTAGGATCAGGTTCGATGGAACCTACGATTAAAACGGGTGAGTTTATCATTATTAAATATGTCAGTTTTGATGACGTATATCAAAGTGTCTTAGATGGGGAAACGCCAATTATTGCATTTAAAACAGATAAAAATATTGTTCATAGAGCCATAAGAGTCGACAATGGTACTTTAGTAACTAAAGGTGATTTTAACAGGGATGAGGATTCTACAAGAGTCGATGAAACTAACTTTATTGGCTTAATTACATCTCATTTTATGTTATTTGACCTTGGAAATGTTTCGCTTAACTATAAAAATGGTGTTTTTTTGATAATCACCCTCTTGCTCATTGGGATTTTGATTCATGAATTTATCAATATTGTAAAACTTTTGAAACTTAAAGCAGAATCTAAAGAGTTAGAAGCATTCGAAAAGGATAAACTTAAATGGATCGAAGAAGAAAAACAAAGAATTAAAACAGAATTAGAAGAAGAAATGAAGTCAAAGTATAAAAAACAAGACAAATAAGTGATATGAATCTCTAAGTATTACAGTATTAATATATTATTCTTTATATTATTTCCTGTATCTACTTTAGAGGCGTCCTATCAAAGGGGTGTCTTGTTTTTTTTATGCGCATTAATATGGAAATCATTGTTGAATGTTTTTTTCATAATTGCGTTATCAAATTCATCTTATTATCAAGCATTCAAGCAAATAACAAGCAACATGAAAATGCTTTCATATTAAACGAAAAAGCAACAATGATAATACGAATAATCATTCATGATAAAGCATTAATTAAAGATGCCTTTACTTAATATACTCATGGCCTGATCGATCACATAGTCAATGTCTTTTTCAGCGATATTATCTTTAAATATGACCTGTAGACCTAGAAAATTGGAAATACCCATTAAGCAATAAGAAAGTGTCTCTAAATCAAGATCGGCTCGTAGTTCACTTGAATCTACAAATGACTTCAAATGGGAAACATAAGACTTAGCGAATGAATCATAGTATTGTCTAAAAATATTAAAATCAACGAAAAGAGACTCCCATACAATCTTATAAGCTAAGGGGTCTTTTTTTGCATATAAGACGAATGCTTTGATACCTGCTCTTTCGATATCATAGCGTGTGATAAGACCCGCTGCTGCTTGTGCACTTGCTTTACGAATCGAAACACGATAAAGGTCTAAAATGTAGAGATATAGTGCCAATTTGCTATCGAAATGAATGTAAAAAGTACCAGAAGCTATTCGGGATTTTGAAATAATTTCATTGATAGAAGTGGCTTGATAACCATTTTTAGCAAACAGTTTTTTACCTGTATTCACAATTTTGTTGAACGTTTTTTGACCAGTTAGGGTCTTTGGAATTCTGTAGTTTTCTTTTGACATCGTATCACCTGACTACATTCTATATCAAAATACTTGTAAAAACAAATTTTTTTGTGATTGCAAATGATTATTATAATGTTAGATTTATCTAAAAAAGGTTTTTAAAGATATGTGTATAGGACAACCAGTTACATCTCATTTATCTTAATGTCAATCTGTTTCTAATTGTGTTTTTTCTCACGTGAATAATTATTTTTATGTAAGCGCTTGACAATGTTTCCTTGTTAACGTAAAATGAAGGAAAGATATGAATATTTATTCACGTATATTTTGTTGGACGACTATTCAGTTCATTTGAAAGAGGAGGAAGTATATGAGTAAAAAAGTGTACATCGTTGGCGCTAAGAGAAGTCCAATTGGTGCTTTCTTGGGAACTTTAAAAGATATCTCTTTGGTTGATTTAGGCTCACAAGTCTTAAAACAACTAATCAGTGATTCTAAAATACCAAAAGACAAAATTGATGAGGTCATCGTTGGAAATGTAATTGGTGCTGGTCTTGGTCAAAACATTGCTCGACAAATATCAATCAAATCTGGCATTTCAGAAGAAATTCCGGCTTACTCAGTAAATATGGTTTGTGGAAGTGGTATGAAAACTGTGATGAATGGGTTTGTAGGTATTCAATCTGGATTTGCAAATTTAGTGATTGCAGGTGGCGTTGAATCGATGACTGGTGCGCCATATATTGTTTCATCTAATGTACGAAATGGTGTTAAAATGGGTGCTTTATCTATGGAAGATACAATTTTAAGAGATGCACTGCATGATTCTTTTACACCAGGTATGCATATGGGTATAACGGCTGAAAATATTGCAGCAAAACATGGCTTCAGTCGTGAAGAGTTGGATCGTTTCGCTTTAGAATCGCAAAAAAAGGCGATAGAAGCAACGGACACAGGACGATTTAAAGATGAAATAGTCCCAATCGAAATCAAAACAAGGAAAGAAACCATCGTATTTGAAAATGATGAATATCCAAATAGACAAACCAATCAGGAAAAGATGGCAAAGCTTAGACCTGCATTCAAATCTGATGGTTTGGTTACAGCTGGAAGTTCGTCTGGCATTAATGATGGTGCAAGTTTTATGATTCTTGCCTCAGAAGAAATGGTTAAAGCATACGAGTTAGAAGTTTTAGGTGAAGTCATTGCTGTTGGTCAAGGTGGCGTAGATCCGAATTTCATGGGATTAGGACCCGTTCCTGCAATTAAAGATGTTTTAAACAGAGCGAATATGAAATTAAGTGATATGGAACTGGTTGAACTAAATGAGGCATTTGCATCACAAAGTTTAGGTGTGATTAGTGAATTAGTAGAAGCACATCACATTGATAAAGAAGCTTTTCTTAAGAAAACCAATGTTAATGGTGGCGCGATTGCATTAGGACATCCAGTCGGTGTATCAGGTAATAGAATCATTGTAACACTTGTCCATGAAATGAAAAAACAAAATAAAACCTATGGATTAGCAAGTTTGTGCATCGGTGGCGGTATGGGAACAGCCGTTATTATTAAAAGATAAAGGAGAATTCAAATGAAATTAGAAGGAAAAGTAGCCATTGTTACTGGTGGCGCAAAAGGAATTGGTATGGAAATTGCAAAGGCTTATGCAAAACAAGGTGCAAAAGTCATTGCTGCTGATATGGGTGAAATGGCCTATGAATGTGAAAATGTATTTTATAAAAAGTTAAACGTGACAGATTCAGCTGGTTGTAAAGTATTTTATGATGAAGTGATGGCAGAGTTTGGTCATATTGATGTTTTAGTTAATAATGCAGGTATTACCAAAGATGCGATGACTCGTAAAATGACGGATGAACAATGGGATGCGGTAATTAATGTTAACCTAAAAGGTGTATTTAATTTAACCCGTCATGTTGGACCTCAAATGGAAACTCAAGGTTCTGGTTCAATCATCAACATTTCATCGGTTGTAGGTGTTTTTGGGAATATTGGCCAAGCGAACTATGCGGCAACTAAGGCTGGGGTTCTTGGATTAACGATGACTTGGGCTAAAGAATTTGCAAGAAAAGGCGCGGCTGTAAGAGTCAATGCTATCGCACCAGGTTATGTCTTAACGGATATTCTTAAGACTGTACCCCAAGAGTTACTCGATGGGTTTGCTAAATTGACAATGTTAGGTCGTTTAGGACAACCAGAAGAAATAGCTAAAGTCGCTTTATTCTTAGCGAGCGACGATGCCTCATACATCACGGGTCAAACCATCAATGTAAATGGCGGTATGCGTCTATAGAATTCTTGCCAAACAGTCGTTTGGCTTGATTCACGTATATTAATAGATTATTTATACGAATAATAATTGAAAAGAGGAATATAAATGAAACCAACAGTAGGTATTGTGGGGACAGGTATTTATTTGCCTAAAGGAAGAATGAAAGCTAGTGAAATCGCCTCACTAACACGTGGCATTTGGTCAGAAGAAGCCATCATTCAAAAATTAGGCATTGTCGAAAAAATCACACCCACAGATGAACCATCAGATGGGACTCAAGAAATGGGGGCCTTGGCAGCTTTAGACTGCTTAAAAAATACAGGTGTCGATCCAAAAGAAATTGACGTTATTTTATGTGTCACTGAAGAATGGAAGGAATATCCATTAACAACTTCAGCTTTGTATGTCCAAGACCGAATTGGTGCGATTAATGCATGGGGAATTGATGTGCAAAACAGATGTTGTACAACTGTTTCAGCGCTTAAAATGGCAAAGGATATGCTTATAGCAGATGACGATGTTCACACCGTGATGGTGGTGGGAGGTTATCGCAATCTTGATTTTGTGGATTATAGTGATAAAAACATGTCAATGATGTACGATTTGGCAGCAGGTGGTGGCGCAATCATACTAAAGAAAAATTATGGTAAGAACTTACTATTAGGTTCACATATCATTGGAGATGGCTCTTTATCAAGGACTGCCGGAGTTGAAATTGGGGGTATTTGTAACCCATTAACCAAAGAAAACTTTGAAGAATCTAAAAAATCGTTGCGTTTGTTAGATCCAGTTAAAATGAAAAACAGGTTAAACGAAGTTTCAATGCCTAATTGGTATACTTGTATCAATGAATCCTTAAGAAAATCAAACTTCACGAAAGACGATTTCGCTAAAGATGGATTTTTGGCAATACTACATATGAAACGTTCTGGACATATGGCTTTGTTAGAAGATTTAGGGTTAAAGGAAACACAATCTATTTATTTGGAAAACTATGGGCATATTGGCCAAATTGACCAAATTTTGTCCTTACATTTAGCCTTAGAGTCTAAACAAGTTCAAGACGGAACCATCGTATGTATGTTGGCAGCTGGTATCGGTTATGTATGGGCAGCTAATGTCATAAGATGGGGGTAACGTATGGCTTTCTTTATTGATATTTTATTATCAGGTATATTGCAAAGCGCACCGCTTGTGTTAGCAACGTTTGCGATTGTATTAATTTTTAGAACCTCATTTACGACAAACTTTGCTCAAGGTATGATTGGGACTGTAGCGGCATTTGTCACAACTTATATCATCATGCCTGCACCTGATATCCAAGGGAATGTAGCAAACCCGTCATTTATAGAATATTTTATAGCAATAGCAATTGGGATTACAGTGAGCTTCTTATTTTCAATGCTCATTGATGTTTTGATATTTAGACATTCAAGGTATCTAAATCCGGTTGGAAAGCAAATTATCACGATGGGTGTGGTTTTAATTATTAGTGGGTTATTACCGATTTTGTTTGGCATCTCTGATCGTTCACTGCCACGCTTGGGCAGAAACCTTGAATCCACCTTTTTAGGTGACATATTGGCTAGTATTTCCGATTTGTTTTCTAAAGTAGGTATTAATGTAGGCATACATGTGCTGTTGAGCTTTTTCATTAGTTTCACGTTGATTACCATTATATTCATAGCCCTTAAGTATACAAAATGGGGGCTTGGTGTAAGGGCCACAGCATCTAATGAAAAAGTGGCTAGCATGATGGGTGTAAACACAAAATTTATTACAGCTATGAGCTGGGCAATTGCTGGTGGATTAGGTGCAATCGCAGCCATACTAATTTCTTCTAATAAAGGTACATTTGGTAATGTGACTACCTATTTCATGATTTCGATACAAGTACAAGCATTCTTTTCAGCCATATTAGGTGGATTTTCAACCTTCTATGGACCTGTCATAGGCGCAATCATTTTTTCTGTATTGAACAATGTGTTTGGGGTTTACTTTAACCCATGGGGAACCACTGTCCTTTATTTAACCATCATGACCGTTGTACTGTTCAAACCACTTGGTTTGTTTGGTAAAAAGATTGCGAAGAAGGTGTAGTATGAAGAAGATAATGAACACAATTAAACTCAAACTTAAAAATCCACTATATCAGTTCATTCTGTTTGGATTCTTAATGATTTTATTACCCTTATTATCACCTTTCTTAAGTGTTACTACGGTTGATGCACTTGCGAAAACGTTAATCTACTTCGTTGTAGCACTCGGATTCTCACTATTGATAGGATATGGGGGATTGGCTTCACTTGGGACATCCTCATTCATCGCAATCGGGACTTTCGTCGCGTATGCAGGCATTAATGAGTTTGAAATTCCATTTTTAGTAACCATTTTATTAGGTGTTGTAATTGCAATGCTAGTCGGGTTAATATTTGGGATTGTTTCGCTTCGAATTGAAGGCATGTATCTAGCCATTGTAACTTTGGGGCTATCAGAAATTATGATTGAATTGTTTAAAAATTTTGACAGATTCACAGGTGGTGTATCCGGAACAACGTCAAGAGCTATTCAAATGTTTGGTTTAGCACTAACATCAAGTGAAACGTTGTTTATAATCGTCATTGCCGTTGTGATTGCAATGATATTGACTTATAACTTGATTAACAGTCCATTTGGCAGAGCTTTACTATCGATTAAGAATAATGACTCTGCTGCTCAAGCGATGGGCATTAGCATCATCAAATACAGACTAATTGCATTCATAGTATCGACTGTTTATGCGGTAACCGGTGGGATTTTATACATGGGATATATCAGATTTTCTATGGGATCAACCTGGGGATTAGCAATATCACTCAATATTTTGGCTGCGGTCGTTGTTGGTGGCGCTAAGTCTATATGGGGTGTTTTGTTAGGGACATTTATGATTTTCGGCATGGATTTAATTTTATTTAAAAATATACCGTTTCTCGCAGATTCTAAATTCGCAAATCTTTCTTTCGTCATTAGTGGTCTATTGATTATATTGGTGACTATGTTTTATCCTAACGGATTAGCAGGATTGATTAATGAAGTTAAGTATAAAATTAAGAAAATGCGACTAAATAAAAAGGCGGCGAAAGATCATGAATAAACTACAGAAAATGAGCTTAAGCTACTACAATCAACGACTAATCAAATTAGAAAAGAAGGCAAACTTCTATCAACTTAATCTAACAGATAAAAACAAGTTAAAGCTCAATAAGATTAAGGCACAAATCATGGGTATTGAACAAAAAATATCTGAAATTAATCTTGTTGTGAATCAAAGTGTTCAAGCAAAAATAGCTTCTTTGAAATCTTCAATTGAACATGAACAGGACTTGAATTTAAAGGAAGTACATAAACAAGAACTTGATACGCTGGAAACCAAAGAAGCTTTATTGAACGATCCAAAGCATGTGTTATCACTGTCGCATTTAACCATGAAATTCGGGGGGTTGAAAGCCGTCGATGATTTGAGCTTTGTTGTCAATAAAGGTGAAATATTTGGTTTGATTGGGCCTAATGGCGCTGGGAAAACAACCGTTTTCAACTGTATAACGCAGTTTTATAAACCGACAAGTGGCGAAGTGTTTTACACAGATCGCCATAACGACATCTTAAAATTAACCGATTATAAAGTTCATAACATTATAGACTTAGGCATCGCAAGAACCTTTCAAAATGTCGAGTTAGTTTGGGAATTGAGTGTGTTGGATAACTTATTAGTTGGTGGTCACTCTCTATTTACGGCAGGTTTTTTCTCACAACTGTTCCATTTACCAAAACTAAAAAAAGAAGAAGCTATGTTGAGGCAAAAAGCATCTGAAATCATTGATTCACTTGGGTTAACACCTTATAAATACATGATTCCGTATGGGTTGCCATATGGCATTTTGAAAAAAATCGAATTGGCAAGAGTCTTGATGACAAACCCAAGTTTAATCATTCTTGATGAACCAGCAGCGGGGTTAAACGATTCAGAAACCAAAGAGTTGGCGAAAACAATTAAAGACATCAAAAACAAGTATAACCTTACAATCATCCTTGTCGAACATGATATGGAACTTGTCATGGAAATTTGTGACAGAATATGTGCGATGTCTTTTGGTCAAAAACTAGCCATTGGCACACCTTCTGAAATCCAGTCAAACAAAGATGTTCAAACCGCGTACTTAGGAGGTGAATGATGAAGACACTACAAATCAATGATTTAGTAATCGATTATGGCATCGTTAAAGCCATTAAAAATGTTAATTTGAATGTTGAAAAAGGGAGTATTGTTGCGATACTTGGGGCAAATGGTGCCGGAAAAACCACACTCATTAAATCAGTGTCAGGTGCAGTTAAAGTTCAAAAAGGCAGTATCCTCTATAATGGCGAAAGCATACAAAATAAAGATGCACATGTCATTGCGAAAAAAGGGATATTACAGTCTCCTGAGGGACGTATGATCTTAAGAGGATTAACGGTCGAGGACAATTTATTAGTTGGGGCATATTCCATCAAATCACTCAAAAAAACTGTTTTAGATAATGGTGTTCAAAAAGTCATAACCCTAAGTAAAAAACAAAGGATTCAATCCTTATTAGACACAGTTTATGGATACTTTCCGGTTTTGAAAGAACGTAAAAAACAACAAGCGTCTACGCTTTCCGGTGGTGAACAACAGATGTTGGCGATTGGTAGAGCATTGATGGGAGATCCTGAACTATTGTTGCTGGATGAGCCATCACTCGGATTAGCGCCTTTGATTGTTAGAGATATATTTGAAATCATTAAACGCATCAAAAATGAAGGAAAATCAATTTTAATTGTTGAACAAAACGCCTATCAAACATTAAAGATAGCAGACTATGCCTATGTGCTTGAACTTGGTAAAATTAAAATTGAAGGGAAAGCCAATGAGTTACTTGTTAATGACGAACTCGTTAATGCTTACCTAGGTCAAAAAAAATAGGGATCATTCCACATTGTGGATAAAAAATAAAAAGGAGAATAGAAATGAGAAAATTAGTATTATTAGTAGTAGTAATGCTTCTTGGCGTATCACTTGCAGCTTGTACTGGCGAAAGAGAAATTAAAGTACAAGGTGTAACCGCCACAGAAATTAAAGTAGGTAACACTGCATCTAAAACCGGTGCATTCGGTGTTGTAGGTGTACCATTTAGTGCGGCAATCGAAGCGGTATTCGCTGAATACAACGCAAGAGAAGATGTTGTACAAAAGATTAAATACATTACTTATGATGATGCAACTGATGCTTCAATCGGTCAAACAAACACCAAAAAATTGATTGAAGAAGATAAAGTATTTGCCATCGTAGGACACGTGGGAACTGGTACAGTTGGGGCAACCTTACCTTATATCCAAGAAAAGGGCGTTCCAATGGTTTATGCCGCTACAGGTATCAATGATCTATACTTTGAAAAAGCGGATGGCAACCCAATTTTTGCAGTTCAACCTATTTATAGAACTGATGGTAGAATCGCTTATGCAAGAGCAACCAATGAAGCATTATTTGGTCCAAGTGGCGACCAAAAATTAGCTTCAACTGCTAAGATTGGTGTTCTATACACAAACGATGATGCAGGTAAGTCTATTCTTGCAGGTATTCAAGATGAAGCTAAGTTAGCAAATAACGAATCTAACTTAATTGTGAAGTCTTTCTTATCAGAAACTGTAGAATCAGTGGTAAAATCAATGATGGATAGTAATCCAGATGTAATCATCGTTGCAGGTAACCAAGCACCATTTAATGAAGCATTGGTTGCGTTAGATGATAACGGCAATACAACACCAGTGATTACATCTTATGTTAATACAAACGCTTCAAGTATTACCGTTAAACCTTATGGTTTTGACATTTATGGTTCTGCATGGATTGACATTGTTGACCCTGCTGGATTATACGGCTTCTCAGCTGAGTATTGGGCATTTGTAGCAACAATGACTGCTGCAGGTTATGGAGATGTTGGCGCAGCTGACAACTACACAGCGAATGCATTCGCTATGGCTGGTTATGTAGCAGCGAAAGTCTTCTTAGCAGGTTTAGAAAATGTTGAAGGTGAATTAACATTCAAATCATTCATTGATGCGATGGAATCGGAAGCAATCCAAGTACCAATGGGTGGCGAAATCGACTTCTCAGACGGTAAACGTTGGGGTATTAGCTCAATGTCACTTTCTAAATTACATTTCACAGCTAAAGTAGTTGGCGATAACCCAGCGACTGAAGATGTGGTTGAAACTGACTTTGTCATTTCACCTGACTCACACGCATTTGTTAAAGTAAGAGAAATTGAATCACTTGATGAAATAAAAGCTAAATAGTTATAAGATAAGGGTTAAGGGAGCTACCCATGCTCCCTTATGGCCTTACTATGAAAGAAGGGTCTATATGAAACAAGCTAAATACATTACTGTAGAAGAAATGATTGATTTGGTCAATACCAAAGACGAAATTGTCGTCGGAATGGCCGCCAACGAACCACAACTGTTTATGTCCAATCTTCATTTGGCTTCTGAAAGGGTCGAAAAAGTAACCGTAACAAACTGTCTGCCTATTTCAAATGCTGACTTTTTTATTGATGAAAAATATCGTGATAAATTCAACCTTGATGGTTGGTTTTACACCAATGTATTAAGAAAAGTACATCCACATGGCAATATCTCGTTTATTCCAAACCATCTTCACTTGGCAGGTTTTAAGCGTTTATTTTATAAAAAACCTCGATTGTTTATTTCGGCAGCAAGCATGCCAGACGAACACGGATTCATTTCACTTTCGACTTCAAACGTTTATGAAAAACAAATGATTGAAGCAGCTGATATTGTAATTTTTGAGGTCAACCCTAATTTTCCTAGAACGATTGGGGATTTAGAAGTGCACATTAGAGACGTCGATTACTTGGTTAAGGCTGACTATCCAGTTCCGACCATTCCGGATGTTGAACCTAATGAAAAAGACATGATTATTGGCAAGCAAATCGCTGATATGATTCATGACGGAGATACCATTCAGCTTGGTATCGGAGGGATGCCTAACGCAGTCGCAAAATCTCTTTATGACAAAAAAGATTTAGGCATTCATACAGAAATGTTCACAAATGAAATGATGAACCTCATTAAAGCAGGGGTTATCACAGGTAAGAAAAAAACATTACACCCAAATAAACATATTGCTTGTTTTGCATTTGGGACTAAGGAATTATATGATTTTATCAACAACAACCCTAGCTGTTGGATTCTAGATGGTAAATATGTAAATGATCCAGCAGTCATAGGTTTAAATGACAATCAAGTATCTATCAACTCAACCATTGAAATCGATTTATCAGGACAATGTTGCAGTGAATCGATTGGTACTCAGCAATTCTCAGGAACTGGTGGTCAATCTGACACAGCAGTAGGCGCACAAAATTCTAAAAATGGGCGTAGTTTCATTGCTCTATACTCCACGGCAATGGTTAGAAATCCGATTACAAATGAACGTGAAGAAGTTTCAAAAATTGTGTCCATGTTGAAACCTGGAGCCGCTGTATCACTTTCAAGAAATGATGTAGACTACGTGGTGACTGAATATGGTATGGTGGGATTAAGGGGGACAAACATTCGTGAACGTGCGAAATTATTAATCTCAATTGCACATCCTAAATTTAGAGAACAACTTACAAAAGAGGCTATTGAAGCGGGGTATCTACATGAGTCATATCTCGATTAATGGCAAATCCATATACTATGAAGTACAGGGAGAAGGTTTGCCGATTCTTTTGTTAAATGGTATAATGATGTCAACTAAGAGTTGGCAGCCATTTGTTGATAGTTTTTCTTCAAATAACCAACTTATTCGAATCGATTTTTTTGATCAAGGACAGTCTGATAAGCTTGATGGACAAGCCTACACACATTCGATTCAAGTAAAAGTAGTCAAAGCAGTATTAGATCACTTAAACATTGATAAAGTCTCGATCGTTGGTATATCATATGGCGGTGAAATTGCAATACAATTTGCCATTAAACATAAAACATATGTGGATAGACTCGTTCTATTTAACACTGCAGCTTACACAAGTCCTTGGCTAAAAGACATTGGTAGGGCATGGATTGCTGCAGGGAAGACTAGAGATGGAGAAGCCTATTACAATACGGCTATTCCTGTCATCTATTCGCCACAATACTATGAGACAAAGAAAACTTGGATGGATAACAGAAAAAAAGTGTTAGTGCCTGTCTTTTCAAATCCGAACTTTTTAGACCAACTCGAAAGACTTACTTTATCAAGCGAATCATTTGATGTCCAAGACCAATTGCATGAGATTGATGCCGAGACTTTGATTGTGGCTGCAGAAGAAGATTACTTGACACCAGTAAAAGAACAAGTTTACTTGAATCAACGCATCAAAAACAGTCATTTAATTAAAATTCCTAATGCAGGCCATGCATCAATGTATGAAAAGCCATTATTGTTTACGGCTCTATGCTTAGGATTCATTAATACAAAAGATAAAACATACATAATTTAGGAGGTTTAAGTGTGGAAAAGAAAAAAATCAAGTTAAAAAATGGGGAAACATACGCCTATTTAGAAAAAGGAACAGGTGAAAAAACACTTCTTTTGATCCATGGTAATCTATCTTCTTCGGTATATTATCAACCCTTAATGGATCGAATACCTGACTCAATTCGTGTGTTAGCACCGGATTTAAGAGGTTTTGGAGACTCAAGTTATCAAAACCCTTATAACAGTTTGAAAGAACTGGCAACCGATATTCAACTATTTCTATCGGAATTGAAGGTTGAAAGAGTTGTTTTAGTAGGTTGGTCATTAGGAGGTGGAGTAGCAATGGAATTTGCTGCAAGATATCCTAAATCTACTGAAAAACTGATTTTGATTAACTCTACCACGCATAAAGGCTATCCTATCTTTAAAAAAGATACAAACAATGCCCCTATATTTACAGAAGGTTATCAAACTAAAGAACAATTGTCTAAGGATCCTGTACAAGTTAAACCTATCTTAGAAGCATTGGCAACTGAAAATGCATTCTTTATGTCATATATTTACGATTTGACCATATACACAAATCAAAAACCTAGTCCTGAGAATGCTCAGCTTTACATAAAAGAGACGTTGAAACAACGCTGTTTGGTGGATGCTGACTACGCGCTTGCTAATTTAAATATGTCTAATGAGCCGAATTTATATGCTAAAGGTGAAAACACCATTGGAAATATTAAATCAGAGGTTCTAATGTTTTGGGGAACCCTAGATAAAACTGTTCCTGAATACATGGTGAATGACAATTTGGCTGCACTACCTAATGCAAAATATGTTAAATTTGAGGACTGTGGACATTCACCATTGGTCGATAAGCCGGATGAATTAACCAAAGAAATACTTGATTTTATTCTATAAAATAATAAAAACCTCAGCCGATGGCTGAGGTTTTCTGTTATAGGGAATTATCGGTCTTTATACCCAATTGCTTGATGTGATCCATCACAAAAAGGTTTGTTTTTTGATGCCCCACAACGGCAAAGAGAAACTTTTGGTTTCTGTTCGTATTGGTGATCGCCATCAAACACTTTCATGTTTCCAGAAACGGATAAGGGACCAGAAACACCTTTAATTTCATTTTGCATGACAGCAATTTCTGGATTCACAACTTCGTGATCGGTTGGTTTTCCATAAGGTGCTTGGAGAGTGCCATCAAACACTGATTTATGCGAGCCATCGCAATAAGGTGCGTTTTTAGATTTACCACATCGACACAAATAAGTGGTTTCTTGTGTTGGGTAATCTTTCAAATGAACAACTTCAGTTTTGCCATCAATACTGGAAAGTTTTTTCTCAGATAAGGCCACTTTACCGATGACTTTGTAAGGACCATTTTTCGTGATTTCTATTTTCATTTTAAAGCCTCCTTTAATTCTATTATACAACCTAAGCTTCGTAAAGCCACATTTATTTATAAATGAGACCTATATTTGTTATAATAATAATGTAGAGAGCGAGGTTTTACAAATGTCCGCAGAGCTTGACAAAAATCTTTTTACTGAAATGGGGATTTTACCGCCTTCTGAATTCAAAGATGATAAAGCTGAATATCAAAAACTGATGATGGCCTACTACGCAGCCATGAGAGAAGTTCAGACTAAGTTTGAAATATTGAATGATGAATTGAATTTGAGACATAGTCGTAATCCGATTGAATTTATAAAAGTAAGAATTAAAAAAAGCAATAGCATTTTGGAAAAACTATCGAGATACGGTCTTGATAAAACCATGGATAATCTGAAACACATTAATGACATCGCTGGGGTTAGAATCGTCTGTACATACGTTGATGATATTTATGAAATTGCCAATATGTTTGTTAGACAAGACGATGTGACATTGGTTCAAATAAAGGATTACATTAAAAAACCAAAAGAGAATGGTTATAGAAGTTTACATTTAACCATCGAAATACCGGTGTATTTCAGTGATTCCAAGAGGAAACTTCGTGTTGAAGTTCAAATTAGAACCATTGCAATGGATTTTTGGGCTAGTTTAGAGCATGACATGAAGTATAAAAAAGACTTAGAAATCATGCCGACACTGCAAGAAGAACTGAAAAAGTGTGCAGATGTAATTTCGGATACTGATTTACGTATGCAAAAAATCAAGAATGACCTTGATAAAGCGCATCACGAATCTAATCTAATGAATCGCGAGGTATAAGAAGAATGACCAATTTATTCTCATCGCTTAAAATTAAAGATTACACATTGAAAAATCGCATTGTCATGCCACCTATGTGCATGTATAGTGCTTCAGATAACGGAATGGCTACTGACTTTCATGTCGTCCATTATGCTTCTAGAGCCATTGGTCAAATGGGATTGATCATTGTTGAATCCACTGGGGTTGAGCCAGATG
This sequence comes from Acholeplasma sp., assembly GCA_034006765.1. GTDB lineage: Bacteria > Bacillota_I > Bacilli_A > Acholeplasmatales > UBA5453 > Paracholeplasma. The sequence continues at coordinate 252,880 of JAVESF010000001.1, read as the reverse complement.
GTCGAATAACAAATGCAGATTTGGGTATTTGGAACGATGAACATATCAAAGGATTTAGATGGATCACTAAGCAAATACATGCACACGGTGCAATTGCAGCGATTCAAATTAACCATGCAGGTAGAAAATCAAAAGCAGCATTAGTGAAAAAAGCGCCTAGTGCCATTGCTTTTGGCGAGTATGATGTTCCAAAAGCTATGACTGTTGATGATATCAAATCATTAATTGAAGCTTACAGACAAGCTGCTAGACGTGCAAATGAAGCTAACTTTGATCTATTAGAAATACATGCGGCACATGGGTATCTTATTCATGAATTTATTTCACCATTATCGAATAAAAGAACCGATGCTTATGGAGGTACAATCCATAATCGTAGCAGATTTTTACAAGAAATCATTGATGCCATTCGCAGCGAATGGCCAAGTGACAAACTCATTTCATTGAGGATCAGTGCTGAAGATTATGTTAAAGAAGGTATTCATCCTCAAGAATGGGCTGATATAATTAAAGGCCTTCCGCATGGTGCCATCGATATCGTTCATGTTTCTTCGGGGGGGATTGTTCCTGTTCCGATTGAAGACTATCCTGGTTATCAATTGATGTTCGCGAAAAAGATTAAAAAAGAAACGGGACTGTTCGTGATTGCAGGTGGATTGATTGAAGATCCGATAATGGCTAATGGCGTTTTAGAATCAAACGAAGCAGATTTGATTTATTTTGGCAGATTGTCATTAAGAGATCCTTATTTTCCGCTTAAATTTGCAACGAGATTAAGGCAGTCTATTGAATGGCCTGAACCGTATATCCGAGCAAAAAAGAGCAGTTTTTAATAAAATATCCAATTGAAGCTCTAAACAAGAGCTTTTTTGTTGCATTAATTGATGAATGATAGTAACATGATTATATACCCCCTATAGGGGGGGGTGGGAAGGTATATCATGAAACACGACCAAGCGTTAAAAACACTCAAAATATCAAAAGGTCAAATCGAAGCTGTCATCAAAATGATTGAAGAACAGCGATATTGTATCGATATTTCCAATCAAATACAAGCAGCCATTGCGTTAGTGAAAAAAGCACAAAAAGAAGTCATTACGGAACACTTAAACCATTGTGTGAAAGAATCCTTTGAACAAAACAACGCAACTGAAAAAATCAAAGAAATAGAGTATTTATTGGACAAGGTGATAGGATGAGTAAAAAAACCTTTGAAGTAGAAGGGATGACTTGCGCTTCTTGTAGTGCATCAATTGAAAAAAACACAAGGAAACTGAATGGGGTATCTTCAGTTAATGTTAATCTCATAACCAATCAAATGGAAGTGGATTTTGACGAGCAAATTACGTCTATCGATGAAATCGAACTTACGGTTAAAAAAGCAGGCTATAAGGCTAAAGTACTTCAAAAAAAAGAAGTATACAACGTCCAAGGGATGACTTGTGCTGCCTGTAGTGCCGCAGTTGAAAGAGCGGCTAAGAAAACCAATGGCGTTCATAGTGCCATAGTGAATTTAACCACTGAAAAACTTGTAGTCATGGTTGATCCAATTAACTTTGACAGTAATGAACTCTTTAAGAAAGTCACGATTTCTGGATATTCATTGGTGAAAGAACTATCTGAAGACACCCACCAATCTATAAAGAAACGCGAGATTAAAGTGCTTAAATCCAAAGTGATTCTTGCAGCACTATTTACGATACCGCTACTCTATGTTTCAATGGGACATATGGTAGGATTACCGTTACCGAAAGGGATTATGCCTCATGAATCCCCGTTAAACTTTGCTCTTATTCAATTTTTATTGACATTACCTGTGGTTTTAATTGGCTATAAGTTTTATACGGTTGGGTTCAAAACACTATTGATGAAGAATCCGAACATGGACTCGCTTGTTGCCTTAGGCACATCGGCTGCCTTTTTATATGGCATTTATACTCTAATCGAAATTGGACTTGGGTATACTCATTCTGCAGATTTATACTTTGAATCAGCTGCTGTCATTATAACAATGATTTTGCTCGGTAAGTATTTTGAATCAGTATCTAAAGGTAAAACGTCCGAAGCTATTAAAAAACTCATGGATCTAGCGCCAAAAACGGCCATAGTCTTTAGAAATGGCGTTGAAGAAGTAATCCCAGTTGAACAAGTGGAAACAGGCGATATGATACGGGTAAAACCTGGCGAAAAGATACCGGTAGATGGCATCGTTGTAGAAGGAAACACCTCCGTTGATGAATCCATGCTGACTGGAGAATCGATTCCCGTTGAGAAGTATAAAGGACACATCGTTATTGGTGCGAGCATCAATAAGAATGGTTCAATTCTATATAGAGCAACAAAAGTTGGTAAAGAGTCTACATTGGCACAAATTGTGAAGTTGGTCGAAGATGCTCAAAGTTCTAAAGCACCAATAGCGAAACTTGCTGATCAAATTTCTAGCGTATTTGTGCCAGTTGTTCTCATACTTGCGGTTCTGACATTTACATTTTGGATGATTCGTGGCAATGGGTTTGAGTTTTCCATGAAAACAATGATTGCAGTCTTAGTGATTGCCTGTCCTTGCGCACTTGGACTAGCCACACCGACAGCCATTATGGTAGGCACTGGAAAAGGTGCTGAATACGGTATATTAATTAAAAGTGGTGAATCATTAGAAAAAGCACACAAAATTAACGCGGTAGTGCTTGATAAAACAGGAACGATTACCATGGGTAAACCGGTTGTTACAGATGTTATCACTGCAAATGACTATTCTGAAAGCAAGCTCATCCAATGGGTTGCCTCAGCTGAAGCACAAAGTGAACATCCTTTAGGAGAGGCCATCATAGATTACGCTAAGTCTAAGGGATTTGGATTAAGAAAAGTCACCAAATTTTTAAATATTCCAGGTAAAGGCATACAAGCTACGATTGATTCACACGTTCTATTTATTGGCAATGACAAACTGTTGAAAGAAGAAAAAGTGAAAGTTGGTCAATTAAAGGTAATTGCAGATGAGTTATCAAACAAAGGAAAAACGGTTATGTATGTCATCATTAATCAAGCGCTCTGCGGGATTATCGCAGTGAAAGACGGCGTGAAAAATACGTCAAAAGAAGCAGTGCAATTGCTTAATAAACAGGACATCAAGGTATTTATGTTGACAGGAGATAATCAAAAAACGGCTTTAGCAATTGCAAATGAGGTCGGCATTCAGCATGTATTCTCAGAAGTTCTACCGGAACAAAAGTCAAAAGTCATCATAGAATTGCAAGAAAAAGGATACCATGTAGCAATGGTAGGCGACGGCATCAATGATGCGATTGCACTGGCGCAGTCAGAAGTTGGATTTGCAATTGGGTCAGGTACGGATGTAGCGATGGAATCTGCAGATATTGTTTTAATGAAAAGTGATTTAAGAGATGTTAGTACTGCAATTGAACTCTCCAAAAAAACCATTTTAAATATCAAAGAAAATCTGTTTTGGGCGTTTCTATATAACATATTGGGCATTCCTGTCGCAATGGGGGTTCTATTTATGTTTGGTGGACCACTACTTAACCCGATGCTTGCTGGAGCTGCCATGAGTTTTTCAAGTGTATCGGTTGTATTGAATGCTTTACGTCTAAAACGGTTTAAACCAAAGAAAGGAAACCAATCATGATGAAACAAATGCTATCTATTTCTGGCATGAGTTGCCAGCATTGTAAACGACATGTCACTAATGCATTAAATGAGCTTAATGGCGTTCAATCCGTATTCGTAAGTTTAGAAGATAGACAGGCTATCATTCAAGTTGAAACGGCCTTTTCATACGACGAATTAAGAACAGTTATTGAAGAAGTTGGGTATGAATTAACAAAAGTAGAGTAAAAAAATAGCGTTCCTGACTAAACAGGAACGCTATTTTTTCTAATTGATATAGATTCTACTTGAATCTGCAGTCTGATTTAAAATGGTATCTATGGCAATAAGTACAGTTTCCATATAGATTTCAAATCCGATTGTATTGTCCTCGTCTCCAGCGAAATGAATGCCAATTATATTACCGGCAGTATCAAACATAGCACCACCACTTGAACCTTGTCCTAGTGCAGCGGTCGTTGAAAAAGAGTTACACCCATCCACACATAAAACACTGTCAGGGTTATTAGGGTTCTTCTTAAGATATACGGTATGATTTAAGCTTTCAATGGTACCTTCTAAAAACTTGTTGAAGTTTTGTATTCCAACGGGTGAACCAACTGAAAACACGGTTTGTCCTTTATAAACGGGTAAGGCTTCTTTAGTATCAAATTGAGTGTCTTCTAACACTTCAAGAACGTTACGTGTCTCGAGTTCTAATATAGCTAAATCGGTATTCACCGTATAGGTACCAACGACTGTTGCCTGATCGTTCAATTTAGCGGCTTTATAATAAATATCAAAAATTGAGCCACCTTCGACCACGTGTGCATTGGTCAGAATATAGTAGGTATAAAGGTTGTAATCGCCAAGTATTGATTCTACAGTTTGGGATTCACTTTTGAAGATAACCCCAGACCCCCAAGAATTGCAAATTGTAAAACCACCTTCAGAATTACATGCATGTATACCAACTACGCTTTGTTTTTTATCTTCGACGATGTCTAAATCAAGCGATTTGAATGCATAACCGACTACGTTTGTATTGAGTGATTTTTCAGAATCATTTCTTTGGTACTTTATAGAAGAAATGGTATAAGACTTGTTTGAAATGCCTTCTTCAAACGTAATGGTTTCTAAAAAAGAAGCAGTAATAATACTTTTATCTTTGGTAATTTCAAAGTCGTCATATACAATGTTGCCTATCGTAATGGAAACAAGTTCATCAACATCGACATATTTGATTTTTACCTCATATTGATAAAGATCGTCTTCAGTTTTCTTAATGCTAAATTCGGTAATCTCTGGCTCGCTTTTGATTCGATCAACGAGTGAGTCAATAAATTTGTAAGTCTCTTTTGCTGAAGTTTCATAAATCGATTTTAAAGGAACACCCTCAATACGGATGTCCACAAAAATAGACGTCACATATAACAAAAGTAACACAACAATTATATTTCTAATATAGCCAAAGAATTTCTTCATAAAATCACACCTTTTTTTAAGATAAAACCCGTATGAATTTTATCAATGATATTATATCATTTAATTGTCGATTATTTGTAAAAATACCATAAATTCCGAAAAAAAGGTAAAAACATTTACAAATAACGTAGTTATGCTATAATTAAATAGGCTTAGGAGGAAATTATATGAAATTTGAAAAAATATCAACCAATCGTGCAAAGTTTACATTTGAAGTAACCCCTCACGAATTTGAACACGGCTTAGACCATGCTTTCGATAAAGCAGTTCAAAATGTAGAAGTAAAGGGATTTAGAAAAGGCAAAGTACCTAGAACTATTTTCGAACAAAAATTTGGTGTTGAATCATTATATGAAGATGCATTAAACCATGTTATCGGTCATTTATACCAACAAGTATTCGAAGAAAAATCAGTGGTTGTTGTAGGTGAACCACAAATTGATTTGGATTTTAATGCAATCAAAAGAGGCGAAAACTTCGATATTGCGATCATCGTTCCAATCAAACCAGAAGTTACATTAGGTGAATACAAAGGTGCAGAAGCTAAAGCTAAAGATTTAGTAGCTACTAATGATGAAGTTGAAGCTGAAATCAAGACGCTGCTTAATCAAAATGCATCACTTGAAGCTAAAGAGACTGATATATTAGAAAATGGCGACACAGCTATTTTTGATTTTGAAGGTTCAGTCGATGGGGTACCATTTGATGGTGGTAAGGCAGAAAACTATGAATTAGTTATTGGATCAAACCAGTTTATTCCTGGATTTGAAGATGGCATGTTAGGCCTTAAGATTGGCGAGTCAAGAGACGTTAATGTTAAATTTCCTGATCAATACCAAGCAGAAAATTTAGCTGGCAAAGATGCAGTTTTCAAAGTCGTACTTCATGAAATTAAAACTGCAAAAGGCGAAACACTAAACGATGAATTTGTTCAAAACTTAAAGCGCGAAGGTGTAAATACCGTTGAAGAACTAAAAGCGGACGTCAAAAAATCAATCGAGTCTAGAAAAGAAGCTCAAGAAAACGATCGCGTCGTTGGCACCGCAGTTAAATTTGCATGTGATAACGCAACCGTCGACATTCCACAAGAAATGATTGATCAAGAAATCAAGCAATTAAGACAGAATGTTGAGAATCAAGCTAAGCAATATAAAATTGATTTTGAAATGTTTGTTCAATTAAACGGCTTAACCATGGAACAGTTCAATGCAGAAATGGAAAAGCAAGCTAAGGAACGAGTACTTACAAGTTTAGTAATTGAAGCAGTTGCTAAACAAGAAAACTTAGTAGCAACAGAAGAAGAAATTAATGCTAAATATCAAGAAATTGCAGATATGTATAAATTAACTGTTGATCAAGTTAAAGCACAACTCGATCAAACTGCAATTGAAAATGAAGTATCATTTAATAAAGCAATCGATTTATTGGCATCAAGCGTTAAAGCAGTATAATGAAAAACAATAAAGGACACGCACGTGTCCTTTATTTAAAAAAAGGTATTGGCACTCGTGTGTTTCGATTGCAAATTCATAATGAATACAGTATAATACTGATATACGAACCCATCGGCTTCGTATAATAGAAAATAAGAGGTGATACGATGGAAAATAAAAACTTACCCGCTATCGTTGTACGGGGCATCGTTCCGATTCCTAACAATGATTTTAGAACTGAAATAGGTCGTTCTATCTCGTTTAAGGCTTTAGATGAGTCTGAAAACTCTTTTGGTAATTACATATTAATTCTTATCCAAAAGAACCCACTCATCGAAAATCCAACGCCAGCAGATATTGAAGAATATGGTGTATTGGCAAAAACTACGATGAAACTGAAATTGCCTAATGGTAATCTGAAAGCTAAATTTAATATAGTTTCGAGAATTAAAGTAAAAGATTACTTTTTAACATCGCCTTTCTTTGTAGCTGAATACGAAGAAGTTGAAACTGTGACTGGGGATGTTGATGAAGAAATGACATTGGTTCGTATGGTTATGAATGATGTCATTACAAATGCTAATTTAGTGTTGAATAATGCTCAAGAAATTGTCAGAACTGTACAATCAGGTTTGACGACTGAAAAACTTGTAGACACGGTTGTTTTCGGTTTAAGAGGAAATGAACCTGACAAGTATAAATATGTAAAAGAAGTAAAACTAAATGCTAGATTGAAACTTGTTTTAGAAGACATTGCAAAGCAAAAAATGGTATCTGAACTTGAACAACACATCAATGAAGAAGTTAAAAAATCGATTGATGAATCTCAAAAAGAATACTATTTAAGAGAAAAAATGCGTGCAATTCAAAATGAGCTAGGCGATAAAGCTCGTAAAGAAGATGAAGTAGATGAACTAAGAGATAAAATTTTGAAGGCTAAAATGCCAAAAGAAATTGAAGAAAAAGCACTTCAAGAACTCGCTAGGTTCTCTTCTACACCTCCTGCAATGGCTGAGTCTGGCATTATTAAAACGTATTTGGACTTTTTAGTCGCTTTACCATGGAAAAAAGCATCAAAAGACTCTAACGATTTAAACAAAGTTCAACAAAAACTAGATAAAAACCACTATGGATTATCGACTGTAAAAGATAGAATCATTGAGTATCTTGCTGTCAAGATTCAGACGAAACGCAATCCGCAAACCATATTGTGTTTGGTTGGACCTCCAGGGGTTGGTAAGACAAGTTTAGCGATTTCAATTGCTGATGCACTTGGACGTAAATTCGTTAAACAATCACTTGGTGGCGTTAGAGATGAATCAGAAATTCGTGGACACAGACGCACCTATATTGGTGCTTTACCAGGCCGTATTTTAAATGGAATGAAATCTGCTGGTACTGTAAACCCTGTTTTCTTGTTAGATGAGATTGACAAAATGAGTTCAGATTATAAAGGTGATCCTGCATCTGCGATGCTTGAAGTACTTGATCCAGAACAAAATGCTAAGTTTTCTGATCATTATTTAGAAGAAAACTATGATTTATCACAAGTATTGTTTATCACAACTGCAAACTATCTAGAGAATATTCCTGCGCCTCTTAGAGACCGTATGGAAATTGTTGAATTATCCTCTTACACCGAGTACGAAAAGTTTAATATTGCAGTGAATCATTTACTGCCTAAACAACTTAAAGCACATGGTGTTACAGATAAAGAGTTTTCGGTTACGCATGACTCGCTTTACTACATCATTAGACACTATACCAGAGAAGCAGGTGTGCGTGAATTGAATAGATTCATTGGGACATTGATTCGAAAAGGTATTAAAGAAATACTAATGGATAAAAAGTCTAAAATTGACATTACCATGGACAATGTAGAACACTACATCGGTAAACCTAGATTCTCTCATAATTTAGCGGACGTGAAAGATCAAATTGGGGTTGCGACTGGGCTTGCATATACTCAATTTGGTGGAGACACGCTTTCAATTGAAGTTACATTCTTCAAAGGTAAAGGCGCATTATCCCTAACTGGAAAACTTGGGGATGTTATGAAAGAAAGTGCGATAACAGCCTTGTCTTATGTGAAATCGAATGCAGAAAAATTCGGGGTTGACCCGGTGTTCTTCGATAATCATGACATTCACGTTCACGTTCCAGAAGGTGCTACACCAAAAGATGGGCCATCTGCTGGCATCACCATTACAACGGCGATTCTTTCAGCGGTTTCCAATAAAAAGATACGCAAAGATGTGGGCATGACTGGTGAAATGACATTGAGAGGTTATGTGCTTCCAATTGGAGGTTTACGCGAAAAGTCGATTGCTGCCCATCGTAGCGGGTTAAAAACCATCATTATTCCTAAGGAAAATGAAAAAGATATCGAAGACATTCCACAAGAAGTTAAGAATGCGCTAACGATTAAACCGGTTTCTAACATTTCAGAAGTATTTGAAATAGCATTCCTTTAATTAAAAGTCTGCATTTGCAGACTTTTTTCATGCAGATATCAATTTAACGATATATAGACAATAATGCTTTAATAATCCAATGTTTTTTGGTATAATTAAAAAAGAAATGAGGGTTTACAATGTTAACAGTAAAATCAGCAGAGTTTATTAAAAGTGGAACTGATGAGACCCACTATCCAGACCCATTACAATGTGAGTATCTATTTTTAGGCAGAAGTAATGTCGGAAAGAGTTCTTTAATCAATGCGCTTTTAAATCGCAAAAGCTTGGCACGAACTTCTAGAGAACCAGGCAAGACTGTTACTTTAAATTTCTTTTTGGTTAATGAACAATTTTACTTAGTAGACGCACCAGGTTATGGTTATGCGAGACGAAGTAAGTCACTAATTGAATCTTTTCAAAAAATGATTACACGTTACATTCAACAACGCAGTGCTCTAAAAAGAATCTTTCTACTCGTAGACATGAAAGTTGGAGCAACCAAAGATGACATTGAGATGTTTAAGTACTTAACAAGGTTTGAGTATGAAGTGGTCGTCATTCTTACTAAGATGGACAAGTGCAATCAATCTGAACGTGCAAAAAATATTAATAATATCAAACGAGATTTGGAAAATGCTGAGATATTGATGATTCAAACATCTAGTGAGTCTAAACGAGGAATTGATAAAATATTGGAACTATTTGAGGAGGACTTAAATGAATAAAGTCGTTATTATAGCAGATTCAACCTGCGATTTAACCCCAGAAATCATTAAAAATAGAGGAATTGAAATCATTCCACTTTATGTTAATTTTGGTGAACAAAGCTACAGAGATGGTGTAGATATTAGCACCGATGAGCTTTATCAAAAAGTAGATGAACTTGGGTTTCTGCCTAAATCATCTGCCATTTCTCCGGGTGATTTCATCCTTAAATTTGAACCTTTTATCGAACAAGGGTATGATATTGTGTTGCTGACAATAGGGTCTACAATATCTGGGACTTATCAAGCTGCATTAGTTGCAAAGAATAGTTTTGAAGAAGGTCGAGTTCAAATCATCGATACACTTAATTTGTCTTCTGGCGGTGGGTTACTCGTCTTAAAAGCCTGTGATTTTAGGGATAAAGGACTTTCAGCCTTAGAAATCAAAACGAAAGTAGACCAATTAGTACCACGGGTCCGTAGTCAATTTGCTATTCAAACCATGGAATACTTATATAAAGGTGGCAGATGCAGTGCATTATCTATGTTTTTAGGGAGTGTATTAGCCATTAAACCGATCATTCAAGTCAATAACGGTAAACTAGATGTTTATAAAAAGTCTGTAGGTAAAATGACAAGAGCTCTTGATGCGATGATCGAGGACTATTATCGTTTATACGATCGAATCGATAAAGACTATGTGATGATCACTCATTCTTTAGCAGAAAAATCTTCGCAATACATGAAACAACACATAACTGAGCACGGAAAGATGCCAAATCAGTTATTAGAAACACATGCTGGTTGTGTCATTTCCACGCATTGCGGCAAGGGCACTATCGGGATTTTATATATTTTAAACGACTAAAGAGATAATTGTTTACAAGTCTAAAGATTTGTGTTATGATTTAGAAAACGAAGAAGAGGAAGAGTAAGCAACTTAGTTTTATAGAGACAGATTGGATGGTGGAAAATCTGAGATGAACTTGCTGAAGGTAGCCTTGGAGTTGGTTTAGTGAACCTAAGTAACTAAATCCGGGAATAGCCCGTTAAAGCTTAATGAAGTGCTACTAGCAATAGTAGAATTAAGGTGGTACCACGATTATTCGTCCTTAAGAACCCAGTGTTCTTAAGGACTTTTTATTTTACAGGAGGCATTATGGATAAAATTGTCACTAAGCGTTTGGCATTGAGAGCTCTGTCAATGAATGACTGTCAAGATGTGTTTGAGTATGCAAAACTAGATTCAGTTGGACCACAAGCTGGTTGGCAACCTCATAAGTCTTTAGAAGAAACAAAACGTATCACCGAATGGATGATTTCAACCAAAGAGGTCTATGGCATTCAACATTTGGAAGATGAAAAAATCATCGGTACAATTGGTTTGCATCGAAAAGACTATCTTTCAACTGAAGGCGAAATAGGTTACGTTCTAAATCCGCAATACTGGCATAAAGGCTATATGCATGAAGCGGTCGTCGCATTGATTATCGCTGCTTTCGAACAATTCGGCATAGAAAAACTTTACTGCGCACATTTCAGTGATAATGAGAAAAGCATGAATGTCATAAAGAAAGCAGGGTTCAAAAAAGTAAAAGAAGAGATTAAAAAAATCACATTGTATGGCTTTGAAATTGTCAAAACAAGTGTTAAGTATGAACTCGATAAGAGTCATTATGAAAGGAAGTTATTACCATGGCAACAACGTTAGAAACAAAATATAATCATCAAGCAGTAGAACAGGATTTATATAAATTTTGGGTGGAAAAAGGTTTTTTTAAAGCAACTGGACAAAAACAAAAACCATTTACAATCGTGATTCCACCTCCAAATGTTACAGGTAAGTTGCATTTAGGTCATGCCTGGGATGGAACATTACAAGACATTATCATTAGACGTAAGCGTATGCAAGGGTATGATGCACTTTTTCTACCTGGTATGGACCATGCGGGGATTGCCACACAAGCAAAAGTCGATGAAAGATTGAAACAGTCTGGGATATCTCGTTATGACATTGGAAGAGAAAAGTTCTTAGAACAAGCCTGGGCATGGAAAGATGAGTACGCCAGTCATATTAAAAATCAATGGGCAGTACTAGGATTATCACTCGATTATTCCAAAGAACGTTTTACGCTCGATGATAAATTATCTAATGCTGTTCAACATGTCTTTATCTCCTTATATAACAAGGGTCTTATATACCGTGGCAATCGCATTATTAACTGGGATGTTGAAGCGAAAACAGCGTTATCAAACATTGAAGTAGAATTTGTTGAAACTCAAAGTAAATTGTATTATTTCAGATACCCATTTGTTGAAGGTAATGGGTACTTAGTAATCGCAACCACACGCCCAGAAACCATGTTTGCAGACCAAGCACTCATGGTTCATCCTGATGATATGCGTTATCAAGAATTTATTGGTAAAGAGGTTTATATTCCAAACACAAATAAAGCCATTCCAGTCATCAGCGATGATTACGTAGACATGACATTTGGGACAGGTGTGGTTAAAGTGACGCCTGCTCATGATCCTAATGACTTTGAAGTAGGTAAAAGACATCATTTAGAAATGCCACTTTGTATGGATGAAGACGGCACTATGAATGAAATGGCATTTCAATACAATGGCTTAGAACGATTTGCTTGTCGTGAGTCTCTAGTTAAAGATCTACAAGCAGTTGGTTTGGTTGAAAAAATAGAAGATTATCAAAATAGCGTAGGACATTCAGAACGAACAGGGGTTGTCGTTGAGCCAAGACTTTCTTTACAATGGTTTGTTTCAATGAAACCGTTAGTTGAACAAGCTTTAGAACTATCAACTACCGAGTTTGTACCTAAACGTTTTGACAAGGTTTATAAAAACTGGCTGTTAAATATAGAAGACTGGTGTATTAGCCGTCAATTATGGTGGGGACATCGTATTCCAGTTTGGTATAAAGGTGATGAAATCGTTGTTTCTGCGACTTCTCCAGGAGAGGGCTATCATCAAGACGAAGACGTTTTAGATACTTGGTTCTCAAGTGCTTTGTGGCCATTTTCAACCTTAGGATGGCCAGAAGAAACGGAGGACTTTAAGAAGTATTATCCAACTCAAGTGCTTGTAACTGGGTATGATATTATTTTCTTTTGGGTTGCCAGAATGCTCTTTCAAGGCATTGAATTTACCAAACAATCACCGTTTAGTGAAGTTTTAATCCATGGTCTGGTTCGTGATGAGACAGGTAAAAAGATGAGTAAATCACTTGGTAATGGTGTGGATCCTATGGATGTTTCTGCCATGTATGGTACAGATGCATTAAGATATTTTCTATCAACAAATGCAGCGCCAGGACAAGATCTGAGATACGAAACAGAAAAAGTTGAATCTAGTTGGAATTTCATCAATAAACTTTGGAATATTGCCAGATTTATTCATTTAAACATTGATGATACAAATGATGATTACAATGAACAACAGTTAACCGTATTTGATCGTTGGGTTTTGACACGTTTGAACCAGGTGATTGAAGAAGCAGATCAAAATTATGAAAAATATGAGTTTGGTGAAGTTTCAAGAACGCTTTATAACTTCATTTGGGATGAATTTGCAAGTTGGTATGTTGAAATCGCAAAGATTTTCTTGCGAGATGAACGAAGAGTAAATACCCAAAAAGTATTGGTTTACGTTTTAAAACAAATTTTAAAGTTGTTACACCCATTTATGCCATTTGTAACAGAGAGACTTTATCAAACAATCCTCAACGAAGAAACGATTGTGACTTCAAAATGGCCAGAAATTAAGCCTTTAAAGTCAAACGATAGTTTGGCAATAATGAATGTAGTAACTGAAATGATCACAAAAGTCAGACAACTTAGACACGAGATGTCCATCACACCATCTAAACCTTTGAAGGTTGAAATTGTTACAAATATTGGCGGATTAAAAGAAGTTTCTTTTATGCTCGAGTCATTTTTGAAAACCAGTGAACTTATTATTTCAAACACGTGCACAATGAAAGATGAAACCATTTTAGTGACTGGTACAGGGTATGAATTATATATCCTAAAGAGTGACATTATTTCAGTCGAAGAAGAGCAAAGGAAGCTACAAAAAGAACTTGAGACACTTGAAAAAGAACTTACACGTGTTAAAAATATGCTATCTAATCCAAAATTCCTAGAACGTGCTAATCCAGAAAAAGTATTAGAAGAAAAACATAAGCTGGAAAACTATCAAACACAGTATGATTCTATTAAGAAAAGAATTGGATAAAATGTTTGAACATATTGATGAAGCCGTTAATTGGATTGAACGACAAGTAAAGTTCAAACCTAAATCAGATTTGATTCGCATGAAACAAGCTGTAGATTTACTGAATAATCCTGAAAAAAACTATTCAATCATTCATGTGGGTGGTACAAATGGGAAAGGCTCGGTTTGTGCGTATCTAACAAATATATTGGTTAAACACAAAAAAGTCGGAACCTATACTTCCCCTTATATTGTGAAATTCAATGAAAGAATTAAAGTCAATCAGCGGATGATAAGTGATGAAGATTTGTTATTTGAAATTAACGAAATTTATGGATTTAATGAATTGTATTTTGACACTTATCAAGAAAGGCTTTCATTTTTTGAACTTATTACGCTTATCGCATTACACTATTTTGCCAAACAAAAAGTTGAAGTTGTTGTTTTAGAAGTCGGTATAGGCGGATTGCTTGACGCGACTAACGTCGTTCAAGCAGACTTGGCTATTATCACATCAATAGGTTTGGATCATATCGAACAACTTGGCAACACCCTTGAATCCATTGCATATAACAAATTAGGAATTGTTAAACAAAATACCCCTTTGATCACTGCTGCTTCAAAATCGTTATATCCGCAGTTTAAAGCGCACTGTGATAAAGTTGGTGTGCCGCTTTATATGATTGATACCGATCAAATTGAAATTATTGAATATCAACCATTAAAGTTTATTTACGATTACGACACCTACCAAACAGGACTTTTAGGGTCACATCAGGCAGCTAATGCGGCCTTAGCCATTACTGCAGTCCATTATTTATACCCTGAAATATCGCAACTGACGATTGAAAATGGGCTTACCACGACCCGTTTTCCAGGTAGATTTGAAATACTTAACGAGAATCCTCTTTTAATATTGGACGGGGCACATAATGAAAGTGGCATAGAAGCACTTGTAACCTCACTAAAAGCTTATTATCCAAATCGCAAAAAACATGTTTTGTTTTGCGCAATGGCTGATAAAGACACCAAAAGGATGCTTACTTTGATAAGTGACATTGCTGATTCTGTCTATCTGACACATTTTGATTATAAGAGAGTGCTGGATTTGGATCAATTATTACTACAGACGCCTCATGAAAACAAACGAGCATTTGAAAATCCGATTGAAGCCATTGATTATTTGGTTAAACAGTTTAAAGACGATGTCATTGTAATCACAGGATCTTTATACTTTGTCAGCCATGTTAGACCGTATTTATTGAAGAAGAAATGATGAATGTCATTTCTTTTTTTTATAGAATAGATGGTATATATCATAAGGGTGATATTATGTTTTTTATAAAAGAAATGCCAGAAAATGAACGACCAAGGGAAAAACTCATTCAAAATGGCGTTGAAAGTTTGTCCAATATCGAATTATTGGCAATACTTCTTCAAACTGGGACAAAAAAATATTCAGTGGTCGAATTATCAAAAAAAATTATATTCAGTCTGGATGATTTAGGTGAGTTTAATCGCCTTAGCTATCAGGAACTTACAAAATTAGAAGGAATTGGACAGGCTAAAGCCACCACCATTTTGGCAACTTTAGAGTTTTCAAAACGTGTCTTTAATCAATTAAATGGGAGAAAAAGTCAAATCTCTTCACCGAAAGATATCTACATGCTTTACCAACATAAGTTAGATCAGCTTGAACAAGAACACTTTTACACGCTTTATCTAGACACAAAAAATCAAATCATTTCCGAAAAATTAATATTTATAGGAACACTTAATCAATCGGTAATTCACCCAAGAGAAATCTACAAACACGCAGTCAAAGTTTCTGCAAATTCGGTAATCTTTATTCACAATCATCCTAGTGGAGATTCATCGCCTTCACAGGCGGATTACAAAACCACCACTCAACTAGAACAAAGTGGACAAATCATGGGAGTACAAGTGATAGATCATATCGTAATAGGAAAAAATCAGTTTTTCTCAATAAAAGAAAACCGGAAATATCATTTTTAATTTATTTGTTATATAATAATAGCAAGGATGTGATGAAATGGCTGAAAAACAAAAACAAATAGGCCTTGAACCAGAAGAAAAAAAGACAGATAAAAATAAAAAAAGCAAACAAACTAAGATTTGGATTGCGATCGCTTTTGGGGTGATTTTACTGTTTTTACTCATACTCGTTTCTTCCATTATTGACATAGGTGAACGGTTGAGAAACATCCACGCTTATATTGAATATAGCTTTTATGCTATCGCGTTTCTTTTAACGTATTTATTGGTGATAAACCCAGTCAGAATCATTTTGGTTTCGCCAGCATTTTCAATTGAAACCGTCATGGATAGTAAACCAACACATAGACGATACTTAACCTACAAGAAAGTTGCAAAAAACTTATTAAGTCGTAACGAAATATCTGTAACTGAGAAATCTAAAATACGAGCTTCAATTGGAAATGCTGAAGACCTTCAAAAAGTTTTAAATGAAATCTATAGTACGACTATGAAGAAAAAAATGAACAAAGTTATCATGAGACATGCAAAAACAGTGTTAATTTCGACTGCGATCTCTCAAAACGGTAGATTAGACTTGTTTACAGTGGTTGTAGTTAACATTCGTATGATTAAGGATTTAGTTCAAATGTGCGGATTTAGACCTAGTTACAAGAATCTGGCTAAGTTGACCATTAATGTGTTTACAACCGCGCTCATCGCGGAAGGATTGGAAAACATTAACTTTAATGACATCTTACCAACATCCACAGCAAATATTCTTGGTGAAATACCATTGATTAAACCTGTGATGTCTTCAATCACTCAAGGCATAACAAATGGCTTGTTGACGCTAAGAATAGGCATTGTAACAAGAAAATATTTATTTGCTGATAGTAAAGAATTAACAAAAGCTGCCATTCAAAAAGGCGCATTTATGGAATCGTTAAAGATGATTCCAGTGGTGGTCAAGGATTCGATTGTTCATTTCCCACAAAAGTTTTTTGATTTGTTCAAACGAAACAAAGAAGAAACCGTTGAAGATTTCTAAAAAAACATCGCTTTTAGATTGACAATAGTCGATATCTACGGTAAAATAGTAGCGTTGCAAAGAATACCACATAGAACAGGTTATAAATATGGATGATCCATTACCTTAGATAGTGAGTCTTCAAAAACATATAAGGAGGTGTATTTGTAATGTACGCAGTGATTAAAACTGGTGGTAAACAATTAAAAGTTGAAGTTGGACAAGAAATCTATGTTGAAAAACTAGAGGTCGAAGTTGACTCAGTTGTTACCTTTGATGAAGTTTTACTCGTTGGTGGCGAATCTACAGTTGTAGGTAATCCACTAGTAAATGGCGCATCTGTTACAGCGAAAGTGTTAAAACAAGGAAGAGCTAAGAAGATTATTGTCTTCAAGTATAAACCTAAAAAAGACTACAGACGCAAACAAGGTCACAGACAAAGCTATACGAAGTTACTTGTTGAATCAATCAACGCTTAATATTACATATGATCAAATATCATGTGTGTAAGGACAAAACGATTACTGAAATTAAAGTCAGTGGACATGCTAACTACAAAAAGCATGGAGAAGATATCGTTTGTGCCGCAGTATCTACAGCTACCATTCTTACGTACAATGCGTTAGAAAGAATGGGCTTTAAAGAACAATTAAACGTTTCGGTCAGTGATGGTTTCTTTCACTTAAAAGTCCTCACACCAAACGAATCGATAACACATCTGCTTGAAAATTTATCAGATACGTTATCACAACTCGAACTACAATATCCTAAATATATTAAAAATCAAAAGGAGGGATAACATGTTACAATTAAACATACAGTTATTCGCATCGAAGAAAGGTACTGGGTCCTCACGTAATGGTCGTGACTCAGCTGCTCAACGTCTAGGCGCTAAACTATCAGATGGACAATTTGCTACTGCAGGTTCAATCATTTACCGTCAACGCGGGACAAAAGTACATCCTGGTAACAATGTTGGCCGTGGCGGAGATGATACTTTATTCGCTAAAGTTACTGGCTACGTCAAATACGAACGTCTTGGCAGAGACAAGAAGCAAGTTTCAGTCTATGAAGGGTAAGCCTAGCTTATCCTTTTTTT
This sequence comes from Acholeplasma sp., assembly GCA_034006765.1. Taxonomy (GTDB): domain Bacteria; phylum Bacillota_I; class Bacilli_A; order Acholeplasmatales; family UBA5453; genus Paracholeplasma. The sequence goes on along the minus strand of JAVESF010000001.1, from coordinate 234,839 downwards.
TCAAATAACGGAGGGTTACCATGTTTAAAGATGAAGTAAAAATCAAAGTAAAAGGCGGCAAAGGCGGAGACGGTATTGTTGCATTTAGAAGAGAAAAATATGTTGAATTTGGTGGTCCAGCAGGAGGTTCTGGTGGAAACGGAGGCAACGTATATTTTCAAGCAGAAGAAGGCATGTCTACTTTATTAGATTTGTCTTTTAACCGTCACATGTATGCCAAAGATGGCACCGCAGGTCTAAATAAGTCTCAACATGGTAAAAATGCTGAACATCTATATTTTAAAGTACCAGTGGGCACCATTGTATATGATGATCAAACTGGTGAAATGATCGGAGATTTAACCGTTCACGGACAAACTTTATTACTTGTAAAAGGTGGTAAAGGTGGACGTGGGAATGAAGCATTTGCAACTCATAAAAATCCAGCACCTGAGATTTGTGAAAAGGGCGATTTGGGTGAATCTAAAGAACTCAGAGTTGAACTTAAAATTCTTGCAGATGTCGGGTTGGTTGGCTATCCTTCAGTTGGAAAATCAACCTTGATTAGCAGAGTTTCCAAAGCCAAACCAAAAATTGCTGAATATCATTTTACGACACTTGAACCGAATCTTGGACTCGTTTATGTAGGGCAGAACAAAAGTTTTGTTATGGCAGATTTACCAGGGTTAATTGAAGGGGCTTCGCTGGGAGCAGGTCTTGGAATTCAGTTTTTAAAACACATTGAACGATGCAGAGTGATTATTCATGTAGTTGAAATGGATGGGTTAGTTGAAAAAGATCCTTACGAAGATTTTGTTAAAATCAATAAAGAACTTGAATCATATAATTATGACTTGTTAAAACGTCCAATGATCATAGCAGCTAGTAAAATGGATTTACCAAATGCTTGGCAAAATCTTGAAACCTTCAAAGAAAAATTAGGAAGCGACTACGAAGTTTTTCCGATTTCATCTGTAACTGGTCAAGGGCTTAATGAGCTGGTTTATCGCGCAATGGATTTAGTCGAAAAAACACCTAAGTTTGAAATTGAAGCCATTCATAAAAACTATATTAAGCAAAAAGAAGAAGATTTCTTCACCATTAATGTAGGTGAAGATGGCGTATATGAATTAACAGGAGAAGGCTTATATCGCCTATTCGCGAGAACAGACTTTACCAAAGAGGAGAACGTCAAACGTTTTTCACGTCAATTAAGAAGTTACGGTGTTGATGAAGCACTGAGAAACGCTGGTGTTAAAAATGGAGATACCGTGCGTGTGTTTGAATTTGAATTTGAATTTATTGATTAAATCATTTAGCACTGTTCATCTTGTGAATAGTGCTTTTTTTAATTATAATAGAAGAGGGAGATGATGTTAATGAAACTTCACATTCAAACAGATTTAGTCGAGAATGAAAAAATGCGTATTTTTATTGTCCATGGGATTGCTGAGCATTTGGCTCGGTATGATGACTTTACTGCCTTCTTAAACAAAAACAATTACTCTGTAGTTCGATTTGATTTAAGGGGACACGGAAAGAGTGAAGGTAAACGTGGATACATTAAGCGTTATGAAGACTTCCTTGAAGATGTTTCAAATGTAGTTTCAAACTACCAGGGTGAAAGAAATGTGATTTTAGGACATTCTATGGGGGCTTTAATTACACATTTGTACATGTTAAGAAAAAACCCTATGGCGCTAGCAATTACCTCTGCTGGACCCACTTATTTTATTAAAGAGGCTAGTTTCTTAAGGTATACAGGCTATCGTTATTTCGGATTTTTGAAGAGTAAGAATAATTTATCATTTGAAAAATTAAGTCATGTTCGAGCCATAGAAGAAGCTTATATGGCAGATCCATTGGTTTTAAAGGCCTATCATATTAATCTAATCGGTGAAATGTTTATTAGAGGTGTAAGATATTTAAATAAAAACTATAAATTGAATACTAAACCATTATTAATGCTACACGGAACCGATGATAAAATTGTTCCTGAGTCGTTTTCGAAAAAGTTATTTGATAAATATACTCAAGAAGATAAAACATATATTAAATATGAGGGTATGTGGCATGAAATACTAAACGAAAAAGACAATCAAAAAGTATATCAAGATATCGTAAATTGGTTAGATAATCGTGTTTTAAACAACTAAAATAAAAAGGTCTACATGAATTGTAGACCTTTATTTTAAGATTTCTTTTGTTTGAATGTATGCTTAACAGCACGATTACGTTTTTTTATCCGGATTTTTGATTGTAAAGATTCCCAAATTAAGAGATATTTATAGTGTAAGCTATTATGTTTTTCAAGCCTTTTTTGAGCGCTTTTGACACGAAATTTCAGTAGTTCTGTTTTTTTACTTAGTGTTTCAATGTGCTCACGGTTGGTTCGAATAGATTTTCTTGAGTTTGCTCTATTCTCATAAAGAATATCTGTAATCCGTTTTCTTGATTGTTTTTCTTTTGATGCATAAAACTCAATCTTATTATTAAAAATAGTATCAAAGGTTATCAATTCACGATTGATGCTTTGAATCTTATCGGAAACATCCTTTAATTGAATTGAGTAAGCTGAGTCAATATCACCAGATTCTACTTTAAATTGTTGATTTTGCTCTGAAATAACACTTGCAATGTTTGCATCAGTAGCACTCAAAAAAGAAGCTTTGTATTCGTATGCTCTTTGTATGTCTTTTTTGGCATTTTCCAATTTCGCATCGAGTTGCGCCATTTTTTCTTTGTAATGATCTTTTAAAAGACTAATTTGATTGTCTAATTGCTTTTGCTGAATCTTTGCAAACGATTTTTTGTATTTTTCAAGCTCAATCAGTTTTTGATGGAGTTTATACTGTCTTTTTTCTGTAGTTACACCAATGTTTAAAGAAGTTAAACGGTATGAAGACTCGTACTCCTGAATGATTCGGTGCTGTTCTTTTTGAATTTCCTTATGCTGATTATCACACATGATAATACCTTTTTTATGATAAATGGTAAGGCTATGTTTGGTTTTATCAAATGAAGCATGCAGTTTTTTGTAAGTAAGTTTAAATAGATCGTCTTTAAACTGTGGATCTTTTGCACGATTAAAGCATTTATACACAGTTTGATAATGTTTATCAAAAGACTGTTTAACCGCTTTGGTGAGCGCCTTAATTTCTTCAATGGCGTCATAGTAGATTTTACCTTCAGTATACTGACTTTTATCTAATTGTCGCTCTCGATTATGTTTTTTAACTTCAATCTGTGCGATGTTTTGATTAAGCGGTTTGAAGCTTCGATTGATTTGTTGCATGTCTCGGTTTATTTGTTTTATTTGGTATGATAAGTGCTGTATCTCCGTGTTATTTTTGATGATTTCCTTTTGGAAAAATTTTAGTTCTTTCCGTAAGTTTTGCGCTGTTTTCTTGTTTTGTTTCGATAAAGGATGCATACCCAACTTTTCAATTTGTTTGTGAATGAGTGACTTTGTTTGATTGATATTATCGTTGTTGTTTTGTATAACAGCAATTTGTTGGTATAAGTCTGCAACATTGGAACGTTGAATTTTGAGTTGATTCTCAAGATTAGCAATTTCGGTCAAATAAAGAGATTTTTCAGATTCATACTCTTCTGAAATTGACTCTTTCAGTGTCATGTATTTAAACTCTGTTAATTCGTCAATCTTCTCCTGATAGTAGGCTACTATTTCTGATTCTAAAGAATCAATGATAGAATCCTTATAGGCACTTTGAGACTCAAACAACTCTTTTAAAAATGTAAGGGCATGTTCGAATTCCTCAGTCGATGAGGTTGTATAAATATCTCTATAAAAAATTAAGAAATAGTCGTGTTCTTGAATAACTGAAAGCATCATTTGAAAGTAAATGTCTATCAGTTTACGTTGTCTTTGAATTTCAGTTAGACTGGTATCAATGATTCTTCTCGCTTTACGAATGCCAGTTTCACGCGTGTAGTTTATTTTGGCGAGTTCAATGGTTGCATCGTGGTCAATTAGTGCTTTGTTCTCATTGATTTCCAAGACTTGTTGACTCATTTTTTGTTTGAAATCAATCATATTTTGTTCTGTTTGAAGACGTTCTTTTTCTAAGTCTCGTTTATGAATGAAAGTGAGTTCCTGTTTTTGAAAATAGAGTTCCTGCTCTTTTTTCTTTTCAGATATGACTCTTTGATCGCCAGTTAAACTGTTTTTTTCGTATTCCATTTTTAAATATGATACAACACTTGTTTGTTTTAGGTCATACTGATTGGAAAGAACCATTCGATCTTTTTCTTTTTTAAGCGTAAGTTCGTCAATGTTAGAAAGTAATAAAGTCTTTTTTTCATGCAAACTCTGATTTTGTTTAAAGTGATTGTTTTCAAGGGTTCGATAGTTTATCTCAGTATCATGTGCCTCACGAGCCAATAAAACTTCTGATTCATAGGGGTATATTTTGATGAGTTGTTGTTCTTTGAATATTTGATTCTGTGAAAATAGTTTTCTTTCCAAGAAACGTATTTCTGCCATTAAAACTTGATAGTTACTGTTAAAAGACTCTTTGTTAACATAAAGAAGATGGTCTTTTTGAAAAGTTTTAGCCTTTATAAAGAGTCTGAGTTTTTCTTGTCTTTGAATGTAGTCATACTCATTCATTAGTAGTTCTTTTTGATGTTTTTTACGTCTAATACTGTTTTGTTTTGACGTGTTAACGATTTGATTGCGTAATTCCTTATCTAAAACACGTTTTTGTTTAATGAAATTTCGATTAATTTCACTGGTTAGTGCTTGAAAGTTATCATCTGTTTGTTTAATTTCTTTTCTTAATAATGATGTTTTGTGTTCCAAATGGCGTTGTTGATTGACATTAACATCTTTATAACTTGCTAGCTTTGTATTATTGATTGTGATGTCTTTTGTATATAATTTCGTTATCTTATCACGCTTTTTTAAATATTCTTTCTTGAGCTGTTCCATCGATTTGTCATGCGTATTCAATGCTTGCTCAAAGCTATCTAAAACAGCTCTGTCTTGATCACTATATGTCGTCTTTAAGCGTTCAATTTGTTGATTTACTTTTTCAATAGCTAGATTAATTTCATTCTCAAAAGAGCCCATTTTCTGTTGAAATTGCTTTTGAATATCTCGGATTTTCTGATTAAATTTCACGGTTGTCCGGTTAAAAATCGTTTTAATCTTGATGGTGGATTCGTCAAAATCTGCTTGTTCTATTTGACGTTCTTTTTGAAGTTTTTGGAGTTCTTGATTTAGTTTAAATTGTCTAACTTGTTCAAGGTTTTTGTTTTCATTGATTTCAATTTCGTGATTGAGCTTGATTTCGTCGATTTTAGTTTGTTTTTGATCCTCGATGTTAACGATTGACGTACGATACTCTTTTTTATATTTTTCAAATTCCAAATCAAGTTCTTGGTGACGTTGTCTCATATCAACGACAGCGCGATAAATGTCGATGTTGATCTGTTTGATCGTATTTTGTAAGGACTGCTGAATGTCTTTAATTTGTTTGTTAGAAGAAATCGATTTCTCTTGAAAAGATTTTTTGTTCATTTTTAATGACTCGGTATAAAGAGATTCTTGTCTTTTGACGGAATCTTGAAAATGACTATTAATTTGTGAAAGTTCGTTCGAATAGTCTTTTCCATAACGAATCAAACTATGTTCATATTGTTTATTCAAATCTGAGATTTGTTCGGAATAGTTTTCAATTAAAACGCGTGTGGATTTTAGCTGATGATGAGATTCATTTGTGATGGCATAAGAGGTTAGGACATCATTAAAAAGCGTATCAAAACGCTCTTTTTGTTGGGATTCGTATTTTTTTGGAAAAATATGAGTCAAACTCTCACCCCTATTCTATGGGTTATTATAACATAGTAAAGCCGTTTTTTACTATAATTACGTATAAAAATTCATGAATAAGCATCTAACTTTGCTTGATTTGTATTTGGTGGTGGGACCTGTAGATACCTATAGGATAAGTGTGTTATAATAGTTTTGTTAGGGGATTATTATGACAATTTCAAAGTTAAAACTTCATCGAGATGCGCAAAGTGGATTGGTCTATAAGGATGTATCTCATCACATCAGTTTAGAAAAAGAATTTGCACGTTATAAAACACATCATAACGAATTAGATAATCCTAACTATATGGCCTATCAAACGTCGATTTTCAAATCATTTATTGAACCATTTGTGGTCGGAGAAAAACATCTTGATTTTGGATGTGGTGAATTTGGTCCGCTCAAACAAATTAGTGGATATGATGTTGCCTTATATGATTATTTTTTCCATCCAAATCAGTCTGTACTAAAATCAACTTATGATACAGTTTGGTTAATTGAAGTGGTTGAACACTTCGTTGAGCCAATGGTTGAATTTGAAAGACTTTATAATCTCTTAGATTCAAGAGGAAGACTCTTGATTCAAACAGAGTTTATGCCGCAGACAGGGATTGAAAACTGGTGGTATCTTAGAGACGAAACGCATTTTAGCTTTTACGATGATCAAGTCTTTGACTATATCGCCAAACAGTTTGGGTTTGTGATTATAGACTCTAACCATAAAAATAGAATTGTCTTAGAAAAGAAGTAATCCAGTTAATTTAAAACTATTTATTATAAAGAGGTGTGTTATGTTTAGTTACATTACAGGAACAATCGTAGAAATAAATCCAACCAATTTGGTGTTAGATTCAAGAGGAATCGGTTATTTAATCATAGCACCAAATCCTTATTTATATCAGTTACAAACTGAGGTCAAGATTCATACGCATCACTATGTGAGGGAAGACCAGGAAACGCTTTATGGGTTTGATACAAAAGAAGCGAGAGATTTGTTCATTGAATTAATCAGTGTATCGGGCATTGGGCCAAAAAGCGCTTTGTCAATACTGGCTTCTGGAAAACCAGATGAAATCCTGTTTGCGATTGAACAACAAGATGTGAAGTTTTTGACTAAATTTCCGGGCATTGGTGCTAAAAGTGCTCAACAAATTATTCTTGACTTAAGAGGAAAACTTGAAAAGAAGGCATTATTTGTCACAGATGAGTCTAGTTTAGAAGTGAAGGAAGCATTAATGGCATTGGGATATTCTCAAACCGAACTTAAGAAGGTATTACCTAAGATTGATCATACACTTCCAATCAATCAAATGATAAAACAAGCACTCATGTTATTAATGAAATAGGTGGAGATTAAATGAAATCAGACGAAAGAATTATCACAAGTTTAGCGGTAAAAGAGGATGAAGATCAAACCCTTAGACCACAAAGGCTTGCTGACTATATTGGTCAAAAAGACATTAAAGAAATGTTGGATGTTTATATTAAAGCATCCTTGAAACGCAATGAAACGATGGATCATATCCTTTTTTATGGACCTCCAGGTCTAGGTAAAACGACGTTGGCACAGATCGTGGCCAATGAAATGGGGGTTAATATCAAAGTTACTTCTGGTCCAGCCATTGAACGAAGTGGCGATTTAGCGGCTATATTGACTTCGTTGGAACCAGGAGATGTTTTGTTTATTGATGAAATCCACCGATTGCCTCGAGTAGTTGAAGAAGTGCTCTATTCTGCTATGGAAGATTATGTCATCGACATTGTTATCGGAAAGGACCAGCAAACACGCTCAATCCGCATTGATTTACCACCTTTCACCTTAGTTGGTGCAACCACGAGATTTGGTGATTTATCTGCGCCGCTTAGAGATCGTTTTGGTGTCGTACTCAGACTATCCTTTTATAACGTAGAGGATTTATCTCACATCATCAAACGCACTTCGATGGTCTATAAGACCAGTATTTTTGAGGATGCGGTTATAGAACTAGCAAAACGGTCCCGAGGTACACCTCGTATTGCAAACCGGTTGTTTAGACGAGTAAGAGACTTTGCAGAAATTATTGGGGATGGAAATATTTCGAAGGAAATCACCAATCATGCGCTTGAAAAGTTGGGCATATCATCCAATGGTTTGGACCATACCGATAAGCGCTATTTGACCGCGATCATTGATAAATTTGGTGGCGGACCGGTTGGCTTAGAATCATTGGCTGCAACGATTGGTGAAGAAATTACAACTGTGGAAGATGTTTATGAACCTTACTTACTACAAGAAGGCTTCATCAAACGTACAGCAAGAGGTAGGGTAGCTTTGCAAAAAAGCTACGATGCATTAAATAAAAAATACTTAAAAGGACTATTTGAATCATGAAAACAGAAGACTTTAATTTTAATTTACCGGAATCTTTAATTGCACAGCATCCGCTAGAAAGACGTGATCAGTCACGCCTTTTTATTGTTGATAAGTCCAATAAGACTTTCACACACACAAACTTTTATAGCATCATAGATGAACTATCAGCTGAAGATGTTCTTGTTGTGAATAACACTAAGGTTTTACCTGCAAGACTGATTGGTTCGAAAGAAGAAACAGAGGCTGTGATAGAATTGTTGTTACTTGAACAAGAAAGTGGGTATTGGGATGCTTTGGTCAAACCCGGTAGACGTGTAAAAGTAGGTACAGTTGTTTCGTTTGGTAACGGCTTATTGAAGGCTAAATGTGTTAAGGAAAAAGAAGAAGGCATTAAAACCTTTGAAATGATTTATGAAGGCATATTTTATGAGGTTTTAGATCAGTTAGGTCAAATGCCTTTGCCGCCTTACATTCATGAAAGACTTTCGGAAAAAGACCGCTATCAAACGGTATATGCAAAAGAAATGGGCAGTGCTGCTGCCCCAACAGCAGGTCTTCATTTTACAAAAGAACTGCTTGAAAAGATTAAACTTAAGAACATTGAAATCATTGAAGTGACTTTACATGTGGGCTTAGGTACATTTAGACCAACAACGGTTGAAGATGTGAGTAATCATCACATGCATGAAGAGGCATATTCAATCAGTGAACAGTCAGCTAAACGGCTTAATGAAGCAATAAAAAATAACAAACGTATTGTTGCTGTTGGCACCACATCAGTGAGAACCCTTGAATCGAATTTTACGAACAATCAATTTCATCCAGGTGCATACAGGACAAATATCTTTATCTATCCGGGTTACCAGTTTAAGACAGTTGGGGCATTAATTACAAATTTCCATTTGCCTAAATCAACATTGATTATGCTCGTGTCTGCGTTTAGCAATCGCGAACTCATATTAAAGGCTTACGAAGAAGCTGTTAGATTAAACTATCGGTTCTTTTCTTTTGGAGATGCCATGTTTATCAAATAAACTATTTTCGTTATGAAAAAACCTCCTCATTTCTAATAATGAAGAGGTTTTCGCTTATAAAGATTAAAGAATGTATAAAAACATTCGATTGAGTCAAGAAGTTTTAACCATACATAGAAACAAAATCTTTAAAAAATTAAATAGCTGATTAAGGCCAGCATACCGACGGTGCCTACATAAATGCTAAAATACAATAAATGCTTTGTTTTTAGTTTTTGCATAACGAGTTTCGCAGTTGCATAAGTCACAACAAATGTAACAACAAAGGCAAGTATGTATCCGACTATGTCAATAGATTCACCTGCATTTGATAAATCAATCAGTGAAAGCATTGAAGTTGGAATGGAAACAATGATGTAACACAAAAATGAAAACTTCAAAAGAGATTTAATCGAAATCTTGCGGAACAATCCGCCAATGAGCGTTGATCCGCTTCTGGAAACACCAGGAAGTATGGCAACAGATTGAAATAATCCTATGGTTAAAGCATCCAAGTAAGTAATATCTTCTTTACCATTATCCGAAACGCTTTTTTTATATATTGTAAAAAGTAAAACGCCTGTAACCATTAACGCTATTCCGACGCTCAAAAGTGTTTTATACTGTTCCATATAATCTTTGAATAAAAGGCCAGTAATGCCAATAGGGATAACGGCAATTAATAGTTTTAGACTATATTGAAAAAATGGTTTTTGAGTTTGATCTTTCTTAAAAACATATAAAAAATCTCCAACTACTAATGCCCAAACGTCTTTTCTAAAAAAAAGGATAAGTGCAATTAAGGAAGCCATGTTCGTAAACATTTCGAAACCTAAACCGGGTAGTCTTAAATCAAAGATATGTTGAAATAAAACCAAATGCCCACTGCTTGAAACTGGAAGTATTTCAGTAATGCCTTGCACTACCCCCAAAAACATATATTTTATTAATTCTACTATTCTTTCCATCGCAAACACCTCGATAATCATTATAACACGAATAAATATCATTTGTGTTTACATATTTACTTGTAAAAATGGTCTAATGACCTTATAATCATAATGGAGGGGTGATGCCATGATTTTATCATATTCAATCGACGCTCGTATGCTGATTACCATTCTGCTGATTTGTTCATTAGTTGTAATTTTTAGCTTAAATCTGTACATACGCCATCTTAATAAAAAAACAAGTGTCATCAAAACTCTTTCTGATGCGCACATTCTTGTATTAAAAGAAGCATTAGGCATTGATAATCTTGAATCAATACGTATTGAACACAAGCGTGTTAAGTTTCTAGTAAAAGATGTAAAAAAAGCAGATTTGAAATTATTAAAAGGGTTTTCAACAGAGGGTTTATTCGTTAAGGGAAAAGAAATTACGTTAACGTTTGAATACGAACCTGAACATATTAAAAAAGCTTTAGAAAACGAGGTATAATTATGGAAAAAACGTTTAAAGTCATTGCAGAAAATGGTATACATGCAAGACCAGCAACAAATCTAGTCACTCTAGCGATGCGTTTTAAAAGCGATATTTGGTTAATAGCCAATAATCGTTCGGTGGATATGAAGTCCATTATGGGCGTGATGTCACTAGGTATCTATAAGGCGGCGATGTTTACGATTAGAACATCTGGCGAAGATGAAAAAGAAGCTTTAGATGCCATTACAGATTTGTTAATTAAGGACAATCTTGGCGTCATTTATGAATAGGCTCTTTGAAATCATTAAAGGTTCATTTATAGGTCTGGCAAATATTATACCAGGTGTAAGTGGCGGCACAATGGCCGTCATTTTTAAACTATACGATAAACTCATTACTGCAATTGCTGATTTTCCAAAACAGCCATTGCAATCGATTAAAGATTTATTTTTTATTTTATTAGGTGCCTTAATTGGGATCATCGTAGGTGTTTTTGTAATTGCTTACTTTTACACTAAACTGCCTTTTGTCACAACCTTGGTTTTCGTAGGCTTTATCATTGGTGGGTTGAAGCCGATTTACAAAGAAGTAAGTGGTTTTTATTACAAAACACCTTATTGGTTAGGTTTTTTGATTGCCATAGTAATCATTGTGGGATTGCCGATGATGAGTTCAAATATGCAAATTCAAACTGGATTTATTTACTACATTGTACTGTTATTGATTGGTGCGCTGACTGCAGTCACGATGATTGTCCCTGGTGTTAGTGGCTCAATGGTATTGTTGGTGATTGGTTATTATACACATGTGTTAGAACTTGCAAAATCATTTATAACAGCATTTTTGAACTTTGACTTAGAAGCACTTTTGGATTTATTGATACCCGTATTTCTGTTGGGAATAGGCTTTGTTTTAGGCGGTATATTGTTTTCTAAATTAACAAAGTGGGTCATTATTCGCTATAAAAATATGTTTTATACGATCGTGTTTGGACTTGTATTATCGAGCCCTGTTGCGATTATATATATATTAAATCAAAGCAACCCAATTTTAAACACTAAGCTAAGTGAAGTCTTCATAGGCTTAATACTAATGATAGGAGCGGCATACTTAGCACATGCCATAATTGTAAAAAGTGAGAACAAAAAAAGTCAAGCAAGCGAAAGAAAGCATTGAAACGTCGCCATTAATAATAAAATCACCGAAAATCATTCAAAGTGACCTTCCTATAGTCTTGGAAATAGGTAGTGGGAAAGGCAAATTCATCACCGAGTTGGCTGATTCAAATAGAGATAAGTTCTATGTGGCGATGGAAAGAGATTTAAATGTTTGTTATAGAATCTTAGAAAAACAAGAAATACTACAGTTGCCAAATCTTGCGATTATACCGATAGATGCTAAGGATTTGAACCTATATTTTAAACCAAACTCGATTGAAAAAATATACCTTAACTTTTCTGATCCATGGCCGAAAGCTAGACATCACAAAAGAAGACTCACTGCAAAAAGTTTTTTAACATTGTATGAATCAATGTTAGTCCCAAACGGACAACTTGAGTTTAGAACAGATCATGAATCCCTTTTTAAGGATTCATTAGAATATTTGGCTGCATCTAATTTTGTCTTGGAATGGCAAAGTAACGATGCACCTTTAAGAGAAGCTGTATCAGAATATGAACTTAAAAAACGAGACAATGGACCTATTTATGGGTTTATTGCGAGGAGGAAATAATGTTAAATCCAATTTATGAAAAACTCATGAGCGCAAGCGGTATTTCAGCTTATGAATCTTCTGTATTTAAAATCATGTACGAAGAAATGAAGAAATATTCGAATTTTGAAATTAAAACTGACAATTTAGGAAGTATTTTCGGCGTGAAATACTCGAAAAACCCTAGTGCTAAAACGGTTATGTTCGCAGGTCATCTGGATGAAGTCGGCTTAATGGTTTCGCAAATACTTGATAATGGTGCGATTAAGGTCATCCCAATCGGTGGGCTAGTCCCGGAAGTCTTTATTTCTCAACAATTATTCATTGAAACTCGAAATGGGAAAATACCAGGCATTATTGGGTCTATTCCACCACATTTATCCAAAAACCAAACTGTTGATTTTCAAGACTTAGTGCTTGATATTGGGGCACCTAACAAAGAAGCTGTTATAAACGCAGGTGTTAGCATTGGAGATATGGTTTTGCCAAAAAATCCTTTTAGCTATAACTATGACCAAACAAAAGTGATGTCAAAAGCCGTTGATAACCGTTGGGGCTGTGGCATGGCACTAGAACTGATTAGAGATTTTAATGATGTTGAATTGGAGTTTAACCTCGTTATCGGTGCGACTGTCCAAGAAGAAGTTGGATTAAGAGGCGCAGGAACTTCTGTATTCAAGCTAAAACCCGATATGTTTATTGCGATGGATGCATCACCATTAAACGATTTATTAGACTCAAAGGCCTCAGGCAAAATGGGAGAGGGCTTTTTAATAAGACTGTTTGATCCAAGAAATATCATGGGTCCAAAACTCTTCAACTACTTCAAGGAAGTTGCGAGCAAACATGAAATTAAGCATCAAGTTTATATTGCAAAAGGTGGCACGGATGCTGCTAGGGCTTTAGACTCTAATGATGGCATAATAGCAACCACCATCGGTCTACCCGCAAGATATATCCATTCGACAGTTGCAATGTTTGATTTAAAAGATCATCAAGCAGCATTCGATATGGCGAGAGCTTTAATTCATAGCCTTACAAATGCACAAATTGGCTATTTTCAAAATCCTATATTATAATATAAGTATCCAAACTAAAAAAAAGGAGACTAAATATGTTAAAAAGAAAATTGTCAAATGGTGTTGAAATGCCTTTGTTGGGCATTGGGACCTTTAAAGTAGGAGAGGGCCCAGAAGCTTATGATACTGTATTAGAAGCACTCAAAGTTGGATATCGACATATTGATACAGCCCAACTGTACGGCAATGAAGAATCCGTGGGCAGAGCCATAAAAGATTCAAACATACCACGAGAACAACTGTTTATTACGACTAAACTTGCCTCTAGTAAGTTAGGGTATCAAGAAGCAATCGATGAACTCGAGCAATCATTAGAAAAACTTGGGTTAGACTATGTGGATTTATACTTGATTCACTGGCCTAGTCCATCAGATGAACTGAACCAACAGACATGGAAAGGCATGGAAGTTTGTTATCAAAATAAAAAAACAAGAGCAATTGGGGTATCAAACTTTAAAATCCATCATATGGATGCTTTATTAAAAGTAGCTAGTATTTATCCAATGGCAAATCAAGTAGAATTACACCCAGGGTTATATCAGTTGCCACTCCAAACATATTTAAACAAAAAGAACATTGCACTGATTTCATATGGTCCTTTTATGAAAGGTGAAGTATTTGACCCTAACGGTCCTTATTTTAATACGCTTTCTGAAATCGCCAAGAAATATTCAGCAACGGTTGCGCAAATCGTAATTAGTTGGGGGATCGCGCGTCAAGTATTTATGATTCCTAAGTCAGTGACACCCAAACGTATTAAAGAAAACTTTGAGAGTTTAAATATAACCCTCAAAGATGAAGATATCATAGCAATTAATAACCTCAACAGAGGTAGACGAGTTTATACAGACCCAGACAACAACTCGTTTGTTAAACAAGCATAAACGCACTTTTTGTGCGTTTTTTTGTTAAAATATCGTCTATCAATTTTATTCTTCTAAAGAAGAGAAAAAATTATAAACGGTCTAATAAAGGTCGAAACGTCATTGAAATAACCAAATCAAAAAAACGTTTACATTTTTTCTCTGAAACCGTTGACACAAAAACTATTATTTGATACAATTAAGTGTAATTAAACGGCGTTCGCATATATAGACGACGATAAACAGTGACATTTAGTACGTTGGAGGTACTCATGGATAGATTATCTAGAAAAATAAAGCCTTACCCAAATAGACCGATTAAAGTGGTTCAGTTTGGAGAAGGTAATTTCTTACGAGCATTTGTTGACCCATTCATTCAGACTATTAATGAAAAAGGTCTATTCGATGGTAATGTGGCGGTTATACAGCCAATGCCTTTCGGAAGAATTAGAGATTTAGAACAACAAGATGGCTTATATACTTTGATTTTAGAAGGCCTAGAAAATAATAAGGTAGTTTCTGAATCAAAAATAGTAGATGTCATAAGTGCATTTATTGACCCGTATACTGAGTATCAAACGTATTTAGAATTAGCAAATTCAAAAGATATTACGACCATTATTTCAAATACAACTGAAGCAGGTATTGCCTATTTGAATGAAAGTGTCAACTTTAATACTACCCCTGTGTCTTTTCCTGGGAAACTATTGGCTTTCCTACACATGCGTTTTGAAACATTTTCAGGCAGAATGGATAAAGGACTTGACATCATCGCATGTGAATTGATTGATGATAATGGACAAACCTTAAAAAGAGTCTTAATTGAGCTTGCAAGAAGTAATCAAATGAGTGAAACCTTTATCAATTGGATGACAACGGCTAATCGATTCTATAACACGTTGGTTGACCGAATAGTGCCAGGATATCCTAAACAAGATGCACAAAAATTAGAAGAAACATGGGGTTATTTAGATCACTCTATCGTGAAAGGCGAAATATTCCACCTTTGGGTTATTGAAGGCGAAAAAGGCTTGAATGAAAGATTGCCATTTGATTCCGCAGGATTGAATGTTTATTTCGTCGATAATTTGAAACCATACAAAGAACGTAAAGTGAAAATACTAAATGGGTCGCACACTGCCATGGTCCCAGTCGCTTATCTATATGGCATTGATACGGTTAAAGAATCTGTGAACGATGTAGTCGTTGGTAAATTCATCCGTAACTATATTTGGAATGAAATTATCCCAACCATTGACTTGCCAAAAGAAGAGATGAATGCGTTCGCAAATGCAGTTTTAGAACGATATCTTAATCCTTTTGTCAGACATGAACTGATGAGTATTGCTTTAAATTCTATGAGTAAGTATAAATCTAGAATTTTACCAAGTGTGTTACAAAGATTAAGTGAAAATCAGTTTCCAAAACTTGCTTTGTTCAGTTTGGCTGCCTTAATCGTATTTTACAAAGGTGACCGTAATGGGCAAAAAATCAACTTACAGGATGATCAGCATTTCTTAGATTTATATCAATCACTCTGGGCGACGAAAGATTCTAATCTTGTGGTTAAAGAGGTTTTAAGTCTTTCTCATTGGGATACTAAACGCTTAATTAAAGAAGATGTCTTAGCTTATGTACAATCATGTGTTTCATCTATTCTAACCAAATCGATGAAAGAAGCTTTAAAAGATTTGTTGGAGGAATAGTAGTGGATAATACAAAGTTTTTAATAATTAACCCGGATGACAACGTTATGATTGCCTTAGTTGAATTAAAAAGCGGCGAAGTTGTTAACGGTATTACCCTTTTAAACGATGTCGTCAAAGGGCATAAAATAGCACTAAGAGATATCTCTAAAGATGAAGATATCGTTAAATATGGTTTTCCAATCGGACATGCGACCCAACCTATTTTGAAAGGTATGCATGTGCACACACACAATGTAGCGACAAATTTGAATGATGTATTAGAGTATACATACGAACCTCAACTTGATAGTTACGATGTGAAAGCTAAAAATCGTGATGTCTACGTTTACAGAAGATCAAATGGTGAGGTTGGGATACGAAATGAGCTTTGGATTGTCCCTACGGTTGGCTGTATTGTTGGCCAAACAAGACAATTAGCCGATTTGTTCATGAGAGAAGTCAACCCGGGTCCTGAATTTGATGGCATTCATGTATTTGGACATCAATTTGGATGTTCTCAAATGGGGGATGACCATGAGAATACTAAGGAAACTTTGCAAAATATCGCAAAGCATCCGAATGCAGGAGCGGTTCTTGTCTTAGGTTTAGGTTGTGAAAATAACCAGGTAAAAGAATTTAGAGAGTCGTATGGGGCTTATGATGCGAATCGTGTCAAATTTCTAGTGATGCAAGAAGTTGAAGATGAACTAGAAGTTGGATTAGAAGCGCTTAAGGAACTTTACGATTCTATGAAAAATGATAAACGTACTAAGGCTGATGTTTCTGAACTTAGAATTGGCTTGAAATGCGGCGGATCAGATGGCTTAAGTGGCATCACAGCTAATCCGCTTTTAGGCAAATTATCTGACTATATCACCCATCATGGAGGGACAAGCGTTTTGACTGAAGTACCTGAAATGTTTGGTGCTGAAAAGATATTAATGAGAAGAGCTAAGAATCAAACTGTATTTGACAAAACCGTCCACTTGATTAATGATTTCAAGGATTATTATAAAAAGAATAATCAAGTGATTTATGACAACCCATCACCAGGTAATAAAAATGGTGGTATCACAACTTTAGAGGATAAGTCTTTAGGTTGTACACAAAAAGCAGGGCATTCAGTGGTTTGCGATGTCTTAGGGCAAACAGACAGATTGAAAACAAAAGGACTCAATTTGATTAGTGCTCCCGGCAATGATTTGGTATCAGTCACAACTTTAGGCATGAGTGGTTGTCAGTTGGTTTTATTCTCAACTGGACGTGGGACACCATTTGGAGGGTTTATTCCAACCATAAAAGTCTCTACAAACACTGAAATATTTAAGAAAAAACCAAATTGGATTGATTTTAATGCTGGTAGTCTCACTGAAGGTGTTGACATGGAAACATTACTGGAAAACTTTGTCGATTTCATTGTTGAAGTTGTAAATGGTAAGAAAACACGCAATGAGATCAATAACTTCAGAGAAATTGGTATTTTCAAAACCGGTGTTATTTTATAGGAGGCCGTATATGAAAGCATTTATGGATCAAGATTTTCTTTTACAAAATGAAGTTGGGAAAAAGTTATATCATGATTATGCATCTAAAATGCCAATCATTGATTATCACTGTCATTTAAACCCAAAAGAAATATATGAAAACAAACCGTTTGATAACTTAAGTACTGTTTGGTTAGGTGGCGATCATTATAAGTGGCGTTTAATGCGTGCAAATGGTGTTTCTGAAGCATATATCACTGGTGATAAAGCAGCTTTTGATAAGTTTATGAAGTATGCAGAAGTTATGCCATACTTGGTAGGCAACCCATTGTTTCACTGGTCTCATTTAGAACTACAACGATTTTTTGGGATTAACACACTTTTGACACCAAAAACAGCTTTAGATATATACGAAAAAGCAAACTTTAAGTTAAAAGAGCTTACGCCTAAAAAATTTATTGAGATGAGTAACGTCAAAGTGGTCTGTACCACTGATGACCCAACTGATGATCTAAAATGGCATGTAAAATTGAAAGCTGAACAAAATTCATTTAAAGTACTGCCAGCTTTTAGACCTGATAAAGCAATCAACATTGAATTATCGTGGTTTAATGACTGGATTGGATCTTTAGAAAAAGTGGTAGGGTTCTTGATTACTGAAGTTAGTGATCTGGAAAAAGCACTCGAACAACGCATGGATTATTTTTCAGACCATGGCTGTAAATTATCTGATCATGGGCTGGATTCGATTTACTATAGACCCTATGAACAAGAAGAAATTGAAACTATTTTCAAAAGAGCTCGAAAAGGGATTACATTATCACAGGAAGAAATCGAAAAGTATAAAGGCTACATGTTGATTTTCTTGGGTAAAAACTATCATAAACGTGAATGGGTACAACAGTATCACATCGGTGCTTTAAGAAATAATTCTAAGCGTATGCTAGAAAAACTTGGGCCAGATACTGGTTATGATGCGATTAATGATGATTTAATTGCAAAACCATTGTCAAATATTCTTAACGCATTAGACCACAAAGATGAACTACCTAAGACCATTATCTATGCACTAAATCCTCGGGATCATGATGTGGTTGTCACTTTGATGCAAGCATTCCAAGACGGTAAGACGCCAGGAAAGCTCCAGTGCGGCTCTGCATGGTGGTTCAATGATACGATTGATGGTATGAGTAAGCAAATTGATGCTTTGTCTAATAACGGACTTTTATCAAGATTTGTTGGCATGCTAACAGATTCTAGAAGCTTCTTAAGCTATCCAAGACATGAGTATTTCAGACGATTATTATGTAACAAACTGGGTCAACTTGTAGAAGATGGATTGTTTCCATATGATTTAGAAATACTTGGAAGAATCGTTGAAGATATTAGTTATAATAACGCAAATAAGTATTTTGGTATGTAAAAAAAAATTACCGCTTAGAAGCGATAATTTCCAAAATAGATTTAAACATTGATTCGGAAACTGGTTTTGAGTGAATGGATGAAACATAAGGCAGTTCCTTAAAAAAATAAGCTGGTTTATCCCAATCGTCATAACGATTGGGTAGAACTGGATATTCAAATTTTGAATGAATGAATGTGGCTCTTCCTAAAGAGCGCCATGGTCTACCCAGTAAAATTTGAAAGGAACCGATTGATTTAAACTGACACTCATTGAAAACAAGACCGAACGATGATTTGGGATGGGTAGATGGTGCTGTGACATAACCATTACCGTTCGAAATGATCGTACAGTGGTCAAAGAAAGCATCGCTAGAACCAAAAATGAAATCAATGTCACCTTCGATTATCGTATCGAAGACATAATGAGTTAAAGGACGTGCTGATAGCTCCTCTTCGGCTAAAATGTGGGTATATCGGGATCTTAGATCCTCGGGTAGAGGTCCTAAGAATAGCGTATCTTGTGTAGACTTGAGGATGCAATTTTGAATGCGTGTCTCATCTCCGTAAGTTGAAAGCGCTATCGCTTGGCCGATTTTCTGTCCTTTACCACTTGTGTTTTGGATGGTTAGATTCTTAATTGTTATGTGATCACCTAAGATTAATAAGGTTTGTGTTCTAAAAGTATTCATAAGCAATCCATCACTGTGAAACTTTAATGCGTGGTCATTATAGGATAATACAGCCTGATGAGATTCACCAATCATAACTAAGTGATGGTGTCTTAAAGTGATTTTCTGGTGATAAATGCCATTGGTTAGAAATAATGTAATCGTTTCATCTAGTGGAATTTGATCTAAAAGGTATTGAATGTTGTCGTTCGGTGTAACAGTAAGTTGCATAGTAATGTCCTCGTTTCAAACCTATTATATAAAGGAGCGGTCATTTTGACAATAGCGAAGTACCGAAAACTAGATTTGTTGATTTGGACAGTGGTTTGCATAATCATTGATTTGATTGGATATCTTGCGAGTCAAAAAGAATTGATATTCTTCTATGTCACACTTTCAACGCCGGTTTTACTTATCCTCTATATTAGGTGGGGATCTTGGGGATTAATACCAACAGCAATTGTTGCTATACTTCACACAGTGCTGTATCGAAATTTTGATTTTATGCCGATGGTTTTATATATCTTTTCCATATTTGGGATTGCAGCATCGATGATTTGGTTCAAAATTATCAGGAAAAATAGCATCAAAGAAGAAGTGTTATGGTTGATATTATATTTCTTGACAGGGTATTTGGCAATGTTTTTGATACAAGCATTGTCACAATTCATACTATTTAAAGAGATTGAGTGGTTTGTCTTAATTACAAGACACGGCTTGAACATAGCATTGGGATTTGTAATATTGATGATTGCAAAAAGACAAGAAGATTTATTGGTTGATATGAAAACATATCTGCTTAAACAAATTAAAGAAAGACAACAAGAGGAACATGTATGAGAGCAAATCGAGACGTAAAATTGATGAGTCATGATGAATTAAAACACGAATTATTACTCGAAGAACTTGAAAAGAAAAAATGGCATCGCTATTGGCAGGCGATAAAGAAAGACTGGCCGCTTTATGCGATGTTAGTCCCAGTCATTATTTATTTCTTTATCTTCAGGTATATGCCAATTTATGGTATTATGGCTGCTTTTAAGAATCAAACGGATCTTACCTTAGGGGTCGGTGACGCACCATTCTCAGGATTTTATGCATTTAGATCACTGATTGCTGGTGACTATGCTAAAGAATTTTGGCAAGCGTTTAGAAATACATTTGCGATTTCGATGTATGGGTTGATTTTCGGATTCCCCGTACCAATTATTCTTGCACTATTTTTCTCAGAAATTAAGAGTGACATCTATAGAAGTATCACTCAAATACTTACTTACTTACCTAAGTTCATTTCAACGGTTGTTATTACTTCAATCATCACATTGATGTTATATGAAGGGAATGAACCTCACCAATCAGCAGGGATTCTTACCACTTTGTTTACAAACTTAGGGGTGATTGAAGAAGGAACCCGTATGATGAAAGAACCCCAGTATTTTAGATCTATTTACATCATTTCAGGCATTTGGGAAGGTGCGGGGTATGGTTCGATTGTGTATTTTGCGGCTATTATGGCTATAAGCCCTACTAACTATGAGGCAGCTCGTATTGATGGCGCGAACAAATTGGCCCAAATCAGATACGTGACTTTACCAGGGATGGCACCTACATTAACGATTATGTTAATTTTAAGAATAGGTGAGATATTATCAGTTGGTTATGAAAAAGTATTGTTATTATATGATGCTTCAACGTATGCAACAGCCGACGTTATTTCCACTTTCGTTACAAGAATAGGTGGATTAATGGGAGGCGCGACGGTATCCTTGAATACTGCAGCATCGGCTGATTTATTTAACTCGATTATCGCCATGTTTCTAGTATTAGGTGCGAATTTCATTTCAAGACGTGTTTCTGACACTTCATTGTTCTAAGGAGAATAACTATGCAAAGATTAGATAAAACAGAATTAATATTTAAAGTCATTGCCTATACGTTAGTCACCTTATTCGCAATTGCTGCTTTATATCCCTTTATTTATACGATTTCAGCTGCTGTTTCAAGCAGAAGTGCGTTCGATAACGGCCTGGTTGTATTATTGCCAGTTGAATTCCAAATGGACGCTTTATCAGGGGTTATCACGGATAAAGGCTTCTGGATTGCTTACACAAACACACTATTTTACACATTCTTTGGGACGATGTTCTCAATGGCAATGTCAATCATGGCCGCCTATGCGTTGTCAAAATCTAGATTGGTATTTAGAAGCCAAATCAATTTCTTGATTGTCTTCACTATGTGGTTTAGTGCGGGGATGATTCCAACGTTTTTAAACTATAAAATGTTTGGAGTTGACTTTAGATGGGGGATTATTTGGGGCTTCGGCGTGCAAGCGTTTAACGTCATTCTATTGAGAAATTACTTCAGTGGTGTCTCTAAAGAAATTGAAGAAGCTGCAATCGTCGATGGTGCTAATGAATTTCAAGTCTTGTTTAACGTATACCTACCAATGTCAAAAAGTGCATTGGCAACTGTAACACTGTTTTATGCGTTATCACGTTGGAACGGGTATTTCTGGAATATGATTTTAGTTAACTGGAACGTAGAACATCCACTACAAGTATTCTTACGTAGGTATTTAACTGAGTACTTGATGGATGAAAATGCGTCATTAACAGATTTACCTTATTCGCCATACTCATATATGTATGCGATGATTGTTATGTCCATTATCCCGATCATCATTGTATACCCATATTTGCAAAAGTATTTTGCAAAAGGTGTCAATGTTGGTGGGGTTAAAGAATAGGAAAGAGGAGGAAAGAAAGTATGAAAAAAATGTTTGGGATAGTACTAATGGTATTATCACTATTCGTTTTAGCTGGTTGTATCAAAGGCGGCGGCGGAACAGTCGAAGAAAAGAAACTTGTTTCAATTTCTGTTAAAGTTACACCTACTAAAACATCTTATCTGTTAAATGAGGATCTTGATTTAACAGGCATGCAGATTGAAGGTAGCTACGATGATGGCTCAGTTGCTATTCTAACTGCTGGTACTGGTGAAAACCAATACACTGTATCTGGATTTAGTTCAGCAACTTCTGGTTTAAAAGAAATCACAGTTACTGTAGGTACATTTACCGCTAAATTTAATGTGGTTGTTAGTGACCCTGAAGGTCCAGTAACACTATTGGCAATTGCAGTGGCATCTCAACCTAACAAGACTGTTTATGGGCTTAATGGCGTATTAAATCTTAATGGTTTAGTCGTTAAGGCACAATACAGCAATGGTACTGAAGAAAACCTATTAAGATCACAATACACAGTAACTGGATTTGATTCAGAAGCTGCAGGTGTTAAAACACTTACTGTTACATTTGGTGAAGTAACAACAACTTTCACTGTTACAGTTAGTGCTGACCGTGTTGAAGATGATCCATCTAAGGCTTTCACAGTAAACTTCGCATATAACTACCAAGGTAGAGGTATTACTTATCAAGAATCAGACCCTTATAAATCATTAAGTGGTAAGACTTATAACGAAGGTGACTTACTACCTGTATGGGAAGCATTGGGTTCAAAACTCAATATTACTTTTGTTGACAAGAAAGTTTCAAACAACACTGCAAACCAATTCAACGAATTGTTAGCTGCTAAGTTTGCTGGCGTTGATTTAGTTAACTCTACTGGCGCATCTTTAACAGAATATGGCGTAAGTGGTGGTAACTTCGTAGACTTATCAAAATATTTAACATCAATGCCTAATTTGAATGCATTCTTAACTGCAAACCCTGCAGTAAGAGCATCTATGACAGCATCAGATGGTGGTATCTATTACACACCTTACTTTGATGGTTTCGGTGAAATTGAACAAATGTTCTTAATGCGTATTGACTGGGTACAAGACATTCTTGATGTTGAAACACCAACTTTTGATACAGAAGCATACACTGGCACATTCACAGTTGAAACAACAACACCTGAAGCACTTGACGTTAACGTTACAGTTGCGAATGCAGATGGTACGACTAGAGTTGTTAACAAGAAACATACTGCAAACATTCTTACAACCCTTGAAAACTTGTCTTCTAAGACTGGTGTTTCATTAGCTCAAGCTTTCAGAACTTATATGGAAGATACTTATGGTAATCAAGGTTATGCTAATCTCTCAGATGTATTTGTTGGTACAGATGCAGCCTATGACGTTGATGAAATGTTAGCATTAATGCACGTTGTTAAAGCAAATCCTAAGTTCTTAACAAGAGAACATACAGCACCTAAAACAGCTGTTGAAGTATTCTTCCCAAGAACTTCTCAAGATTCACGCGTAAGAAACTTATTCCGTAGCCTTGAAATGTTTGGATTACGTGGAATGTTCTCAAGATACCAATGGGTATACTTTGATCAAGATGGTGGTATTGTAGATGCAAGAGCTGAACAAGAAACCATTGACGGCGTTACACAATTATCTAAGATGTTAAGCGATGGTTTAATTAACTCAAACTTCGATGCATCAGGTACTGTTGACCATAGAAAGATTCTTATGGAAGGTTCTTATGGTTTCATGACTTATGATTATAATGCATCATCTACACCTAAAGGATATATTGAAAATGCTAAATCATTAGATCCAACTTATCGTTTTGAAGCTATTTTACCTCCAGTAAATGACTGGTTAGGTACTGGTGAATATTTCCACTTCTCTGAAGGCGTTAGATCCCTTAAGAACGAAGCATGGGGCATCACTAAAGCGGTTGAAGAAGATACAGCTAAATTGGCGAGAATTCTAACTTTAGTCGATGGTATGTACGATTATTCATCAAACGATTCAATCGGGAACACTCATTTATATGGTCCTGCAGGTTACATCGATGGTACGATTGAATATAACGGTGAAACCATTCCTAAGATCTCTGATGCAGCTATGGCTGAAATGGGAGAACTTACTTCAGGTAACATGATCAACTACTTAAGACAATATGTTGGTGCTACAATGGCAATTGGACATATTCGTGGCTTAGGTTTAGAATACCAAACACTATCTGAACAAGGTATTGCAGGTATTGAAAGAATTAACGTAGCTGTTCAAGCTGGTACATTCAGACTTGCTGGTCAATATGATAGTACTAACCCTTGGTACAGACTTGCACCATCTCTATTTGCATTAACAACAGATGATATTGCTGATATGGCAACATTAACTTATGATGACAAATGGGCTGATGCCGAACTTAAGAAATTAGTACGTTATGCATTCTCTGGTCTTGGTGAAACAGTGACTTCAGAAGTGTATTTCTCAGATTTCGTAAACAAAGGCGATGTAAATACTTATGAAGATATTTACAAAAAAGCATTAGAAGAAGCATACGCAAGAGTTAATCAATAATTAACTAAAAGTCTCTATCGGAGGGAGATTTCCTCCCTCCCTAGAGCACCATTAAACTTATGAAAGTAGAAGTGATTTTATGAAAAATATAGTTAAAACAATTGGACATGTATTTAAAACCTTTGGCACATGGATTATCGATCACATACAGGGGATTACTTTTGCCATATTGATTGTAGTGATGGCAGGCTTTTATGTCTATACATTAGGTTATTCCACTAACTGGGCAACGATTGTTTCAGAAACAAGAGAACCGGAGTTTTATAATACTTCTCAACAGGTAAATAAAATTCTATCCCAAGTTGGTTTTATAGGCGTTCTTGCGGTATTGATTAGCATTTTTGCACAATCTCACAAGCGTAAGACATATTTTCTTAGTAATATTGTTTTAAGTATATTTTCCAGCATTATGCTAGTTGTTCAAGCAGCGCTTACGTTATATTACAATAGTGTGCTAGAACCTATGTATAGAGCAGCAAACATTCCGGATACACTATACACAATTAGACGTACATTCAAAAATTACAGAGTATTTGCAATAGGAAATGCTTTATCGGTAATCATGATTCTAACAGCGGCGCTTGTAATTGCATTTGTTATTTACAAAGTTAAAGCACAAAAAAATCGTGCAATAGAGATGAAGAAGGCGGTTGAAAGTTATGAACAATAAAAACATCAAAGCAGATAAAATGCGTTATCAAAAAAACAGTTCTGCTTATGGTTTAATCCTCTTGGGAATGGCAATCTCTGTACACGTTTTATTTTCAATTATTACACCCAAAACTGTGGTTCCTAGCATCACCACAGCGGCTGAAATTTTACTGAATATCGTATTATTATTAGTGACATTCTTAGCTGCAGAAAAATGCAAAGCTTATGACAAAAAATGGGGCATGTATATCTTTATTGTTGCTGCAATCCACGTTCTACGCATATTCTTCGAACCAAGCAGTTTGTTGAGAAAAGGCCAAATTACTGGATTTGCCTTTACATTGATCGCAATTGAACTTATTGCAACAGCCGCATTGTTCGTCATAGCAGGCTACATAACAATTAAGAAACATGATAAACTAAAAGCACACTTAAAGGAACTTGGTGAATAAATATGGCTACGATGGCACTGAAAAATGTAAATAAAATCTATCCTAATGGTGTACAAGCAGTATTTGATTTTAATATTGACATAAAAGATGGCGAATTCATTGTGTTAGTTGGTCCTTCAGGGTGTGGTAAATCAACCACACTTAGAATGATAGCTGGACTAGAAGACATCTCGACAGGTGAGTTGATTATTGATAACAATGTAGTCAATCAAATGGCCCCTAAAGATCGTGATATTGCAATGGTATTCCAAAACTATGCGCTTTATGCTCACATGACTGTGTATCACAACATGGCATTCAGTTTAACTTTAAGAAAAGAAGATTCTGATCATATTCACGAACGTGTAATGTGGGCAGCCAATATTTTAGGATTGGTTCCTTACTTAAACCGAAAACCTAGAGAGTTATCCGGAGGGCAACGTCAACGTGTGGCATTAGGTCGTGCGATTGTACGTGATCCAAAAGTATTCTTATTAGATGAACCACTTTCGAATTTAGATGCTAAACTGCGTGGTGTGATGCGCAAAGAACTAAAAGAACTCCATCATAGATTGGGTGCGACCATGATTTATGTCACGCATGATCAAATTGAAGCTTTAACGTTGGCTGACCGTGTTGTTGTAATGAAAGATGGCTATGTTCAACAAATTGACAGACCAGCAGATTTGTATCAACGTCCAAATAACCTATTTGTTGCAAATTTCATTGGAACACCACCTATGAATGTCTTCGGTGGAGAAATCAATGAAAAAGGAGAGCTTTTAATTGATAATCTGGTCATTGATATTTCGGCGCATCCTAGCTATAGTGCCTTAAAATCAAAAGGCTATTTTGGAAAAAAACTAACGATTGGTATTCGTCCTGAAAACTTTGTTGTATCGATGAAGTGTGAGAAAGAACAAAAAAATGGCTTTCAAACGACGGTTCAACTTTATGAATTACTAGGTTCAGATGCCTTGGTTCATGTTCTTATATCTGATAAAAACGTGATTATGAAAATTAATGCAAGACAAGTGTTTCATCCTGGTGATGAAGTTGTTGTCAACGTTGACCAATCGCATTTATACTTTTTCGATTTAGAAACGGAGATTTGTATATATGAATAAATCGCAAATTAACACGACCAAAGAAAACAAAATTATGACTTGGATGGTTCGTTGGTACGAATACAATAAGTATAAAATCCCTGTTATTTTCACACTATTAGGAACACTCTTGTTTACGTTGTTCTTAGATTTTAGAACAGGCGGTTTTACATTCAGATCCCATATTGCTTCCATTCAAATGGTTACTTCGAAGATAATTGGATTTTATTTGTTTGCAATTTATTTAATTGCGATGATTCAGTTATTTAACAGTATGTCTTTTTCAAAAAAGAGATCGCCAGTATCATTTTTCTTGTTTTTAATTCTAAATACAATTCAAGGGTTATTGGTTTTTTCATACGTTAAAACATTTTTTGAAGAGGCTGTTTCGAGAGCTGATTACACAATCCCTTCTTATACACATATGTCCATTTGGATTATGATTATTGGCATGGTCTTTTATGTTGTAGCAACAGTGTTTGCTGCCGTTTACGTTAACTGGAAATATGTCAAAATTGAAGAATAATCCGGACAAAAATAACGGATATAATCCTTATGGCATTGATAAGCTCTCTAATGTCAAACCAAGCGTTAAAATAGGATTTATGAAGTTTTGGCTCTCAGGGGCAGTATTCTTTTTATCATTCACGGCTTTAAGCGCTTCAGCGTATGATGTTTTCGACAGAATGGTTTTCTTATTTTTGTTACTAGGACTTGGCATCGAATACATCATGAACAAAGTAATCATTTGGATGAATAACGATAATCAACCTACTTTAAAGTATTTGCCATTTCATTTGAAAAGAACATCTATTTTTTCGTTATTAGCTTCAATGGGCTATGCAGCTATCATGATTTTATCAAGTTATTTCTTGATTGAATGGATCATGTCCATTGGCATTCCTTCCGTAGGTATGATCATGTTTGGTTTTGACTATAAAGCAGTAGACCCAATCTCATTTGGATTAATCTACTGGTTGATGGATTTTATCTGGATTTCAACTAAAAACTATCTACTAATAAAATTTAAAAAATAGGAGGCATCATGTTTAATATAATTTTCAAATCTTCAAGAAGTGTGACGTTTGAATTAATGAATAAAGAGATTTATTACTCGAACAGCCCATTTGATGTTTTTCTAGATGGGAAAAGCGTTTTAAAAAATATTAAAACAAACGTGTTTTCTATTTATGATTTAATGCCTAATACTGAGTATGAACTTGAAGTGTTAGGAAGCAAAACAACTTTTAAAACAGACTATGAATCAGTCTCTTTGAATGTGCTTGATTTTAATGCAAAAGGCGATGGCATTTCGGTGGATACGATGGCCATACAAACTGCGATTTTAACTGCACCAAAAGATGCTAGAGTATATATACCTAAGGGCACCTACTTGGTAGGGCCTATATTTTTGAAAAGTGATATAACAATTGAATTAGACAAAGAAGCGACGCTTTTATATCTAACAGACAGAAATCAGTATCCTATTCTACCAGATAGATATCAAAAACACGATGGTAGTTTCTACGAAATCACTTCATGGGAAGGCGTACCTGCTAAGCAATATGCTTCCATGATTACTGGTATCAATGTTGAAAATGTTAAGATCATTGGTTTAGGTATTTTTGATGGTAATGCGCAAAATAGTGATTGGTGGACCAATCATAAAATCATGAGAGGTGCATGGCGCCCGAATGGCTTATTTTTAGTTCATTCAAAGAATGTAGGTTTACAAGGCGTCACAGTAAAAAACACACCTTCTTGGAACCTTCATCCATATTTTTCTGATGATTTAGATTTTATCGACATCAAAATTGAGTCTCCAAAAGACTCACCAAATACAGATGGTTGTGATCCAGAATGTTGTCGTAATGTTAACATTATTGGCGTAGATTTCTCGGTTGGTGATGATTGTATTGCGCTTAAGTCAGGCAAATATGACATTGGTCGACTGTACCAACAACCATGTGAAAATGTTGTGATAAGAAACTGTATGATGAAATATGGTCATGGTGCGGTGGTATTAGGTTCTGAAATGTCAGGTGGTATGAAAGATATCAAAGTCTCTCAATGCTATTTCTTAGATACTGATCGCGGACTGCGCATTAAAACTCGACGTGGTCGTGGCAAAGATGCAGTGATTGATGGAATCGAATTTGAAAACATCTATATGAAAGGTGTATTAACCCCTTTAGTTATGAATATGTATTACTATTGTGACGATGATGGAAAGACTGAATATGTTTGGTCAAAAGAAGTCCATCCGGTTGATGAGCGTACGCCTTATCTAGGTAGTTTTAAGTTTAAAGATATGGTTTGTGAAGATGCACATGTTGCTGCAGGCTATTTCTATGGTCTTCCGGAACAAACGATTAAATCGATTGAACTTGAAAATATAAAGGTTTCATTTGCTGATCGTCCAGAATCAGGAATCCCCGCGATGATGAGTTTTTTAGAACCAATGACTAACAAAGGATTCTACTTTAATCAAGTAGACGAAGTCATAATTAAAAATGTTTCGATAATGGGTCACATTGGTGATACATTCGAGCTACATAATGTAAAAAAACAAAGTATTAAAGAATAATTGATTTTTAACTAAAGATAGCTTACAATAATCTTGTCTGTCTATCATAATAAACGATAGGAGGCATTCTATGAAGAACCCAGTATTAAATAAACTTGTTGAATCAGGGGTTGTGGCAGTCGTAAGAGCACAATCAAAAGAAGAGGCTACTCAAATTGCTTTAGCATGCATTGAGGGCGGATTAAAGGCGATTGAATTAACGTTTACTGTGCCTAACGCACATGAAGTTATTCGTCATTTAAGAGATCATATTTCAGAAGATAAACTGATATTAGGTGCTGGTACTGTACTTGATATAGATACCGCAAAATTAGCGATTGAATCAGGTGCAACTTACATCGTTAGCCCTGGATTTGATTTGGAAACAGCTTTATATTGTAATGAAGTAAATGTCCCTTACATGCCTGGTTGTTTAACCATTACAGAAATGCTAACAGCTTTAAAAGCGGGTGTTGAAATTGTTAAACTGTTTCCAGGATCCGCTTTCGGACCAAGTTATGTAAAAGCTGTTAAAGGCCCACTTCCTAACATTAATATCATGCCAACAGGTGGTGTCTCATTAGATAATGTTGGTGAATGGATTAAAAATGGCGTTGTGGCTGTAGGTGTCGGTGGCGAATTAACTGCACCTGCTAAAAATGGAGATTTTGATGGTGTCAGAAAAAACGCAAAAGCATTTGTAGATGCCGTTAATAAGGCTAGAGGCTAAATTTATGATTGTTGATCATATCAAAAACCTTCATAAATACATAGCTTTGAATCCTAATATTCAGTCTGTAATTGACTATATCAATCAAAAGAGTGTGTCATCAATAACTGTTGGTAAACACATCATTAATGAAGAAGTATCGTTAATTAGAGAGGATTATACGCCTAAATCTTTAATAGATTGTTATTTTGAAGCTCATCAGCAGTTCGGTGATATTCAATGGGTTATTAAAGGTTCTGAATTGTTTGGATATCTTGAAAAAAACGATTCTAAATTTTATGAAACTGTGCCTTATAGTATTGAAAAAGATGTTGTTAAGGGACAATCAAAAGGTGATTTTTCTAAGATTCTATTAACTGAAGGCATGTTCGCACTGGTTCTAAAAGACGAACTGCACATGCCTAAGCTAACAGATCATTCTAATAATCAAGTAATTAAAGCAGTATTTAAGATTAAACTTTAAGGAGAAAAGTATGAGTAAAATTGTTACATTAGGTGAAATAATGTTGCGTTTATCGCCAATGGATAAGCAACGTTTTGTTCAAGCAGATGGTTTTGATGTTGTTTATGGTGGTGGGGAAGCGAATGTTGCAGTTAGCCTTGCAAATTATGGACATGACGCTTATTTTGTGAGCAAACTTCCAAAGCATGAAATCGGTCAAGCTGCAGTCAACAGTTTAAGAAGATTTGGTGTTCATACTGACTTCATTGTACGAGGCGGTGAACGTGTTGGTATCTATTATTTAGAACATGGGGCTTCAATGAGACCTTCAAAGGTAATTTACGACAGAACCGATAGCGCAATTGCTTTAGCAGAAGCAACCGAATTTGATTGGGATCAAATATTTAAAGATGCCAAGTGGTTCCACTTTTCAGGGATCACACCCGCTATTTCCAAAAATGGGGCTTCAATAACTAAAGCAGCTTGTATTGCTGCAAAAAAACATGGCGTTATGGTTTCAGTAGATCTTAACTACCGTAAGAAACTCTGGACACCACAAGAGGCACAAGCTGTTATGCGTGACTTAATGCAATATGTGGATGTTTGTATTGGGAATGAAGAAGATGCAGAATTAACTTTAGGGTTTAAACCAGGTGGTGATGTCACCAAGGGTGATTTAGATCATAAAGGCTATGAAAAAATTTTTGCAGAAATGCAAAAACAATTTGGATTTAAGTATGTTGCAACGACGCTTAGAGAATCTCATTCTGCTTCAGATAATGGCTGGAGTGCGTTAATATATGATGGTAAAGAGTTTTATTACTCTAAAAAATACGAAATTAGAATTGTTGATCGCGTTGGTGGTGGAGATTCCTTCTCTGGTGGCTTGATACATGGTTTGCTTACTAAAAAAACTCAAGGGGAAGCTTTGGAGTTTGCGGTTGCTGCAAGTGCATTAAAACATACTATTTTTGGAGATTATAATTTAGTAGACGAAAAAGAAGTTGAAACACTAGCTAAGGGAGACGCTTCAGGTAGAGTTCAACGCTAAAGAAAGAAGGAAAATCCATGAAAGATAATCGTTCAGTTAACCGCATATTATCGATATTAGAGCTTATTTCAAAGCACCCTGACGGATTAACACTAGGAGAGATATATCGTGAGTTAGATATGCCAAAAGCAACGGCATATGACTTTTTACAAACTTTATACAAAGCAGATGCCATCTATTACAAAGATCCATTCCGCAAAACGTATGTTATTGGGTCAAAGATGTACGCAATTGGTTCTGTATATACTAAAAACTCAAATTTCATAACGATTAGCGCGCCATTGTTAAAAGCATTCTCTGATGAAAATGGTTGTAATGCGTTTGCTACAAAACGTATTAATGGTGATAAAGTTGTGTTTGTACATACTTATCAATCTCCACAAAGTCAAATCATGTCTCACCTTGAAGTGGGGATGGTTTCAACTGATTTTCTCGAAAATCCAATTGGAAGATGCTACGCTGCATTTGATAAGAAATTAGAAAACACTGTCAAACTGGATGAAACTGAACGACGTGAAATCATAAATAAAGGCTATACTTGCGAGTTATCTGGTGATTTGAATCATGTGATGCATATAGCAATACCGATTTACAATTTTGAAAACAGATGTTGTGGGGTTGTTTCCATAGCCTCATTACATACGTCTTTAGAAGATACTCAAAAAATAGCGACTAAATTTTTAGAAGTTGGAA
The DNA here is from genome assembly GCA_034006765.1 of Acholeplasma sp. Classification (GTDB taxonomy): domain Bacteria; phylum Bacillota_I; class Bacilli_A; order Acholeplasmatales; family UBA5453; genus Paracholeplasma. Next base: position 202,338 of record JAVESF010000001.1, on the reverse strand, counting down.
AACAAATTTCAATTCGTTTAGGCTATTTAGGAGCTTTATAATGATTAAAATTGGGATTAGAGCCCATGATATGGGAAAAATGGAAGCAAAAGATCTATTCTCGTCTGCAAAAAAATACGGTTTTGATGGTATTCAACTGGTTGTGAATAAAGCGCTAGTCACTGAGCCTCCCCTAACAAAAGAGGCATTCAATGCTCTAGCTGAAGTGAAAACGACAGAAGTATTCTTGCTGGGTAGTTATTTCAATCCTATTCATAGTGATGAAACAAAAGTAAGTCAAGGTATGGATCGATTCATGAAACAATTAGAATTAGCTTCGATACTTAATACAGAGTATGTAGCATCTGAGACTGGATCATACAACGATGATAAATGGACTTATCATGTTAACAATCATACGGAAGAAGCTTATCAAAAGGTATTTGATAAGTTTAGAAAATTGGTGAATAAAGCAGAAATGGTCAATAAGACGGTTTTGATTGAAGCTGCCTTTGGACATGTTATCTATAAACCAACTGTGTTAAAACGACTGATCTTAGATTTAAACTCTAAACACGTGGGTGTTATTGTTGATTTATACAATTTATTAAATTTGGAAAACCACCTAGAACATGAGCGAATTTTAGCAGATAGTTTAATCACGTTAAAGCCTTATATCAAGGTATTTCATTTGAAGAACTATCAATGTATTGAAGACAAACTTGTACAGACTGGTTTAGATCAAGGGGTCATGAATTATGAGAAGATATTGCCTATGATGATAGAAAGCAATCCTGATGCCCATTTTATTTTTGAAGGCATAACGAAGGAAAATATCCAATCGAGTTTAGATTATATAAAAAAAATATTGGAGGAAAAAAATGAAATTTGACGTAAGATATGCAACAAGTCCTGAAGACTCAAAAAGCTATGATACGGAAAAACTCCGCAAATCGTATTTAATTGAGAGTGTATTTGAAGCAGATGATATTTGCTTGACTTATTCTCATTTTGACAGAATTATTGCTGGTGGTATTTTACCAGTCAATCAAACACTATCACTTGGTGCGCCTGCTGAGGTCGCATCCGAGTATTTCTTACAAAGAAGAGAACTTGGATTGATAAACATCGGTGGTGAAGGGATTATTACAGTGGATGGTGTTGTTTACAACATGGCACATAAAGATGGACTATACTTGGGACGTGGTGTCAAAGAGGTTACATTTGAGTCGAAAAACCCTAATGAACCGGCTAAATTCTATATGAATTCCAGCCCAGCTCATAAAACGTATCCAAATAAACACATACCTTTTTCAATTACCAATCCAAGAGCAATTGGTGATGAACAATCTATGAATAAGAGGGTCATCTATCAATATTTACACCCTGCAGTGCTAGAAACATGTCAACTACAAATGGGGCTTACTGAATTGGCTCAAGGTTCTGGTTGGAATACCATGCCTTGCCATACCCATGAGCGCAGAATGGAAGTTTATTTCTATTTTAACTTAGATGCAGCACATAGAGTCTTTCACCTAATGGGCAAACCAGAAGAAACCAGACATATTGTGATGGCAAATGAGCAAGCAGTGATTTCCCCAAGTTGGAGCATACATTCTGGTATTGGGACTTCAAACTATACCTTTATTTGGGGTATGTGTGGTGAAAACCAAGCATACGATGATATGGACTTCGTTCAAACGAAAAATCTTAAATAGGAGAGAAGAAATGTCAATTTTAGAAAAATTCAGTTTAGCCGGTAAAGTGGCTATTGTAACAGGCGCATCCACTGGCTTAGGTCAAGGTATGTGCTATGGACTTGCAGAAGCAGGGGCAAATGTTGTGGGTATTGATTACGTCGATATGCCAGAAACTCAAAAAAATGTTGAAGCTATGGGAAAAAAATTCCATGGCATTAAAATGGACTTAATCCATGCGTCTCAAAGTGATTTAGCCAATTTAGTTGCTGAAGCCGTTAATGTGATGGGGCATGTAGATATTCTTGTTAATAATGCTGGGATCATCAAAAGACAAGACGCTTTAGAATTCTCTGAACAAAACTGGGACGATGTGATGAATATCAACTCACGCACTGTGTTTTTCTTATCACAAGCCATCGCAAATCAATTTGTTAAGCAACAAACAGGCGGTAAGATTATCTCAGTTGCATCTATGTTATCCTATCAAGGTGGCATTAGAGTACCTTCTTACACGGCTTCAAAATCGGCTGTTAAAGGCATCACAATGGCTATGGCAAATGAATGGGCAAAATACAACATTAATGTTAATGCCATTGCACCTGGATACATGGCAACAAATAACACACAACAACTTCGTGATGATGAATCAAGAGCGGGTCAAATATTAGAAAGAATTCCTGCAAATCGTTGGGGATTACCTTCCGATATGATGGGCACTGTGGTCTTTTTAGCAAGTGAGGCTTCCTCTTACATTAACGGATTTACAATCGCTGTTGATGGCGGATGGTTGGCACGATAATGAAATGGAACCTTAGGGTTCCTTTTTTCTTGATATCTTATGGAAAAAGTTTTATAATAAAAACATACTTAAGGGACCCTTAGAGGCCTAAAAAGGAGAAAATATGAGAGACAAAAGAATTTTACAGCTGACACTTACTGCAGTGTTTGTGACCATTATCTTGGTGATGTCCCTACTCCCACAAGTGGGATTCATTACCATTATGCCAGGTGTATCTGTTACACTCGTTCACATTCCAGTTTTAGTTGGTGTTTTTTTATTGGATCGAAGAAATTCGATTATATTAGGGTTATTCATGGGATTAGGTTCTATGATTGCCGCCTATATTTACGGAGCGACACCTTTTGATTTAGCCTTCCAGTTACCTTGGATATCGGTGATACCGAGAGTTCTGTTTGCATGGTTGGCATTTGAAATCACAAATGGATTTAGGAAAGTAGAGCAATTCAAGTTAGGAAAACTTGTTTTGTTTGCGATTGTTTCGTTTTTGTCGTCGTTTGCTCTATTTTATGGATCAAAATCCATTGTCCATGCGAATGCTTTTAGTACGTATCAAGCGACTCAAACTGAGATTGCAACGTTAAATGAAGAGGCATCAAATCCTAACACAGATCCGGTTACGGCGCTTGCAAGTCAATTGAAAGCAGCGTCCTTAGAATTATCTTTACCCGATATATATGAAGACGCTGTGACAAGGGAAGCTAATGTGTTAAAGGTGGTAACGCCTCTTGTATTGTTATTGATTGTTGCGTTTATTGTGACCTATTATTGGTATATAGAAAAGAACCAAGGGCAATTCGTTTTCATTCCGTCAGTGTTGATTGTATCAACGATCACACACACAATTTTGGTGTTAACAACGATTGCACTATTTAAGCCAGTTATTTTCTCAGCAGGATTTACTGATACCATCTCGATAATATATGGTATTGCGATGACCAATGGGTTAATAGAAGCCCTAGTGGCGGTATTAGTTGGGTCTCCAATCATAGTTGGTATTCTCAATTTTACCAGAAAGGAAGCCTAATGATCTTATTATTTGATGTTGGAAACACTGAAGTTAAAATTGCAATTAGTGATAATAAAAACATTTATGAAAAGTATAGATTGTCCACAGACAAGACGATTTCTTCCGATGCCTATTATCTTCTAATAAAACCGTTTGTTGAGACTCACAAATTTGACAAGGTGGCGATTTCTTCTGTTGTTCCAAGTGTGACAAAGGCACTTAAAGAGGTTTCAATTAAATATTTTGGTATTCAACCTTTGATAGTTAGTCCCGGTATAAAAACGGGTGTAAACGTTAAAACAGACTATCCCAAAGAAGTTGGTGCTGATTTGATTTGTGCCGTTGCAGGTGCTGCGAAATACGATAAACCTGTGTTAATCGTGGATTTGGGGACTGCCACTAAATATATATATACTGAAAAAAGCACCATTAAAGGTGTCATCATCACGCCAGGTGTTATGATTTCTATGCGCGCCTTAGTCTCCAATACAGCTTTATTGCCTGATTTTGATTTAGAAGTGCCTAAAAATGTGTTAGGTACCAACACAATTGCTTGCATGCAGTCAGGGGTGACTTACGGTGTTGCATCACAAGTGGATGGGTTGATTAAACGGGTGAATCAAGAAGTTAACAAAGACCTTATGGTTATTATGACAGGTGGGTTATCTGAAGTCATTATGCCATTATGTGAATCTACAGTTCTTAAGGATGAAAACCTTGTTTTGAGAGGATTACTCGAAATATTGCTTAAAAATTAACGGCGCAAGCTGTTTTTTTATGGTCATATAAGCGTAAATGCGTTATAATGAATACTGTAGGGGGTATTAAAAAATGAACTATCAAACACAATATAATAAATGGATGAATTATCCTAATTTAGATAAAGATTTAAAAGCTGAATTGCTCTTACTGAATGAAACACAAATAGAAGAAGCGTTTTATACGGATATTGAGTTCGGCACAGGGGGCATTAGAGGCCTCATGGGCCCAGGCACAAACCGAATGAATGTGTATACGATTATGAGAGCTACTTTAGGTTTTGGACACTATATTTTGAGTTTAAAGGGTAAAAAACGCGTGGCTATTTCTTATGATAATCGTCATAACTCAGAAGTGTTTGCGTTAAGGTCTGCAGGGGTGCTTGCAAGTTTAGGCATTGAAGTGGTGATAACAAAATCGCTTCGTCCTACACCATATTTGTCTTTTATGACTAGGCATTTTGACTGTGACGGTGGTATCATGATAACCGCTTCACACAACCCTAAAGAATACAACGGCTTTAAAGTGTACGATAAAGAAGGGTGCCAATTGGTGCCTGCGTATGCAAATATCGTAATTGACAATATTTCTGGAATTCAAGATTTTTTTGAAATTCAATTTGATGAGTCTTCGAAACTAATTCAGTGGATCGACAGTGATTTTGATCGTCACTATTTAAATGAAGTTAAAAAAATAGAGTTAGAGCGTTTCGCTACTAAAAACTTAAAACTGGTATACTCGCCTCTTCATGGTACTGGCGGCACTTTAATTCCTAGTTTGCTTGAAGAGATGGGATACAAAGTATATCCTGTTAGTTCGCAAATGACTGTGGACCCAAACTTTTCTCACGCAGAATCATCAAATCCTGAAGAAACGTTAGCATATAAAGAATCAATTGAATTTGCCAAATCCATTGATGCTGATTTGATTTTGGTTACAGACCCAGATGCAGATCGTCTAGGCGTTATGGTGAAACATCAAGGCAAATACCATTTTTTAACGGGTAACCAAACAGCAAGCTTAACGCTTCATTATGTACTATCAAGACGTAAGGCCCAAAATATACTACCTGAAAACGGGTATGTCTTTTCAACCAACGTCACCACACCCTTAATTACAAAAATCGCTAGAAGCTTTAACGCGACAGTGGTTGAAACATTAACAGGTTTTAAATTTATTGGCGAACAAGCTAAAAAAATTGAAGGCAATGGCGTGTATTTATTTGGTTGTGAAGAGTCTTATGGCTCGTTAATTAGAGATTTTGTACGCGATAAAGATGCGGTTCAGGCTGTTTATATGTTAAGTGAAATGGCAACCTATGAACATCAGTTCAATCGAACGCTTATAGACGCTTTAGAAGATATTTATAAAGAATATGGCTTTTTTGTTGAAGAGACATTGAACATTAACTTAAAAGGGATTGAAGGAAAACAGAAAATAGAGGCCATCATGTCCCATTTTAGAAAATATGGCTTGTCAATCAAAAACAAAGAACTTACACAGATTGATGATTGTCTATTAGGCACTTCATGGACAAAAGTAGGTACCAAGGCGCTCGAACTACCAACTTCAAACGTATTGAAATTCTATTATAGAGATGGGTCTTGGGTAGTGTTTAGGCCAAGCGGGACAGAGCCTAAATTAAAAATCTATATTTCAGTAAAAGGTGACTCGAAAGAGGCATCTTTGGATATGCTAGACAATTATAAAATCGTGATTAACGGATTAGTAGCACAAATTTAAAAGACGAAGCCAATCAAGGAGGCAAATGATGTATATTAAAAATAGAAATGATGTATTAAAACAAATGGATAATCAAAGCTTTGCTTGTTTTTTTAGTGGCAAATCCCCAGTGAGAACGGGCGATCAAACCTATCCTTTTGAAGTAAACAAAAACTTTTACTATTTAACGGGTATTGATCAAGAAAACGTGGCATTAGTCATGTTCAAAGGGGCAAACATCCAAAGAAGTTTTTTATTCTTAGAAGTGACAGATCCTCAAATGGCTTTATGGGTTGGAGAAGGACTATCGAAAGTTGAAGCTAAACAAATTTCAGGTGTCGATGAGGTATTTGATCGTAAAGACTTAAATTCAGTTTTATCTAGATTTCTTCAAGATTCTCGTGCAGCTATTTTCGGTCCGATGAACTACCTCTATCTAGATTTAGATCGAAGAAGTATTGAGTCCCCAGACACTGAATCTGAAAAATTTGGTAATGACATGAAGCGTCTTTATCCTCATTTGTTAATAGGGTCTCTTCATCCTTATTTAGGTGAATTACGTTCAATCAAAAATGATCAAGAAGTGAATATAACCAAAGAAGCCATTGAGATTACCAGAAAAGGCATTGAATCTCTAATGACACATGCCAAAGCATCCATTAAAGAATATCAATTAGAAGCTTATTATCACTTTGTTTTAAATTCTAATGGTGTAACGCCTTCATTTAACACCATTGCAGCTAGTGGCAAGAATGCGACAGTTTTACATTATGAAAATAACGATGCTGTGATAGAAAATGACTCTCTTATTTTATTTGACTTAGGGGTTAGAAAAGATCAGTACTGTTCAGATATATCTAGAACATTTCCTGTATCCGGGGTATTTACACCTAGACAAAAGGCATACTACGAACTCGTTTTAGAAGCCAACAAAAAATCAATTGAAATGCTAAAACCCGGTGTTACATTCCAACAGTTCAATGAATTTGGAAAACAAATCCTAGCCAAAGGTTTAGTGAAAATGGGTAAAATCAACGATGAAAGTGAAGTTACGAAGTATTATTACCACTCATTAGGACACTTTTTAGGCCTAGATGTGCATGATGTTGGAAACTATACTAAACCATTTGAAAAAGGACAAATTCTTACGGTAGAACCTGGGTTATATATTGCCGATGAAAAGATTGGCATTAGAATTGAAGATAATATTTTGCTGACAGAAGATGGGCACATCAATTTATCAGAATCTATCATTAAAGAAGTCTGTGACATTGAAAATTTTATGAAAAAACACTAGAAACTCATTATGAGTTTCTTTTTTTTAAAGTAAAAAATCAATAACTTGGTATCTATTTAGTAGGAGGATAAAACAATGAAAAAATGGGTTTTATTGGTTGTAGTTCTTTTACTTATTACATCAAGAGGGGTTTCTTTACATGCGGATACTGACTATCAGTCTTTTGAATCTATTGAAATCACTGACGGAAAATTTTTGAAAGATTACACAAAATCAGAATACAAAAATTATTATAAAAAAGTGGTAAAAAGAAGGTTTGCGGGATGGAATGTCAACATTGTTCATGAAGATTTAAAAGTGACCTATAAAACCGAGACGATTTTTTCTTATTACAACGATGGTTTGACAGCAATTGATTACGAATATAAGTTTGAGGGAACGAAAACAACTTCGAGAAGCATAACTTCATCTGGACAAATAGGGATTAATGCCTCAGGTACAGTTAAGAAATTCAAAGGCGGATTAGATGCTTCATTAAAAATCACAAGTACAGAAGAAGAAAGTGAAAAAGAGAATGAAACATGGAAGATTAAGATGCAAATTGATCCTGGGACAATGGCTAATTTATACATCCATGGCGAGGGAAAGATTACAAATGGCGTTGCAGCTAGGTATTTGTTTTGGTTTTTACTAGAAAAAGGTGGCTTTGAAATATTTACAGTAACCACACAATACTATAGACTCGAGAAGGTACAAGTATGAAAAAAATCGGAATTTCAATGATGATTATCTTGGTGTTCATCATACTTTTCATTAATCTTAAAGCATTGGAGGAGCCAACATCAAAGAAAATGGTTATACCTCAGACGCTTTACAGTCAAACGACGGAAGAAAAGAGTCTTGAGGTACGAGTTTTTTTAAACAAATCCCACGTAATCACAGATCCTAATGCAATTCATTCGATTTACTTGGCAAACGAGGAAAATACGAACAGAATCAAAATAGAGACATTCAATATCACAAAAGGGACTGAAAAGCGTTATTTAAAAGAAAGATATATCGCTTATATTTATGAGTTAGAGCTGCCACTATTGCAAATGGATCTAAAAATGAATCATTGTATTATGGAAATCACTCTAAAAAATGACGACTTACATAAAATATCAATTGGCTCTTTGTCAATATTGTCGTACGAAACAACCGATAGCATTAACATAACCAACCAGTTTGGTAAAATCGGAGACAATCCATATGCATTAGAACAAATTACGTTAGACTATTATTCGGAAACCCCTGTAAGAGTGACAGAGGTATTTTATAAAACGGATCAATTCGTTAAAGTTGATTGTCGTTATGATGAATTAACAAAGAAAGGACAAATCTTGATTACACTGCCAAATATCGCGATGAAGTTCAACAAAACAGCGCTCAGGCTGGTGTTTGAGAGAAATGATGTCACTCATTATCAAACGATTCATACGTTTAAATATTTCGATTCAATTAGCGAAAATTTAGATGATATGAACTTGAAAATATATGTGCTTAATTGAGTTGAAAGGAGCCACAAAGTGCTATGGCTCTAAACAAATTATTCATAACTTCGACTGGTCCTTTAAATCAGGAACATTAACAGTTTTTAAAGGTCAAAACGGATCTGGGAAGTCAACATTAATGAAAATATGCATGGAACGTACGAAACTAGACAAGGGCGTAATTACGGTAAAAAATAATTTAAAATGTAGATATATGCCTGATTTCGTTGAACTTCCCTATCAGGAAAAACCTTTAAAATTTATCAAATGGATGCTTTCTATTATGAAAGTTGGCATCGATTTAAAATTATTGTCAGAATTAGACATTGACCTTGAACATCCAGTAGAACACTTATCAAAAGGCAATAAACAGAAATTATTATTATATCTTGCATTGGTAGGAAGGCCTGATGTGGTTTATCTAGATGAACCTTTCACAGCACTAGACATAAAAAGCATTAAATGTGTCGAAAAAAGGATCATTCAGTTGATGAATGAAGGGACGTGTTTGTTGGTTTGTTCCCATGAAAAGAATCTGTTTAAGTCTATCAAACACGAGGTGATTGATTTTGATGCCTTTAATATGCTTTGAACTGTTTAAAGAACCTAGAAAAAAAGATTATGTCATTATGATTTTGGGTTTTGTCGTTTATATGGGTCTTTTACTTATCATTGGTGGTTTTTTTATGCCAAAGCTGGATCAATCGCTAAATGAACTGGATTTGCAAAGAAATTATGTGAGTGAAACGGTTATTTTGATGTATTATCTTATTACCATATTGATGGTCCACAAAATTCAACAAATGAATCCTAGCTGCGAACTTTTTCTACATCATTCGATTAAAACAAGATACGTTTTTGGTAAATGGCTTGCGCTATATTTACATTTTAGTATGGTGGTTGTATTGGCCTACGGGTTATTTCAGTTATGTTTTTGGATTTGTTTCAAACAATACTTGCCGATTCAAGATACAATCGCACAAATTAGCGTGAATGCTTTTGTTTTCGTGAGTTTTATGGTACTATTGGTACGTGTTAAGAGTAAAATTAAGCACTTGTTTTTTACAGTAATTGTATTTGTAATCCCAATAATGGCAGATAGTCTATCATTCTTATACTATTTCATGCCATATTTAGATGAGATAAAATGCTTCAATTATGTCTATCCAATCACGTTAAGTTTGTTTTACAGTGGACTTGGTTTTTGTAGTATGTGGCTTAAATCAAATTAATCTACTTTTTGAGTTGACAATACTCGCTTGATTAGGTATAATACATAAGGAACTAGAAATAGTGAAAAGAAGAAGTACCTACTTCTCGCCTGATCGATTAATCGGTAGGCAAATGGTCACGTTATTCATATATCATTGAAAACGTTAAGTGGGTACATTGTACGCACTTTTTCTTTTATAAAAACACTTTAGGAGGTGGAGCATATAAAGAGCCCCGTAAAAGGTAACAACAAAACAGATTCATTAGTCAATGAAGGTATCTCAGCTAGAGAATTGCTTGTCATTGATGACCAAGGTGAAAAGCTTGGTATCATTAAAATTCATCAAGCCCTTCACGAAGCAAGATCAAGAGAATTAGATTTAGTGGTTGTATCGCCGGATTCAAAACCTGTGGTAGCTAAAATCATGGATTATTCTAAATTCAGATATGATCAACAACGTAAAGCACGTGAAATGAAAAAGAATCAACATGTCGTCGAACTAAAAGAAATTCGTTTGTCACCAGTTATTGACAAACACGACTTAGAAACAAAAGTCAAAAATGCGAATAAGTTTATTAGCAAAGGCGATAAGGTTAAAATCAGTTTACGTTTTAGAGGTAGAATGATTGTTCATAGCGCACAAGGATATAAAGTTATAGAAGAATTCATTCAAGCCCTTGGTGATTCAGTTGTGATTGAATCCCACATTAAAATGGAAGGTCGCACGTTGAATGCGACAGTAGCGCCAAAAATAAAATCATAAGGAGACTATAAGAATGCCAAAACAAAAGACTCATAGTGGTTTAAAAAAGAGAATTAAAGTAACCGGCACTGGTAAATTACAAAGAGGCCATGCTTACTCAAACCACTTAGCTGCAAGTAAAACAACAAAACAAAATAGACAATTAAGAGGCGAAACAGGTGTGTCTGCATCAGACTACAAACGTATCAAACAACTGATTTCGAATCTTAAGTAGGAGGATAAAATGCCAAGAGTAAAAGGAAGCGTACAAACACGCGCAAGACGTAAGAAAATTTTAAAATTAGCCAAAGGTTACTTTGGATCAAAACGTACTCTTTTCCGTACTGCACATGAACAAGTAATGCGTTCATTAGCATATGCATATAGAGATAGAAAACAAACTAAGAGAAACTTTAGAAAACTTTGGATTGCAAGAATCAACGCTGCTTGTAAACAAAATAACTTTAAGTATTCATTGTTGATCAATGGATTACTAAAAGCTGGTGTTGTCATCAACAGAAAAATGCTAGCTGATTTAGCAGTAAACGATCCAAAAGGTTTTGCAGACATCGTTGAAGTTGCAAAAAAAGGTTTAAGCGGTGAGTTGCAACCTGTTGTTGCAGAAATCAGCTTAAAAGCCCCAAAAGTAGAAGTTAAGAAAGAAGTTGTCGTTGAACAAAAAGAAGTCACAGTAGATTTAGAAAAATTAACTGTTGCACAACTTAAAGAATTCGCGCAACAATTAGGCTTAACCGGACTATCTGGTTTAAAGAAAGCTGAGCTTGTTGAAGCTGTTAAAGCTGCACAAACTAAATAATTTCAAAACATTAAAGAATGGACATGCCATTCTTTTTTTTGTATAATGGGACTATAAGAGGTAAAGTATGTCAAAACGTTTATTGATTGCCATGATTATGGGCTCAAGCATTATTGTAGGCATAATTATCGCATCTAGTTTCTTAAAACCTAATCACCAAACGATCTATGCGCTAGTGAGCGTTTTATTTTTACTGTATCTTGCGCTATATGTGTTTGGAGGTTTAGCGAAGTTAATCGTATTTTTCATATACGGTGTTTTAATTGCGATTACTCTGGCATTAGTGCCTGAAAGATATAGTTTAGTCATCATTTTCATGGGCTCTTTGATTTTTGTTAGCAATCCCCTCGCAGAATTTGAAGCGCATTTGTCAAACACGCTGAGTGATGCAGAAATTGAACCGGTTCGGATCCGTATGATTGGTAAATTTGAAGCTTTTTATCAATATCGCAAGGAAATGAAAGATCATTATCATTTGCCACAAACTAGAAAACTATACACCAAAGCTTGGTATCAAAGGGCTAGAACTTTGACAGTATTGGCTTTATTTGGGGTAGACATCTTTTTACTCTTGTTCGTTGCGAATGACATTGCCTATTTTCAAGAAGTTTCTTTAAGCAACATATTAGGCATATATTTCTTGACCATTATTTTTATCATGATCATTCTGCTTCATAAAAAAGGCTTTACAACGATGATGCGTGCCGTGAGACTTTCTGTTTTTGTGCCAATAATATATATCATTGCCTTAATCGAGAACATCGATCCAACGATTAGAATTGTTTTCATCACGATGGTTTCTATTTTTGGTTTGACCCTGGCAGTGATAGAAATTGTTAAGTACTTTTCAAGAGTCAGCTACAGTGCATACAAATACTATGACAGCAATAGGCAAGAAATCGTTTATGCAAATGCTTTATTTGAGTCATTGGTATATAATGAGCAAACAACTGAAATCGGCCATTATGGAATTGAGGTTTCTTTAGAGTCTTTTCAAGCGCATTTCAACGAGATTCTTATCTATGCTAATTTACATCATTTTATCATTACAGCATACACACACAATAAAAAGTATGCATATATATTCGCTGAATTTATCAAGGGACAAGAAAAACGCATGGAAAAGTTCAAAGTTTTTCTTGAAGGTATTTATAAAACACATGTAGGATTAAGAGAGTATAGTGATTCAAGCCGTAAATTCTACGAAACCCGATTTTTTCACAATCCTGAGTACATTGTGACACGAGCGCTAAATTTAGCTCACTTGCTAAATGAGCTTGAAATTAGAGGAGAAGTAATCATTAGCATTGTCCTTTATTTTATAAGCCTTAAGGACCTACAAAACTATCAAAAGAAATACATTTCAAGACGTCTAGAAGAGTTGGATCAACCGGGTGTCTATACAATCCAAACCAATCTAAAATGCCGCAATCTCGACTACTTAATCGAGACTGCCGTTAGAGATATACTATTAGAGTCGATGCGAAACAATGGGACCTTTGTTCGTATCATGATTTATTATTAGAAGGGGGAAGCTTTTTTATAAAGCAAACAGACATACTATGATAAAAAAAGCAGTAATACCAGCAGCTGGTTATGGGACTAGATTTTTACCAGCTACCAAAGCGTTGGCAAAAGAAATGTTTCCAATCATTGACACACCCACGATTCAATACATTGTCGAAGAGGCAATAGCCTCTGGAATTGAGGAAATCCTGATTATTGTTAGTGCCAATAAAAATGCCATTATGGATCATTTTGATAGAAATTTGGAACTTGAAAACATCTTAAAGGAAAAAAACAAACAAGATGAATTAAGCATTGTTACACGAGTTTCAAATTTGGCAAATATTCACTACATTCGACAAAAAGAACAATTAGGCTTAGGCCATGCCGTTTTATGTGCCAAAGCATTCATTGGGAATGAGCCTTTTGCGTTATTGTTAGGTGATGACCTTTATGTTGGGAAAGAAAAACCCGTCTTAAGACAACTTATTGACAAATTCAACCTATATGGTGGAAGTTTCTTGGGTACTTTAGAAGTTGATCTTGAAGATACGTCTAAATATGGCATATGTAATCCTGAACAATTGATGGAACCAGGATTATCGAAATTAAAAAGCGTAGTTGAAAAACCAAAATCGGAAAACGCACCTTCCAGAAGTGCTATTGGGGGTAGATATATACTATCACCTACTATTTTTAAGTATCTCGAAAACCAAGAACGGGGCGCTGGCAATGAAATTCAATTAACGGATGCAATAAAGCGTATGATGGCAGAGGAATCAGTCTATTCATACGATGTTTCCGGCAAGAGGTATGACATTGGATCACGGATTGGATATATCGAAGCAACCCTTGATTTTGGACTTAAGCGAGAAGATGTTAGACCCCAAGTAATAGAACTTTTAAAGAAGAAACTTAAAGAATTAGACGAAGTGTAGCATATTTGACAAAATAGCTTTTTAAATGATAAAATATAAGTGCCTAGAAGGTAAGCTGTGGAACCCAACCAATCGAAAAGGGATTTGAATGCTTGCGGGGTTGAATGCCTAAAGTATAATTAGGAATCACAATGCAAACCATGATTATACCCACTGTAACATTTTTCGTTCTCACACCTTTCTAGGTAATCTTTAATCTATGCTAAGCCCTGTAAAATGGGCTTTTTCTATGAGAAGGCTGCTGATATTCATAATTTCCGTAAATTATTATCTTGAAAGCACTTTTATTCATTTATAAAGCCAATATAATTAGGATTTTATTGTATTGTATGATATAGTATTAAAGTATTAATTAAGGAATTGAGGAAAAACATTGATTACATTTAAAGATTTAGATTTACTACCTGATGTTCAGAAGGCGATTGACCAATTAGAGTTCACGCACCCGACTGAAATACAGGCAGCATCCATTCCAGTGGTAAGAGCTGGAAAAGATATGATTGGACAAGCGCAGACCGGGACAGGCAAAACATTTTCATTCGCGATTCCAATTGTAGAGAAAATTGATTTGGACAACCCAAATATCCAGGCGCTAATTTTATTACCAACAAGAGAACTCTCACTACAGGTTTATGCAGAGTTCCTTAAACTTATAAGATATTCGCGCAAGATTAGTGCTACCGTTGTTTACGGTGGTCAATCTATTGATAGACAAATTAGAAGTCTAAAAGAAAAACCACAGATTATCATTGGAACACCGGGTCGTATAATCGATCATATGAACAGAGGCACTTTGAACTTTACAGATTTAAAGATGCTAGTCATGGACGAAGCTGATGAAATGTTAAAAATGGGCTTTCAAGAAGATCTTGAGACCATTTTAAAAGACACACCAAAGGAAAGACAAACTGTTCTTTTCTCAGCTACAATGCCGCCTTTCATAAAGAAAGTTGCATCTAGTTACCAAAAAGACCCAGTTCATGTCAAAATTGAAGCGAAGACTTTGACAGTTGAAAAAATCAAACAGATTTACTATGAAGTGAAAAAAGACTATAAAGATGATTTACTCGTCAGAATACTCGATTTTTATCATTTTAAGTCCATCATTATTTTTGCCAATACTAAAAAGGGTGTCGATGATTTAGTCAATTATCTTCAAAACTTAGGCTACAATGCTGACGCCTTACATGGCGATTTGAAACAACTTCAAAGAGACCGTGTGATGAACGCATTTAGAAATGGTCAAGTGAAGATTTTGGTTGCGACAGATGTGGCTGCAAGAGGATTAGACATTAATGACGTTGAAGCAATCATCAACTACGATATCCCACAAGAGTTAGAAGTTTATGTTCATAGAATTGGAAGAACTGGTCGTGCAGGTAAAAGCGGCTATGCCATTACATTATCTAATGCTTGGAACAGACGCAGAATCAAAGACTTAGAATATTTTACGAAACAACCTCTTGAATTGCGTGAGATTCCTTCGGTTGAAGATATTCACGCTGTCAGAATCAAAGGCATTTACAATCAAATTGTAGATATGATTACTGAAAAACGTGAAAATCGTTATGAAATCGTTATTCAAAAATTATTATCAGATGGATATGATGGTATTGATATCATCAATGCATTAATGACTTTATCTATTGACGAAACTGAAAAAGTCTACCGTGAAATTCCAGCAGATGTTAGACCAAGAAGAGAATACGACAACAAATCAAATAATCGTAGAACTGATGCTAGAAAAGGCGATTCGAGAAGACCCTCTACTGGAGCATCAGGGACAAGTGGCAGAACACGTGACTTTATTGAATTTGAAATTAATTTCGGTAAACAAGATCAAATTAGAGCGGTTAGTCTTATTGATTTATTTAAAAAAGAAGCTGATCTATACTCAGGCAATATTGGAGACATCACCATTGGAGATACAAAAACAGTATTCCAACTAAATAAACTCTCATCTAACAGAGTCATGCAGTTAGTCGGCAAAAAATATAAGAACAAAGCGATTAAACTTCGTAAACTTTAAAAGGCATTTTTATGCCTTTTTTTTTACTTTACTTTGCTTTTTTAAGCCATTTTAGGTATAATTTTAATAGGTGATAATATGCTCGGAAATTATGAAAAAAAACCTTATGGGCTTAAACAAATAAATGTGTTTATACCGTACACTTTAAACGGCTTACTAATCACATCCAAAAGGGATTCGGATTGCGAAACTATCGTAAAAGAAATTGAATCACTTTTACCAATAGAGACCCCAGTAAATAGAACTTTTTACAGACTCATTCAAGATACAGAAATGTTAGAAAGCATGAAACAATCGATAGGTGATTACACACTATCAGATTTATACGCTCCAAGCGGATTTAATTTGTTTTATTCAGATTTGATTCATTTTCAAGAGGTTTACGATGAAGCGCCAAGTCACATTAACAAAATCGGATATGCGAATAGGTTTTTAAAGGACTTACATTATGGTCTGTTTCAAAAGCATCAAAATCAATATCCAGGAGAATTCAGACGTACACAATCATTTTTAGGAAATTCGATTGATCAAGCCTCTTATATTCCTCCCGACGCTGAAACTATGATTGCTTTAATGGAAGAAATGGAACTTTTTATGTATAGAGATGACGTATCTGTCTACATACGGAGTGCTTTGCTGTACTATCAAATCGCCACATCATTGCCATTTTTAATTGGAAATCTCGAACTTGCTCGAATGGCTTCTTTGTTGTACCTCATCGAGTTCGATGGACTTAAACACTACATAACCCTATCTAGACACTTGACAGAGATTGAATCTATCCGAATGACAGCAGTTGAAACAGGTGATATCAATTTGTTTATCAAAGCCTTTTTGACTGCCATTTTAGAGGGTATTAAGGACACTCAAAGAATGATTGTAGGCTATAACAAGTTAAAACATAAACAAGAAGATAAAATTGAAAAAAGTGACCATACAATCTATCAAAAAAGAAGACTTACTGAAATGCTTCATGTGAGCCATCGTATTGTCTATTTGGAGAGCGAACCTCTTCAACAACAGTTTAATGTTTTACCAAAAACCATAATGAAGCGCTACAGAGATTTAATGGAACTGGATATCATTGGTAAGAAGAGTACTTATTTTTCAAATATTTACTATAATAAAGCAATGTTAAAGCTATTTGAATGAAACATATTACGTTAAGGATTATAGCGGGTATTTATAAGAATAAAAGCATTGTCAGCTATAGTGAAAAAACTCGGGAAACATCTAATATGGTTAGAGGCGCTGTTTTCAATATGTTGTATACGGTGAGTGGTGAAGGTTTGGATTTGTTTGCGGGGTCAGGCGCGTATGGCTTTGAAGGGCTCTCTCGCGGGCTAAATTCCGTTGTGTTAAACGATTCTAACCAGTTAGCATATCAGTCATTACTGAAAAACAAAACGTGCTTAAATGCCAATGCCACCATCTACAACCTGGATTATAAAACACTTGTCTCAAAATTAATTACTGATCGTAAATCATTCGATTACATTTTTTTGGATCCACCTTATGAATTGGATATTAATCCTATCATTCTAGCGGTAGAGCCCATTTTGAAGTCGAATGGATTTGTGATAGCAGAGATTGACAAAAAAAACAGTGTATCTCGTTTAGCCGATTCACTTGTGATTGAAAAAGAACGGATGCACGGAATCAAAAAAATCATTATCATTCGTAAAAAATAATAAAAAAAAAGCACTTATTGTGCTTTTTTATCTTTCTGAGATTGCTCCTACAGGACAAACTTCTTGGCAGGCGCCGCAATCGATGCAAACATCTTCATCGATAACATAAATATCGCCCTCAGAAATACAATCTACTGGACAAACTGCTTGGCATGATCCGCAAGCAATACAACTGTCATCAATCCATCTTGGCATATTCATCACTCCTTATGTTTATTTTATAATATGTCAAGCGAAATGTAAACACACAATATTACTTAAATTAGATTATAGTTGCATTTAACACTATTATTTAGTAAAATGAATGTGACATTAAAGGAGTGATTAAACATGGGATTATTAGGTGAAATTTTATCCATAGTTGGGGCCTTAGTAGTTGGGTTAGCCCTTGGATTTTTCTTAGCTAGAGCATGGTTCAAAAAGTATTTGAAGAAAAACCCACCAGTAAATGAACGTATGATTCGCGAAATGATGAGACAAATGGGCAGAACCCCATCTGAAAAACAAGTCAGACAAGTGATGAGTTCAATGAATCAAGCAAAATAGTAAGGTGTACCAACACCTTTTTATTTTATATATGATAAAATAGTTTTGAATGGGGGATTTATATGAAAAGTTTCTTGAAAATACTAATCGGACTCAGCATCATTTCTTATTTTAATCTGTTACTAATTACTTACCAAATTCGAACAGATGGTCTCGATTCGATTCAGTTGATTTGGATTTTGACGATATCTATCCCTGTATTATTGTCATTGGTTGGATTTTCTGAATCATTTAAACAATACAAACGTTACACATTTATCGATTTATTATTAAAAGTGACAATTATAGTCATTGTGCTACAATCAAGTGACCTAGAAGAGCAGTGGTATTTAGTATTTAATCTGCTTACTATTCCACTTTTTATTGCAAACATCATGACAGAGTTGTTTTTATATTCTGACTATAACAAGTATTTAAGCGATAAAAAAGAAGTAGAACTCTCGTATTATCAGTTGTTTCAAGAAAGTTTAAAGAATCCAACTGCTAGTGTAGAGCTTCAAGAAAAATTCATCCATGCAATCAGGTATTCTAGAACTTTACTACAGCTATTAATCGCAGGTGTGTTTTATCTTTTATCAATCATTTCGGTATTAACCATTTTAAGGGAACACACTTTACTAACTGGCATTGTTTTTGGAGTTCTAGCTGTTGGGTCTATTTTGATATTTAGTTGGCTTTTAGGCCATACGATCAGGCTACATTGGAAGTTAGGCAATCAAATCACTCGGAAAAGCAAATTGAAGAATACCATTTATATCGGTCTAATGCTGGTTATTATAGGATCTACAACCGTTCTTATTTCAGTTTTTAATTTGCAAATTGAACTTTATTTACTCGTTCCAACCTCGTATATTTTTGCAATTCCAATGGTTGTTGCGAACAATCATTTCGCTGACGTTTGGAAAGATCAAATCACAAAAATCATTCAAAATCAGCAGTAATTTAGATGATAAATGTTAAAAAAAGGATTGTTGCCTACAAAAATTAGGCACAATCCTTTTTTATTTTTAGGATTTTTATTCGTTCATTTAATGAGTCTAAATACATGCTTATGTCTATTTACGCTTGAAGGTCATCTTGTTTTCAGTGCCTTTAATTAAACGCTTGTAGTTTTCAATATGTCGATAAAAAATGAATAAAATCATTAATCCGTATACAATAATCACGAATAAATTGTCAATCAACTTTCCATCTGGAATCATAAATTCGAACAATGATACAATAAATACTGTTAATGCTGCAAACGTCGAACCCAATGAAGCATACTTTGTGATCGCAACCACAGCAATGTACACTAAGATACAAGCGATACCAGCAATAGGGGTTAAAGACAATACAATCCCTGCAGAGGTGGCCACGGCTTTGCCTCCTTTAAACTTATTAAAAATTGGGAAGGTATGACCAATAACAGCAACAACGCCAAATAAAATCGCATAATCGTAGGTTTGATTAAATAGGGTCAAATTGGTCTGAAAATCGTTTGTGGCACGCAGTATGTAAACCAATATAATCGGAAGTGCACCTTTAAATGCATCTAATACAAATGTAAGAAGTCCATACTTTATACCCATCACGCGAATGGCGTTTGACGTACCAAGATTCTTAGAGCCAAGTTGTCTTAAATCAATGCCTAGAAACACTTTGCCAATCCATAGCCCATTCGGTATAGAACCCACCAAATAAGCCACTACTATTAAACCTATTTGTAACAACATATTCTCCATTTCTTCACCTCAATACGGAAATATTATATCACAACTCTAAAAAAAGCAAATAAAATATGGCATATTTCACTTTTGACTATATTTTTTCATTGTGTAACCGTTAAAATATTGTTATAATAGACTTACAAGTAGGGACTGATTTAATGGAAGAAAATGAAAAAAAATACTCGGAGGACTCGATTCAAATATTAGAGGGTCTAGAAGCTGTTAGGAAGCGTCCGGGGATGTACATCGGTTCAACCGATACGAGAGGTTTACATCATCTTGTTTGGGAAATCATTGACAACTCAATTGATGAAGCATTATCAGGTTTTGGTAATGAAATTACACTCACAATTAAAAATGATAATAGTATTGAAATCAGCGATTTTGGCCGTGGATTACCTTATAAGACGCATAAGTCAGGTAGACCAACGACGGAAATCATTTTTACTGTTTTACATGCTGGTGGTAAGTTTTCAGCAGAAGGAGGCTATAAAGTCTCAGGCGGACTTCATGGCGTAGGTGCCTCTGTCGTTAACGCCTTATCGCAATTTCTTGAAGTAACCATTTATCGCGATGGCTTGATTATGAAACAACGTTTTTCCGATGGTGGTAAAGTTATAAGTCCTTTGGAAGAGGTTGGTAAAACCAGAAGAACCGGTACAACGGTTTGGTTTAAACCAGATCCTAAAATTTTTTCAACCACTTTATTTAATTATGACATCATTAAAGACCGATTAAGAGAAAGTGCGTTTTTAATCAGAAACATCAAAATCACACTTAAAGATGAAAGAAACAATGCACAAGATATATTCCAGTATGAACGTGGGATTTCTGAATATGTAGAGTTTATTAATAAAGGCAAACAGGAGTATCACCCAGTCAAAGACTTAATGGGCGTTTACACAATTAATGCGAACAATGCCATTGAAGTAGAGACTGCTTTTCAGTTTACTCAAAGCTATAGCGAAACGATCATCTCTTTTGTGAATAACGTAAGAACTAGAGATGGCGGTACTCATGAGACTGGGTTTAAGTCATCAATGACCCGAGCAGTAAATGATTATGCTCGTAAATATGGTTTTCTTAAAGAGAAAGACAGCAACTTAGATGGTGTTGATATTAGAGAAGGTATTACTGCAATCATCTCTCTTCGAATTCCTGAATCCTTTTTGGAGTTTGAGGGCCAAACAAAGTCTAAACTAGGATCTCCAGAGGCTAGAAATGCTATGGAATCCGTTATCTATGATCAACTCACTTATTATCTTGAAGAAAATCAAGAATTTTCAAGTGGTTTGATTAAACGTTCTTTAGATGCTTATAAAGCCAGAGATGCAGCGAGAAAAGCTCGCGATGAAGCACGAAGCGATAAGAAACGAAATAAGAAAGAGGTCAGTTTATCTGGGAAATTAACGCCAGCTCAAAGCAAAGATAAGACCAAAAACGAGTTGTTCTTAGTCGAAGGTGATTCAGCCGGTGGTTCTGCAAAACAAGGCCGTGATCGTCGTTTTCAAGCAATCTTACCTTTACGGGGTAAAGTCATTAATACTGAAAAGGCTACTGTAGACTCAATTTTAAAAAATGAAGAAATCAATACGATTATTCACACCATTGGTGCGGATTTTGGTGCGGATTTTGATATCGATAAATGTAACTATAACAAAGTCATCATCATGACGGATGCTGACACGGATGGTGCACATATTCAAGTACTACTCATCACATTCTTTTTTAGATATATGAAGCCTTTAGTTGAAGCTGGAAAGCTTTATATTGCTTTACCACCTCTTTACAAAGTTTCATATAAAAAAGGTGGGAAAATCATTTCTAACTATGCTTGGAGTGATGAAGAGCTGAAACGATATACACAATCAGGACATTATTCACTACAACGTTATAAAGGGCTTGGGGAAATGAATTTTGATCAACTTTGGGAAACTACCATGGATCCATCTACTAGAACGCTAGTGAGAGTTCAAATTGAGGATGAAGGGGAAGCAGAAAAACGTGTTTCTGTACTTATGGGAGACCAAGTTGCACCTAGAAGAGAATGGATTGAACATAACGTGGAATTTGTAGATGAAGATGACTTCCAAATTAAGGAGGCAAACTATGAGTAAGAAAACCATTGACAAGAAAATAGATGCCTTTATTGAAGAAAAAATAACGACAGAACGCTTAGAAGATATTATCGGTGAACGTTTTGGTAGATATTCAAAGTACATCATTCAAGATCGAGCACTTCCGGATGCACGTGACGGACTCAAACCAGTTCAAAGAAGAATCCTTTATGCGATGTATAAGATGGGTATGTTTAATGATAAACCCTTCAAAAAAAGTGCTCGTATTGCAGGTGAGGTCATGGGTAAATACCATCCTCATGGTGATTCCTCAATTTATGAAGCCATGGTTCGAATGAGCCAAAACTTTAAAGTTGGCGTTACTTTAATCGAAATGCACGGTAATAACGGTTCGATTGATGGCGATTCAGCTGCGGCAATGCGTTATACAGAGGCAAGACTGTCAAAAGAGGCAGAATATTTGATTGCTGACATCGACAAAAGAACAGTGCCTTTTATTCCAAATTTCGACGATGAAGAGTTGGAACCTACGGTCTTACCAGCTAAATTTCCTAATCTATTGGTTAATGGCGCAAATGGTATTTCTGCGGGTTATGCTACTAAAATCCCACCTCATAACTTAAAAGAAGTCATCAAAGCAACCATAGAACGCATTGATAAACCAGATTTGTCTATCGACCGAATCATGAAAATCATCTTGGGACCTGATTTTCCTACTGGTGGCATTGTCCAAGGCAAAGAGGGTATCAGACAAGCTTTTGAAAAAGGATCCGGAAAGGTAATTGTACGTTCTAAAACATACTTTGAACCTTTTAATAAAGACCAAGTTCGTATTGTTGTTTCAGAAATCCCTTATGAAGTCAATAAAGCAGAATTAGTTAAATCGATTGACCTATTACGAATCGATAAAAAGCTTGAGGATTTACAAGAAGTAAGAGATGAATCGGACCGTGAAGGACTTAGAATCTCAATCGAACTTAAAAAAGATGCGAATCCAGAAGTATGCTTAGCTTATCTTTTAAAAAATACAGATTTACAAGTTAACTTCAATTACAACATGGTGGCTATACACCATCAAAGACCAGTTCAAATGGGCATTTTAGACATTATTGATGCTTACATTAATCATCAAAAAGAAGTCATCACAAACCGATCAAATTATGAACTGGATAAAGCGGAAAAACGTCTACACATTGTGTCTGGTTTGATTAAAATGGTCGATGTTATTGACGAAGTCATCAAAATCATCAGACAGTCGAAAAACAAACAAAGCTCAAAAGACAATATCATCAAGAGTTTTGGTTTTTCTGAACTACAGGCAGAAGCCATTGTGACTTTACAACTGTATCGATTGAGTTCAACAGACATCAATGCATTAATTAAAGAAGCGAACGAGCTAGAAGAGCGCATCACTTGGTTGAAACAAGTGCTTTCTGATGAACAGATGCTTTTAAGCGTGATAAAAAAAGAACTCAAGGAAGTATCTAATAAGGTAGGTACCCCAAGAAAAACAATGATTGAAGAAGCCATTGAGACCATAAAGATTGAAAAAGCTGATTTAATCAGTGATGAACAGGTAAGAGTTGGTGTGACGAAAGATGGTTATATCAAGCGCTCGAATTTGCGAAGTTATATCGCCTCAAGACAGCCTGGTCTAAAAGAACAAGATGGCATGTTATTTGACCAAGAGGTTTCAACGAAAGATACACTACTAATGTTTACAACACTTGGCAATTACATCTACTTGCCTGTGTTTGAACTTGAAGAAATGAAGTGGAAAGATCTTGGCGCATTTATCAATAACATTGTTCCAATTGAAAAAAATGAGCTCATTATTAGAATTTTTGCCATATCCAATTTTAAAGTAGACACACAATTGCTTTTGGTTACAGAACAAGGGCGTATTAAACAAACCAAGCTGATTGATTTTGAAGTTTCACGGTATTCTAAAACCATTCGAGCAATGAAAATTCAAGAAGGGGATGAACTAGCCAGTGTAGATTTTGAAACTAAGAATAATATCATTGTGTTCACCAAAGAAGGCAATGCGCTTAGATTCCATCAAACAGATGTTCCTGTGTATGGTACTCAGTCTAATGGGATACTGTCAGTTAAACTCAATTCAACAGACAAAGTGGTTAAGGCAATTTATGCGAAATCTAGCGATGATATCGTAATTTTAACCTCTCTTGGCAATATCAAACGTGATAAAGTCGAAAATTTACCAATATCCAAACGACTAAGAGCAATGACTGAAGTAATCAAACTACGTAAGCGAAACCCGCACCATATTCGTGATGTATCAAGGATATCCATTGAGCAATATAAAGAAAATGTAGATGTACTGGTAACTGCAAAACTAGGCTCAGTTTCCTTAAAAGCGGAAGATATAAAGAGTAGTGCGGAATATGGTAAACCATTTGTAGACAGTAATACCTATGGAAAATCGCTTTTCATTACGATAAACAAGGCATCTTTTGAAGAAAATGACATTGAAATCATTGAAAAAGGTGAGACGGAATTAGTCATCAAACCCAAAAAAGATAAGCCAAAAAAAATAAAAGAAGTACTCGTTGAAAAAACGTTAGAAAGTCCAAAAGAAACCATAACAGTCAGTAACGACAAAGCTTCAGAGGTGAATACTCTTGAAACTAGTATGACTGAAGATAAGAAAATACATATTAAAAAATTATCACTATTTGAAGATGATGATTGGAAGGAGTAATATGATAAAAATAGTAGTAAACAAACAGCAGCATGAGCTAGAGTCAGGCACTACACTCGAACAACTCAAGAAACAATTAGGACTTGAAGCCTATGCAGCGACCGTCAACAATCGAATTAGAGAGTTGACTTTTCCTCTAACGAAGAACTCAGAAGTAAAATTCTTGGATTTAACGGATAGAGATGCAGTAAGAATCTATGAAGCGACATTACGTTATGTCATTTCAATGGCGGTCAAAAACTTATACCCAGATGTTAAAGTTAAATTTAACTACAGTGTATCAAGAGCCATTTTAGGATTGCTAGACAACCTAGATCACAAATTAGATCGTAACACGATCAAATCTATTGATTCCGAAATCAAGAGAATTATCGAACAAGATTTACCAATTGTGAGAAAAACGGTTGATTTAGATGAGGCAATCGAACTTTATCAAAATAACGGTTCACAAGATAAAGTTAACATTCTTAAATATCGTGATGAAGATAAGGTAAACATGTACACATGCGATACGTATTTTAACTACATGTTTGGCTATATGTTGCCGTCAACTGGCTATTTAAAAGAATATGCATTGAGTCTTTATCATCCTGGATTCATCATTCAATACCCAAGAAGTGAATTGGGCGGAATCATTCCACCATTTGATGACGCACCAATTTTCTCAAAAACAATCAAGGAAGCAACTAAATGGGGTAGAAACATCGATGGTGATTATATCCATAAATTAAATAAGTATGTTGAAAAAGGCTTAACCGTTGAATTAATCAATATGTGTGAAACAAAACATAACCGCCAAATGGCTGAGCTGGGTGAACGTATTTATCAAGATAGCGATTCGATACGTTTAATCGCAATCGCTGGGCCTTCATCTAGTGGTAAAACAACGTTTTCAACCCGTTTAAGAATTGAATTGATGTCCAGAGGTATAAAACCACTAATGATCTCAATCGATGATTATTATCAACCAAAAGACCAAGCGCCAAAAGACAAATATGGTAACCCAGATTTAGAACATATTGAAGCGCTTGATATCAAACTATTCGATGAACAAATGTTGGCACTTATTCAAGGTGAAGAGGTAACACTCCCACACTTTAACTTCAAAACTGGCCGACGTGAGGATGGCAGAAAGGTCCAAATTAGCGAAAATACCCCAATTATTATTGAAGGTATACATGCGTTAAATGACCGATTAACTTCATCGATTCCTCAGCATCAAAAATTTAAGATTTTCATTGCGCCACAGACACAATTGCACATTGATGATCACAATCCGATTAGTTTTACAGACCTAAGGCTTCTTAGACGTATCGTTAGGGATCAAAAATTTAGAAATTCCCCAGCAGATGAAACCATTTCGATGTGGGCAAGCGTTAGACGTGGTGAGTTTAAATGGATTTATCCATATCAAGAAACTGCAAACTATGTCTTTAATTCGGAATTAACGTATGAACTAGCTGTTATGAAGAAACATGCCTACAGAACGCTTAACAACATATCTAGAGATTCAGAACATTTCATTACAGCGAATAGATTGCTCAAATTCTTAAAATACTTTAAGGACATTGACGACGAATTAGTGCCAAATAATTCTTTATTAAGAGAGTTTATTGGCGGATCTGTTTTTCACGTTTAACACAGTAAGGAGGTGCTAATTTGAAGTGTTTAGATACTTTAGAACGCCGAGCACAAATACCCAACGATTTAATGCTAAAACTTTTTAAATTATATGAGTCTAAAGGACAATCGTTCTATTATAAAGATTTGTTCTCCAGGGATGACGAAGTCATGTCTAGAAACACTTTAGAACAGGACACACAGGCCTTAGCGCATTATTTAGACCTCAAATTAACACAGCCAAGAATCAAGCTATTAAGCGATCCTAAAAAGGATTTTGTAGCAAAAAACAAAGATGAAATCTTACTAAAGAATTTAAAAGAGATTTTATCTAAAATCCAAACATTAGGCGAAACATTTCATTTATCAACGAATGAGGTTAAAGACTTAGCACTAAACATGTCTAGAGACTATGATGATATTCGTTTGATTAAGCGAAATCATGCGAAATCACCAAGAATAACAGATAATTTTGATGATTATCCAACCGAAGAAAAATTGATTCGATTGGTTGAAGCTTTTAACAAAACAGTTCGAAGTAAAAAGTATGAGACTATCCAAATCATTTCTAATTTCTACATCGATTTCATCAAATTAGACTTGTTTACAGAACACAATGAATTGCTGGGATTAATATTAATCTACACGATTATTTCAAGCCATTTCAAAGTTTGTCGCTATGATTCCTTTTTTAAGGCTTTGTTACCTTTAAAAGAACAGTTTGCTAATGCATTTGTTCAAGCCTGTTACAACTGGAGTGAAGGGTATTCTCAAACAGAACCAATCAGTAGAATATTCGTTTCTGTCTTAGATGAACTTCATAAAAATGTAGAGATTAAAGCACATGAGTACGAGTTTGATCGCAAAATGAATAAATCAGACAGTATTGAAGGAACAATTCTAAAAGGTTCAACTACATTTAGTAAAAATGAGCTCAGAGATAAACACCCCTATTCAAGTGATGCAACTATTAATCGAACATTGATGAGTATGAAGGAACGAGGATTAATCAGACCTTTAGGAAATGGACGAAGCGCAAAGTGGCAACGAGTTGCGCCTAAGAATGAAAAGTTTAACCCTCAGCAGCTTGAACTCTTCCCTACATCGGACGAAGAGTAAATAAGATTATATAAAACACGGAATATCAAATCCGTGTTTTTTTTTGCTTATGAAATATGAATAAATAATCACATTAAAACAGAGAATCTTTTGTTGATTTTATTATTTATAAGCCTCAAAGCAGATTAGCCTGATATATAAGTCGGGTTGATACAGATCAATATGGACACTTAAGATACATACCCCTTGGTTAAAAGAAGAAGAGGTAGTAGAAGTCAGAGGTAGTCAAGGTCTATCACAAATTGCTAAAAATGGTCAAAAAGTGGCGAGACAGACTAAATATAAGCAAAAGAATGCCCGATTCAGCAACAAGCTTCTCTCTACTTTGTTAAACTATATACTATTCGAATCGTGAGTATAATTAAAGTGCAAAGATGGTGGTATACCACCTCACTAAACATAATAAAAGACCATATATTGATACAATTCAGTATTTGAAAGTAGTTGTTATTTTTTCTAACTTTGTTCCTATAATGTATATTATGTTAACCAGTCGATGTCGTTATCATGAAGCCGTCAATGGGTTTAGTGTGGATATGTTTATATGTTTATATTACAAAACTTTGGCCTTCTCTGTTTAAGTCTGTCCGTTTTTTACGTTTTTAGTCAGTTTGTTTGTTTCATGTATTCTGCATTCGTACTGAATTTATACAATATCGTTTCTTGTCTCACTTTTTGATGATTCATGATAAAATATTTTTGGAGTGATCAAACAATGAAAAAAATACTTATCATATTTACAGGTGGCACGATTTCAATGACCACAGATCTTGTTACAAATAAGACAGTTCTTTCAGAGTCAAATATCGACTTGCTAGATTCCATAAGAAAGCGCTTTCATAATTACGAGTTAAACCCTTATGTTTTTTCTATGAAGCCTTCTCCTTCGATGACGCCTGATGACATGTGTCAGTTAGGCCACTTGATTGACGATAAACTTTTGTCGGAGGATTACTTAGGTTGTGTTGTTACACACGGAACTGACACACTCGAAGAAACTGCTTATTTCTTAGACTTGTTTTTAAAAACCAAGAAAACTGTTGTAGTCACTGGTTCTATGAGAAACTATTCTGAATTAGGGTATGATGGGTTTTCCAATCTTGTGAGTTCTATTCTAGTAGCTGTTAATCCGTCATCTTATAATCGAGGTGTTTTGGTATGCTTGAATGATGAAATCAATTCAGCTTCTGAAGTTACCAAAACACACACACTTGCATTAGATACTTTTAAATCATTAGAATTTGGTCCTTTAGGCATCGTTGATGAACAAGATGTGATCTATTATCGAGAATCGGTTAAGCGAAAAGTGCACATCAGCCCATCTCGATTGACGGCTCGTGTAGAGATTATTAAGGTAACCACAGGTTCTGACTCATCCTTACTGAACTATCTTGTGGACTCAAAGAATGTTTCAGGTATTGTATTAGAAGGATTTGGTAGAGGCAATGTACCACCAACGATGGTTGATGGTATCTCGTATGCGCTAATGAATAATATTAAAGTTGTAATCACCTCAAGATGTCCAAAAGGTCGAGTTCGTGACACTTATGGATACCCCGGTGGTGGCTCGCATCTAAAAAATCTTGGCGTTTTATTTTCGGGTGACTTGTCTAGTCAAAAGGCTCGTATAAAACTCATATTGGCATTGAGTATGAGCGAGAAAGATATTAGTCAATATTTTGAATCTACATAAACTCAGTCTAGGCAACTAGACTTTTTTATTATGAATTATTGAAACTCAATAAATTACACCTTTATCATGCATAAGAACGCCATTTGAAGCTATTTTTAATAATGCGCTTTCATTCAATGAAAGTAAAAAAGATTTCGCTTACATATCGCATTTGGGTTATTTTGTGGTAATATAGTATTGTATGTTTATTCTTATTATATCTTGATTCTGAAAAACTATATTTTCGTGAATCATACTATGAACTGGAGGGGTATTAATGAAGAGAAAAACAAAGATTGTTTGTACAATAGGTCCATCAAGTGAAAGTGAAGTTATGATCGAAAAAATGATCGAGGCAGGGATGAATGTTGCACGATTAAACTTTTCACATGGTTCACATGAAGAACATAAATCACGTATAGAGACTATTAGAAAAGTATCAAAAAGAATGGATCGTTATGTCGGTATTCTTGCCGATACAAAAGGTCCAGAAATTAGAACTGGCGTATTTGAAAATGGATTTGCCTCGTTCAAGAAAGGCGACATTGTTAAAGTACACAAGGAGCCTATACTTGGTTCTAAGGAAGCTTTTCACATTGACTGTAATGAACTTTATGATGACATAAAAATTGGAGACTTTTTATTAATAGATGATGGGAAAATGCGTTTGAATATCATCGAATCTACTCCAACAGTCTTAACTTGTGAAGTGGTTAACAATGGCATTATCAAAACAAAAAAAGGTGTTAACGTACCTAATGTTAAACTTTCAATGCCTTTCGTTTCTAAAAAAGACAGAGAAGATATTGCATTCTGTGCTGAAATGGATGTCGATATGATTGCTTTGTCATTCGTTAGACGTAAAGCTGATGTGGTTGAAATTCAAGAACTTCTTAAAGGATTAAATGCGCCAAAAATCGAACTTATCGCAAAAATCGAATCACAAGAAGGCGTCGATGAATTAGAAGGTATTTTGGAAGCGTCTGACGGTGTAATGGTTGCTAGAGGAGATTTAGGTGTTGAAGTATCGACTCAACTAGTTCCGCTTTATCAAAAACGTATCATTGCGAAAGCAAATGAAAAAGGCAAACCAGTTATTACAGCCACTCATATGCTTGAATCAATGATGAGCAATCCAAGACCTACACGTGCTGAAGCCTCTGACGTTGCCAATGCAATCTTAGATGGTTCGGATGCAATTATGTTATCAGGAGAATCAGCAGCTGGTGAATACCCAGTTGAATCTGTTCAAACAATGGACATTATTGCAACTGCAATTGAGGAAAATATCCCTTACTACGATAAATTGCAAAAAGCCATTGCTACTTCCCAAGCAACTGTGAATGATGCGATTGGTATTTCTGTAAGCCAAAGTGCACTTATTTTACCGGAAGTTAAAGCGATTATTGCATTTACTGAAACAGGTGGAACGCCTAAACGTCTATGTAAGTTTAGACCGTCTGTTCCAATTATCGGTGTTGCAAACAATAAAAAAACATGTACACAACTCACTTATTACTGGGGTGTCTTACCTGCTTACCGAAAAGACTTTACTGACATGGGATCTTATGACCGTGTTGCCGTTGAAGTTGCAACAGAGTTCGGTCTAGTTAAGGGCGATAAAATCATTATAACCTCTGGTTGGGCTCAAAAACACGGTTCAACAAATACACTTCGTATCATAGAAATATAAAATTCATTTCATTAACATGCAGACTGCTTATTAAGCAGTCTGTTTTTTATAATAAAAGGTCTGTCAACGTATTTAATCGTGACAGACCTTTTGATTATTCAATGGATTGATCTACATCAGACGTTTCGGAATCCGAAACAGTTGAAGATGGCTTTTCAGTAATTGTTTTTTTGTTTCTTGGTTTTTTTGTTTTGTGAGTTAACGAGTCCGTATTAGTTGAGCCCTCAACTGTGATATCTTTTTCGACATCTTGCTTTGATGATTTAGGCTCTTCAACAGAAAGGTTAGTTGAAACCTCTATAGATGTATTTTTTTCTTTTTTGAGTTGTTTATGTGCTTCTTTTTCAGAATTAATTTGCTCAACTTCTAGTTTAGAGGAGGTTAATTCGGACTCTAAAGTCTCGATTTTGATACGTTCTATTTCGAGTTCTTTGGCTTTTTTAAGCGATTCTAACTCTAATTCACGTGTACGATTTTCTTTTATCGCTTGTTCGCGAATTCGTAGTTCACTTAATTTGAAGGCATCTTGATCTAGTTTGTACTTAATAGCGTCATGTTCTTTCTTTTGTTGTCTGCGAATTTCAGATTCACGAAGTGCTTTATTTGTAGATAAAGCCATGTGACGTTTAAGTTTAGCGATTGGTCTGAATAAAAGTCCAATAATTAAGCCCGTTCTTTCTAACAAGTTATACTGACCACTTTCAAATCTCTTTTTCTTACGTTCAATTTTCTCAGCTTTCATCAGTTTGAGAAATTCACGTTTCATGAATCTGTTGTTAACCTTAGGTTTAATAACTTTCCGAAGTCCGATTTCATTTTCAACATATATTTTAAACTTACGATACTTTTTACGGTTTTGAAAAACAAAAGGTTTGATTATGTTTAAGTCAAAACGTGTTTGATGTTTGCTTCTTGGTGCAATCATAACGACTTTTTCTTCCAAAGGATGTGAAATATTTCTCAGTTCAACACCTATAACATTAATGTGATTGGTTGAAAATGCTTTGTTGATGATTGTGAGGTTAATGTATTGTATCCCATCAATCTCTAATAAGGATTCATTTATATAGAATTCTTGTTCACCCACTCGGCTTGCGATGCGTTTTAATCTAATCAATACAAATATAAGCATGACGAAAAGAGTGAATAGTGTTCCAAAGATTATAATTGTTTCTGGGGTTAAACTCTTTAACCAATCTAACATACTAATCCTCCTTTAAATGCTTAAGAAATGATGTACCATATTGTGTTTTTTCAACACCAAAGTTCTCAGAAATAGTGGCTGCAATATCAGCAAATGTAAACATAAGTGGCAATGCTTTGCCAGGTTTGTTTTTTTGATATGCTAGTAAAGGCACATACTCACGAGTATGATCAGTACCATGATGAATTGGGTCGTTTCCATGATCTGCAGTAATCATTAGAAGGTCATGTTCAGTTAAATTATCCATTAATTCAGGTAGTTGACGGTCAAAATCTTCAATTGCTTTACCATAACCAAGTGGGTCTCTTCGATGTCCATATAAAGCATCAAAATCAACTAGATTAAGGAAACATAACCCCTTGAATGGATGGTTTTTAGCTATTTTTGTGATTTTATCCATGCCATCGTCATTTGAAAGTGTACGTTCATAATTGTTGATCCCTTCGCCTACAAAAATATCGTTAATTTTACCTAATGCGATGACATCAAACCCTTTTTCATCCAAAAAGTTAAGGGTTGTTTTCCCAGTTGGCTTCAACGCATAATCGTGTCTATTTGGTGTGCGTTTGAAGTTTGATTTATCAGAACCAACAAAAGGTCTAGCAATTACTCTTGCAACTTTCCATTCTTCCTTCATTGTAATCTCTCTTGCAATTTCGCAAATACGATACTGTTCTTCGATTGGAATTATATCTTCATGCATCGCAATTTGTAACACAGAGTCTGCTGAAGTGTAGACAATTAAATCCCCAGTCTTCATGTGTTCTTCACCAAGCTCTACTAATATTTCTGTACCTGAAGCTGATTTATTACCGATGATGTTTCTACCTGTTTGTTTAGAAAGTTCATCTAACAATGCCTTAGGAAAGCCAGTATCCGTAAATGTTTGGAAGGGTTCAGTGATATACAGTCCCATCATTTCCCAATGGCCTGTCATAGTATCTTTGCCTTTTGAAGCTTCTTGAATCTTTGTAAAGCTTGCCATTGGGCGTTCGGTAGCAGGCACACCTTTAATTGGAACGATATTTCCATAGCCCAGTTTTTGCATGTTTGGAACTTTTAAATTCATTTTCTCTGCAATGTGTCCTATCGTGTTCGATCCTACGTCATTGTATTCCTTAGCATCTGGTGCTTCACCACAACCTAAACTGTCCATGACGATTAAAAAAATTCTTTTATACATTTTTATTTCTCCTTTGCGCGCGGATGCGTCTCTAAATAGACATCCTTTAAATGTTTTTGACTTATATGAGTGTAAATCTGTGTGGTTTGAATATCCTCATGACCTAATAACGACTGTAGTGTTCTTAAGTCTACCCCCGCCTCCAATAGATGCGTTGCGAAAGAATGTCTAAGGGTATGAGGCGAAACCTCTTTATCAATACCAGCTTTTTGTGCTAATTTCTTCAATAGTTTGAAGAAACCTTGTCTGGATAGGCGATCGCCATATTGATTTACAAAAAGATAGTCTGTTACACTATTAATTGTAAGTTCATTTCTTGCTTTTGTCAAATATTGTCTCAAGGCAATAACGGACATTTCACCCAGTGGCAATTCACGTTCTTTGTTTCCCTTTCCAATCACTCTTACATGACCTGCAGTTAAATGAATGTCCTGCGTTTTTAGATCAAGTAATTCTGTGACCCGTAAACCGGATCCATAAATCAATTCTAATAGGGCTTGATTCCTTAATGATAGCGGATCATTGCCCTTAATCGTTTCCAAAAGTTTAATGACCTCATCAACACTTAACACTTGAGGCAGTGATTTTTCAGTCTTTGGCGATTCAATCTCACTAGCAACGTTGTCATTTGTTTCTTTTTCTACATATAAAAACTGGTGAAATCCTTTTATCGCAGTTAATTTTCTGGAACTTGATTTTGTAGATAATTGTTTTTTCTTTAAGGTCTTCAGATAGGCTTCCACATGTTTTTTTTCAATCCGATGTACTTTTGAGATATCATGGTATTTTTCCAAAAAAAGACGATACTGTTCTAAATCTCTTAGGTAAGCCATAATTGTATTCTCAGAAAGTCCTTTTTCTCGCTTTAGGTAGTATTCATAGTCTTTCAATAAATATTTCATATGAATACCTCAAAAACTTGGTTTCCTAATAAGAAGCCTTTTTGTGTTAATCTAAGGTATCCATCCGTAACTTCAATCAATCCCAGTTTAAAGTATTTATCTAGTCCGTCAAAATGTTTCAATAGATCAATCCCAAAATCCTGATTAATTTCATCTATCTTAACCCCGACAGAACGTCTTAATCCAAAGATTAGTGTGTCAGACAGTTTTTGAGTATCTGTTTCAATGTAGCTCCCTTGTAAAGGGGTTTGATAATACTCATTTAAAAGTCTGTGATTGTAATAGCGATTTACGCCATCATAACCATGTGCACCAGCGCCAATAGCATCATAAGGTTGCATCGTCCAGTACAGCTGATTGTGCATCGAATATTTACCATTTTTTGCAAAATTTGAGATTTCGTATTGTTCGTATCCTTGTTTTTTTAAAGAATCTACAATAAGCTCATACATATCCGCTTCTAAATCAATGTCCGTTTGTTTAAATTGTTTTTTCAGGTACTTATGATAAAACACTGTTTTTTCTTCTAATATTAAAGAATAGTAAGAAACATGTGGCACATCGAGCGTGGCTAGTATGCTTAAATCGTTAGAAATAGACGCTATGTTTTGTCCGGGAATGGAAAATATTAAATCAATGCTAATGTTAGTAATACCGATCGATTGTAACGAGGAAACTGCATTGAATACTTGCTCATTGTCATGTTTTCTTCCGATATAATCCAAAATAGATTTTTCAAATGATTGAACCCCTAGACTCACTCTGTTAATGCCATATTTCTTAAATAAAAGGCCTTTTTCATGAGTATACGATTCCGGATTAACTTCAATTGTGTACTCTATCGGTGTATATTTTTTCAACATTTCGAACAATCTAGTGAGTTGAAAAACTGAAAGCATCGAGGGTGTGCCTCCTCCAATATAAATTGTGTCATAGGCACATACTGATTGCGTGATAGAACAAAAATCTCTTTCGAGATGGGTTAAGTAATCCTCAATCATTTCATTGTTTTTTGCAACTCTTTTTGCGAAATCACAATAAAAACAAATATGTTCACAAAAAGGAATATGCACATATAAACCACGCATATTAATCACCTATCTAATTATAACATAGGTTTACATAATCAGTACAAAAGAAAACAGAAATCAAAAAGAGATTTCTGTTTTACTTGAAAATCTTACTACTTAATTAATCACTATATTTCTTACAATTGTGCCATTTTCTACCTTAAAAAACTCTCCATTAAATTCGGCACTATCAAACCATATTTGTGTGATTTCAGAAGTCGTAAGACCTGTTGCATCTGGAATTGGTGAGACAGGGCCCACATCATTAATGAATTCGGTTGTTTCACTATTGTAAAAGGCACTTGAAACTGTCACTATTGCACTTGAGACATTACCTGCCCCTATTTTCACAGTGTTCGTACCAGAAGTTTGGATAAGATTACTTGCAAAGAGATTCGTAACATTTAAAGTCGCATTCAGTACGCCAGTTCCTAATACAGTACCTACATTTTTAGGCGCTTGAATGCTACCTTTTATCACTGCATTGTTCACATTTAGAACGATTCCTGGATCTGCATTAAATCTACCCATAATACCGCCTGCTGCTTGATTTGTCGCAATTACTTTAGTATCAATATAGACATTTTCGACGTGAATGACAACAGCTTTTCTAGCACCACCAATAAGTGCTCCTACATACGATAATCCTTCAATTTTTGCTGTAGAATCATTGATTACCGTGACATTCTTTATCAGAATTGGATCGCCCTCAATTAAATCAACAACATCCCCAAACATAAGGGCTGCATAAGAGCCGCCATGAATGACTGAAACATTATAAAACTCAATGTTTTCGAAGGTTGAGCCTGCTTGGGCAAACGCCGAAACGAAAGCAGCTGATTCACTATTGCCACCACCATTATGAATAGAATCGGCAAACACAACATTCTTAACAACAGCCCCTTCTAGTACTTTCCCAAATAAGAAGCCTTTTTTATTTGTATCTGCATTGATCACAGCATTGCTTATGGTATGACCTTGACCATCAAAAGTACCTCCAAAAGCTTCTTTGCTTCCGATTAATGTCTGACCAGTCATATCAATGTTACTTGTAAGAATAATTGCACCAGTTGCTCCATTTTCAATAATTTCAACTAATTGTTCTGCAGTAGAAACTTCAGTCACAGTTTCATATGTAAGTTTGTGATGAACGGTGTTAGAATCACCATTTAAAACAACAATCATATGAATATAGGTTTTACCATATAATACTAAGTCTGAAATGGTTACATTTGTCTGAGTAATTAAAACTTTTGCGCCAGCTTTAATGCTTGCAGCCGTTTCAGTTTCATTGTCGCTTAATAGATAATATAAATCACCTTCTGCTTGTAAAACAGTAACCGTAACATCTATGGTTGTCTCTTGATATTTAAGCACTGTAGAAGTGACTTCATTAATAACATTGGGTTGTTCAGCAGAGAATACTGTAACGGTTTGTTCGACCACCATTTTATCAGCTGAATTTGTTTTATTCGTAATCGTAAAAGTCACAGTATAGTCGTTTGGAACATTTACATCCACTTCATGCGTAACAGAAACTATATAGTCTGTCTCTTTAACAAGGGGTCTCAAATTGCCGAACTTGTTTAATACAACCGGTTCTTGAGGGGTGAAAACAGAACCTGCTTCGAGTGTAAGTGCACCATCAATACCGCTTATTTCGCCAATACCTACAATTTCTGATGGTCTTTCCATTGCTTCAATTCTATTGGCAACAATACCCGTAACATAAGCAGGGTCTCTTAAAGCGTTTGTTGTACTAGAGCCTGTTCTTAAGAATAATTTAGACATATCAACCGTTCCAATAAAGCTTACTTTTCCAGGGGTAACAGGGATTAATTGTCCATTAGATTCATAATAAAACATTTCAATAGTCTTGTTATTTAAATCAACTTCTAATCGTATTTTATACCATTGATTGATTTCTACCGTCGCATTTTTATGTTGAACATTATCTACTCGGTAATAAAGGCTCGTACCATCTAGTCCGAAACCAATCACTGGAGAAGATGCTGAAGATTGAATGTGTACGGCAGATCCGTTTGAACTAACCGTTTGCATCACATACGTTTCAATCACGATTACATTATAGCTGTGTGGTATTGCAGCCTCTAATTGTGTTTCTGTAAAGGCCTCTACTTTAAGCGCTTTGCCATCACCAGGCAGTTCTAGCTCAGAAATTGCATCCACAACGGTAAATAACGATGTCCCAGTCTTTCCAGAAACTGGTGCCCAAGGGGTTGTTGAATTGCCAATCAATCCATTCTCATAATCAAAGTACTCTTCAATTAAGTTTGGAGATTCATTTACTGCTGGTAATGCTATCACTGTAGCTGTAAAAGTCTTGGTTTTTGTTTGTTGGTTAAGTGTTAAGGTCGCCACCAAACTGATGGATTGATCACCGATTTCAGCTTCCGGTTGAACGATTAAACCATTGGTTTGAATGTACTTTGGTTTGTCAATGGTCCAACTAATCGTTACACCATCACGTGAAGTTGGCATAATTAGTCTAGGAGACTGATTTGTTAGCGCGGAAATATCACCTAAAGATAGCCATTCAAAAACAGAATCGACAATTTCAACATCTGTTGGTCCTAATTCGGTCCATTTAGCATACAAAGTAATGTCTTTTGTTACAACATCTGTTTCAAATTTCCATAATTCCGTTAAATTGACATCCTTGTACCAACCTTCAAAGCTATAGCCGCTTTTAGTAGGCGTAGTCGGAGCGGTTAAAGTTTTGCCATCCTCAACCGTTACTGGTGGTATCTTTGGTCCGCCATTAGACTCAAAGCTTACCGTGAAAGTCATTGCCGTACAGGCTACTAGTACCAATGCTAGTACAAGTATTGAAAATAAACTCCCTAGTTTTTTCATTTTTTCTCCCTTTCTTTTATCCTAAATATTTATTACAAGAATATCCTTCTTGCGGTGCTACCACAAATAATAACTTAGCTGTCCTTGTTTGATTTTCAAACGTTAAGACAACATCTAGCACAACCGGCCAATTATCATTTAATCCAATAAACGCTTCTTCAATTCCACCTTGTTGATTACGGGATTCAATCCAGCAAGTTGTGGGAAGCGTCACAATACCATTGTTGTCTATGATATTAGGCATTCTTGAGGTATATGTGATTGTCACGCCATCATATTCAGTTGGTAATCCTAAATTACCAGACACTCGAATCACAGTTTTTGTCATATCCGCCATGCCTGAGAGTGTTTCGGCTAGTACCAATTTTTGATACACATCTATAGGAACCTCATCAGGTACTGGTGTCTCATTTTTTTGGCAACCGACTAAAAGTATCGTTGATATAATAAGAATCCAAAACAAATATAGTTTTTTCATTTCATCACTCCCAATCGTAAATCGTCTTTGTGTAAATAACGTTTTGTGTATAGCTTCTGTCTTCCGTTACCCCGTCATCTGCCAAAAGGTACCCATGAATATAACCAGAATCAGCCAAATAAAATGGCATATCTGTTAACGAAATCCCTCTTAATACAGCATCTAGTGTTAATAGGGCCAAGGTATCAGGTTGATCTAGTCTTGAATAAAGCATGATTTCACTTTCGACAAAAAATCCTCTATGAAATCTCTTGGTAACAATATTATCTGCTATGGTTCTTGCAGCATCTAAGTACACAGAATTCTTTGTAAACTCATAGAGTTCGACCATGGTCATCAGTGCAAATGGATCATCTATTGCTGTATCTAGTTCTAACTTTGGACTTAAACCATCGACATCCCCAATATCACCCAATCCAAACGTATGCATGATATCTCTCAAATATCCCCATAGTTTTGCACGATCTTCTATTTTTTCAGTCTGAACGATTGTCCTAAAAATAGGTAGTAAATAGGTTGAAGGCAAATCCACATAGTCTATACGCATTTTACTTGGTCCAAAATAGCCAACTTCTGGCACAACATATCCATAAGTTACGGTACCATCGATAAACATCGGAATGATTTTGTTTTGACCATCTATCCTAATATAGGCATATTCAAGATAGCCCTCTAAGTAATCTCTAGCCCAATCTACGAAATAAGAAACCCCATATTTTTGAGCCGCTTCTAACAACATTAAAACATTATCTACATACACTGCTTGAGTGTTTTTCCAGGCAACATTAGATTCTCTAGCAATCGAACCAAAGTCTCTAAACTGTCTTGCAACACGGTCTCCACAGCCCGAATTAGTATAAGCGGGATTTGAGCAGTCTTCTAAAGATTTGGTCACCAAGGTAGATTTAAATTGATATACGGTCATCCCTGTATCTGGATTTGAAGCTAAATGGTACTGTTTCATTAAATATTCAGCCCATTGTTTAGGAACTGGATCGCCTGTTTGATGTGACAGTGCAAACGCTGCATAAGCTAAATCTGTAGCAGCATTGACAAACGGCAGCTTACCAGGTGAGTCATTTGGAATGATGGG
Source organism: Acholeplasma sp. (assembly GCA_034006765.1). Lineage (GTDB taxonomy): Bacteria > Bacillota_I > Bacilli_A > Acholeplasmatales > UBA5453 > Paracholeplasma. The sequence goes on along the minus strand of JAVESF010000001.1, from coordinate 162,696 downwards.
ATAGCCCATTTCATCCATCTTGATTACATCATCTGGAATCAGTTGCCCAAAAACATTCCCATCAAAAGCAGTCGAATAAGAGCCATGTCGATTTAAGTCTGATGTTGCCCACTCAAAATGTGCTGTCCAAAGTTGTTTCATGAATCGAGTGGTTCTTTCTTCATCCGCTTCAAGCATCAACTCATAAAAAGGCATCATATTTTTAAGCTCGTGTGGGCCATTTGGACCCTCGGTTGATTGAACTTCAAGATTATCTAAGTTGATGGTTCTATGTCCACCCCAATAAAATAAACCATTAGAATCTTGATAGTTTTCCATAAAATACGACAACATATCAATTGCATCTTCTTTGTATTTTGACTCATTTGTGACTTTAGACAAAGCGACTAAAGTTCTAAAAAAATTCTGTTGATTTGCCAAATCAGCATATGGCACAGAAGCTCTATTTGGAAATACCCATCTAGCAGGTTCACCTGTGAGCGTGTTGATTGCATCTGGTAACAACAAGGTTTCTTGATTGTAACCATGCCCATAATACAAAACATTGTCAACATGTTGCATCACTGCTTTTAGTCGATTATAATCACTATCCTGATAGATTATGTCTGAATCATTTGCATAAATCGACTGAAACGAACATATTGCAGACAATAGAATAAGCAAGCATAAGCTAAGTTTTTTCATTATTTAGCCTCCTTGTGTGAGACAATCACATCATCTAAAAAAGCAAATCCATGATAATCAAATCCCTTAGGCATTGTAACTCGTACAACATTCGGCACATAAATATCACCAGTCTCAGACGCATTGTATCTAGAGGATATATGGAATGATCCCTCGTATAATTTCAAAGATTGATTGTTATATATGACTGTAATTTGATTAAGCATTGCATCCCATGTGATTGTAAATTGATGGAATACGCCTTTATTCAACGTCAATCCAGTGTCAATGGTATCACCGCTATCATTATTGCCGCTATGGTAGAAAAATGGCCCACCAATTTTAACTAATAACCGCATTTGCTGATTGATGATGATTGATGCGGTATTGACTGCGCCAGTTGATACACCAAAACTGACCTCATTCCCTTCAACTTCCGGAATCATTATTTTGCCGGTGATTTCACCTTTTCGACTTTTATCTAAGTTGAATTTAGAAGACAATACAAACGTTGAAGGTTTAGCTACACCTTGAGGGTACATCGGTGCATTGATGCCATCTGAATACATTTGTAAGATTTTATTATCGTCTTTTTCAATCACTTTTGCCCAAACAGACTTTGAACTATACTCTTCGTTTTTATAAATCAGCCAATTGGATGGCATTTGGTTTAGAAACTCGGTCTCAAACGTTTCTTCAATCAAATATTCTTCTTTATCAGTGTCAACAAACTCTAAATCATAACTAGGTGTATAACAACTCTCTTTTATTGGATTGTCTTTACAAACAGATTCGAATATAGGGGTTTGTTGTTCTAAAGTTTGATTCTCGCATCCAACAAGGACCAGTAATAAAACCAAAGTGATACTCATTATTTTTTTCATAAATCCTCCTTATCCTTTGATCGCTGAATCTGAATCATTGCCGACAAAGTACTTTTGTGCAGAGAAAAACACGATAATCAGTAATAAAACACCAAAGATACTTCTAGCATATACATGGGCATAGGTGTTAATTGAGTCGACACCAAGCGTTGGTAATACTAAAGAAAGTGGATACGTACTGGTTGCGCCTCGATAAATCAAAGGGCCTTGATAATCATTGAATGACGAGATAAACAATAACAAGGCAACTGTCATTATGATTGGCTTTAATACCGGAATCAATACATGCCATAGCACTTGAAACGTACTGGCGCCGTCTATATATGCAGCTTCATCCAAATCGATTGGGATGCTCCTGAAAAATTGAATGAACATGAATACCGAAAATGAATTCACTGCAAATAATCCGCCTGCCCAAAGTGGTAAGAACGGTAAAAACGGCAATTCGTTATCCCAAACGTTAATCATTAAATCCGAAGTCCAAAAGGCAAACATCGGAATTCTAAAGATGGTGTTGGGCATTAAAAGCGTTGTAATAATGATGGTGAATACAAGTTTTTTACCTTTAAAATGCATGCGTGTCATGACGAATGCCGTCAATAAAGTCGAAAATGTCATGAATAAGGTTTGCGGAATAACATATTGCAGCGTGTTCCATAATGCCCTTAACAGCGAATAGCCTTCAACACTGCCCCAGCCTGGCGCTTTTAAAGCACCTTTCCACCCTTCTAAGGTAAATTGATCTGGGAATATCCAGAAACTAGATTTAGGACCATCGTTGAACGAAGCCCCAATAATCCATAATAACGGGTATAGCATCACAAAGGCTGCGATGATCAAAAGTGTATATTTGAACGTTTTATTTACGTTTTTTTTATGTCTATTTATAAGGTTTTTTTTAGTTTTCATAGGTCATTAATCCTGATAGTAAACCCAATATTTTGAGCTTTTAAAAATACCAATTGTAAATACCATGATAATTATGAACAGAACCCATGACATGGCACTACCCGTATAAAGGTCTTGACCACCGCTGAACGCTACTTGATAGATGACCATGTTCAAAACTCTGGTTGAATCGAGAGGCCCACCTTGTGTAATTAACTGAGGTCCATTGAAAACTTGGAATGTTTCCACCAATCGCATAACCCCGTTAAATAAAATGATTGGGGTAATCATTGGGAGGGTAATTCGGAAAAATTGGCTCGTTTTAGAAGCACCATCAATCGTAGCGGCTTCATAAAGCGTTTCTGGCACGTTTTTAAGCGCATTTAGAAAGATTAGCATCGTTGATCCAAACTGCCAAACCCTTAACAACACAATCGATATCATCGCTCCGAATGCTGTGCCCAACCACGATACAGGACTGATTCCGAACAGACTTAGACCTTGATTGATTAACCCTTCATATTCGAAAATATATCGCCATAAGATCACAACTGCAACGTTTGCACCTAACACTGTGGGTATGTAGTAAGCGGTTCTGAAAAATCCTACGCCTTTTATTTTTCTTGATAAAACATAAGCAACTAACAAAGATACAATTAGTATTAATGGTACTGTGACCAATACATAAGTAGCGGTGACTTTCAAACCATTCATAAATAAACCGCCCCAAGTACTATTCTTATCAAATAAGTCCACGTAGTTTTGAAGCCCAACATATTTGACTTGACCTTGAATGCGTTTAAATAAACTCATGTAAAGTGAATTGAAAAATGGATAGAGTTTAAATACCAAAAACCCAATGAACCAAGGTATTAAAAGCACATAAGGCAACCACTTTTTTTGTCCAACCATATTTATCCGTTTATGACTTTCAAGAGCTCTGTGTCAAATCTTGAGATGATTTCAGAAGCGGCTTGTTGTGCAGTTACTGTTCCAAACAGAAATTTTTCAATCGGCGATTCATAGATTTTTCTGAAGGTATCATGCTCGTAGAATGGATGAATGTATAAATCAATGTTTTCTTCCAATTGTGCATTATAGTAAGCCTGAACAATGTCATGTCCTTTCCACTCTAAAGTATTTTTAAATGAATTTGTTTCGTCATTTGCTAAAATGGACTGAGTAACTGTATGATTTGAAACGCCTCTGTCTACGCCAAGCACTTTTACAGCTTCAGGGTCTGTGGTCATAAATTCTAAGAAAGCTTCAACAGCTTTTTGTTTGGTTTCAGATTGCGTAACACGTTTAGAAACCGCATAGGCCATTGAGACTTTTTTATACATACCAAGCCTCTCGTTAGCTTCTTGTTGGAACATACCAGCCATCACAAGTTTTTCAGAAGCATTAGGTAACGTGTTTTCATATTCGGATATTGCAGTATTCCAAGTCAACACGCCACCATAGTTTTCTTGTTGTTGCCATCTAGGGTTGGATGGACCATCGTTGTGAGTATCTGTTGCATTAGACGGAATTAAGACATTGTTATTTCTGAGCACATTAATGAATGCAAATCCTTGTTGTAACTCTTGTTGGGTAAAACTTAATTTATCCTCTTCAATTACGTTTTTACCTGTGATTTGCGATAAATAACTAAACATTAACATTGCGACTTGCTGAGCATCCAGTCTACCAATGGCATATTTTTCACTGTTTAATGCCCCAATCTTGTTTCCTGCGTCAATCAATTCTTGCCATGTAGTAGGAATACTAGCTCCAGCTTGATCATAAACGGATTTATTCAAATAGAAGATATAGCCTGTTTCAGATTGACTCAACCCTAAAATTTTATTGTCTATCATAAGTGGCTTGTGTTCATTTACAGGATATTTACTGAAATCAATATTGAGTTCATTTAAATCCAAGAAGTGATCTTTACCATACATTGAGTAAACCCAGTTGTAATTAATTTGAAAGACATCACTTTCTCTTCCACGTGACAGTTTATTTGATAGAGATTGTTGATATCCGCTCCATACTGTGAAGTCACCTTCAACTTTGTATTCAGGGTATTTCTTTTCAAAAAGTTCAATGGCTTTATAAGTGGATACGCTTCTGTCTGAAGTTCCCCACCAAGAAAAACTGATGACCGAATCATCCTTTTGATTGTTACAGCCAGTGACAATCAAAATACTTAACACCATAATTAGAATTAAACCGATTTTTTTCATATATCATATACGCTCCTTAATGATTATCAGTACTACCAATCGAGATGGCTTCTAAATAGATTAAAAGATCCGTAACCTCTATTAAATCATATTCATATGGAATCTCATTTGTGTTATTCAAGCCAAACGGCATCGCAAACACATTGCCTTTCCAAATCGAGTGATCATCTGTTGAATTAGACAACTCCTCAAAATCTTTTAAAACAAATAGTGAATTTAGAACCAAATATTTCCCAGTATAATTAGAACCCGTTTTTTGACTATTCTTAATAGGAATGCTCACGCCCATAAAGATGCTATTTTCCATTAAAACAGCTCCGTTTTCGGTCGTTACCAATCCTTGATTGGTCAGATTAATGCCTTTTGTGGATAGCATTTGTTTAAAATCATAAATTGCTCTGGCATCATGAACAACGTGATAGATGTGGACATCGCCCCCCCGTAGTCGAGGAATTCTATCTTGAATATTAAGATAATAGTTATTAGCAATCGTAACTGTGAGTGAGGCATTTTCAGGTTTAAATTCTGAAGACCCAATTAGATGACCTTTCTTTTGAAAACTGACAAATGTTGCCATATCTTCCGTGCTTAATCCTTTATCCCTATAGGATTGGTAAAAAGGATATTTATCACTATATTGTTCTAAGTAATTGATTTGATCCAATATAAAGTTGTTGACTAAAGCCTTAAACCTGCTATTTGAAATCGTTATATTTGAAGAATACCCTTTCACATCAATGAGTCCATCATATGCTTGATGCATGGTAATTCGATTGATCCAAATATTTTTAGAATCCTCAATCGTAATATAATCCCAATCGTTTCTGTCATAAGCACCTTTAGTGGTCTCATCCCATTCCCATAGCTCATCAAACTTTAGGTTTTGAATCCAAATATTTTCACTGTTTTTGACTGTAAAGGACGCATGCTTAATCGTGACACCTTTAACTGAAAAGATTTTTAACCCTTTTTGATACTGAGTATTATCTTTTCTATCGCGAATCGATACTCGAGAAATGCCCGACTTTAATAAGGTTGGGTGGGTTAAAGGCGAATGATGGGATTGGAAAATAACCGTATCGAAATCCACATCAGGATACCTGTTTCTCACAAACTCGTACCCTAAATCCAAATCGTTTGTAATTTCAATTACGCTAGCAGATAACGAGCCTTTTTGGGAAAGTGCTTCTAAAAACTCTTTCTCATTATTAACGACATAATACCCTGTTTCCCCTTTAAGACTGAAGGTTGTATCAAAACCCAAACTTGCATATCCAAATACCTCATCTGATCCTAAGACTTCTTTCAATATCATCGTTTTGTAGTCTTTCATATAAGTTTGGTCGCCTTTAACAAAACTAACACGGATAGTAACCAACAAATCTTTTTCAAAGTACTTAGGTCGTTTCAATAACTGTCCTTGATGATTTAAATAGGTAGGATGACTCATTTCGTATTGCAATAAGTAACCATCGATTTCCAAAACCAATTCAATCGATTGTGAAAGTTCATAAGGGATTATTATTTGATCGAAAATGCTGTTTTCGTCAAATAACAGTTCATTCGTTTTTAATACCGTAATTTTGTACTCTACCGACTTGTTTCGATTGTTTTTTGAAAAGATACCATTGAAAGTAATGGTTTGATCACCTTGCGAAAAAGTCGGGCGGTGTACCTTTCCAGTTGAATCTAAAAACGCATTCTCAGGTATCAACCAGGTAACACTGACATCTTTTATTTGATTCGGTAAATACAAATCGACTTCAGTGAATTCACCGAAGTCTATTGATTTTATGCTATCTTCAATATCTTTTGATACATCCTTATCACAGCCTGTAAGTGCCATCCAACAAAAAAGCGATAAGGTCAAAAGTAGTTTTCTCATAGGGCTCTCCCAAAACCGTCTATATATGCGAACATTGTTTATTTTCAATTTTATTTTAACATGGAATATAGCATAATGTCAACGCTTACATTAATTTTTGATGGCATAAAAAAAGTTCAGGAAATATTCCTGAACTCATTATTCATCTGAATTGGATAAAATAGCCATAAATGCTTCTTGCGGAACTTCTACTGATCCAACAGCTTTCATACGCTTCTTACCAGCTTTTTGTTTTTCTAACAGTTTACGTTTACGAGAAATGTCGCCACCATAACACTTGGCCAAGACATCTTTACGCATTGCTTTAATGGTTGATCTTGCGATTATTTTATTTGATACAGCTGCTTGAACTGGAATCTCAAACATCTGTCTAGGGATCAAATCTTTCAACTTTTCTGTGATCACCTTACCACGTGCATAAGCAAAATCTCTATGAACGATGGTAGATAAAGCATCCACGACTTCTCCGTTTAGAAGAATGTCCATTTTTTGAAGTTTTGATTCTTTGTAAGAGCCAATTTCATAATCAAATGATGCATAACCTTTAGTAGAGGATTTAAGTTTATCAAAGAAATCATAGACAATTTCTGATAATGGTAGCTCATAATGAATCATTACCCTGGTTTTATCCAAATAATTCATATCTCCAAAAATCCCACGCTTCTTTTGGCATAAATCCATGACAGATCCTACAAAATCACTCGGACACATAATTTGTGCTTTAACGTAGGGTTCTTCAATAGAATCAATCTCTTGAGGCGTTGGTAATTTAGATGGGTTATCGACAATAACCATCTCTTGATTTGTCAGATTGACATGATAAATGACGGATGGAGCGGTTGCGATGAGTTCTATGCCAAACTCTCTATCTAAACGTTCTTGAATGACTTCCATATGTAAAAGGCCTAAAAATCCTGTTCTGAACCCAAATCCTAATGCTTGAGATGTTTCAGGTTCATATACCAAAGACGCATCGTTTAAGGCTAGTTTCTCTAACGCGTCTTTTAAATCGTTATATTTTGAATTGTCAATTGGATATAAGCCGCAAAATACTACTGGATTAAGTTTACGATAACCAGGTAAGGCCGTTTTGGAAGGGTTATTTTTTAACGTAATGGTATCTCCCACACGTACGTGTTCAATATCCTTGATAGATGCTGTTAAATATCCTACATCTCCTGCAGCTAAAAACTCACGCTTTTCTTCTTTAGGCGTGTGAACACCTACTTCTATCACTTCGTAAGTAATGCCATTACTCATCATTTGAATGGTGTCACCTTTACGCAAAATACCATTTTTGATTCTTATATATGGAATAACACCTCTAAAGGGGTCAAATACAGAGTCGAAAATCAAAGCTTGAAGGGGCGCATCAATAGACCCTTGTGGTGCTGGAACATGTTTCACAATTTGTTCAAGGATTTCAGTAATACCAATCCCTGATTTTGCACTTGCTAACACGGCACCGTCTGCGGGAATTCCAATCACATCTTCAATTTCCTGTCTGACGCGTTCAGGATCTGCACTAGGTAAATCAATTTTATTGATGACTGGTAAAATTTCAAGGTTGTTATCTAAAGCTAAATAAACGTTGGCTAGCGTTTGTGCTTGGATGCCTTGAGCGGCATCTACCACTAGAATTGCACCTTCACAAGCTGCAAGTGACCTTGACACTTCATACGTAAAGTCAACGTGTCCTGGGGTATCAATTAAATGAAACGTGTAGTCTTCACCATCTTGTGCACGATAAGTAATCTCAACAGCGGTCAATTTAATGGTTATCCCACGTTCGCGTTCTAAGTCCATCCCATCTAGTATTTGAGCTTTCATTTCTCTTGAAGTCAGTGTTTTGGTTTGCTCTAAAATACGGTCAGCCAATGTGGATTTACCGTGGTCTATATGAGCGATGATCGAAAAATTTCTAATTCGTTTTTGTCGTTCTAAAATATCATATTTGTTCAATGTCTGCACATCACTTTCTAATCGTTAAAATTTTATCATTTTATGGCTTTATAAGCAAGATAATTCGTTTTTATCAGTTCACATCGTGTTTAAAACGCTTTCAGTGGAATTGTAACGAAAATATAGTTGCGTTTTACTTGTCTTCTCTATATAATGTAAGTGAACAAAGATGATTTCAAATTAAATAGGAGGAAAAATTAATGAGAAAATTCTTTTTAGTTGCTCTCACATTAGTAGCTGCCCTAACACTAGCTGCTTGTAACAGTGAGAAGAAAGCAACAGCTTATGGTTTAGTTCATAAGCATTATGTTGGGGAAGTTACAATAGTTGTTGAGAAAGATGTAGTGAAAGATGTAAAAATCGAAGAATACTTCTTACCTTATAGCTGGGCAAAAGTATCTAACGAAGTAGGCGATTTAGTAGTTGTTGTTGATGGATCAAAAGGTGCATCAAACTATGCAAAATACATCAAAATCGGTGACAAGTTATTTACTGCTGAAGTTTTAGGTGAAGCTGGAAGCCAAACTATCAACTACAAAGCTGATGGTGTCGCAAACTTAGAAGAGTATGTGAAAAATCACGACAACGCTAAATGGTATGTTGACCAAGTTAAAGCTGACAAGTTCTTCGTTGCTAACGCTTCAGGTGCAAAAGAAACTTCATTGACTCGTAATGATGCAACTTCAAACAAATCAATGAAAAAATCAGAATCAGGTTACTGGCCAAAAGGTGACAAATATCCACTAGGATGGTCTGGAAACGTTGAAGCTATGGTTGAAGCATTTGTTGGTGAAAAATTAACTGCAACTGAAACTTCAAAAGATGCAACATCTAACAAATGGAGCTTTGGAACTGTTGCAACAGGTGCAACATTAACAGACTTTGCTGATTATTATGGATTAGCAAAAGCTGCTTACGAAAAAGCTGCTAAATAATTTATTTAAATTCAAACTACTTCTCACAAGAGGTAGTTTTTTTTTTACCTGCCAATAAAAAAAAACAGCTTCTGCTGTTTTAATTTGGGTGTCAATATGCATAAGCCATGTTCTGTCTCTTTCGAGTGTAATCATTTATCTCTATTTTCATAGCTCCGAAATACATTCAATTCTGTTTTCGAAGTGCCCCTACCGAAATTTGGGTTACTAGCTTGTGGGGTTTACCGCGTTTCATTTATTCATTTCTGAATAACTCGTCTCTGTGGCACGTTACAGGTTCTTTCATAGTTTCCTTTAGAAAGAGACTCCGCCGTTATGCAAAAGCATACCCTAAGTTATGGTTTCCTTAGGCGCAAACACTACAACCATCTCAGGTTGTGCTAGCATGGACTTTCCTAACCATTTCTGGCTCGATTACCTTCTATTGACTGTTTTATTGTAGTCTATTATGCCCTAAATGTCAATTCAAATAGACAAAAGAAAAGCACTTAGTATCAACAATACTCAAGTGCTTTTCTTATATTATGCTTCTAATGCATCTTTTCTGGATAAGTCGATTCTACCCTTATCATCGATGCCAATACATTTAACCAATATCACATCACCGACAGATACGACAGATTCTACTTTTTCAATTCGTTCTTTAGCAAGCTTGGAAATATGTACCAATCCTTCTGTACCTTTCCAAAGTTCAACAAAGCAACCGAATTTTTCAACTCTAACAACTTTACCTTCATAGATTTTACCTATTTCAGCAACTTTTGTTAAGTTAAGAATCATTTCTTTAGCTTTTTTAAGCCATTGTGTATCTGAGTGCATGATAAATACTCTACCATCTTGTTCGATATCAATCTTAACTTGATTGCAATCTTCAATAATTTGAGTGATGATCTTACCACCAGCACCGATAACATCTCTAATCTTGTCAGGGTTAATTCTAAACATTGCAACTTTTGGCGCATATTGAGATAAATCTTCTCTAACAGCCGGAATGGTTTCTAGCATATGACGTAGAATGTGTAAACGGCCTTCTTTGGCTTGATGTAAAGCTTCCTTTAAGACATCTTCTGTTAAACCATCAATTTTAATGTCCATTTGAAGGGCAGTGATGCCTTTTTCAGTACCTGCAACTTTAAAATCCATATCTCCAAAATGATCTTCTAAACCTTGAATATCCGAAAGGATTGAATAGTGTTCACCTTTTTTGATAAGTCCCATTGCAATACCTGCGACTGGTGCTTTGATTGGCACGCCTGCAGCCATTAAACTCATGGTACCTGCACAAATCGATGCTTGTGATGTTGATCCATTGGATTCTAGAATTTCTGAAACGATACGAATGGTATATGGGAACTCTTCTTCATCTGGTAATACTTGAAGGATTGCTCTTTCACCAAGTGCTCCATGTCCAACTTCTCTTCTTCCAGGAGAACCGTATCTACCTGTTTCACCTACGGAATATTGAGGGAAATTATAGTGTAACATAAAACGTTTCGAGTCTTCCGGACTCAATCCATCAATGATTTGGTTTTCCCCGAGTGAACCTAAAGTCGTGATTGAAAGTGCTTGAGTCTGGCCACGTGTGAATAACGCTGATCCGTGAACTCGTGGTAACACATCTGTACGGCTTGAAAGTGGGCGTATTTCGTTTAATGCCCTACCATCAGGTCTAACCTTATCTTCAGTAATTAAACGTCTTACTTCGTCTACTTCAATATTTTCTAAAGTCATCTTCACAGACTTCATATAGTCTTTTTGAGCCTCTAAATCTAAAACCTTAACGCCGTCGACTTCTTTCCAAAATGCTTTTTGTCCGAATTTTTCAACGGTTTCATCAATAATGATATTTAGTGCATGCTGTCTTTCATGTTTACCTTTAACAGATACAGCTTCAATCATTCTTGTTTCGGCAAAAGCTCTTACAGCTTTTTCAATGTCTTTGTCAATTTCAAACACTTCAAATGCAGCTTTTTCTTTACCAATTTCTTTTTGAATCATTTCTTGAAAAGCTACAATTTTCTTGATTTCAGCATGACCAAACATTAAGGCTTCTAGCATTTCTTCTTCGGAAACTTGTTTAGCGCCGGCTTCAACCATATTGATGGCGTCTTTAGTACCAGCTACTGTTAAGTCGATATCGCTTTGTTCCATTTCAGCAATCGTTGGGTTGATGATTAGTTTTCCGTTTACACGACCAACGATAACCCCTGCAATACCCATTTTGAACGGGATATCTGATAACATTAAAACAAGTGATGACCCAATCATTGCAGTCATTTCTGGCGTTGCATCATGATCTGAGGACATAACGGTATTAATGATTTGAACTTCATTTCTAAATCCATCTGGGAATAATGGTCTGATAGGTCTATCAATCAATCTAGAAGTTAGCGTTTCATGCTCTGATGGTCTTCCTTCTCTTCTTAAAAATCCTCCAGGTATTTTCCCTGCGGCATAAAGTTTTTCCTGATAAATCACCATTAATGGAAAAAAATCCATTGGGGATGGTTCATCCTTTGAGGCAACTACAGATAACACTGCAGAATCCCCATAATATAGCATTGCTGCTGCATTGGCTTGTTTTGCTAATTCGCCGATTTCGACTCTTAGCGTACGGCCACCAATCTCCGTTTGATACGTGCGTTTTTCGCTCATAATATAAAAATCTCCTTCATTTTATATTTTTCTGTTCCTTTATATTTTCATACTCTTAATATTATACAATAATCGATTGATATTTACTAGCAAAAAAAAAGATTGCATGTGCAATCTTTATCCTCTTAATCCTAATTTTGCGATTAAAGCAGTGTAGCTTTCTAAATCTGATTTTTTTAGATAAGCCATTAGACGTTTACGACGTCCGATTTTTTGGAACAAGCCTCTTTTTGAGTGGAAATCGTGCTTATGGATTTGTAAATGTCCATTTAACTGATTGATTTCTTCAGTTAATACAGCGATTTGAACTTGTGCTGAACCAGTGTCTTTGTCATTGATTCTGTAAGCTTCGATTAACGCTTGTTTCGTTTCTTTTAAAATTGCCATTTTATTATTCCTTTCTCGATAAACTAAAGATAGGGAGGCACCCACAATCCTTGTTTTCGCCATTTACTATTTTAACACAAACTAATAATATTGCAAGTGTTATAGTTTAATAAATTGTTCTACATTGATGACAAACACAGTTGCGCCACCCACTTTTACCTCAACAGGTAATGATGAGAACATACCAAATTCACTAATAATTGAATTTGGAACAAGTTTTGCACGTGTTTTACTGTGTTCTTCGATGATTTCAAGTATTCTTGGTACTTTTTCGTCATTTGTACCAATTAAAAATGTCGTATTACCTGTCAATAAAAAACCACCTGTAGTCGCAAGTTTAGTGACAAAATAATTTTCTTTGACCAACCCTTTTGATACTTTATTTGCATCGTCATTAGAAATAATCGCTAGTACTAATTTCATATGAACACCACCTTTATTTAATTATATCAAAGGTTTAATCTGATATCAACGATTTACTTGAAAAACGTTTAACGTCATCGATATCTTTCATCAATTGTTCAATTAGTGCTTCTTTTGAACCAAACTGTTTTTCTGGACGCAAATAAAGTTTAAAAACCACTTCAAGTTTTTCGCCATAAATGGTTTGGTTGAAATCTAAAATATATACTTCAACTCTTTTTTTAACCGAATAGTTTATTGTGGGGTTATAACCAATGTTAAGTGCTCCAGGATATTTTCTCCCTTGATGGATGACATCAACATAGTATACGCCATTAGGCGGTAAAACATAACTCTCTAAATCGAGGTTTGCAGTAGGCATACCCAATGTCCGCCCGACCTTGTCCCCATGAATCACAATGCCTTCAATGCTGTAGGGTCTGCCTAACAACAACTCAGCTCTCGCTAACTCACCTGAATAAATAAGGTCTTTTATGTAGGTCGTCGATATACGCGTTTCTTGATGTACCACATCTTCTAGTATGATGACTTCAAAATGTGCTTTTAAATCTTCAACATGACCGGAAGCATGACTTCCAAACCTAAAATCAACCCCTAAAACTAATCGTTTTACATTCAATCGTTTCAAGTGGTCTATGAAGGCCATTTTACTAGTTTGAGCCATTTCCATATCAAAAGTTGCGATAAATAGATGGTCCACGCCTAATGACGCCACCACTTCAACTTTTTTTTCTATCGACATGATGATTACATGATCCTTCATGTTTCGAAGTACTTTCATTGGATGCGGCGAAAACGTCAATACCGCACTCTCGGTATCTTGATATTTAGTTTTAAGGATCAAGTGTTGATGGCCCCGATGTAGACCATCAAAATTTCCAATAGTCATCGTCAAAGGTGTACTGTTTGTGATTTCACTTAATCGTTTCATTTGAAAATCCATGTGTTAAACTCCTAACTGAATAATCGGTTTATAGTTTTTAACGTCTTTTTGGTAGATGGCTAATGGGTGTCCTTTTTGATCAACAGCCGTAAAAGGGCCATCAATCGTGGTTTGTCTTTCGTCTAAACGAATACCATTTTTGATTAATGGCACCATATAGTCTTCAACAACGACTTTTTCTAAGGTATTTGCATACTCAACCAGAGATATGAATGGTAGAGTTTCCTGTGTCATTTCCTCAAGTTTCACTGCATCTTTAACAGAAAATGATCCACTCATGACACGTCTTAATTCCGACAAGTGCGAAGGGATGCTTAACATTTCACCCAAATCGTTGGCTATAGACCTTATATAGGTGCCTTTCGAGACTGAAATTAGAGCCCCAAACTTATTGTTTTCTAGACGATGATTGATGTCAAACTGATGAATCCTAATGTCTCTTGATTCAATATCGACTGTTTCATTGTTCCTTGCATATTCATAAAGCTTCTTCCCATCGACTTTGATGGCTGCATATTTGGGCGGCAATTGTTTATTCATTGATTTTATAGTGTCGATAGCAGATTCCAGTTGATCTTGGGTTAATTCAAATGTTTCTAATACTTTGTTGGTTTTACCCATTCGGTCATAGGTATCCGTTGAAGCGCCAAATGTTATCTGTGCAAGATAAACTTTGTCTTTTTCTAAAAGCAAATTAGATAGTTTCGTGGCTCTTCCTACTAAAACAACCAACAAACCGGTTGCCATCGGATCTAAAGTCCCTGCATGTCCGATTTCCTTCGTCTTCAAGATTTTTCTAAGTTGTCGTACTACATCAAAAGACGTGATGCCTTCTGGTTTGTCAATTAAATAGATACCTTCCATTTGTATCACCTCTATTATTATACAACAAAAAGCGCTATTTCCCTTTAAAAAAACAAGAATTATTGTATAATCTTTCTTGAGGTGCTTTAGATGAACAAAAAGATTATTACCAAAAGTTTTGATGAACTAACATCAAAAGAACTACATGACATCATTCAACTTAGACTTGAGGTGTTTGTAGTTGAACAAAATGCCATATATCAAGATTTAGATGGTTTGGATTTTGATTCCATGCATTACTTCATTAAAGATGACGATCAAATCGTATCCTATATAAGAACCTTGCCAAAAGGACTTAAATTCGAGGATTCATCCTCTTTGGGTCGTGTTGTTACTAACCCTTCTTACCGAAATAAAGGCTTAAGTCGTTTGTTAATTCAAAAAGGCATCGAGGATTTACTATTAACAGAACTTGTCATCACCATTGAGGGACAATCCTATTTAAAGTCTTTTTATGAGTCTTTTGGGTTTGAAGTTATCAGTGCTCTTTATTTAGTTGATGGTATTGATCATTACAAAATGAGACTAACAAAGCCGCTTTAGTGACTGATAAAAATAAAAAAAGCCTTTCGGCTTTTTTTTATTTATTGGATTGAATCCATTTCCAAACGGCATCTTTAGGTGCAAAGCCGCTTTGTCGAGAAACTTCTACGCCATCTTTGAATAAAACTAGTGTAGGTACACTGGTTACCCCGTAAGTTTCTTTAGCTAACGCTCTGTATTCGTCAATGTCAACTTTTACAAATGGGATTTGAGGTTGTTCTTCAGATAATGCTTCTAATTGAGGCATTAACATCTTACAAGGCCCACACCAAGTTGCAAAAAAATCCACCAATACCAACCCAGGTCTATCGACTACTTTTTCAAAATCTTTTCCATCATAACTAATTAGCATAAATTCCCTCCATATTAAATCTTAATTTAATTATAAAGTATGTAACCGTTTATTTCAAGGTAAAAGCATAACTTACTTCAAGGTTACAACCGTGACACCATTGAGGCCTTCACCTTCACCGCCAAATCTATACTCTGATACATAAGGCGATTTTTTCAAGACATCGTGAACAGCTTTTCGAACGGCTCCTGTTCCGAATCCATGAATAATCCGAACGCTTCTTAAGTGGTTTAAAACGGCAGTGTCTAAAAATTTATCGAGCTCATCCTTGACGTCTTCAAATCTAAACCCTCGCAAATCTAGTTCCATTTTCGCATCACTATAGCTCGTTTTTTGAGTTTCTTTGTGCCTGATGGCTTTTGTTCGATCAACCGGCTTATCACTCTTTCTTAAGTCTTTTGAGCTAAAAGGCATTTCAAACATACCAAACTTAACCGTATATTGATCCTTAGACACCTTGGTAATAATGCCAACTTGGTCATAGGATTTAATGTGAACATAGTCGCCTTTTTTATAAGTTTTATCGTCTGAAATGGGTTTTTCTTCAATCCCAAGTTGCTTAAGTTCATACTTTATTTCAGCAATTTCATGATCTTTTAACGGCTTCAATGACAAGATATCCAAAAGTTCTTGGGCCTTTTCTTGAGTTTCTTTTAATTGTTTATCCGCACGTTTTTTCGTAGCTTCAAGTATTCTATCTTTAGAGGCCTCTAACTCTTTATAAGCATTCTCTAAGCGTGTTTTTTCTTCTTTCAATAGCTTGAGTTCTTGATCAAGACTAACTTCTTTTTCTTTAACCCTCATTGAGTCATCTTCAAAACTTTTAATAGATTTAGTTAATTCGTTTTCTTTTTTCGTCGTATAATTCTTTGCAAGATTAACGACAGTCGGATTTAAGCCAAGGCGACTAGCGATAGAAAGTGCATTAGACGAACCGCTAATACCATAGTGTATTTTATAAAGCGGTTTAAGGGTTTCTACATCGAAAGCGACCGATGCATTCGCAATATGAGGATGAGAGTATGCATATAGCTTCAACTCAGAGTAATGTGTCGTCACAATCATACGAATGTCATACGCCTTTAAATAGTCTAAAATGCCCATTGCCAGGGCACTTCCTTCTTGAGGGTCAGTGCCACTTCCTAGTTCATCAAGTAAAACCAAAACCCCATCTTCTACATGTTCTATGATGTGTTTAATCTTTGTTAAATGCGATGAAAAAGTCGATAGGGATTGAGCAATGGATTGTTCATCTCCAATGTCCGCGTATACTTCTTTAAAAATAGATAACTTTGAACATGAATCTGCCGGTACTAATAACCCTGATTGTGCCATTACTGAAAGAAGTCCTACTGTTTTTAAAGC
Organism: Acholeplasma sp.; assembly: GCA_034006765.1. Taxonomy (GTDB): domain Bacteria; phylum Bacillota_I; class Bacilli_A; order Acholeplasmatales; family UBA5453; genus Paracholeplasma. Next base: position 145,719 of record JAVESF010000001.1, on the reverse strand, counting down.
TACTGTCTTACCACCTGTATTCGGCCCCGTAATCATAATGGTTTTTTTATCTTTGTTTAGTCTCAGTGAAATAGGTACAACCACTTTTGAATCAATCAAAGGGTGTCTTGCGTTGATTAACTCAACCGTACCCTCATCATTCATTTCAGGATTGAATGCATTAATCTCTAATGCATACTTTGCTTTAGCTTGGGTGAAATCCAGTTCAATTAGTGCGCGCATATTTAGTTCTAGAGATTCGCTGTGCGGCCGTATTTGACTGACAAGCCAATCAATAATTTTAATAATTTCCTGTTGTTCGCTAAATTTAAGTCTTTGAATCTCAACTGTTTTTTCAATTGTTTCAGAAGGTTCAATAAAAATGGTTGTGCCTGAGGATGATTCGTCGTGAATGATCCCTTTAAAACTGTGCTTAAATTCAGCTTTTACAGGCAAACAAAAACGATCGTTTCGAATCACAATCATTTGATCGTTTAATTGACTCGACTTCTTTTGTAAAATTTGATTCAACAAATCCTTACGCTGCTGTTCTAGTTTCTTTAATTGTTTTCTAATGCTGTATAGTTCATCACTAGCAGAATCCAAAATAACCCCATCAGGGTCCATAATTTCTTCTATAAGTGAAATCAACTGTTTTAGCGAGACAAGTCTATTAAACTGTTCATCAATTGATGCATACGTTTGTTGTCTTTGATAGGACTTTTTATACTGAATCATGTCTTCAATCATCGACAAAAAAAGCCTTAGATTCAATATCGATCCAATAGTCAGAGATTGACCGATTTGAATGGCATCCAATATTTCATGGATATCAAAGTCCTCGATTAATGGAAAAGAACCAAACCTCGAAATTAAGCTCAGCGTATCTTGTGTTGCTTTAAGAGCATCAACACTACTTGCCAATGTCTCCAATGGCATCATTTCTTTAATTATTGTTTTTGCAGAGTCTGACTTCGCAAATCTGCTGACATAATTGAGTATAATATCAAACTCTAATGTCTTTTTAGAGTAACTCATGGCATCACCTCTTACATTTTACCAAAATTTATGTTATAATTAAACAGGTAGGTGAGATAAATATGGCGAATTACAGTATGACTATTAATGAAAACCAAATGTCTATATTAATAGATGCATATAAAGCGTTTGAAAAAGAGACTTCAAACCAATATATCGCTTTTTCTGCCTATAAGGATGGCATAACCATTCACGCATACAAATCTGGTAAAATGGTGATTCAGGGAGATTATCAAAATGAGCTTCCTAGAATTAAACATTTACTTGGTGTTAAGCAATATGCGGCGATTGGCTCTGATGAAGTTGGTACCGGTGATTTATTTGGACCGGTAATTGTATGTAGCGCATTTGTGTCTCTTGAAGACATTTCTTTCTTAGAGTCATTAGGTGTCAAAGATTCTAAAGCTATGACCGATGCTCAAATATCGAAAATCGGACCTGTACTGGCTAATAGATTAATTCATTCAATCCTGATTTTGAATCCGGAAAAGTACAATGGGTTAATAAGAAAAGGCTATAACATGAATAAAATCAAAGCCTATTTGCACAATCAAGGCATTATCAAAACGAGTGAGAAATTATCTGAGAAAGTCCCAGTAATATTGGATCAATTTTGCGAACCAACGATTTATTTTAATTATCTCAAAACTGAGAAGTTGATTTATCGTGATATTGACTTCTATACGAAAGCTGAAAGTGTTCATATCGCTGTTGCTGCTGCTTCCATTATTGCGCGTTATGCTTTTTTAGCAAAAATGCAACAATACTCGAAGTTTGTTGGTTATAATTTGCTGAAAGGCGCTGGCAGCGAAGTTGATAAACAACTCATAGAAATATACCGTGCTAGAGGGTATAAAGGGCTAGTTCCAATTACCAAATTGAACTTCAAGAATCTCATTAAAAATAACATTGAAATTCCTAAAAAAAGCTAAACATCTTAAAAAGATGTTTTTTTTTTACCGTTTGAAACAGAAAAACAAAAAACACCTCGATTCTGAAAAATCAAGGTGTTTATAAATTTCGAAAATATCTGGTAGTTATTCACCTAATTGGTGATTCTAAGTCGAAATCTTTTATACGCTTATAACGGTTATTTTAGTCCTAACTTCTCTAGCGTATCTAAGAAAGTAATCGGTGCTTCCTTGGTGAACTCTAAATACTTATTAGTTGTTGGATGAACAAATCCGATTGTTTTAGCATGCAAAAATTGGCCAGTGTTGCCATAAATTGGTTTTTTACCATAAACAGGGTCTCCTAAAATAGGATGTCCGATGTATTGCATGTGAACACGAATTTGATGCGTACGTCCCGTTTCTAAAACACACTCAATCAATGAGTAGTCCTGATTTCTTTTCTTTACAGAAAAATGCGTAACCGCTAATTTACCATCATCTGTCACAGCCATTTTCAATCTATTGGTTTCATCACGACCGATTGGCGTTTTAATTGTGCCTGTATCTTCCTCAAATGGATGTAAACAAATAGCTTCATAAACACGTTTTACAGTCTTTTTTTGAAGCTGTAGAACCAAAGATTCATGCGCCTCGTTTGTTTTTGCTACTAACAATAAACCCGAAGTATCTTTATCAATTCGATGTACAATACCTGGCCTTAAGTCCCCATTTAAATCGGACAACTGTTTGACTTGGTACTTTAATCCGTTGACCAAGGTAACATCTTTGAAACTGACTGCTGGATGAACGACTAGTCCTTGCGGTTTGTAAACGACCGCAACGTCTTCATCTTCATATAAAAACTCTAAATTCAAGTTTATTGGATCAATATTTAGATTCAAATCTGTTTCGATAGAAATCGAAATTTCATCATCAAACTTTACCAAATAGGAAGGCTTAATCGGCATATTTTCTATTAAAACATCTTTTTTGTCAAAGACTTTTTTAATTTGACTGCGCGTGATATCTTCCAATAATTTTGAGACAAAGACATCAGCTCTTAAGCCAATATCGCCTTCTGTTACGTTTAAAATGTATTTTTTCATCGTTTATGCTCCAAGAAAAAGATGTCGATTGCAAACAGGATAACACCGACTGTTAAAGCTGCATCAGCAACATTAAAAGTTGGAAAATAATAACTTCCGAAAATAAATTGAAGAAAGTCAACAACATACCCCAGTCTTAACCGGTCAATAAAATTACCAAGCGTCCCGCCAATCATCAATGAGACTCCAACAGTGTAAACCCACTTTTGTTTTGACATTTCTGCTGATTTGAATAAGTAACCAAAAAAAACAAGTGACACAAGGGTTATTGCAAATAAAAATACATATTGTCCTTCAAACATTGACCACCCTGCACCGTAATTGTGAGCTTGAATAATGTTGAAAAAATGATCAATAACAGTAATGGTTCTATCTTGCAGTAAAGCAACAATCATCCATTTGGTTAATTGGTCCAATAAAACCACAGACAGAATGATAATTAATCCATAAATCATGGTAAAAACCTCCAGTATTTAACAAGTACGTAAATCCATATGCCGACAACAAATGGTAAGAAATAAGTCCCCTTTACGATAACTAGCCTATTTATTTTAACAAAAATTAATGACTTTTGATAGTGTTTTATCAAGAGATATTTAAGAGAGTAATAAAGATAAGGCAAACTAACTAAGGATAACATCAATAAAACAATCAGTGTTTTTTGTAAATTGACAAATATGCTTAGATTTACGCCAACGAGTAAAATAGGTAAATAGCCAAGCACTAAAACTAAAAATGGAACAATCCCATGAAATAGCCACATTTTAAATGAAAGCATCGCTTCAAATTCTTTAAATTGTTTAAGATCTTGTTGATAAGTACGCCAAAAGCCCTTCAAGTGCTTCATCAAAATCACCCACTTTCACAAGAATGAACGATGGATTATCTAAACTTTCATAAGCAATTAATGCTTCTTCATAGTTTTCCGTTGGCACAAAAAATAAATCAATGTCATGCGTACTTGCCGTATACACTTTTTGTTTAATGCCGCCGATTGGGCCTACAAACCCTTCTCTTTCAATCGTTCCAGTACCTGATACCTCTATCCCTTTTAAGTTTAAGGCCATCAATCTCGAGTAGATATCCAATGCTTGTAAAAGCCCGCCCGAAGGTCCACCAATAAAATCATCTGAATAGGTTTCTTTATAACTGGGTGTGGTTTCTATGTGATAGACCGGATTGATGATTAACCCATATTTTTTAGTGTCTTCAATGTGTGTAATGTTTAAATATTTCACGTCATTTCCTCTTAGGATGGTGAGTGAAACTGTATCATGTTCATGCAAAATATTGATGAACGAATTTTCAGGTAACTCACGATAATGCGTGCCATTGATTTCAGTAATATAGTCGCCAACTTTTAACAAGCTTTGTCTTTGATCTACATAACTGAGTATATATCCCTTAACCGTTTTTGAAATAGAAATTGTCGTATCTTCCTGCGCTGCCTTTTCGTAGGCTGCAATTACAGCGTATTGATAACTTAGCATTTCTTGAATTTGTCCCATCAAGAACTGTTCTTTGAATGAAAAATTTTGAGTTTCATTGATATCTCTAATGTCAACTTTTGAGTTTAACAACGACAAAACATACTGAAATATAGTCGGTCTTTCCATCGATACCACATAGATTGAGTAAAAGGCATTAGAATTGTCTTTATTTTCTATTTCAATTCCATTTGTAATTGGTGTCAAATCCCCTTTTAATACAATCGATTTGTTCGGAACTCTAAGGGTTAAAAACAAAACAATTACAATGTAGAAAAAGCCTAATAATAAGGCTTTTTTACGGTTATTTTTGATCCACATCATACAAAATTCTCAAATCATTTGAATTGAACTGTCTGATTAGAACCCCAGCTTTTTCAAGCATACGAAGGCTGGCATGATGTGAAGATGTCTCTGCATATTTATTTTCTTTGTATACCAATTCTTTAACACCACTTTGAATTAACAGTTTTGCGCATTCATGGCATGGAAATAAAGTTACATAACAAGTGGCGTTTTTCAAGGATTGAGTGGCATTTAAAATAGCGTTTGCTTCTGCGTGAACAACATACGGGTATTTCGTTTCTTCGAACTCTCCATCATTCGTCCAAGGAAACTCATCGTCCGATAGCATTTGTGGCAGACCATTATAGCCAATTCCGATGATGCGTTTGTCAACGTTTATTAAACATGCCCCTACTTGGGTGTTAGGATCTTTTGAACGCATTGCGGATAATGTCGCAACCCCCATAAAATATTGATCCCATGAAATGTAATTATTTCGCTTCATTTTTTTCATCTTCTTTCAATAAACCCAAATTTATATGACAATACCCATTCGGATTTTTCACAAGATAATCTTGATGATACGCTTCTGCTTTATAGTAGTTTGAAAGAGGCTTCAATTCTACTGTGATTCTCTTTTCTAATTGTTTTTGACGAGTTTCTAAAAACGATTTTGCGATTAGGTAATCTGACTCAGATTCGTAATAAATGCCTGTACGATATTGAACGCCAATATCATTGCCTTGACGGTTTAACGAATGTGGGTTGATTACTCTAAACATATGATCGAAAATGGTTTCTAAGCCAATAATCGCTTCATCATATTCAATTAGGGTTGCTTCAGCATGCGTTGCAACACCATTGCAAACCTCTTGATAAGTCGGATTTTCTTTATTTCCATTTGCATAGCCTACTTCGGTATACAAAACACCCTTAACATCTCTAAAATATGCTTGAACACCCCAAAAACAGCCACCAGCAATCACGATTTTTTTCATTATATACCTCCTAATTAAGTCCATTTATATATCAATATCTTACAATATTTAGACTAACTTTACCACTATAAAAGATCAGTTGGTGAAAATTGATACAATTATGAAAAAAAATAGGATAATCTTTAAAGATATGTGCTAACGATAAAGAAAAATGACGCTTATAGATGAAATGTCATCTTGTAAGAGTCACTTTGTTTAGTGTTTAAATATTTAACGGACTTGTCTGCAGTTAATGTGATTTAGTAAATGAAATCTTAAGTTCTTCAAGTTGGCTTTCTGCAACCGTTGATGGGGCTTGCATCATTAAATCACGAGCACTTTGTGTTTTAGGAAATGCAATCACATCTTTAATGTTTTTAGTGTTTGTCATTAGCATCACAATTCGGTCTAATCCTAGTGCCAATCCGCCATGTGGAGGTGTTCCATATTTCAGTGCGCCTACTAAAAACCCAAAGCGTTCTTCAATGACAGATTTTTCAAGTCCAATGGCTTCAAACATCGTTTGTTGTAAATCAGATTCGTGAATTCTCACTGAACCCCCACCTAGTTCATAGCCATTTAAAACGATATCATAAGCTTGAGCCATGCATTGTTTAGGATCTGTTTTTAACAAGGCTTTATCTGCCTCTTTAGGTGCAGTGAAAGGATGATGTGCTGCTGTTAATGAACCGTCTTCGTTTTCTTCAAATAATGGCCAATCTACAATCCAAACAAATTGAAAATCATTCGGTTTTGCAAGTAATAGTAGCTCACCTAAATCTTTTCTCAAAACACCAGCAGCATTAGAACTTGTTTTATAATCTTTAGCAACAACAATCAAGGCTAAATCGTTTTCTGACATGGCTAGTTTTTCAATAACAGCCTCGGGATTCGAGATAAATTTTGCAATGGATCCCGAAAGAACGCCCTCAGAAAGTTTTAAATATGCGAGTGCTTCTCCATGATTCTTTTTGATTACTTGCGTAAAGCCATCTAACTCTTTTCTTGTAAATGACGCGCCGTTTGGTACGACAAACCCACGGATACATTTTTCCTTAAAGAAAGGAATATCAAAACCACTAAATGCTTCTGTATATGTCTTTAGTGTCATATCAAATCTTAAGTCAGGCTTGTCTGACCCATAGTGTTCAATGGCCTCTTTATAACTCAACTTTCGGATGGGTAATTCGATATCATGGTCTAATACCTTTTTGAATGTATGGGCAAGCACACGTTCGATGAGTGATTGAATCTCATTTTCTGATAAGAATGAGGTCTCGATATCCACTTGCGTAAATTCCAATTGGCGATCAGCTCTTAGGTCTTCATCTCTAAAACAACGCGCAATTTGGAAATATTTTTCAAATCCTGCCACCATGTATAGTTGTTTATAGATTTGTGGTGATTGTGGCAAAGCATAAAACTCACCTGGATATATTCTTGATGGCACTAAAAAGTCTCTGGCACCTTCCGGTGTTGATTTACCTAAAATTGGCGTTTCAAATTCATTAAAGCCTTCTGTTAATAAAGCCTCACGAATCGCTTGGGTGATTTGACTACGTTTAATCATGTAGTTTTGCATGATTGGACGTCTTAAATCGAGATATCTGTACTTTAATCTTGTATCCTCTAAAGAAGTATCTTCGTTAGAAATACCAATTGGCGGAGTTTCAGCAGTATTCAAAAGCTTTATTGCGGTTAATATGACTTCAATTTCACCGGTTGGAATGGCAGGATTGATTGATAATCTCTCAACCACAATACCTTCAGCTTCAATGACATACTCACTCTTAAAAGATGAGGCTAAGTCATAGAAAGTATTATCTGGCTGTGCGACCAATTGTGTGATGCCAAAGCGGTCTCTTAAGTCAATAAAAACCAACCCACCTAGATTTCGTTTTTTAGAAACCCAACCTTTTAGTTTAACCCTTTGGCCAATATGTTTTTTGTTTAGTTCTGCATTATGATGTGTATATGTCATGGTTATTTTCCTAGTCTACTTCTAATCGTTCTGATGGCGATTTTTGAAGGGACTTGTTCCTGTTCTTGAGTTTCTGTGTTTTTAATTGATACTGTTTTCGTATTTATTTCATCGTCTCCCAAAATGAAAACATACTTGGCGTTAGATTTCAAGGCCGCTTTGAATTGAGACTTGAAATTTGTACCATTAAAATCCATGTCTGCCACAAGTTGGTTTCTTCTCGCTTCAAATAATAACTTAATCGCTTCTATACGAGCTTGTTGCCCAACTGCAACCATGAATACATCTGGCTTGCTTTCGTCAGCAAAACCAATTTCTTCTGCTTCCATGGCCAACAAAAGTCTTTCCATGCCAAAGGCAAATCCAATACCAGGCAAATCCGGTCCACCGAGTTCTTTAACCAGTGACTGGTACCTACCTCCACCGCCTAGAACATTTTGAGCACCAAACCCTTCAATATCTGCCTCAATTTCAAAAACCGTATGAGTGTAATAGTCGAGTCCTCTTACCAATTTAGGTGCGATTTCATAAACAATGTCTGCACTATCTAAATAGTTCAATACCGATTGAAAATAGGCTCTAGATACCGCATTCAAGTGGTCTTGAGGTGTAGGCGCATTCACGACAGCTTCATGTTTTTGATCAACCTTACAATCTAAGATTCTAAGTGGATTTTTGTCTAATCGGTGTTTACAATCTGAACATAAAGTCTCACTATGCGGTGAAAAGTGATTTGTAAGTGCTTCTTTAAATGCCAGTCTCGAATCGTTATCGCCAAGTGAATTGATTCTAACTTTTACGCCTTTCAAACCAAGCTCTTTGATAAACGAATAAGCAAGACCTATAACTTCAGCATCTAAAGCCGGATCATTAGATCCAACGGCTTCAACACCAAATTGCATAAACTGTCTAAATCGTCCCTTTTGAGGTCTTTCATATCTAAAATTTGGTCCTATATAGTAAAGTTTGCTTAAGTGGTTTTGAACATATAATTTATTCTCAACGAAACTACGAATTACACCCGCTGTGCCCTCAGGTCTTAAGGTTAATTGTCGATCACCTTTATCAAAAAAATCATAGGTTTCTTTCGTCACCATATCGGATTGTTCGTTTTCTCGATGAAAGACTTCAGAGTATTCAAAAATAGGGGTACGAATTTCTTTGTAACCGAAAAGCGTTAAGAGTTTTCTGGCTTTTTCTTCTAAAAGTGCCCATTTAAAAGATTCATTTGGTAGCACATCATAGGTGCCTTTTGCTTTATTTATCATAGTTCCTCCTTGTTTTTTCATACACATACACATCGTGAAATCGTTGTGTTTTCGGATGAAAAAAACTGTTCTTTAGTAATTCTTTCTTATCATATCCGGCCTTGAGAATAACCTTTTGGCTGGCAATGTTTTCTTTTATGTGTTTAATAATGATGGTATCAATGTCAAGACATTCAAAGCCGATTTTTGTCATTTCAATCAATGCTTTGGTCATGATGCCCTGATTCCAATAAGCCCTTGATAATACATAGCCAATCTCACAAGTGGCATTTTTGTGGTTAAAACTGTGAAACTCAATGGTGCCTATCATCCGGTTTTGATTCAGATCTAAAATGGCATATCCAATAGGCTCTTTCCTAGAAAGTCGTCTAAAATACGTGTACTTAATCATATTTTTAGCATCTTTTAGGGTTTTGAATGGTCCCCAAGTTAAAAACTGAGTGGTCTGCTCATCTTTTCCAAATTCATAAAAATCATGATAATCCTTTTTTAACAACGTTCTTAACTGATAGTTCAGAAACTTTACTGTAGGCATCTCTTTATAATTTGTCATATTATCACCAAAAAAATAAAAACGTCCTTAATCTAAGGACGCTATAATTGCGCGGTACCACCTTAGTTCTAGGTATCCCTAGCACTTAAATAGAAATGTCCTCGTGAATTGTCCCTGTAAAGTACTAATAGATGCTTTCACCATTCATCCTCGCTACAATTAATCCCATATACATTCTTTTCAGTCATCAGACGATTCGATTGATACTAAAATAATACCCTAATTGCTAAGTTTTGTCAATCTATAGTGATTCTTTAAACTGTTTAACTTTTTCTTTGATTTGGACTTTGTAAAAATTGTATGTAATCGTTAAAACAATGATAAACGGAATCGCCATGACGATGCCTACAATACCAAAAAATGCTTGTCCAAGTAACATCGCTGTGATTGAAAAAATCGGATTCAATCTCAGTTGTTTTTTATAAATATGAGGGTTAATCAAATAAGCATCTAAATTAGGGAAAATCATAATGAAAATGCCTAGTGGAATGGCCGCATATAACGCATTAGGTAGGCTTAGGGCAATTAAAATCATGAAAAACGATGAGAGGTAACCACCAAAGTATGGTATTAACGAGAACACTGCTACGCAAACACCAAGCACCAAGGCATAATTTAAATATTCTGGAATGAAGATGCCAATGATTAAAAACAACCCAGCATATTCAACAAACTGAATGAAAGCGATGATGATTTCAGCAACCAAATAGCTCGTTAAATCATGATAGAGTGTTGAAACATAGCGATACAATTGATCAGATTCACGAATGAGTAAGTACTCTTTCGTTCTTAAAATGATATTGTCAAAATTGATTAAGAATATAATGCCTACAATCACAACGACAATACCACTAATCACAACATTGAAGACTTGTTCTGCTGCAGCACCAGAAGCTGTGAAAAATAAAGTGATGTTGTCAAATAGACCCTCAATCATGTCTAATGCTTGTGCTTGAACACTGGTTGTATCGATCTTAAAGAGTATTCCTATTTGTTCTAATAGGTTCACAACACCAACCGACAGACTACCTAAATCATCAATATAGGGTTTAACTAATACAAAGACGATAAAAAGCACGATGCCAATAATTGAAGCATAAATGAGCAGTATTGCAACCACACGTGGCACTTTTGCCTTCTTTTCTAACCAACTCACAATAGGGTTGAATACAAACGCCACTGAAAAAGCCAAAATAATGGGTAAAAACGCCCATATTATCTTTTCAAATACGCTACCCCAAAGTGGAGAAAGCACATAGATCATGTAGATAATCAATAATAGTACTAAAATGTTGAAGTACTTCCAATTAATCTTGCTTTTCATTGTTTCACTCCTTCGTATCGATGATAATAGTGACTGGTCCATCATTTGTGAGTTCAATTGACATATCAGCGCCAAAGACACCTTTTTTTGTTGGAATTATTCGATTCAAATCCTCATAGAGCCTTAAATACCATTGTTCAGCGATTAAAGGTTTTGCGCTTTCAGTAAAGGAAGGTCTGTTATTTTTTTTAACACTTCCCAGTAGTGTAAACTGTGAAATCAACAAGATTTCGCCATTTATTTGGTTTAAAGAAAGGTTCATCTTTTGGTTTTCGTCTTCGAAAACTCTTAAATTTATAATTTTTTTGAGCATGTATTGATAATCCGTTTCAGTATCGTCTACATGGATACCTAATAAGATCAAGTATCCAACCTTTATAGAGGCCTCATAATTGGTCGTGCGCACACATGCCTTAGACACACGTTGTATAACCGCTCTCATTATTTAAATCTTCTTTCAATATGATAGATACTAGGAATTTTAAGTAAATTAACCATTAAATTCTCGATTTCACCTTTATTGCCTGCCAGTACTTTAAGCGTTGTAATACTCTCAAGTTTTTGATTAGAGACCGCGTTAATTTCTGCAATGGTGATGGAAGTCGCATTGACTGTCGATATAATTTCAGACAATATATTGTGTCTATTTTGACCAATGATTTGAATGCGAGTTGGGTATTTTCGGGTTAGGTTTGAAGCCCAATATACGTCAACAAATCGCATTTCAGTCAGATTTTTAACATTAGGACAGTTTTCGTGATGTACAGCAATCCCACTGCCTTTTGTGACATAGCCAATGATGGCATCACCAGGAATCGGTAAACAACAGTTTGCAATCTTGATTTGAGGGGTTGTAAGTCCTTCTACAATCAGTCCTGATTCATGATTTGTCGTTAGAATTCGTTTAGCCTTCTCAAGCTGACGTTGAAGCAATGTTTCCTTATCCAATTCCTTGCCAAGCATTTTGGCAATAACTGTTTTAGGGCTTAAAATGCCTTTTCCAATTTCAACATAGAGATCTTCCAAAGAATTCACCATGTTTTTAGAAAAATGTTTCTTAGCAAAATCATCATTCAAACTAGAAATTTCAACTTTATTTCCTTGAGCTTCTCGCTCAACCATGTCTTTCCCCATGGCATAAATAGAGTCTCTGTTTAATTTGTTCAGATACCCTTTGATCTTATGTTTGGCATGAGAACTGTTGGCCATCTTAAGCCAGTCTTCTGAAGGGCCTCCTGCATTTTTCGACGTCCTAATTGAAACAATGTCTCCAGTTTCAAGTTCATAATCAAGCGTCACAATACGGTTATTTACAGATGCACCAATCATTGAATTACCTACGTCAGAATGAATACGGTAAGCAAAATCAATCGGTGTTGATCCTTTAGTAAGTTCAACCACTTGTCCTTTTGGCGTAAATACGTATACATTTGCCTCTAAAATGTCTGATTTTACTGTAGAAACAAACTCGTTCGAGCCTTCTTTTTTCTCATCATCATCCTCAGTCATCTTAAGCAGTTCTGCGTACCATTTCAATTTAGATGCAATCTCAAACTGTTCTTTCTCTTTTGAGTACTCTTTATTCTCTTTATACGCCCAGTGAGCTGCAATCCCATATTCAGCAATACGATCCATCTCATGTGTACGAATTTGTACCTCGAAAATAGACCCATCATCGGACAGAATGGTTGTATGTAGAGACTGATACATATTTGGTTTAGGTACCGCAATATAGTCCTTAAATCTTTTAGGAATTGGCACAAAATGTGCGTGAATGATGCCTAATACTTGATAACAATCTTCAATACGGTCCACAATGACTCTAATCGCCAAAATATCATAAATATCTTCAAACTCTTTATTTTGTCGCGTCATTTTTTTATAGATTGAGAATATATTCTTAGTGCGTCCCGAAATCAAGTAATGTGTCATATGATTTTGTTCAAGATTTTTTTTAATTTCATCAATCATGTGTTCAATTGACAAACTTTTTACTTGTTTTTGATTGTCAATCATGTTTTTTATGCGATGATAAAAAGGTGGGTTCACTATCTTTAGTGAGGTATCTTCCAATTCAGCCTTAATCTTAAAAAGCCCTAATCTATGCGCAAGTGGTGCATAGATATCGAGCGTTTCAGAAGCTATTTTCAATTGTTTTTCACTAGATTGATAGTGAATGGTACGCATATTGTGTAGTCTATCCGCTATTTTTATCAAAACCACTCGAATGTCTCTCGCCATAGCGAGTAACATTTTTTGATGGTTATCCGCTTGTGAAACTTCCTGGTTAAATGATATTTTACCAATTTTGGTCACACCATCTACCATTTGAGCCACTTCTTCACCAAATTGATCTTTTAAGTTTTCATAAGAGGTAGGCGTGTCTTCTAACACATCATGAAGAATTGCTGCAATGATCGTATTTGGACCTGCTGATAGCTCTGACAGGATGTAGGCAACTGCCAAAGGGTGTGAAATGTATGGGGCACCACTCTTGCGCAGTTGACTTCCATGTTTAAAAGACGCCAGTTCATATGCCGCCTTTATTCTATCAAGATCAACTTCTTTTTTAATATAAGTCTTCACGTTTTCGATTAAGTTGTCGAAAGTCATTATTTTTTCCAAAACGACCAAACCACCTTTTAGTATTTTAAAGATGCATATATTGGATATTTTTCTAATCTTTTACGACCTTCTAAAGATTCTAGTTCAATGAAAAACGCGAGACCCACTACGGTACCACCCAGTTTTTCAACCAATTGAATGGTTGCATCAACAGTACCACCCGTAGCAAGCAAATCATCAACAATCATGACTTTGTCCCCCGGTTTAATAGAATCTGCATGCAAAGATAACTCATTCGAACCATATTCTAAGTCATATTTCACTGTGACTGTTTCTCTTGGGAGTTTGCCTGGTTTTCTAACTGGCGCAAAACCACACCCCAATGCATATGCGACTGGGCATCCAAAGATAAACCCTCTAGCTTCAGGGCCGACAATTAAATTCGCACCCTTTTCTTTGGCGAATTCAGCCATTTGATCACAAGCAAGTTTATAAGCTTCACCATTCAACATAAGTGGTGTAATATCTCTAAATAAAATGCCTTTTTGTGGAAAATCTTCAATTGAAGCAATGTAATCTTTTAAGTTCATATAAAAAACCTCCATATAACATTATAATTGTACAATAAAATCTTGTTTTTTACTAGGTATTATCCTACTTTTACCGCAAACTCATATACTCTTGAGGCTGTTTGAAATAAAAAGGTCGTTAAATAGTCAAATGATTCTTTACCAATGATATCCAATCTATTTGGTAATATTAATCCACCAATCATGATTTTTTTACGGCCTCTATTGTCCAATATGGCTCTTCGAATTGCCTCATTGTTAAAGTATTTCAAAACAAGTATTTCCGCATCAGTTTTGAGCGCATCATAAAATCTTGATATATCATTCACCTCTAGTGCAATCGGTAAGGCTGTGATCAGTTTTGTCTTTGAAACTGCATCTTCATAAGAATCATGACTATCGCAAAGTGTTTCATCTAAAAGATAATAAGGTATTTGGATCGCCCCTCCATCTTGATAAGCTCGTTCCAACAAGCTGCCTTCAAGCGGAATATAGTTTTTAGTGTCGATCACCCTTGCTGTAGCTAACTTTCTTTGATAATAAGAAACCAAACTTGCAATACCAGACATTCTTCCTAAAATGTAAAGCACAGTATCTAAAACGTGATAAAGACTTTGTTTAGGTCCTGTAATTGAACAAACAATCTCTCCTCTTTTTACAGTATTTCCGTTTTCTTTATGCTTTCTAAGAGACACTTCAATATCATAGATGCTCAACAAAGATATAACCTCATCCAGGCCAGAAACAATGCCTTCTTCCTTCGAAACTAAATAAAAAACAGCATTACTTTTCTCAACAACATGATAAGGTTTGCTGTTTAGCTCTTTGATGATATTTTCAAAATAGGTTACTTGATTCATAATTAAGCCTCCTCTATGGTTCTATTTTAACGTTTATGAGCCCCTTTATGCAAGCAATATATGTTATAATCAATAATGACAAAGAAGGAGGTTTGCTATATGAAACCACTCGCGCATCGCTTAAGGCCAGAGACGTTCGAACAGGTCGTTGGCCAAGACCACTTAATAGGGCCAAAAGGCATCATTTCATCCATGATTAAGCAAAACAAACTAATTTCCTTCATTTTATACGGAAATCCTGGCACTGGTAAAACGACCATTGCCTCACTCGTAGCACGACAAGCGAACATGGAAAGCTACTCTTTTTCTGCAGCAACCGATTCAAAAGCTCGTCTAAAAGAGCTAATCGATATGACCGCCTACCATGACATCCTTTTAATCATCGATGAAATCCACCGAATGAAAACAGATATTCAGGATTATTTATTGCCATTCGTTGAAGAGGGAAAGGTTACAATCGTTGGATTAACTACCCAAAACCCTTATATGTCAGTAAATCCTGCGATACGCTCAAGGTGTCACATTTACCGGTTAAACGACATCACTGAATCAGACATCATTAAAGTCCTCGAATTCGCATTGGAATCGGATGAAGTTGATACAGATCACACACTGACTAAAGAGGCATTATCCTATATTGCTCAGTCAGCTGGTGGCGAGGTTAGAACTGCTTTAAACATGCTTGAAGCCACTTTATTGTTAGACACTGAAGATACCATCACAAAAGAAATTGCAAAACTTGCTATAGGAAAACCCATATTGAAGCTCGATGCTTCTGAAGATAACTATTTTGATGTCCTATCTGCTTTTCAAAAGTCGATTCGAGGTTCTGATGTAAACGCCTCGTTACATTATTTAGCAAGATTAATTGTCTTAGAAGACTTAGGGTCAATCATTCGACGGCTCATCGTAATTGCATATGAAGATATCGGATTGGCCAATCCAGGCATTGGACCGAAAGTGGTTGCTGCATGTGATGCAGCTTTAAAAGTTGGGTTCCCAGAGGCTAGAATTCCACTTTCAGTAGCGGTCATCGATATGGCAATATCGCCAAAATCCAATACAGCGATTGAGGCAATTGATCAAGCCATATCTGTTTATCAAACTGGCAAGGTAGGTCCTATTCCTAAACACATTTTAAATCGTGAGATCAAAGCCAATGCTGCTTTATACAAATTTCCTCATAACTACCCAAAAGCCATTGTGAATCAAACATACATGCCAGAATCCATTCAGCAGGACCACTATTATCATCCCAAAGATGATTCAAATTATGAAAAAGCACTGAAAGAAAGACTACTTTGGATTGAAAAGAAAAAACAATCCATGTAACTAATAAAGGAGAGTATAATATGAATTTTCAAAAAGAAACAAACCCAATTGTTACACTTAAAATTAAGGACAGAGGTACGATTGAAATTGAGTTATTTGTCGATGTTGTACCAAATACAGCTAAGAATTTTATTCACTTAGTCAACCAAAAATACTATGACGGACTTAACTTTCACAGAATCATCCCTGGATTTATGATTCAAGGCGGTCAGGGTGGCCCTGCTAAACCGATTAAAGGCGATTTTAGAAGCAACGGGTTTGATAATCCAATCCTCCATGAAAGAGGCGTTATATCAATGGCCAGAACTTCTTTTCCTAACTCAGCGACATCACAATTCTTCATCATGCATCAAAAAAGTCCACATTTGGATGGACAGTACGCGTCTTTTGGTATTGCAAAAAGTGGTTTCGATGTGATTGATTCGATTGCGAAAACAAGACGTGATCCATATGACAGACCATTAGAACCTGTTATCATTGAGTCCGTGACCATTGATCTAAAAGGCATAACATACGATTTACCCATCTATTTATAAAGCAAAAAGCACTTCGGTTGAAGTGCTTTTTTTGTATCTCTATCATTTTTTTCTAAATATCAAAAATTTACCAATCATAATGTCCATCAAAAGAAACACACCCGTAAATAAATAAACCTTCCATAAGTGTTTACTGATGTTAATTTGACTATTGATTTCTTCAAATGAAAAGCTTTCTTGATACCCAGCACCCATTAACTGAGTTAAATTTTCTTCTTTAGTTAGCTCCCCATCAATAAGGTTTTCTTGCAAACGTAAATCTATTTTGAAGATTTGATTGCCTGAATAATCTTCAAGAACCAAGTTTTGATCGCCATGTACCTCGATTTTTAAATAGTAATAATAAACCCCACGTTCTGACAATCCATAACTCAATGGGTAACCTTTATATGCGTCATCTAGGCTTGAATCATAGACCAAATCAGCACTCTTAGTGACGATCATTTTGCTTTGATCGTCTTTGTCAGAAGAGGATGAAGCTTTCTCAACTTCAGCATAAGTACTGACAAAAACAATCAAGCCATCAAACAAACCATTTTTATCAGATTCAATCGTATGAAAGACTTGAAAAAAGTATGCTTGATCTGCTTCAGCGCTCGATGTATCGACAATTTTATATAATTCCGTTGCGTATTTCACGTATTCCGTATAATCTTGGGTTAAGTTCCCCTTTTCAATCGTATCAAGTAATAATTCATTTTTACGATCTGAAATCACACTTGCGAGAGTAAGCATATAGACTAAAGCCATTAACAAAAGTGAAACAACTAAAAAACTAACTTTTTTAATCATGTCTACACTTCAGTTGCTATGATTACTGGGATAGTAATCGGGCTTCTTCTAGTTTCTTTATATAAGAACTTATTGATGTCTTCTCTGACACTTGTTTTAAGTTCATTCCAATTGATATATTTACCTTTCAGGTGTTTATCAGCAGCTTTCAAGAAGACTTCCTTGACATCCTTTAGGAGTTGTTCTGATTCTTTTACATATACAAATCCTTTGGTTACGATTTCAATTTCACCAAGAATTCTTTTTGATCTTGGATTAATGTTGGCAATGATTAAAAGCACACCATCTTCACTTAGTAACTCACGATCATGAATGACAATATCATTCACGTCACCCACAGCAGATCCATCAATCAAGATGTCTCCACTTCTTATTTTTGATTTATGAAGTACCGGTTTTCCATCTGTGAAAAACAAACCATCACCATTGTCCATCAAAAATACATTTTCTTGGCTGTAGCCCATATCTTTTGCTAGTTTCATTACAGCATATTGCATACGGTATTCTCCAATAACAGGCACAATGAATTCAGGTTTCAACATATTCATCATCATCTTAATCTCATCTGCGGTTGCATGCGAAGCTGTTAATAATTTCTTGTCGATAACGTGAATTTTGGCGTCAGTTCTGTAAAGAATATCCAGTGTTTTAGCTGCCATTTTTTCTGTACCTGGGATTGGAGAAGCCACCACAATCACTGTGTCTTTATCATCGATATGGATCAATCGATCTGCTTTTTTACACATTCTTTGAAGCATATAAAATGGTTCATGACGATTACCTGTAACCAACGCTACAATGTCAGAATCATCGTTTTTATTTTTTTCATCGATGTATCTCAATGATATTAAGGATTCTTTCGGAATATTTAAATAATTCATATCGATTGCTATGTCTACAATTCGTTGAGCACGTCTACCTATAATAGCAATTCGTTTCTTATGTTTTAGTGCAATATCGATGACACGTTGTATTTTTAATAAATCTGATGAGAACAACGAAGCAACCACTCTACCTTTTGCATTAGATATCGCTTCATTTAAGTCATAATCCAAGGCTTTATTGATTGAACCGTTCAAAACAAGTCCCGACCCCAATGATTCTGTCATTAAGCATAGTACTTTTTTCTCACTTATTTCGTTTATTTTTCTGAAGTCTGTTTGATATCTTGGATCCGCACTTTGATCAAATGTAAAATCGGAAGTATATATGATAGAACCATCTTGTGTGTTGATGGCAATTCCGATTGATTCAGGTATAGAGTGTGTGGTGGTAAAGAAATTCACTTTTACATTGTTGAACTTTATAATTGAATTTTGGTTCACAACATGCAGTTTCATCTTATCAAGATCAAAACCTTCTTCTTTCAAATTGTCTTTGATTAACTCCATTGTGAAATGTGTCGCATAGACTGGCACATTTATTTCTCTAAGAATATGTGGCAAGGCACCGATATGGTCTTCGTGTGCATGCGTCATAAAAAAACCTTTAACTTTAGGCAATTGTTCTATTAAATACTTGTAGTCTGGCACGATTTCATCGACACCAAACAATTCAGAAGTTGGGTATTTTATCCCAGCATCCAGTACAAAAATCTGACTATCTACTTCTACACAATACATATTTTTCCCGTTTTCGCCTAGTCCACCTAGCGCGAAGATTTTAATTTGACTCATTCTTAAACACTCCTTATTTCTGGATCGCATTATAATATGTTTCATTATACCACGAAAAACAGCATTATAACAAGTTGATTACATTTTAAAAGGTTATAATCAATCAATAGAAGTCATCATGATAAGCTGTTATGATTTATCTGTTTTTAAAACAAGGATTAAGTACTTAAAACAGCTTAATAACACTATTGTCATTAAACATAAAGAAAAAGCACGGTAATGTTTGTGTCGTTAGACAACCAAAACCGAGCTTTGACGATGTGTACTTTTTAAATTAATTATAAAGAAACTGTGCGCTTAAATCTCTCAATCTTCTAAATGAAATCACACTGATAACAGTCACAATTAGCGTTGTCGTAAAAATATAGATAAAGTTATAACTTAAACTATATAACCATAAATTACTACCAACACTTGAAAAAATTCTAATTGCCAAATTGCTGGTACCATTTCCACTTTCATATTCTGCTACCGCATATTCAATGCTGCTACTCCATAACAAAACGCCTGCAATGGTACTTGAAATTAAGCGAACTAAGCTAACTGTAAGGATTGCAACAATCATTTTGCTCAATCGGTTAAACCCGTCGCTAAATAGACCTGATAATCCAAAGGCCGTAAATGGAATGATATAGTCAAACAACACTAACATCACAATCATCCCAAATGTCCATGAATCTCCGGTCCAACTTTCAAGCGTTGCCCTGAGTGCATCAATATAGACAAGATAGTCGATACCAAAATTGTATATCCCGTACAACAAACAGGACAACAAGCCAAACTTTAAGCCCGTAAAAAGACCAATCATCACCAAAGGCAACATTGATATGCCAAAAAACTTACCACCAAAAGGCATACTTAAGTTTAACCCTGGAATCGCTGAAGTAACAGCGTCCAAAACAATTGCTAGAGCTAGTAAATTAACCGCTAATAGCATTTTTACTGAATCTTTCTTTAATTTCATTTCTTCCTCCTAAGAAAATAAAAAAATTTCTTCGGATGTCCTAAGAAATTGATAGTAATAAAACATTAAGTCTACTATCCCTCCGCTGGTACAATCCAGATCAGGTTCTCGGGTCGACGATTAAGTCCTCTCAGCACATGGCTCCCCGTAGTGATCGTAATTAGTTTAACATATTAATGATCACAATTCAACTTGTTTGAAATAAAACCTAGCTTTTTAATTTAGGTATGTTATGATTATTTTAGGTGATAAAAATGGCAGTGAACTATCCTACGGGTAAAAAAACCGCACAAAAAACTGTAAATAGAGCAAATTTAGGGATGACTTTAGAATCAGATATTGAATTAACCAATCAATATTATCTTGAAAAAAACATCGCAGTAATTTACAAAAAACCAACGCCTGTTCAAGTTGTTTCAGTCAGTTATCCAGCTAGAAACAAGGCTAAAATAGTTGAGGCCTATTATAAAACGCCATCAACAACCGACTTTAATGGTATATATAAAGGATACTATATAGACTTTGATGCTAAAGAGACCAAATCCAAAACATCTATCCCATTAAAGAACATACACGCACATCAAATAGAACATCTAAAACGTATCACTGACCAGGGTGGCATAGGCTTTTTAATTGTTTACTTCCAGTCTTATGATGAATACTATTATCTGCCTTTTGATGTCTTGTATGACCATTATTTGGAAAGTTTAAAAGGTGGAAGACAGTCAATTCCTTATACTGCTTTTCAAGATGAAGGATATCCAATCAAGTTTGGCTTTAACCCAAGATTAGATTATCTAAGAGTCATTGATACGTTTGTGATTCCAGGGCTTAAACAATCCCACTATTGCTTTACGAACAAGTGATGTTTATTCATCACTTGTTTTTATATAAAAAGCAAGCTCTTATAGCTTGCTTTGGTAGTCTGCAGAATAGATTTGAAGCAATTTGTACTTTTGAAGGCTGGCCTTTCGCTGATCAAAGGCAAAACCTTCCACACTTTTCCAAATAAAAACCCAACTCGCAATCGTAAAGATTTCTTGAAGCATAAACACATTTAAATATTTTTCAGAGAGAAATATCGCAACAGTCATTGCTACCAAACCAAATAAAACCATCAAAGTCGAAATGACCCTTATTTGTCGAATTTGTATTGTTAAATCGTTAATTCTTTTAATGAGGCTCTTTTCAACCAGTAATTCAATCGTTTTCAATAAATCTGGTTCAATAAGTTGATTAGGCAAAGTTATGTTAATGAGTAAGGGTTTATAAAGAGGAATATATCTTGCGTTTTCTTCAATATGGTTCATGATTTCTTGACTGATTCTTTTACGAGAGAGCATAGAAAAACGCTGGTAGATATCTTGTTCACCAGAGAGTTCAAGATCGATAACGGCATAGTCTTCATCTTCATCATATTCTTCGTATTTAATTTTATTGACTTCTTTATCCGCCTCTTTAAACTTTGAAAGCTGTTGTTCCAATTGTTTTTCTTTAGCTTTTTCTAGTTCTTTAGGTGGAATGCTTTTTCTCTCATCCATAGTTTTTTTCCTTTTATAACACTATACTACTTATATTTTACTTAATTTAAGCACAAAAAGCAACTTTTCAAGCTTTCGGTCACAATTCATTGCCATATAAACAATAAAGGCTTGCAAATGCAAGCCTTTAAACCTTTATTTCATTTTCTTTCTCAATTGCCCAATACCCGCAAACTTTAAGGTAAAAGATATCGGTAATAATTTAAGCATTATGTGCGCGATTCTCTCCTTTAGGCCAGGAATAATGACTGTTTTATTTGAGTTTAAAGCGACAGCTGCTACAAAGTTTGGATTTCGCTTATAAAACTTAGGATTGGTTCCAGCTTCTTTATAGAAATCAGATTTAATAGGGCCTGGACAAACGACTTGAATTTTTACATTGTATTTTGCCTTTTTAGCTTCGTATGCCAGAGCTCTTGTAAAGCTATTTACATAAGCCTTTGTTGCATAATAAGTTGAAGCATATGGACCAGGGACAAACCCCGCCAACGAACTGATGTTAATAATTCGACCAGAATTTCTACGTATAGATTCTTTGTAAAACCATTTAGTCAGAACCAGCAATGCTCTAATATTTAAATCGATCATGTGTAGTTCTTTTTCTAAAGGAGCATCTGCAAATGGGTCATTATGCCCGAATCCAGCATTATTGACTAATACTTCAGCGTTATAAGGTCCAGCAAAAGTCATGAATTTATCAAGAAATTCTCGATTTGTTAAATCACCAACGTATATATTAACTTTAACTTTATACTTGGCCTGAATTTCCTTTTGTGCTTGTGCCAAATCGTCTAGATGCCTCGATACTAAAACCAAATCATAACCTTTGTCCGCGAGTAAGTTAGAAAACGATCTTCCAATACCTTTTGCACCACCAGTTACGATGGCATAACTCATACGATGACGCCTTCAATTAATACAACATCGTTTTGTTTAGGTCCGATATGGATGGCATTTTCTAATGTTCTCATTGCCTCTTTTAACCCTTTATCATTAGCATGAATTAAAACGATGACATCGCCTTCATTCACGTAATCTCCAATTTTCTTTTCGAAGACTAATCCAACTGCAGGATCAATCACACCATCAACTGTTTCTCTACCAGCTCCAAGATAAGCAGCTGCTATCCCAATATCGATGGTAGTCATTGATTCAATATAGCCCGACTTAGAGGCCTTTAACGGCACAATATTTTTGGCTTTTTCAAATTTTTCAGGTTGATGAATGTATGAAACGTCTCCGCCTTGTGCTTCAACCAGTTCAACCAATTTATTGAACGCTTCACCATTTTTGATCTTTTCTTTGAGCATGACTAAGGCATCTTCTTTGTTTGCAATACCTGCATCTTCAAGCAAGAATGAACCAATTTCAAGCACAACGGATTCTAGGTCTTTTGGACCATTTCCTTTTAAAGTGTGGATTGCTTCAATGACCTCAATGCTGTTACCAACACCGAAACCCAATGGTTCATCCATATTTGTTAAAATTGCTTTCACACTTCTACCAGCCAATTTGCCAATTTGGACCATCAATGTAGCCAGTTTTTTTGCTTCAGTTAAATCTGTCATGAATGCACCGTTACCTACTTTAACATCTAAACAGATTGCATCCGCTCCAGATGCTAGTTTTTTAGACATGATTGACGATGCAATCAAAGGAATGGATGGTACAGTAGCCGTTACATCTCTTAATGCGTACATTTTTTTATCAGCAGGCGTGATGTTTTTGGATTGTCCTATAACAGCAATCCCAATTTTATTTACTTGATCTTTGAAATCACTTTCTTCCAATACAATATTGTATCCAGGAATGGCTTCTAATTTATCAAGTGTTCCACCTGTATGACCAAGGCCTCTTCCGCTCATTTTCGCGAATTTTGCGCCACATGCAGCCACAAGTGGCCCCAATACTAGCGTTACTTTATCACCTACTCCACCCGTAGAGTGTTTATCCACCTTTATGCCTTGGATGTCAGTTAAATTAAACGTATCTCCACTGTGCATCATAGAAATGGCTAAATCGGTCGATTCTTGGTCTGTCATTCCATTAAAATATACAGCCATTAAAAAAGCGCTCATTTGGTAATCAGGAATACGTTCATCTGTATATCCTTTTACAATAAACTCAATTTCTTCTTTTGATAACGGTAAGTTATCTCTTTTCTTTGCAATTAAATCTAACATTCTCATCGTTTTACACCTCTTTATAGATTATAACATAATACACAGAAAAATAGAGCCATTATGTTATAATACACAAGGGAGTTGAGACAATGAAAATATACGCGATAAGACATGGTGAAACTGACTATAACAAACTTAGATTGGTCCAAGGACTGATGGATAACAGGTTGAATAAGAATGGCATAGACCAAGCAAATAAAGTGGGGCTCTATCTTAAACAAGGTAACTATACCTTCGATAAAATCTATGCCACATCACTATCAAGAGCTTATGATACTGCAAGCATCATAAAAAATTGGCTAGAGTATACAGACAATATTTCCACTTTCGATGGCTTCATCGAGCGTGATTTCGGTCCTTTTGAGGGTAAGCCAGTGGATGAAACGATCAAGATTATTTCAAAGGATGGTTTTAAACAAAAGGGTTATGAGGACAACGAACAGATGCTATCACGCATCAATAATGCCCTCCTTACTTTGTACAAAACAAACGAAAACAATTCAGTGATGTTTGTTTGCCATTCGCATACCATCAAGGCATTGCTGATGATAGCTGAAAAGCATAAATACAATTTCTTAACTTATTTAAATAATGCGAGCATGTGTGTCTTTGAATTTGATGGTGTAAAATTAAAGGTGTTAAACCATAACATCGTGATGATTTAATAATAAAAAGATTCCCATCTACCGGGAATCTTTTTATTATTTCACTGGGTCACCAAGATCATTTACTGGATAAAAACAAACTAACGAGCCTTTTGGATCGAAGACACAACTGAAAGATTTAAAACCACCCTCTAAGTTTTTCACCTTAAACCCGTGTTGTTTTAAGATTCTTTCGGCTGTATAACCTCTAGTACCAACTT
Organism: Acholeplasma sp.; assembly: GCA_034006765.1. Classification (GTDB taxonomy): domain Bacteria; phylum Bacillota_I; class Bacilli_A; order Acholeplasmatales; family UBA5453; genus Paracholeplasma. The sequence goes on along the minus strand of JAVESF010000001.1, from coordinate 120,945 downwards.
GACAGTATACATAGATGATCTCATTTTTTGGTAATTCAGTCAGTCTTGAACGTAACTCTGTCAACGGAATGTGAATAGAGCCTTGTATGTAATTTGACGACACCTCTGAATGTTCCCGAATATCTAACAAATAGGCCCCTGTTGCAGCCAGCGATTGAATTTCTTTCCAACTCACCCCTTCAGATAATCCTTTGATTTTATTTTCAGCAACGTAACCAATCATATTAATAGGATCTTTAGCCGATGAAAACGGCGGTGCATATGCAAAATCTATGTTTTTAAGGTCTGTTATTTTCATTTTCACATAGATTGCCATGGCCATCACGTCAATACGTTTATCGACACCATCTTTACCGATGGCTTGAACACCATAAATCATTTCGGATTTTGGATCATATAGTACCTTCATTGAAATCGCCGCATAACCAGGGTAATAACTCGCATGCGAACTAGGATGGATGTATATGCTTTCATAGCTATACTTCAAATCAATCAATGTTTTTTCAGGTAATCCTGTAGACCCAACTGTTAAATCGAATACTTTGGCTACACTTGTAGCCAGTGTGCCTTGATAGCTTTCTTTGATGCCGCACAGATGGTTGGCTACAATTCGCCCTTGACGATTCGCTGGACCAGCTAGCGCTGCTAACATTTGTTTATTTGATACCAAATGATTAACTTCAACGACGTCACCAATCGCATAAATATCAGGGTTAGACGTTATCATGTATTCATTTACTTTAATCGCGCCGCGATTAGTGAGCTCCAGACCCGCTTCCTTAGCGAGTGTATTGTCAGGTTTAACACCAATCGCAAAAATGATTAAATCAGAATCCACAACCGTACCACTGTTAAGTTCGATTTGTCTACCATTTGATTTAAAAGCTTTAACCCCATCATTAAGTATTAGACGTACCCCATGATTCGAAATTGTTTGATGAATGATTTGCGCCATTTCATAATCGAACATGCCCATAACCTGAGGTGCCATTTCAATTAATGTTACATCCATCTTCAAGTGAGCCAAATTTTCCATCATTTCAATCCCTATGAATCCACCACCAATAACGGTTGCACGCTTAGGTTTATTGGATTTTATAAATTCAATAATTTTATCCATATCCGGCATGTTTCTAAGCGTAAATAGATTGTTTGCTTCAGTTATACCAGCGATGGGCGGCTTAACGGGTTGAGACCCGGTAGATAACACAACTTTGTCATAAGTTTCATAGTATGTATTTCCCGTATTAAGTTCCTTTACCAAAACTTTTTTACTCATCGAGTCAATTTTCACAACTTCGCTAAATACTCTCACATCAATATTAAACTTCATTTGCATATCTTCTACTGTTTGAACAACCAATAGTTCTCGGTCTTCTATGACGCCTCCGATATGATAAGGCAATCCACAGTTTGCGAATGAAATATATTCACCTCGTTCAAAAAGAACGATTTCAGCAAATTCATCCAAACGTCTTAATCTAGCTGCTGTAGTGGCACCACCCGCGACACCACCGATAATCAGAATTTTGTTTGACATATCAATTCCTCCGAAAAAACTATACTAAAAAAACGAAGAATAGTCAAAAAAAAGGCTCAATGTTGCATCGCAGAAAAACACAAATTATATGTAATCGGTTTCATCATGAACAACTGTCAATTTGGCCGTTTTAGTCGTTTAAAATCGCTTACATTCGTGTTAAAATAGGCTATCATCTGTTATAGGAGACACCTTATGATTATTAAACATAAAATAGACTATATTAAAAACACTTACGGAATTAACGTCATTGATCAGTTGATATATTGCGATCCAAGACGGGTATCTTTTTTTGCAGACTTACAACAAACACCGTATCATTTTCATGTCATGACAGGTGATGTGACAGTTGTCGGACTTGAGCCTAAAGACTGTTTCACTTCTGAAGAACTTCTCAGTAAGATTGAACCTAACAACTTGCTGGCGGAAGTTGAAGGAAAAAACATATTTATAGAGACTATTCGAAGAAAGTTTTTAAATTTTGAAAAGGAACTATATCTCTACATGCCAATTAAGTCTTCTGAAGGCATCATATGGCTTAATATTTTCTACCGAAAAATTGAGATATCAAGTAAACTATATGTCATTGGTGAAGTCATACGGATATACGATGACACACCACCTGAAATCGTATACTACCAAAAAACCTACCAAGATCCTTTAACAAAACTCTTCACTCGTGAAACCTTAAAAATGCACATGAACAATCTAACAAATATTGACAATTCCTATATTATGTATCTAGATATTGATCGATTTAAGCAAATCAATGATCGATTAGGTCATCAAGTGGGCGATCAATTCTTAATCGATATTGCCAATTTCTTCATAAGTAAATGGGAGCATAACGTGCTTTATTATAGGTTAGGTGGCGATGAGTTCTTTCTTTACTGTTACGATCATACGGAACAACAAATCATCGAACGCGCAAAGAAATTAATCCATGACATTGAGCATCTAAATGAAGTTTCTAAATCTTTAAACATTAGTGCTTCTATCGGCATAGTCAAAATATTAGAAAACAACCAAGGCTACCATACTTTGTTAAATCTAGGTGATGAAGCGATGTATCAATCTAAAAACCAAGGTTCAGGAAACATCACACTTGTAAACAAGTAATAAAAAAAGGAGAAATCTCCTTTTTTATTTGCCATTTTTGATGGTTTGATTAACAAGTTCAGCAACCTTCTCACCCAGTTCAACTGTCGATAGTGCTTCATAATCTTCTTTAAATATCGGGTCATGAATGATGACTTTAATCTGAGTTGTTTTAAATGGTGCGCGGTGCTTAACATCAGATGCCCCAATCATTGTAACTGGCACAATCGGCGCATCTGCTTTTGTCGCTAGTTTATAGGCGCCAGCTTTGATTGCAACCATTTTTTCATCTTGTCGGTCTTTAATGCCACCTTCAGGGAAAATCCCCATAATCATACCTTTTTTAATTTGTTCAATACCCTTTAAAATTGATTTTGCGGCTTCGCGGTTATTTTCACGATCAATTTGGATACAACCGAATAATGGCATCCAATTGCGAATAACTGACAGTTTGTATATCCCTTTTTTAGCAGCCATCCCCGTTGGCCTATTAATAATTTGATATAGAATAAAAGGGTCTGCATAAGACTTGTGATTTGCGTAAATGACATATCCACCTTTTTTGGGTAATTTTTCCTTACCCAAAATCTTGATATTTAGTCTTAACACAAACAAAGAAACAAATCTCGCAATACTTCTTATGAAATAGTGTTTAAACTTGTTGTCTACCTTGGTCATTTTACCGTATGGTAACATGAGTATTAAAATCAATATCATGGATATCCAAGCAATCATATACCCAACTACGAACCACAATGGTAAAAACCATAATGATAACCCCGAAAATCCGGATAAAAGTCCTGCCACAGAAAACCAAACAATGATAAAAATTAATGAAATCATTCAGATACCTTCTCATAGACTGTAAACCTTAGTGGTTCATCAATCGTTTCTTTTAATAGTGTATAATCGTTTAAATCGAATGTCGGGAAATATATATTGCCGTCATGACTCTTGTCAATGAATGTAATGTATAACCTGTTTGCATATGGCAAGGAGAGTTTATAAATGGTTCTCCCACCAATAACAAATAGCTCTTCATCTTTATAGTTTGTTAAAAATGAATCGATATCTTTTACCAATATTGTCCCAGGATAACTTTCATCCTTAAGGCTACAAACATAGATGGTCTTAAATGGCAGCGGACGGTTTTTATAATACGACTTTAAGGACAAATAGGTCATATCCCCCATCAGCACTGTTTGATTGGCAGTTATTTCCTTAAAGTACAGTAAATCCTTTTTGTAATGCCAAGGTAATAGATTATCCTTACCAATTAACCAGTCTTTATCCATTGCCCATATCAAACTAATCATACTGCCACCACACCTTTGATTGATGGATGTGGATGATAATCTTCTAATTTAAAATCCTCGTATTTAAAACTAAAAATATCTTTTACCCCACTATTAATCGACATTTTTGGTAAAGGTCTAACTTCACGGCTCAATTGAGTCTCTATTTGTTCAAAGTGGTTGGAATAGATATGTGCATCACCGATCGTATGAACAAATTCTTTTGGTTTCAAGTTCGTTACTTGAGCTACCATCATTAACAGCAAACTATAAGAGGCAATGTTAAATGGTATGCCCAAAAAGACGTCGCCACTTCGTTGATACAACTGTAGAGAAAGCATGCCATCATTAACATAAAATTGCAAAAATGCATGACAAGGCGGCAATGCCATTTTGTCTAATTCAGCAGGGTTCCATGATGACAGTATGATTCTTCTAGAGTCCGGATTATTTATGATTTGATCAATCACTGTTTTTAGTTGATCTACACCACCGAAACTTCGCCATTGTGCTCCGTAAACTGGTCCAAGATTTCCATGTTTACGAGCAAATTGTTCATCTGTCTTAATTTTCTCAATAAACTCATCCATGGTTTCGTTTTGATAGTCTGCGTGTCTTTTAAATGCTTCGTATGGCCATTCATTCCAAATTTTTACACCATTATCCACTAAATACTTAATGTTAGTGTCGCCACTTATAAACCAAAGCAATTCATGAATAATAGCCTTCATGAAAACCTTTTTTGTCGTTAAAAGCGGAAATCCTTCATCCAAATCAAAGCGCATTTGATAACCAAAAACACTTTTAGTCCCTGTATTTGTTCGGTCTGTTTTCCAAGAACCGTTATCCATAATGTGCCGACAAAGATCCAAGTACTGTTTCATTATTTTGCAAGTTGATATAGAGCATCTGCATAGATTGCAATGCTCATAAAGAAATCATCCATAATCACATATTCATCTTTTTGATGGATATAACTTGGTTTTCCAGGAAAATGAGGGCCGAATGCAACTGAATTTTTCATTGCTCTAGCAAACGTGCCTCCACCCGTGGTTTGAGGTTTGGCATCCATGTCTTTTGAATATTTCTTATACACATCCATTAAAGTCTTAATCATCTCAGATTTAGGATCAATATACAATAACTTTTGGTGTTTGCCAACTTCAACCTCTAAACCTAGGGATTCAAAAGCCAATACAATCTTACGGATCATTTCCTCGCCATTCACTCCATTTGGGTATCTTGGATTTAAAATAATTTCGAAAACACCATTTTCAAGCTTAAAGACACCAGCATTAAGGGTGACTGGCCCCATTTCTTCATCATGATATTCAATGCCGATTTTTGAGCCCTTGGTATCATCTAATAAATAGCTGTTGATTGCGTCCAAGAATTTATTATTTATGCCTGCTTGATTGAAAAAATGAACCAATAAATAAGCGGCATTCACCCCTTCATCTGGTGTCGAACCATGTGCACTTTTCCCATCAATAGAAAGCGTCAAAAATTGGTTGGTAATTGAAGCAGTTCCTATATAACCGTTTTTACTTAAAAATGCTTCAAACGGCTCTTTTAATGATAAATCAGAAACCACAGCTGTTGCATTATCTGGCACCATATTATCTCTTAAACCAGCATGAAATGAGACCAATTCAGACACTGGTAGTTTCCCTTTTACTGTAACTTTTAAAATACCTTTTTCACCATAAGTTAGAGGAAATTCAGAATCAGGTATAAATCCCGCAACTGGTTGTTCAGGATATTGTTTGAAATAATGGCCGATACCTCTCCATTGTGTTTCTTCGTCTGTACCTAAAATCAATTTGATTCTTTTTGAAAGTGGGACATTTAAGTCTTTTAGTATTTTCATAGCATAATAGGCTGCAATGGTAGGCCCTTTATCATCTTCAGTACCTCGTCCATACATTTTACCATCATGGATCACAGCTCCATAGGGTGGGAAAGACCAACCAGAACCCGCAGGCACAACATCTAAATGTCCAACCATCCCGACATATTCATCTTGTGTGCCATGTTCTATATGACCTGCAAAGTGATCGGCATTAAGGGTGGAAAATCCATCTCTTTTTCCTAAATCAAGCATATAAGTCAACGCTTCGTCAATGCCTTCTCCAAATGGTGCATTCGTTCTTTTTGGATCAAATGTTGTTAACTCTGAATTAATTTGAATTAAACCTTTTAAATCTTTAAGTATTTCATCTTTTCTTATTTCTACTTCTCTTGTAAAATCTATTTTCATTATCATCAACTCCTTTTTTTATTATACCAATTTTTAACACAATTAACAACATCACACATAAGTTTACAAAGATAAAAAAGACGCATTAAGCGTCTTCTTCAGGACATGATGTGGCATTCTTGAATGTGCTTGATAGATGTATGACTCGTTCACCTACAAGTTCAATGACTGAAACGGTTTTTTCATTTGAAAGTCCAACTTTTCTTGTTTGCAATCTGCCGCGGATTGCAATCATCGAACCTTTTTTACAATAGTTTTCGATGATTTCAGCTGAACCCTGCCATAAACTACAGTTGATAAAATCTGTTTCATATAAACCTTCCATATTTTTGAATGCTCTTTGTACAGCAATCTGGATGTCTGAAACTTTCTTACCATCTTCCATAGTTTTGACCGAGGGATCGTGTGTTAATCTTCCAATAAGTGTGACTTGATTTAGCATGTTTTGCCTCCTTTAGTCACATTATACCTAATTGTTTTTAATTCCCAAAATGATGGTTTTTTGGCTTCGTTACTGGGTTTAATACAAATTATATCAAAAAAGCACACCATTAAAGTGTGCTTTTAAATTGATGTATTTAATAAACCTATTTTTTATCAACTAAGTTGAATTTAGGCTTTTGAAGGTAAAATATAAATGGATGACAGATATTTTTTATTAAACTGCTTACTTAAGACAACTAAATCATCTAACGTAATGGCTTCAATCAAACTAGGGACATCAAAAATAGAGATGCCAAACCCATTGTATTTAGAAAAACTCATAGAAATGGACTCTAAGCTATTAAGACTCATGATAAATTGTCCCATCATGGTTTTCTTCAGTCTCAAGAATGCTTGTTCGTTAAGTTTCTTACGTTTTAAAGAAAGTAGCATGTTTGATAACCGTTCTTCAAGCAATTTAGGATTAGACGTATCACTCGTGAATACAATTGAGAGCACATTGGTCTCTTGTATCGTTGAATACTCAAACGATTCATTGACTAAGCCTTCTTTTAACAAATCATTATAATACTTTGAAGAACTTGAAAAATACATATCCAATAAAATTGACAAGGCAAAATCTTGTTTTAAAGCCTCTAATCCTTCACCAGGTACGAGTTTAAGACCTAAACCCACTTTCGGCATCATCACTGACATGTCAATTTCAGAGTGACTTTCAACTATTTTTTTAGGTTCTTTAGGCATGAAACGTTCGATTTTCGATTGCACTTTATACCCTTTTTTAGCTTGATTATCTTTGATAACGTTAATCATTTCTTCTGGTTCAAAATTACCAACCAAAACAAGCACCATGTTCGATGGATGATAAAATGCATCGTAAGCTTGATAGAGTTTTTTCGCTGTTATTTTTTTAATTGACTCGGTTGTCCCACCTATTTCTGTGTTCACTGGATGTTTTTGGTACAGATTTTGTAATAGTCCGTAGAACAATCTTTGACTAGGATAGTCTTGATACATTCTTAGTTCTTCATCAATTATCCCTTGTTCTTTTTTAACACTTGAGGGTGTAAAGTACGGTGTTTGCACATAATGAAGCAAATAATCTAATGCAGCAACCACATTATTCGTACCAGAAAACAAATAACTGGTGCGATCAAATGAAGTATATGCGTTGGCATTCACACCTAACTTTGATAACATCTCAAATGCATCTGTTTTATCAGGCATTGAAAACATTTTATGCTCTAAAAAATGTGCAATTCCAGCTGGTTGGTTCACTTTCTTACCTGTCTTCGGATCTATAAAACTTTGATCAAACGAACCATAATTTGTAGTGAATGTTACAAATGTTTTATGGTAGTCTTTTTTAGGAATCATATAAACATTTAGTCCATTATCTAGTAGTTCATGATAAATAGACTCATTAAAATTTTGATAATTAACTTTTTCCATATTATCGCTCCACATCCAAAAGATAGACTGTATCTTTTTTAAGAAGTTTAGCAACTTCCATAATTTGTTTAGGGGTTACCGCTTCAATCTTAGCTATTCGCTGTTCTAATGTGCTTTTTTTATCTAACAATGCTTGAACATATAGTACATTTTGTCTAGCACCCTGTGAATCTTCTGATTCTCTTAAATCGTTGATCATGGCTTGTTTGGACAAATTAAGTTCCTTTTCAGAAATCAATGAAGTAGTCATTTTTAAAACTTCTTCATCAATGACTTTTTTAGCTAAGTCTACTCTTTTCGCATCTACACCTGAATAAATGAATAGTATTCCTTTATATGCATCATAAACGCTTGAGATATAATAACATAGACTATGTTTTTCACGGACATTCAAAAATAAGCGTGAGTGTACATACCCTCCAAGGGCAGCATTAAAAAGCAGGGCTGCTATGTGTAAATCTTGTCCATTCCATACTGGTAAACGATATCCGATGTTTAGTTTTGTCTGGCTGATTTGATCGTGTTCAACCACTTCGGAAATAGCATCAAAAGTCTTCGTTTCATAATCAAGAAAATCGCTTTGATTAAACGAGGCATTCGGAAAGTACTGATTCGTTAACGTTTTGTATTCTTCCTTAATATCACCAGATAAAATGACTTGAAGCTCATCTTTTTTCAAGAACGCTTTATACATAGACTTGAATGTTTTAAAATCAAGGTTTTCAATATCTTCTTTAGTCCCTGATGTTCTATAACCATATAACTCATCTTGACACATTACTTCAAATAAACGCGTTAAAGCAAAACGTGTTTTATCATTTTCCTTTGAGATGACTTCTTCCAGTAACAGACGTTTTTCAAGCTCGAAGTCAGCCTCACTGAAAGTCTTATGTCCATAGATATATTCTTTTAAAAACTTTAACCCTTCCTCAAAAGAAGCGTCGTCTGTTAATGAAGGACTAGCGATTTTTAATTGGATATGAATGACAGATAATCTGCCTATTTTGTTCGTGTTTGAAGTAAGACTGGCACCATACATGGCCTCTAATTTCTCATTAAACGCCATACGGTTGCGATAAAGATTGGTTTTTGCACGTAATACACTAGGCAATAATGTTCTAAAGGCAAAGGCATCTTTAGACGCCTTTGCCTTGAACTTTAATGTTATTAAAACGGTTTTGAACTTTTTAGTTTGATCGATTAGAATCATTATTTAGATTTTCGAGCAACTTCTAAAGCAACTTCCATCATGCGTGTGAAAGATTGTTGTCTTTCTTCTGCAGTAGTCGCTTCATGAGTTACCAATGAATCCGATACCGTTAATAAACATGTTGCCTTTTTACCTAATGCTTTTGCGTTTGCAAACAGTGCAAATGATTCCATTTCAACTGCTAAGCAACCTTGTTTGTTAAAACGTTCTTCGTGCACAGAACCTTTTAAGTTGTAAAAAACATCTGAAGAATGAATTCTACCAACGTGTAGTGGGATTTCTAATTTTTCTGCTGCTTTTTTAGCTCTAGTGTTTAATCTGCGATCAGCTTTTAGAATCTTTGAGCTTGTTAAGCCCATCGTTTTAGCATAGCTTGATTCAGAATAAGCATCGTCTACCAAAATCACGTCATAGAGGTTTAAATCTGCAGTGTATGCCCCGCATGACCCTACTCTAATGATGTTTTCAACGTCATAGAAGTTGAATAATTCGTATGAATAGATACCAATGGAAGGCATGCCCATCCCAGAACCCATTACAGTCACTGGAACGCCTTTATACTTTCCAGTAAACCCTAACATATTTCTAACATCATTGATTTGAACAACGTCTGTTAAAAAGGTTTCAGCAATCATTTTTGCTCTTAAAGGATCGCCTGGCATCAATACTGTTTTTGCTACTAAACTTTTGTCTTTAATATTAATATGAGGTGTTGGAATCATTTGAATCGTCTCCTTTATTTTCCATAATTTTAATGCCTGATGATGCGCCTATACGGGTAGCCCCAGCTTTAATCATTTTCATTGCGTCATCATAGTTTCTTACACCACCAGATGCTTTAACGCCAAAATCAGGACCAACTGTTTGACGCATTAGAAGAATATCTTCTTCTGTTGCACCACCGGTTGAAAACCCTGTGGAGGTTTTCACAAAATCGGCTTTTGCTTCTACCGTAAGCTCACAAGCTTTGACGATTTCTTCTTTGGTCAATAAGCAGGTTTCAAGGATGACTTTGACAAGTTTACCCTCGGCAGCCTTAACAACAGCTTTAATGTCATTAAGGACCAAATCATACTTTTTGTCTTTCAAATTGCCAACAGAAATCACCATATCAATTTCATCGGCACCATCAACAACCGCTTGTTGGGTTTCAAATGCTTTGGATGGTGTTGAATGCGCACCACTTGGGAACCCTACAACCGTACAAACCAATACATTTGAATCTTTCAATACTTTTTTTGCAGTTTTGACATAATTTGGATTCACACAAACACTCATGAAATCATAAGTTTTTGCTTCTTCACAAAGCTTAATAATGTCTTTTTCTAAAACTGCAGGACCTAATTTTGTATGGTCAATATACTTATTTAACAACATACTATTCCCCCGTTTTCTTTTTAGTTAAAAAATAAATATGTACGATGACTAAGCCAACATTCAGCAGTGTTACTGAAATTGAACTTACCAAAATGCCATATACAATAAATATCGCTGCACCAACGATATTTACCAAGCGAATTTTACGTTCGCCTTTCATCAGAAATGATACTAGTACTAATGCCCCAGCAAGAATTCCGAATAATTCGATTACATTGTCATTCATATGATACCTCCTTCTCGATATTAAAAAGGGTCTTAGACCCTAAATGTCCATAACTTGATCTAACTCGATGTGAACCAAAGACCCATTAACTGGTGTGAATTTGGTCTTTTTAAGTATTTTCATTACTTTTTTTAAAGCTTTGTGTTCAACCACTTTGGTATTTTGAAGAAATCCCGGAACACTAGTGGTCATTTTTTCAATTTTCGCCATTACTTCATCAAACGGTAAAATCCGATTGTCTAACCCTTGTCTATAGTAGATATAGTCTACGTGAGGCGGAAAAAGTGTTAATGTGTTTTCACGCCATTCCATCGTAAAATGAACTTTGTCTTGTTCGTCAACCACTACAAAATAGTTAGGCACATATACATCTAATTCCTTATAGTATCTGTGTAAATCATACTGTTCATCGACATATTTTAAACAGTCATTTAGCTTATGATCAGGATAATAGTAGATTTCAGTTAATTGATAACCGTATTTATCACGATATTTTTTTCTGTCGATATCAAATACTTTTTCAACAACTTCGTTTTTGAAATGCAAGACATCTTCAAAGAGGCTGTGATAAATTGAAAAATTGAATTCTTTGCACATCCTATCAACAATCTCAAAAACTTTCTTCGCACTATAAAAAGGCGTCATAAGCGGTAATTCAAGCCTAAAATTAACGTCAAGATATTGTGGGTCTAACTTATATATGTCAGTTACAGTTGATTTTCTTGAGATGACAAAATCTGCCTTGGTTCTCAAAACTGGATGACGATATTCAATTCGCACTTCATTAGAAGTTTCGGATACTTCAGCCATTTTCGCTTCTGAAATCTCATCAAAAAATGATAAAAGACGTTCATAATCGAACAAGCGACTTTTTTCTTTAAAAAAATGCAGCTGAAACATGCTCATAAAGCCACCACCTTACTTAATTATATTATCATAAATCAGGGTTTGATTCAATTGCTTTTGATTCTCCAATTTTTGAAGTATATCTTCATGAGTACGGTTTTCAAACAAAGGCGTAATAGAGATGTATCCACTTCTATAGGCCATAACGTCTGAATTCTCTTGTTCTTCCCTTACTAAGAGGTCATACACTGTCTCATAAGCATTCGGTCCTATTTTCTTAAAAACCGCGCCATGATGATGCAAACCTTGAACAGTCCATCTGACCCCTAAGAATTGTTCGAATTTTGAACTTGGATAGTTGATGTTCAAAATATAATCAAGACTTAGAGCTTCATTGTCCAATAAGTATTTGACAAGGTTATAAATGCTTTTTTCAGCCATTTTAAGACAGTTTTTAGGACCACTTACAGCAATAGCTGGTATCCCCAAAATTAAAGCTTCAGTCGCTGCTGCTACAGTTCCGCTATATAAAACATCTGACCCGATGTTCATACCTGAATTGATACCAGATACACATAAATCAAATTTTACACCTAACACACCAACAGCTATACGCGTGCAATCTGCTGGTTTCCCTAAAACTGACAAGGCTTTTTTAGCCCCATAGAGGTTTTTATAGTCTTTGACCACTAAAGGTGCATTGATCGTAATCCCATGTCCTTGACCACTTTGATGCGTTTCTGGCGCAACGACATAAATATCCCCAAGCGGTGCTAGTTTTTCAGCTAGCACCTTTATGCCTGGTTCTAGTATTCCATCGTCATTAACGAGTAAAATATTCATAATTATCTTCCTCTAAAACAGCTTCGCAACGGCTGCATACATGATGTTCGTTCACGGCATCAACAATGTTCCAACATCTTTCACATTTGTGTCCTGAAGCCAACAAAGAGGTCACTTTTAATTCAGATGATTCTTCAAGGTGAACTTTAGAAACCATTAAGACTTGTGTCAAAGAAATATTCAATGACTCTATTGCTTCTTTCATCGCTTTCGGTAATGCAATAGTGACACTCGCTTCCAGTGATTTTCCAATCACTTTATTTTTTCGCATTAATTCTAGTTCTTGAAGCACAATATCTCTTACTTGCATAAATACCTCAAAGCTATGATCTAGGTTTCTGTCAGAAAAAACTCGTGGTAAAGGCATATGTTCAAGATATACATCGTCGAGTCGATTCGTTTCGATTGCCCAGTAAGCTTCACTAGTAGTATGTGGGATAATTGGGGTTAACAGTTTTAGCAAAGCCAATAATTGTTCATAAAGCACAGTTTGTACTGAACGTCTTAATAACCCGTTTTTGTTTTCAACGTATAAAATGTCTTTTGTATAGTCTAAATAAAAGGCGGATAAATCATTAATCATATAATTTGTCACACTTCGATAGACTGTGTCAAAACGATATTGGTCATATGCCTCAATCACCGTTGTTCTTAAGTCTTCTAATTTGTGCAACATCACCTTATCCAATGAACCTAGATTATCATAAGGCACCGTATTGACTGAAGGGTCAAAATCAGATAAATTAGACAATAAGAATTTAAGTGTGTTTCTTATCTTTCTATAAGATTCACTAACCTGTTTCATTAGGTTATCTCCAATTCTAACATCACTTGAATATTCAACCGAAGACACCCAAAGTCTTAAGATATCAGCACCCATTTCATTGGTGATTTTAAGTGGGTCTGTTGTGTTGCCTAAAGATTTACTCATGGCTCTACCATTTTTATCTAGTACGAATCCATGTGAAACAACTGCTTTATAAGGTGCTTTATCGTATAACGCAACGCCTGTAATCAAGGATGAATTAAACCAGCCACGGTATTGATCAGAACCCTCTAAGTATAAATCAGCTGGGTAACTCAATCCTCTTCTTTGTAAGAGTTTATGACTTGAACCTGAGTCAAACCAAACGTCCATGATATCCGTCTCTTTTTTAAAGATTCCATTTGGACTTGAAGGGTGTTGATAACCTTTTGGCAATAGTTCTAAAACATCTCTGTCAAGCCAAGCATTAGTACCTTCCTTTTCAACGATATCTGCGACATGCATAATAAGGTTTTTATCTAAGATAGGATCTCCATTTTCAGCATAGAATACTGGAATTGGAACACCCCAAGCACGTTGACGTGAGATACACCAATCATTGCGATCCTTAATCATGTTATGAATACGCAATTCACCCCATTTTTGAATCCAATTTGTGTGTTTAATTTCAGACAACAAGGATGCCTTAAGTTGATCGATTGACGCAAACCATTGAGGCGTTGCTCTAAAAATGATTGGTTTTTTTGTTCGCCAATCATGTGGATAACTATGTTTAAAGTAATTTACATGTAGCATATGCCCAGATTCTTTTAGCTTTTCAATGATCACTGGATTAGCTTTTTCATAATAAAGGCCTTCAAATTCCAAACCTTCACTCGTAAATACGCCTTTTTCATCTACTGGAACTAAAATATCTAAATTGTATTTTTTACCTACGTTATAATCATCTTCACCATGACCAGGTGCAGTATGTACCAATCCGGTCCCGTCAGAATCTGTAACATGATCGCCTAAAATCACTGGACAAATCTTGCCATTTAACGGATGTTCATAGTTCACGTATTCTAGTTCAGTACCTTTAAAAGTTTCTTTAATGACCACTGACTCAAACCCCAGTACATCAGTGACTTTCTCTAGCAATGTTTTAGCCACTACATACGTTTGCCCCTTAACTTCAAAGGACACGTATTCCAAATTGGAGTTTACCGAAATTGCTAAGTTAGCCGGTAATGTCCAAGGTGTTGTCGTCCAAATAATAAGCTTATATCCTTTATACTTCTCTGAAACCACATCAAATGCTACATAAATCGAAGGACTTTCAACGTCTTGATATTCAATTTCAGCTTCTGCAAGCGCGGATTCACTGCTAGGAGACCAGTACACTGGTTTCAATCCCTTATATATAATGCCTTTATCCGCCATTTCAGCAAAGACTCTTAACTGATCTGCTTCAAACGCCTTGTTCAAAGTGATGTATGGCGTATCCCATTCTCCTAAAATACCCAAACGTCTAAATTGGGTTTTTTGCATGGAGATTTGTTCAAGTGCATAATCATGACAAAGACGCCTAAAATCGCTCACTGACATTTCTTTGCGTTTAATGCCTTTTTTGGTCAATGCTTGTTCAATAGGTAAGCCATGAGTATCCCAACCTGGAATGTATGGCGCGTAAAAACCTTGCATAGTCTTATACCTTAATACAAAGTCTTTCAAGATTTTATTGAGTGCGTGTCCAATATGGATGGCACCATTGGCATAAGGTGGCCCATCGTGTAAGATAAACGGTTCTCCCTTTTTGTTTTGTTCTAATACGCGTTCATAAAGATTGAGTTCTTCCCATCTTTTTTGAAATTCTAGTTCTCGTACGCCCAAGTTCCCACGCATTTCAAAACTGGTTTTTGGTAATAATAGTGTGTCTTTTAGTTCCATAGAAACCTCCTGTTAAAAATAAAAAAGCCCTTAGAATAAATCTAAGGACGAAAAATCGCGGTACCACCTTAGTTCTAGATAAACATCTAGCCCTCTTCGCTTTATAGCAGCGTTTGCATGGTTACTCAATGGTGATATCCTTTAGTAGTTTGTTGCTTAGGCTTCCACCTTCCCTAAGTCGCTATAATCTTGCCTACTAAGGCGTTGTCCACATCATCGTAACAATTCACATTTTACTCGAGTTTTTTGTTTTTTGGATGTACCTAGTATTTCTAAGATGACAACCCTACCAAATCCTCTAACTGATATTATATCACAAGGCTTACAAATAGTAGTATGTTTTTGAACCAAAACGAAGTTGTTTTTAACTTTATCTTGATTTACTAGTGTTTTGACATCTTCCCTATTAATCAAAAAAGCTTTTGCGATAATCGCATCTATACGTAAGCTATCTAGACTAATAGAAATCGTTTCAGTCGCCAAATCGGGAAGAACGGGTTTGTCTTGTGACTGTTCAAAGTGAACATAATTTCTTTTGATTTGTCTAAGTTCTTTAATGTATAAACACATTTGTTTGACCACTTCGATATGGATCTCATCATTGACTAAATGGATATCACCTATCACCTCACGGGAAACGCCAAGTGCCATGATAGACCCAAGAACATCTCGATGCGTAATGGTTTCGTCTTTACATAATGTCTTAAGCCTACAAATCTCAAAATCAGGGTTAGTGTCAGTGTCAGATACAAAGACGCGTCTATATTCACTAAAATCATCACTTTCATAGACAACGAAGTCCTTAAAAATAGAACGAACCCATTCACGTTCTTGAGGGTTCAAGAACTTAAACAGGATCGGCTTATAGTAACGCTCTTTAAGATTTTTGAGTTTTTTAAGAAAATCATTCTTTGTATTCATCTATAAATTGTTTCAAAGTGCCATCTTTAAATTCTTGTTCTCTTGCGAATAAGAACACTTTTTTATTGATTTGCACAATTTGACCTTCTAAAGTGAAAATAACACCCGACAAAAAAGCCATGATTTTATTAGCCGGATCTGGTGATAGTTCTTCGAAGTTTAGAACGAGCGGATTGCCATCGATTAGATCTCTAGCAAGCATTGTGATGTATGCATCATCATCTGTTTCTAAACTTTCGAATATAATACGGTCATAACTACTGGAGATGGATTCCCCTTGATAGTTTGGCAGTTTTTGTTCTCTTTTTGGTTTGCTAAATATTGCCATAAGTCACCTCATAAAATGAATTTTCGGCCTATTCTGATAAAATCACTACCAGCTTTTATTGCTAGCGGATAATCATCGGTCATGCCCATTGATAAATGGTCTAATTCAAATTCTTTTTTCAATTTTGATAACCGGATAAATAACTCATTGGTCTTTTCCAAATCATCTAAAACACCCATCGTCATTAATCCTACTACCTTTATTTTATCATACTCTTTTAATAAGTTTAAAAAATCCGTTAACGCCTCTTCAAAAATGCCACTTTTGGAGGGTTCTTTCGAGAGATTCACCTCTACAAAGCATTTGAGTTCAGTATCACGATACTTTTGAATAGACTTCGCAAGACTCAACCTATCTAGTGAGTGTAAGTAATCAATTTGATTAATGATTGTTTTAACTTTATTGGTCTGTAAATGTCCTATAAAATGCCAACAAATGTTCAAATCCTTTAGCTCAACAAGTTTTTGTTGAAGCGATTGAACGTGGTTTTCACCAAAATGTGTAACCCCTGCTTCATAGACTTCTTTGATCATCGGTGCGCTTAAGTATTTTGAAGCACAAATCAGCGATACATTTGGGTATTCACTAATTTCCTCAAGCAGAGATTTTGTGTTTTTTTTAAGATTAGACATTGAATTTAAACAGCATGACATCGCCATCTTTCACAAGATAATCTTTGCCTTCCTGTCTTACTCTTCCGGCCTCTTTAGCACCCATATAGGAGCCGTATTTAACTAAATCATCATACGCTACTGTTTCTGCTTTAATAAAGCCTCTTTCAAAATCAGTATGAATAATCCCTGCACATTGAGGCGCAGTCATCCCTTTTTTAAATGTCCAAGCTCTAGCTTCCATTGGTCCGGCAGTAAAGTACGTTTCCAAGCCTAATCTGTGATATGTGGTTCTAACCAATTGATCTAACCCTGACTCTTCTAACCCGAGTTCTTCCATGAATAATGCTCTATCTTCATCTGTCAATTGAGCAAGTTCCGCTTCGATTTGTGCTGAAATTGCGACAACATCAGCATCCTCATGTTCCCCTTTTTCAATCAGTTTTTGATAAATAGGATTGGTATCCAAAGTCATAATCTCAGTCTCGGATACATTCGCAATGTAAACCATCGCTTTTGAGGATAAAAAGTTGTAACTTTTGATAGCTGATCTTTCTTCTAAAGATAAATCCATTAAACGGATTGGTGTATTTTCTTCTAGTGCAGTTTTGATTTTCACTAGGACTTCATATTCAGCTTTTTCATCTGAATTGCCACCCGATTTTGCTTTTTTTTCAATTTTTGGAATACGTTTCATCACTGTATCATAATCTGCAATGTTCAATTCAAGTTGAATAATATCAATGTCTCTAAGTGGATCTACTGACCCTTCAACGTGAATGATGTTTTCATCTTTAAACAAACGAACCACTTGACAAATGGTATCCACCTCACGGATGTGACTTAAGAATTGATTCCCCAAGCCTTCGCCTTTTGATGCGCCTTTGACTAAACCTGCTATATCAGTGAATTCTACAGTTGTAGGTACGATTTTACCTGATTTATACATAGTAGCTAAGACGTCTAAACGTTTATCTTTCAATGTCACGACCCCTACATTTGGATCAATCGTTGCAAATGGGTAATTTGCAGCAAGAGCTGCACTTTTTGTAATGGCGTTAAATAATGTGGATTTTCCGACATTCGGTAATCCAACAATGCCTGCTTTTAACATACTTTTACTGTCCCTTCATCAAAAAAGGCTTAATAGCCTTTCTTATTTTTTACTTTGTAGCCATGATGGCAATTTATTGGTTTTCTTTTCTTCTACAGGTTCGCGATACTCAGATTGTTTTTCAAACCCAGTAGGTGTAATCTTGACTTGGTCATTGGTGGTTTTCTTGAAGATTTGGGTAGCAAAATCATCGATAGTTGATTCTTTAGCCTTCAATTCATACCCTGTTGCGATGACAGTCACGATCATTTCATCTCTTAAATCCTCATTTAAAGCAGTACCATAAATGACATTAAGTTCAAAATCCGTAGCATTTCTTATTTCGTCTAGTGCTTGAGACACTTCAAACAGTGTAATGCTTGTGCCAGATGTAATATTCACAATGGCATCGGTTGCGCCATCTATTGAAACTTCCAATAACTTAGAATGAATCGCTTTTCTAGCAGCTTCAATTGCTCTGTTTTCGCCAGAGGCAATCCCAATCCCCATCAAAGCGGTTCCTTTGTTTTCCATAACGGTTCTTACGTCAGCAAAGTCTACGTTTATCAATCCAGGTACTGCAATGATCTCTGCAATCCCTTGAACCCCTTGTCTAAGCACATTATCCGCTTCTCTAAACGCATCCAACATTTGTGTGTTAGGTTCGATAATCGATAACAATCTTTCGTTTGGAATAACGATAAGTGTATCAACAAATTGTTTCAACTCTTCTAATCCAGCAATTGCTGCATGTGTTCTAGCCGGGCCTTCAAAAGCAAACGGCTTGGTCACAATCCCTATCGTTAGGCAACCCATTTCTTTGGCTAGTCTCGCGATGATTGGTGCAGCTCCCGTTCCGGTCCCACCACCCATTCCAGCGGTAATAAAAACCATGTCAGCATCACTTAATACGGCACGTATTTCATCTTCAGATTCTAAAGCAGCTCTTTTACCAATTTCTGGCTTTGCACCTGCGCCTAAACCTCTTGTTAAATGTTTTCCGATTTGCAGTCTTGTTTCTGCACGCGATACTCTTAATACTTGGGCATCGGTATTTACAGCAACAAACTCTACACCTTTGACATCATTCTCAATCATTCTATTGACGGCATTACCACCGCCACCACCTACACCAATTACTTTGATGACTGGTTTTTGATTGAAGCTGTCGTTTTCTCCAAATACCATATTAACCCTCCTAAAAATATATGAATACCTATTATTCATTTTACACTAAATCGCATTTAAATAAAAGGTGTATAAAGTTAATTTTTGTTATCTTTATTTTGTATAGCCATATCGTTTAAAAAAATCTTTTTTATAATCGAGTAATCTGTCTTCTTGAATGGCTTGTCTAATCTCTTTCATGAGATGCTTAAGAAAAGCTAAGTTTTGGTATGTCATGATGCGCATTCCTAGTATCTCGTCAGCCTTAAATAGATGTCTAACATAAGATCTAGTGTATTTTGAAATTGGGGTGATTAAATTAGGATCTAGCGGTTTAAAATCCATTTCAAATTGTTTGTTTTTAATTTGGATTTTCCCCTCAGTAGTTAATGCCGTTCCATGTCGAGCATTTCTAGTAGGTAGTACACAGTCAAACATATCGACCCCTCTAATTACGCCTTCAACGATGTCATCAGGAGAACCAACACCCATTAGATATCTAGGTTTGTTTTTTGGTAAAATCGGATTGACATGGTCTAAAATGCGATACATATCTTTTTTGGATTCGCCTACTGACAACCCTCCAATTGAATAACCAGGAAAGTCCATTTCCACAAGCTTTTCAGCACTATATGTTCTTAAATCTTCATAAAGACCGCCTTGAACGATACCAAATAAAGCTTGATCTGTTTTAAGTGCATCTTTACCGCGTTTCGCCCATCTTAATGTGCGTTCTAACGAATCTTTTGTATAGGCATAGGACGCATCTGAAGGTGGACATTCATCGAAACTCATAATAATATCTGCTCCGAGTTTTTCTTGAATCTCAATCGCTTTTTCAGGTGATAAAAACAACGATTCGCCGCTTTTGTGATGTTTAAAATAGACGCCTTCTTCTTTGATTTTGCGCATATCTGTTAGAGAAAAAACTTGAAATCCTCCACTATCTGTTAGTAGTGCTCCATCCCATTTCATAAAGCCTCTAATACCACCATGAGCATGAACAATATCCTCACCTGGTTGAAGCCATAAATGGTACGTATTACCCAAAATTAACCCATCTGAAACTTCTTTTATTTCTTCTGGTGTCATCGTCTTGACTGTAGCTAACGTGCCAACCGGCATAAAAATTGGTGTTTCAAACGTTCCATGTGGCGTATGTAGTAATCCATATCTTGCGCCCGATTGTTTGCATGTATGGATGAGTTCAAATCTAATTGACATAAAAAAAACCTCTTTTCATTGAAATTATATCATAATAGTGTTATATTTGTATTGGCTTATCCGCCCGCAGTACTAGTTACCTGCGAAAACAAAACAAGGAGAAAAATACTATGTTTCATTTTACTTTAAAAGATTGGATAAAACAATCTTTAATTGCAGCACTTTACGTGTCGCTCGTCTTTGCCTTCATCCCAATTAGTTTTGGAGAGGTTCAGTTTAGAGTCGCAGAGATTCTATTAATCTTAGTCTTTTTTGATAAAAAAGTCATGATTGGTCTTACGATTGGTACGTTTGTAGCTAACTTCTTCACCCCAGCTAGTCCAATGCTACCGTTTGATTTAACTTTAGGTGTACTTGCAACATTCTTATCACTATTGACTATGATCACCATAAAAAATAAGTATATTGCATTATTTGCACCAAGCGTCTTTAACGGTTTGCTGGTAGGTTTATCCTTATACTTGGCGTTTGGAACACCCTTATATTTAGGAATGCCTTCCGTTTTCATTGGTGAATTCGTTGTCACTTATGTAGTGGGATTACCCTTATATAAAGTGCTTCAAAAAAACACGGGTTTCAAAGAATTATTTGAAAAATAAACACCAATTGGTGTTTTTTTTATTTTGTCATTAATGCATCTAACTCTTGATCGAGAATCCGTTTATGTGCAGTTGCAATTGGTTTTGTTTGATAGTTGCCGACCGACTCAATTGACTCTGGTTTTATCACTTTCACATAATAAACATCCATTTGCCAAATTAAATGCGTGAACACGTGTTTATAGGTCTTAATAGACTCGTTAAATAATACCTTGAACCCTTCTTCTTCGAGCCACTCTAATGCATAAAGTAGCGATTCAGATTCGATTTGAGGCAACAAATAAAGGCCTTCTAGCAAACGGCTTTTTTGTTGATAAAGAATCAACCCATTCGATTCATCTAACAAAATAAAGGTTATAAAGTTCAAAACTTTTTTAGGCTCTTTTTTCGCCTTGTAAGGCATTTCAGATTGTCGTTGATTACGAAAAGCCAAACAAGTATCTGAAACAGGACACTGATCGCAAAGTGGTTGTGTTTTACGACAAACAGTAGCCCCTAATTCAATGATAGCTTGTGTATAATCTGAAGGCCTTTCATCATCGATTAAAGGCTCATTCAATTGTTCTAAGTATTTCATGACTGATGGTTTTGAAATATCTGATTCTATTTCATATTGTCGCGTTAAAACTCGACTAACATTTCCATCAATAGCAGAAGCTTTCTGATTGAATGCAATCGAACGTATTGCACCAGCTGTATATGGTCCAATCCCTTTTAAAGACTTAAGCTCTTCTAGTGTATTTGGAAAAATGCCATTGTATTTTTTAACAATATCTAAGGCTGTTTTTTGCATGTTTCTAACACGTGAATAATAGCCTAAACCTTCCCAAAGCTTCAGAATGACTGTTTCTTCGGCCTCCGCAAGACTAAAAACAGTCGGTAATGACTCAATAAACCGTTGATAATATGGAATCACGGTGACTGCCTGTGTTTGTTGCAACATCACTTCAGATACCCATATTTTATAAGGGTCATTTGTATGTCTCCATGGCAAATTTCTTTTATTTAAATCATACCAAGCTAAAAGTTTACTTGAAAAAAGACTCATCTAAGTCCATCTCCCTGATTCCACAATGTTCAATCATGTCTTCTATATGTGTGAACGATGAAATGACGATACCGTGACAAACTACAATAACCTTGTCATATATTAAATATGGCTTAAGTGCTTTTCTAGTTCTTCGTACAACCTCATCCATTGATTCAAAGTGAAAAACTGTGTTGGCATGTCTTTTGCCTTTTTCCCTCATGAATTCAGGATAGGCTTTATCCAAATCATTTCGATCAGAAAAAGTGGTATCCGGCATCCATTCATGCAAATCTGTTTCAACATTTAAGTTAATTTGTGTATTTTTAGAGATAATCGCAGCAGTTTGTAAGGCTCTTGTATAGGGAGAGCTCACAATCACTTCTGCCCCATTCAACCTTGGGTCTTTTGAGACTACTTCGGCTTGGTTTACGCCTCTTTCGGTCAGTTTTCCCAAGTCATACCCTTGATTTTTAAATCCTCTTTCAACGACCTCGTCATATCTAGGTTCGCCATGTCTGATAAAGATAAATTTTGTCATTAACTAACACCTCATAAATAGTATAACACAATCAAAAACACCGCTGTTTTAAAAGCTTAAAAAAAGTTGAGCATATTTCGAAACCGAATTAAATTGCCATGTTATAATATGTAAGGAAAGAGGTATTATATATATGCAAACAAATAATGATTTTAAAGATATTTTATTAAACAGAAGGTCCATCCGTAAATATAAAACAGAACTAAGCGTTGATGACACTGTTATAAAAACTATTTTCAACGAGGCATTAAGAGCGCCTTCAGCAAACAATCTACAACCTTGGTCGTTTAAAGTAATCAAATCAAATGAGGCAAAAGAAAAGTACTCTCATTTGTTTCCTTGGAATAGAAGCCAATATGAAACTTCTGCTTTCATGGTTGTAATTTTGGTTGATACCAGATTCGCATCTAGAGCTTCTCTAATTTATGATAAACAAGTTTCCAATGGTACAATGTCTCAAGACGTAAGAGACAGACAACTCAACGCTTTTAAAGAATCATCGATTAGTGACCTTGATGTCATTAAAACGGCTTACTTAGATGCGGGTTTCATTGCAATGACTTTAATGCTTAATGCTAGGGCACATGGTCTAGATACTTGCCCAATCGGCGGTTTTGATAAAGTAAATGCACCAACGGCCTTTGGACTCGATCACCACGAAGCTGTTATGGCACTTTCATTTGGAGTCAAAGACGATGAAGGTTATCCTTCTCTCCGCTTGGACTTCAGTGAAGTTGCAACAATCGAATAAAAATAAACGTTCAGTCTATAATATGATAGATTGAACGTTTTTTAATTATGTTAGTCGTAAAACTCGACCCAAGTATAGGGTTTGAAAATAATGTCTTTTTGATCTAAGAATTTTTTAATCTCTTCTAATCCAGAAACTTGGTAAAAGTGTTGTGTAATGGCCTCAAACAGATTTTCATCTGAATAAACCAAACTGGTTTGTGTTAACACCTCATATAGTTTTAGCTTGTCATTACGATCGATGATAATACTTTCTTCATACTTATTAGCACTTGAAACATAAAGCGTGTTTTCATTATGAATGCCTAAATCATAATAAGTAAAAATTAGTTTCCCTGTGGCATCCACATCCACAGAAATACAGTAGCCATCTTTACGACAAAATTCCATTATGCTAAGGCGCCCATTGGATCCCAAGGTTTTAGTAAAACAGGCTCTTTTTGATACGCTTTAAGTTCTTCTCTTGTCAAATACTTTTTATGAATAACGGCTTGATAAGTGTGTTCTAAGAACCATGACTGACTCATCAAATAATACCCTTTGTTGCCTTTATCATGTCCCCAACTATTCTCGATTTTCCATTTAGTAGGTTTATCTGATAAAAGATTTACACCCGTAATAACCATCGCATGATTCATTGCACCTTGCAGATAATCTAAGCGCTGTGCTTTGGTCATTCTAAGTGGCATTTGCAATACCGTTTCAAAATCATAGGCTTGATCATCCCATATGCCTTTTTCTCTATCTCCATCTCGAGAGACATCTGCACCAAACCAAACGACTTCTTTGTCTTTTAGTTGAGATACAACAAGCTCTACTAAACGATCCATTTCAAGATTAAGATGCGTGATTGTCTTACCACCCACTACATTGCCCAAATAACCGATTGTATAACTTTTCATATAGGGCTTATCTTCGGTTGGTGCATGAATGACTGACACATACTCGTTTAAATCGATGCCAATCTGAGTATAAAAATCAATTGGCGTTTGATTTTGAACCCGTGTATAGACATTTTCCTTATTCACATACTCGAAATCAAAACGCTTTGGTGGGACACCAAATGAATCACATAAGTAGTTATACAGTTCTTTTAAAACGCTTGATTTTAAAAGGTCTTTATCCGCATTTTTACCTTCTTTTACCAAGGCTCTCGCATCTGCAGCATATTTTCTTAATTTAATGTTAATGATGCGGTTCATTAAACCCGTATTACTCGATTGATAAGTTTCAGGCATCGCTTCTTTAGGTACAACGCCGTATTTCAGAACCAGTGAAACAAACATATCCCACTGTCCACCATCTTGAATCCCTTGCTGAAGCAAGTGTTTGAGGGTTCTATCGTCGGAATCACATGTTAAAAAATCTTCCATTGATTCTAAGAAATAGTTGATTTTTTCGAATTTATCCCAAAAAGCCTGATAGTTTTGAGAAAACTCAAAATCCTTTAATTGGTATTTTTTCGCAACCAGTTCTCTTAAGACATTTAATCCTGCAAACAACCAACATCTGCCTGATGATTTTTGATTGGTAACAGGTAATGTTTCAATATCTATTGAAAATTTAAATTGAGTGTCTTTCTGAGATTCATTTACGTATGCTACGCTTTCTAATCCAGTTTTAGATAAAACCCGTCTTACCACCTTGTGCAAGTCACTTTGCTGGTAATCGTAATCTAAACCTTCTAGCATTTCTTCATTTACTACTTTCATATGCTCAACCCCTTTTTGATTATTATACTACGATTGACCGGCTTTTTGAAAATAAAAACCGTGAAACACTAAAGTTTCACGGTTTAAGCTTAGTTGTATATACGTCCTACAAGTTCTGGGTAATCAATAAACGGATTACGATTGCCTTGTTGGGTGTGAATGACGTTATTTCTATTACGTTCAAAATCATCCACTGGGTCTTCGACATGCCATAGTAATAGAGTCGCTAAATCCCCCATTTGATAAGTATAAGGGGTCACAGTACCGGTTAGATTAACAAGTTCAAGTTTGTCATAACGAATATCCATGTAAAACAATATTCTAGCAATGTCGCCTTTAATATCTTGTCTGTTTGGCGCATACGAATATGGCGTCGTAGATGGACCATACCACTTATTACTACGAGAGGTGTTAATCCCTGGGTCAGACGGCTTTAAATTATGTAGATCTGAAGCCGAATTAACACTACTTCCTGCACTTTCACCAAGTAACGATTGAGGCCAAACGTGTTCTCTATTCCAAGTCTTTCCTGAATCCCAAGTAGCTGAAATCGATGCACCTGTATAAAACTCAATAAGTTTCCCGCTTGCATCAGGGTCCTTATCAGACACTTGAAGCGCATTTCTAGCATAATCATAGTTTTTCCCACTCATTGCTTCAAGTAAGTTGTTTAGGAATATGATTAAGTTATCACCTGTCAAGCCAGCCATGCCATCATAATAAGATTCATGCTCAAATGTTCGCCATTTAGCAGTAATCACCGTATTTTTTAAAATTGGATCTGAAAAATTAAATACTTTTTCGCCAATGTACCAACCTTCAAATTGAAAGCCTTTTTTAGTTGGATTTGACGGCATTTCAGCATAGCCTTTTGCTTCCACACTTTGTGGTTCTATTTGTGTGCCACCAAGCGTATCAAATAATACTTGATAGCTATTGATATCAAATTCTCCATATAAGAACAAGTCACTTGTAACTGGTTTTGTAAAATCATAAATGTCTGTGCCATCTGTCCACTGTTTGAACGTATAATGATCCCTAATAGGCGCCAAAGGTTCACTTAATAGTTCCCCATGCGCGACTTCCACTGGCGCAATTGGAGTTCCAGCGTTAATAAACGTTACTGTATATAGGTTTGCAGTCCATTTTGCGTGAATCGATGTGTCTTTTTGAATCGATGTTGCTTCTGAAAATGGTTCATCGCCTTCGAACCAGCCTGCAAATACATACCCTTCTTTAGTGATATCTGACGGTATTAGTGCTGTCTTACCTTTTTCTACTGTTACTACAGTCGATGCTTGGCCATTCATTGGATCGATGGTTACTTTATAGGTGGTTTTACCACAAGCACTTAAAAGAACTATCATCATCAATGAAAGGCTAAATATTACTAGTTTTTTCATATTTACTCCCTTTTTTAATAAAATGGCGATCCGAAAAGGACTCGAACCTTCAACCGTTACCTTAGGACGGTACTGCTCTATCCATTGAGCTACCGGACCACTCTTTTACCATTTTATCACGAAACACAATAAGAATAAACAAGAGATTTTTAAAGCTTTCAATATTATTACTTCTTTAACTGCCAGCGCTTTCATATTTTTTTAAACCTTTAGTCCAAATAAAGTATGATAACAAAAACATCGCAACGCTCGAAATCGCAACATAGAGGGTCACAATCCACATATTTTCATTAAACAAGAAAGCTCTTATCGGAAAGAATATCACCACCGAGAAAGGCAAAATAAACGTTAACACAAATTGAATGGATTTACTAAAGATATCAACCGGATATTTGGCAAAGTTAGAAAAGTCATAAACCAGGGTCATTACTTCAATGCTTCTTTTTGTCCAAAATGATAAAGACCCAAAAATTAACTTAATCGCAAAGAAAAACCAGATTGCGAAAAACCCAGAAACCAACAATCCAATTGTATTTGAAAAGTGCCAATTGATCGTTAGTTTGCTACCAAACACACATAGAAATATGATGCCTAGAATGAGTTCTCCAAACCCTTCTAGTTGAATCATTTCTGCAACCAATTGAAATAATGGATTTAAAGGCTTAATTAAATATTTATCAAGAATGCCTCTGGTAATGCCCCCATTACCGAGCTGCCATATTTGATCAGAAAATATATGGTCAATCGCTTTAGGAATCAAGTAATAACCATACAAGAACCCCATCATGTTTAAATCCCACCCATTTAACGCTGGAATACTAGAAATTGTCAAATATAGGGTAGAAAAAATAATCCCATTTTCAAGCAAAAATCCGAAAATGCCAATAAAAGCATCAAATCGATAAGCAAGTCTTGCCTTTATACTCCTAGACACATAATAAGGGTATAATTTCACGTATTTTTTCATGTTATCCTCCTACACTGACAACTCTTTTTTTCATCGCGTTGAAAGAAAGATTACAAACGGCATTCAATACAAACACCCAAACAAACTGCATCAAAAACGTGGATAATAACTGATACCCCTCAAGTTTACCCATCAGAATCATAATTGGTG
This sequence comes from Acholeplasma sp., assembly GCA_034006765.1. GTDB lineage: Bacteria > Bacillota_I > Bacilli_A > Acholeplasmatales > UBA5453 > Paracholeplasma. The sequence continues at coordinate 93,166 of JAVESF010000001.1, read as the reverse complement.
TTTCAATCATGCTTTGAAAGGGTAAAAACTTCATGGTTATTTCCAACCAGTTCGGAAAGAAAGACGACGGTAATAAGCTTCCCGAGAAAAAGGATAACGTGATATTTTTAATGATCATCAATCCAAAAAGAGCGTTTGTAAATAAGGCCATCTCACCAATTAAAAAATTCAATGAATCTGCTATCATAAAAGACAGAATGACACTTGCAAAAAACCAACCAAAATTCAAAATACCTGGAATGGGTATTTCGAGTGTGAAATGAAATAATAGCATTGAAAGACTCATCAAAGGCACAAACATCAAAATGAGTGCTGATAAAAAATTCCCGAAACTAGTTGCGAGTAGTCGATACCTATAATTGATTGGTCTAATCAGACTAATGGCTATATTACCCTCATAAATATCTTCTCCAATGATCCAAAAAGACGCAGTAGAAAACACCAAAGTGGTACCAATCCTTGCATAAATCAAGTAGGACACCATTTCTTCAAATGTCATGCCATTGATGACATCGCTACTGGCGTTTTGGTAAATCGCTTTCCATAAAAAATACAGAATCATCAATGAAATTGCATCCCCTAATAGCCAACCAAAAGCGCTAAATTTATAGGCAAAGCCGCTTAATATACCGGCTTTACTGAAAGCCATATACTTTTTAATATTTTTTGGTTTCATAGATTGTTTTCACAATACTTTCTAAAGAGTTTTCAACGATTGAAATATCAGAAACAGATGCATTATCCAAGATAACTTTTAGAACTTGGTTAATGCTTATTTTTGAAATATCAAAAGCAATACTATAAGTCTCATCTTCTAAAACAACATCGCAAAGACCATCAAAATGGTGTTTGAATACGTTTGTATCAAACTTCTCTTTACAAGTAAACTTAATATGTCTAATGTCTCCAAATTTATTTTTAAGCATTTTGAGTGGTCCGTCATACAAGATAATGCCTTCATCCAAAATAATCACCCTTTGACATAAATCGGTAATATCATCCATGTTATGTGTCGTAAGCACAATGGTTGTATGATATCTCTGATGAATGTCTTTGATGGCTTGTATCATCTTGTCTTTGACTAGAACATCCAATCCAATAGTTGGTTCATCTAAAAATAAGATCTTGGGGTTATGAATTAAACTTGCTGCCAAATCTGCGCGCATACGTTGCCCTAAAGATAAGGTACGAACGGGTTGACTTAAAAACGGTGTCAAATCAAGCACTTCTTTGATAAAGTCAAATCTTTCTTGGTAATCACTCTCTTTGATGTCATAAATTTGCTTTAAAATAGTTAATGACTCGACAAGCGGCAAATCCCACCAAAGCTGAGTTCTTTGCCCAAAAACAACGCCGATTTTTCCTAAAACATGTTTTCTTTGTTTAGGATCATAGGGCAAATACCCATCTACATATATTTCACCTGATGTGGGTGTCAATATCCCACACATCATTTTAATAGTGGTAGATTTTCCTGCCCCATTGGCCCCAATGTAACCCACTATTTCTCCCTCATTCAAACTAAACGAAATGTCTTTAACGGCTTCCGTTACCGTATATTTCATGCTAAATAGTGTTTTAAACATCCCTAAAATACCAGGTTTTCTTACAGGTTTTTTAAAACACTTCTTCACATTTCTTAATTCAATCATTGCCATAAATTTTTTCCTCGATTTTCCTATATAGATTATAGCAACATTTTATGAATCCTGATATAGTGCAAACGTTTTCATGTAAAAAATCATACATGACAACGACATTGCTTAGAAGTATTTTAATAAAGTCTCCTTATTCTATACATAATTTACGTTTAAAACAATTAGACTGGGCAAATACAATCTAAAAATCAACAGTCTAAATCATCGTTTTTTGAATACTATCCATGATTTCTTGACTTCTTTTTTTTCTATCAATGCCACTTGGATGCCTTTAAACTAATATTTTTATTGCTACCTTAAGTATACAAAAAAACACCACACAAAGTGAGGTGTTTCTAATTATCAAAATGGCGATGCAGGAGAGATTCGAACTCCCGACCGACGGCTTAGAAGACCGCGCAATGTATGGGAGCGGCGTATAACCGTAATCAATTTAAAACAAACGCCGATGAAGGCGTTTTATTTTTAGAGAGGTACATAAATGAAAACAGCATATCAGACAATCGAAAAGAGCTTAAAACTTTTTCCGAAACCAGTCGGAGATGTCAGGCTTTATAAACGTGTACTAAAACATGCTCCAGATGTTAAAACAGCGGATGATTTTATGCTTTCGCAAAGGGGTGGCTATTCTGAATCCGAACTTAAAAGAATCAAGTACTTAATCAGATACAAAAAAGAAGCTTATCAAAATAAGATAAGCCTAAAATTGAGCATATAGAACCGCTTTAGTGTTCTATGTGGGAGTATAAGGCGTTCGCCGACCTCTTATACTTCCACATAGCCTACTAAGGCGAGAAAGGTCGGCACGATTATGCTAAAAGAAAGAGACGAAGTATTTAAGAAACTGATTGATTTGATTGAACATGCAGACACACAAACAAAATTAATGGTTTACGAAGAACTATTAGAAACTGGGTCTGTGATTCTTACATTTTTTGATATAGAAGCTTCTCATATTTTTTCGATATCAAACTTTGTTCATAAAGAAGTTAGTTTTAGTGAAACAATCGAAAATGATATTTTTATTGGAAATAGATTTTCTGAAAATGATTTAGAAGTATTAGAGGTATCAGAAGATGCCGAAGACTAAAACTAGAATATACATAAAAATCGGTAACAAATGGGCTATTAGTACTATACTTCAAATGAGATTAACTGAGAAAGTTAAACTAGGTCCTAAAGCTAAAAGACGAGATTATTCAACTTATAGTAACGACCACAGAGAAATGCTCATGAGGTCTATGCAACACCTATTCGGCATTAATAATGCAAAAATGGTAATTGAATATGAAACCTGCAAGTAAGTATATTAAAGTGAAATCAAAGTGGGTTAGTACTCCATTTATTGAGATTATCAAGACTAAAAGTGTTAGTCTAGGACCAAAAAAGAAAAGAGCTAATTTTAATAGTCTTCAACCAGATACATTAGATAAAATACTAAAAGCAATTAGATTTGAGGTTGGTTTTACAGATTGCGAGTTGATTATTGATCATGACTGATATTACTGTTACATATCTCGTTTATAACCTATTTTTCTTAGCGGTCTTTATATTGATTTCTTGGCTTTATTATAAAGTTTTGGATGATGTAGAAAACAAACGTAGAGATAAATAAGAGCTTTTTCTCTTATTAAAATAGAATTGTAACTCCCAAATACAATTCGAAACTAGCTCGGTGCTGAGCTAGTCTACTAGCTTTAGCAACTAGTACTGATGAGATAGCTAAAGAAAGGTCGGCAAAACAAATGGCAAGGATTAAATACATCTACAGTGTCTACGACATTTCAAGAAAGACACATATTGCATTCTTCAGTTCACTAGATAAAGCAAGTAAATTTGTGTTAGCTCACGGTATTAAAGTTAGGACTTATGGATGGAACCGTATCCCTGGATACAGCCATACTGGAAAGCATAGTGCTGCAATCGATTTCAGTTCAATCAACAGTTATACAGAATCAAATACATCAATTCACTTATATGTGAAGATACCACTTGATGAAAATGGTCAATTGAAATTTTAATACGTCGCAATTGTTGGAACATTTCCCTGGGGAATTGTTGGAACAAATATCAGAAAATCATGATCGCTTTATTAGAACCTTCAATGATTGAAAAGGCCTTTTGCCTTTAAAAATATCCAGGCATATCTCCCGAATTATCCTAGTGATTCAAAAGGGAAACTTCATTTTCCCTTCTCTCCTAAAAAAATAGAATTGGTGCTAGGTATAAAAAATTCGTTATCCTAGTTAAATGTGAAGACGATTAAAACAAAATCGAACAGCCAAAACCACTTTTATAGAACGTTCATAAAAGGAATTCGAAACTAGCTCGGTGCTGAGCTAGTCTACTAGCTTTAGCAACTAGTACTGATGAGATAGCTAGAAAGGTCAGCAATTATTTATGACAAAAAACCAAGTTTTAGAAGAATCAACGTATATGGAAATCATGATAGCTTTATTAGAACCTTCAATGATTGATATCGTTTCATGGCACGTTCAAGCTTTCTATGAAACCAATTTAAATTATCCAAAATCAGTACTTAATGGCGTTTTAATAAAAGCTATTCAATCATCAAAAGAATCTGGTAACTCATTTTCAAAAGTCTACTTAGAGAAAATTCGTGAGACATTTGATCAGTATAAAGTAAACACAACATCACTTGTTATTAAGTTTTTAGATAATAAACATAATCACTCTTATAAACGTAAAAAAAAGAAAGTAGCTTTCGTTCCAGAGTATATGGAAGAATACGAACAAGACTTACTTAATAATTAACTTGGAGGGTTTGAAAATATGGCTGGTTACATGAGAATACAAGATTACACTTTCGAAACTAATAAATTTGCTGATACTTGGTTAAAGTTAGGCAGAGGCTTTTCATATGTTAAAATGGCTCACGAAATTATCAAACAATATGCAGCGACTGGCACTGTTAATTTTTCTAACGATTATTTTATTAGAGATACATATTCAGAAAAAGGAATTGTGAAACGTGGTGCAGCAATCAATAGAACAGAACGTACAATTCAATGGGGCTTTACTGTTTTAGAATCTATAGGACTAATTAAAAGACAATATAAAAATGAATCTAAAACAAAGAGATCTGGAATAGATGTCAACGAGGAAACCCTTCTTCGTATTTTGTCTATGAAGAAAAAAGATGTCGAACTATTATCTCGAGACAACCCTATTAAACACCTTAGAAATCAAATGCCAGCAACCATTAAGCCTTCGAAGGCAAAGTCTCTTCTAAAGCGAATTTCACGTGAAAAAAACGAACAAAAGAGACATGCTCTAAAAATTGAAGTTGATAAAATCAACGAAATGTATAGAGAGTACGATCTACAAATCAAAGAGATTATAGCTAAAAATCAAAAGTATATCGAATCAAAAGAGATCGCACCAGATGTTAAACAAAGTGATGAACGTATCGCTGCTGTTAAACAGTACTTCTCTAGTTTTGTGGGCATAGATACTAGCCCTGAGCTCGTTTTCTAATCAAAACATATCCTACTTCAGGTAGGTTGTTTAAGCTTTTTTAAGCTTACTAATTATCGCTTTTATCTCCATAAAAACTCCTTTTCTTCATAAAAAAGACACTGAACCTCGTCAACTCAGTGTCTTTTTTTGTACTCTATAATATTAGATTGCACCCAAGTATATCTCTCTCTTACACCCTTCAAAACTCCTTTGCACCCAAGCCTATATTAGATTGCACCATAATAGTAAGACTCTCTCATATTGATAAATCAATATGTTCGAGTCTTTGTTAAACCGTATGACCGTAAAATGTACTATTATCGTAGATTAACTAACGTTCTCGATTAGTTACTTCAATCAACCCAGATACAAAGACGCTACTTCGTATCGATTACAAGTCAAAGGCCCCTTCGGGTTTTAAATGGATGACGGGTCCCTTTAGTCCCGTCGTTCTAAAAGTCAAAGGATTAATCACTTTCTGTTTACCTAAGATACTTTCAATCTGTTTTTGGATGAGTACTTATCTAAAGATTAAAAACCTCTTATATCGAGCGCTATGAACAATAAAAAAAAGCTGTTATTTAACAGCCTTTAAAGTAATCAAATCAAATGAAGTATTGACTCTATATTCATAGGTTCCGAATTGACCTGATAAGCTCACATTGTAGACACCAGTTTTTTTAGATCTACTTGTTTCATCATAATCCCAACCCATGTCAGGTTCTGTCATTACTAGTTCTGCTACTTCTTTAAGTTGTTCCTGTGTTAATGCTAACCCTTGTGCTAATTTAATTTTCATTTTTTAAGTCCTCCGTTTTCTTTATCTGATTATATTATAACGTTATAACGTTTGAATGTCAACACTATATTTAAAAAAATAATTTGTCCCCTAAAAATCGAAAGTATTGAAATTATTTTATAATTTAGGTAAGGGGCTATCCCTTAAAAATTTAGCACAGGAGGGTTTTTACATGGCTAAAAAAAGAGTTTTAAAAAAATCTACAAAGAAATCAATTTGGAAGGTTGTTTTCTTAGTAGTAGTTGTTGCAGCTTTAATGTTGGCGATTGTTCCATTTACAACACTATCAGCAACAGCACCTAGTTGGTGGAAAGAGATCCACAATTTCTTTACTGATGTTAGAACAAATATCTTAGACTATGCTTCATTTCTAGCGATTGTGCTAGGTTTGATCTTCGGGTCCTATTTTGTTTATAACAAAGTATTGAAATAGTCGGGGTGGTAATTACATGAAAAAAACAATTCTTAGTTTTATTCTGGTAATTACCGCCTTTTTAGGCGTTAATTTACTAAAAGTTAATATATATGCTGAAACTACTAACGGAGTAACTTATGTTACAGAAGGTGATCGTATTTACGTATATCCATATGCGCAAAGAAATATCGACATGAGTTATATGTCAAGTTTAGAAGAATACGATTTTGAATTTGATATTCCTGAGAATGCTATTTCTTTTGTAGTTTACAACGTTACTAAAGAGATTGAAACACTTAGGATATCAGAGTATTTACAATATGGTGGGTATGGAATATATATTGATACAACAACTGGACCTGAAATTTCGAGGGGCTATGAATCATCACCCGGTGTTTATGGTGGAGAATATTTTAATTTTATTCTTGATGACATAACAAAATATCAGTCTGGTGATTTAGTCAATTTATATTTTGAGATTGATGATACTTTGACAGCAGATAAAGCTCATTACAAGCTACACAATCAGAAACAATATCTATCATTCAACTCTGATAATGTTATTGATGTATCAAAACTTAATCCGATATTAAATGAACAGTATATTGATTTCCCGGTTGGAGCTGTTGATTTAGTCATCTCTGATAATGATACTGAATACTTCAGATGGAGTACTTCTGCTATACAAACAAGCGGGTATGATTTTTCTTCTTATGATAGGTTATATATTAGTACAAATTCTTACGAATTCTATGTGGATGCAGTTAAAGAAGACAATGCAAATCCGCTTATGTTGGTCAGTTTCGAAGAAGGATTGTTTGCATATGGAGTAATAGAATCGAATCCAATCACACAGTTTTATATCTCTTTTGAACTAGATAATGAGCCGATTATTGAACCAACAACAATCCCTGTAGATATTGATAACTTACCTACTGAAGCACAAATTAGATCACAATTAACTGCCCTTGATGATGTTGACGGAGATATTTCAAATTTGATTACATATCAGGGAGGAACTTACGAAACTGCTAGAACTTCAAATAGCATCGTTATTGATACTCCATACACCATTAATTATCAAGTAACGGATAGTTCAAACAATGTTACTACAACAACTGTTACTGTAATTGCTAAAGATACAACAAAACCAACTTTCGGAATTACTAATCTACTTATAGAAATACCATTTGAAAATCCTCCTGTGTTTGATGAAACTGATTTATTTGATGATTTATTGGTATCAGATAACTATGACTCTGTTGAGGATATTACAATCGAAGTTATTTCTAGCGAATACTACCCAGAACAAGGGTACGGCGAAGAACATCAATATGATATCGTCTATCGTGCTTCTGATAGCTCAGGAAACTACAGAGATATCACAATCACAGTTATGGTTGTCGATGTTGACGCACCAGAATTTAGTGGTCCTACAAGTTTTATAGTACCAATGAACAAAAAAACTCCAATTTCAGTTATTTTGAAAAATGCGAGAAGTTATGCAGTGGATTACTTTGATAATATCGATCTTACACTACAAGTCATCAGTGATAATTACACTTCAGCGACAACTCCGGGCATTAAAACTGCTGTATTGAGATATAGTGATTTATCAGGTAACTATCTTGATGTTACAATCACGATCAACTTAGTCGATATCGAAGCTCCAATAATGTTTGCGACACCGGATTTATTGATTGCTACTGATATTTATAATACGCTCACTATTGAACAAATCATCGAGTTTCTCAGACGTAGTGAAGATATCATTTCTTATGAAGTACTCACTAATTTGTATTCAGGTAACGAAACGACTTTAGGAACTTATGCTATTACTTTATCAGTAACTGATTCTGATAATAATGTTAAGCAAATTAATCCAAGCATACTCGTTGGAAACTCTGAAGAAATCTATCATCACGTTTATTTTGAAACCAATGGTGGAACTCCTATTAATGCTAAGATAGTACCTGATTTATCTAAATTAGTTGTTACTAATCCAACAAGAGCAGGATATACATTTATAGGTTGGTATAAAGATGAAGCTCTATCTCAACCATTTTCTTTAGTAAGTGATTCAATTACATTTGATATTACGCTTTATGCTAAATGGACTCCAACCACATCTGGTGGATCAACTATTATTGATAATATAAGCAACTTTAAAGCTGCAGACTTCTACTTGATTTTTGGAGCATTTGCTGTAGTATTATTTGTTGGTTATCAAATTAAAAAGAAAAAATAATAAAAGAGGTGCTTCTATGAAGAAAATAACAGTACTACTTCTAACAATTTTATCTGTATTTTGCCTTGACGTGATCAACGTCAGGGCAAGTACTGTTATTGAAGGTCCGGAAGTAATACACAAAGCTAAAAATCAAGTTTTAACGATATCAGATATCTTAAGCTTTTATGAATCAGATATCGGAGAGGTTGCTGTTTCTTTTGATGAATTTACGGGTAATGGTAATCAGATTGGAACTTATAACGTTCAGCTATATGTTGCTGAAGGCGAAATAGTATATCCAAAAGATATCGAAGTCAATGTTATAGACTCTTTACCTGCTCAGATAAAAGCGGTCGGTAACTACAAAGATATTTACACAAACACATCATCAGAGCTTCAAAATAGTACGATCATAACAGCGCTTGAAAGCACAGGTTATATCTACACGATTCAAACAACCCAGATGTATATTTTGAACAACACCTACAAAGCTAATTTTGAAATACCTGGATCTTACGATTATGTTTTCAGATTAGTGGATTCAACGGGTTACGACAACACTTTTTCAATCAAAATAAATGTATCAGATTCAGGAACTTTACCTAATCCTGATTATATTTATGAGAAACCAGAAACAATGGTTTCTAAGTTGATGAATCTACTCAAAACAATCCTAATCTGGTCAGTAGTAATCATATCACTATTTGTGCTATATAAATTCTTTAAACCTAAAGTAAAGGCGGTCCTCAAATGAAAAAAATACTATCAACAATTATACTAACAACTACATTCTTAATGATATTAGCTTTACCTGTGAAAGCTAGTACAGAGGACTTCTCAACAGTTGATAAAGAGTCTATATCATTGATTGATAAAAACTTAGTTTCGTTCAATAATGTTGAATTCAACTTGAGTAATTATAATTCAGTTGGTTATGTTGTTTTAAAAATGGGATACTCAACTACATATACTGTCAATCTATCGAATATATTAAGCTACTTAAACGATTACGAGGCTTCAAATATTAGTAAAACTTATTTGGAGTTTGACTTACAAGCTGTTTATACAGGAACACCAGAAGAGAATCATAGGTGGTATTCTAGTAATACTGATTGGGATTATGAGACGAAACGTTTAGATCTAAAAGGTAACGTTCCGACGTCTAGTTCTATCGAGGTTTGGTGGAATAATGGGTCATCTGGTGGAGCGCCTTCAACTACGACAGGCGGTCTTAGAATATACTCTATCAGGTTCGTTGTTGAGTATACTGAACCTGTTGAACTATATACAACAATCACAAATCTCAATCAACTCCCTTTTGGTAATAATCTCTTAAATTCTTATGACATCAGCAACAATTTAGCAGAGGTCCTAGAAAACGAAGTAACGACAGTGCCGATTATCGAAGTCAACAACGATTATAGTTGGAACTTCTACTTTGATTTTGATGACGATCAAAGATTTAAAGCTATGAACGTTGTAATGCCAGAATCAATCGAAACAACAGAATTTAAGCATATCAGGTACTTTGCAACATCAGACTATCAATTCTTGTTAATGTTCTATAACTTAAATTCTCAAAATGTTTATGATTCAGATTACGTTATTTGGAATATCACAACGAGTGAATTTCAACAGGTTGTATCGGACGTGATTTATGGTAAACCATTTGTAACAGGGAATGGCTATTCAACTTATAATATGATTTATGTTGATGTTTCGATACCTTATGAAATGGATGACGTCACGAGCATTGATTTTAGTTATAAGTACAGATATCATTATCCGTTGCCGTTTCCTTATTACGGCTCAACTCAAAACGGATATAAAACACTTGTTAAGGGCGTTACAACTGAACATACTTTTGCTTGGTGGGTACGATTTAACATGGTACATCTATCTGCTATAGCTATTGATCACATTGGTAATTTTGGGTGGTTTGAAGAAGACCAGATAAAAGAAGTTACATCAAGCTATACAGCAGAAAAGAAGACTGACTTTTTATCTTATTTGAATTCAAAAAGCGATATAAACTATACAATGTCAGATGTTTTTCCGACAAATTCTAAAGTTTATAGAGTCTTCCTTGGCCAACACGATAAACTTGGTTCAAATGCAGTCGATATCATTGAACCTGTAGCTTTAAACTTAAGATACGTTAATGATTCAGTAGAACACTTTGTTCCTAATCCAGAGCAAGTTATCCCGACTCCAGATCCTTCTCATCCAGGCGACCCAATTATTGAAGAAAATGAAAATCAATTCTTAAAAGGGTTAGGCGAAATTTGGTCTACCTGGTATACAATTATTTCGATTGGGTTATCAATCGTTCTGGGCGTATATACTTTTAAGATTATCACTTTTGCGATCAGTAAAAAAGTTAAACATAGAGCGTTGATACAGCTAGGATTGATAAGTCTTTATATAATGTTGTTTCTATTTTTGAGGTAGTATTATGACAGCGATAACTGAATTTCTTTGGAAGGGCTTTATGTTTATTATAGAAAATCCTTCCAAAGCTATTTTGTTTGGAGTTATTATCTTTGCAACTTTTATGGTTAGACCAATTTATCTTTTAGTTAGCAGCATCTGGAATAGCTTGAAATTAATAGTAACAGATCCAAAAGGTATGCTCTTATGGATAGGCTTATTGCTCCTAGGACTACTTATTTTGAAAGGATACGGGGTAATTTAATGCAACAAGCTAAAATATCTATAGCACAAAAGTTAGAACAAGTACTCGAAGATTCGGCTAGAAAAATTTATGAACTGTTTGAGAAAACAGAGATAGTTTATAGAAAGATAGTTGACTTCGTGTTGACTATTTTCTATTTTATTGAGGATAAAATTTGGTATAAAATCGATAAGCAGAAAAAGATTATTGATAATCCTTTGTATAAGAAATTTCGCTATTTAACGTTTCCTTGGCATTTTTTATGGATAATTGTATATCTTCTATCCAAACGAAAAAAAAATGATAGGTTAATTTATGATCTACCGGGAGTACATATCATTGTTGGGCCTCCCGGATGTGGGAAATCAAGTCTACAGTTTATGTTGGCCGAACGATTCAGATTAAAGACCGGTAAACCTAGTTTGATCAATTCTGATTTCGAGAAAGCTAGACTATCAGAAGATAAAACTTACTACTTTAAGTATCATTATCTATACAACTTTACAGACTTCTGGAGAGATAGAAGAATGGTTCAACTTCCAAATCACAAAATCGCTGCTTCTTTAATCATCGATGAGGGACATAGAATTCTTAATTATCGCGAAAATGGATCTACAGAATATAACGATAAGTTCATGCCTTTTATGAATTATGCAGTATTAGTTAGAAAATACATTAAGCACATTTACTTTTCTACTCAAATGGGTAAAGTAGACATTCAGCTTATGCACTTAGCACAATCGCTGACACAACCTAGAGTGGACATTGGATTCGATTATCCTGATTGGTTGGTTGAAACAGGCGCATATCGTTTTAAAATCAAAGGATTCTTCATTGACCAATTTTCAATCGATGCAAACGGAGAAAAGAGTGTAAAGCCTGTTAAGTCGTTTTATATTAAGAATGAGTGGGCAGATTTCGACTCTTTTGAGACAATGGCAATGAATGACGTGTATGATCACGTTAAGCTGTATCAACCTAATAATCTTATTCGAGAAAGGACACACAAAACAAATGGATAAAAATGAAGTAATGAGAAATACACTCATAGTGTTAGATAAAATACTACCTTTTGTAATCATAGCGTTTGGAATATCATTGATTTTCTTTTTATTAGTATCAGCTCTATATAGTGTCGTTTGGTATCAGAAGAAAGCTAATCTAAAGAAATCTGAAGAAATCATTGAGGAAAACAGACAACTTGTAGAGGACGCTCAGTTTATGTATCAAAACAAGAAATACACAAAAGTAATTGAAGAACAAATCGCTCAGATAAAAGAGCTCCATTTAGAAACTAAGAAACTCAGATCAATGAATGAAGAAATTGAGATCGATAGAAAACGAAATAAAAAATCCGGGAAGGCTCAGAAAATACAACTCGAAGTTGATGATCCAGAAGAAAAGAAACCTAAGAAGAAAACTACTCCTGAAACATCTGCTAAAGCTTCTAAATCTAAACCTGAAGCAAAGGATAAAAAGATTGTTAAAAACAGCGGATAGTTAGTGTATACAATATATACTTTAGTATATATGTGTATATCCTTACACATATAATTCTTTCGGGCATTGATGTTCGATACCCTTGATGTTTTTTTGGAACGGTTGATAGTTAAAGTAAAAAGCATGTTTACATTGTACAATTATAATGTTACACATTTCGCTACCGGGACAATTTAATAAAAGGGAGACATATTATGCAAATTAGAGAATCAGTAGAACGCTACATATCATATGTGAAGCGTCAATTTTCACTAGGTACACATCGGTACTATAAGTCACATCTAGGACACTTCTTATTGTGGGCGGACAAGAGAGAGATTCTAGATATCGAAGACATTAAGTATTACGTCTTTGATGATTACATCGCAGACATGAAACAGACATGTTCTAATACAACCATTAACAAAAGGATTGGCATGCTTAAACGCTGGTCAATCAATCAGAACCATGACTTACCTTATCTACACTCAATTAAGAAATTGAAAGAGCGTAGAACCACGTTTAAGATGATTGACCACAGAACGATGAACAAGATAAAGAAGTATGTACATACACTAGATGTATCAATCTATAATAATCTTGTTTATAAAACCATGGTACTACTTCTGATTGATACGGGTGCGCGTATCAATGAGGTACTAAGCATCGAGATTAAAAACATCGATGTCAAAAAAAATGAAATACTATTAACTACAACAAAGACTAAAAGTGATCGTGTTGTTTATTTTAGAAATGACACAAAGAAGTTAATACAAGATACGATAAAAAAAAGTCGATCTAATTTCTTGTTATACAACAACGAAAAAGACAGACTTATTAAATATGAAGATGTGAGGTTCTTCTTTCGTAAGATGAAGCGCATCCTTGACATCGATGAGCTACATCCGCATATGTTCAGACATACCATGGCAACGAATTGGCTTGAGGCTGGAGCAGATTTAATATCAGTTATGGAAACTCTTGGCCATAAGAACTTAGAGACTACAGAACGCTATTTGCATGTGAATAAAAAGCATATTAAAAAAACCTATATGGAAAAATACAAAGGTTAATTATTCAGCATCATCGATAGCTTGGCCAACAATTTCATGAACGCCACGAAATCCGAATAGATCATTAGGCGAGCATTTAAATATATCGCATAGCTTGATGATCTGTTTGGCATTTGGAAACGACTTTCCTTTTTCCCAAAGCCAATAGTTGGCTTGAGTCATCTGCAGTAATTCAGCAAGTTCTCTTTGACTTAAACGTGCTTTGTTTCGAAAATCCTTAAGCTTTAGGTATTCCACTTGAATCACTCCTTTTGTGGTTTTGATAAGTAAAACTTGTTATTTATGTTGACATTCTGACAAGTGTGACTTATAATTCAAATATAGACAAGCAAAACTTGTCAAAGATTCTAAAATATATCCTGGTACTTAAACCAGGGAAAGGGTTGGCGAATATGTTCAAACTAGGAAAACCAGAATACAAACTTTTAAAACGTTGTTTAAATGGAGTAATCATTTTTATAGGATTAATATTGATCGTGACGATTACTGCTAATCTCTTTGGAATAATCAAAGGCGATCTAGATATATCAGATAAAATTATGCCCCCTGTTTTTGGATTTCTTATAGCTACATGGTTCTACGATTATTTAGCTACTAAAGAAAAAGTTGATGAACTTGAAGAAAAACTTTCGAATAAGAATGAATAGTTACTACAATCTCTTTTTAGCTTTAGTGAAATAATGGTCCATAACATTAATCAAGAAGTAAATGCTTAATAATATAGCACCAACCAATATTAGTCCATTAGCCAATTCTGTGAAAACTTGTTTTAAGTCATCATTTAGAACAAGAAAAACTAATAGAGCAAACACAATGAATACTATAAAGCTTTGAATACTTGACTTGTTAGGCTTCTTACGCCTAGACATAGAATCACTCCTTATTTATATATAACTGAATAATCAGCGGTAATATCAAAATGGCGATGCAGGAGAGATTCGAACTCCCGACCGACGGCTTAGAAGGCCGTTGCTCTATCCAACTGAGCTACTGCACCATTTTTGACAGCAAAGTTATTATAACCTAAAATGAGGCGGATGTAAAGAGATAAAGTCATTAAATTTCAGAAAAAACCAGAAAAAAGAAAAGGGACAAATGTCCCTCATCCTTATAATTTTCCTGCTTGATTTACTTTGTTTAAAATTCTGTACAAAGTCTTAGTGTCTTGTTCACCTAAATGCTTCATTAACTTAGTAATTCTAGCATAATAGACGTCTTGAACACTTTCAACAAACATACGTCCTTTTTCAGTAAGTAGCACATAAGTTACACGGTGATCCGATTTAGAATCTCTACGTGTTAAATATCCATCTTCAACGAGTTTGTTCATCTTGTGTGTAATTGCTGGTAGTGTCACTTTTAATCTCTTTGCGATGGCACTAGGTTTGATCCCGTCAGGATCTCCAAATGCTACAGAGAATAACAGTGTGATATCAGCATCGCTAAGTTGATACTTTTTGTGACGATAGATTCCACTTTTTCTTAAGCCTTGCAAAGCTCTTTCGAAATCTTGTGCAAATACTAATTTTTCATTCATAGTAATTCCCCCCTTACTATATATACATTATATCTTTTTTTTTCTAAATGTGTAAAGAAAAATGACGAATAATTCATAAAAATTTGAATTGTCACATATTTAAACAAATGTCCTTATCCTAAATTCTACTTTTTTTATTGATACTTTTAGTAGCTTTTAGGCTTTTTATAGCCATTTTCAACCATTTGATTTGAACTTCAAGACTTTGTTGTCTTACGGTCGGTACCTTTTGATATAGTTCTTCGTTTATCTTTAATAAATGTTCGTAATATGACAACGCTTCAATTTTAGATTGTAAAACAGGTCCTAAAAACATCTGTTTCTCTGTGAGTTTTTCCTCATTTTTGGTTAAAACAAACAATACATAATAAAACTTTTCATGAATTACTTCTTCATTTTCAATCTTAAAACCATTGTCAGTTATAAATCTTCTAAACTGGTCTAAATGATTATGAACCGATACGATATATTTGTTTGGTGTTAGATGTTTTTGAGATAATATCGTTTTAACTAAATGCATCCCCATACCTGCAATTACAACCCCATCATAGGGTTCGTTAACATTTAGAAACCCATTGGATAGAACAAAGCTCACTTGTGATTCCAAACCGGCCATTTTGATGTTTTTATACGCGTTTTTCAAAGGCTGTTCGTTTATATCGCAAGCAATCCCTTTTTGTATATAGTGATTATTTAATGCATCAATAAGTAGATAGCCATGATCTGTTCCGATATCCAGCAGTGTATTAGTCCCTTTTGTGAGTTTGCTTAAAGCTTCGATGCGTTTCATTATCTACGTGTTAAATTGAAGTCTTTAAGTTTCTTCTGACGAGATGGTTGTCTAAGTTTTCTAAGTGCTTTTGACTCAATTTGTCGTATACGTTCACGTGTCACACCAAACTCTTTTCCGACTTCTTCCAGTGTATGGGTTTTCCCATCAAGTAAACCATATCTAAGTCTTAAGACCTTTTCTTCACGATCCGTTAAAGTCTCAAGCACTTCATCTAAAGTACGTTTAACCATTTCCTGAACAGTATATTCGTATGGATTAAGTGCGGTAGGATCCGAGATAAAATCGCCTAAAGATGAATCTTCTTCTTCACCTACAGGCGCTTCTAAAGAAATCGGTTCTTGTGCAATTTTTTGAATGGCTTGGACGCGTTCAGCTGTTATGCCCATACGTTCGCCTATTTCTTCTGGAGATGGTTCTCTAGAAAGTTCTTGCACAAGTTGGCGTTGAATTCGAACCAGTTTGTTAATGGTTTCTACCATATGAACTGGAATACGAATGGTTCTTGCTTGGTCGGCAACCGCTCTGGTGATTGCCTGTCTGATCCACCAAGTGGCGTACGTAGAGAATTTAAACCCTTTTTCATGGTCAAACTTATCGACTGCGCGCATTAATCCCATATTGCCTTCTTGAATCAAATCTAAAAAGAGCATCCCTCTGCCCACATAACGCTTCGCAATGGATACCACCAATCGATAGTTAGCTTCGACCAGACGGTTTTTAGCATATGCCGCATCTTCAATCATGTTTTCTAACTGAAGTCTATCGGTTTCAGGTATATCGTAACCTTCTCTTTTAGCTTCTTCGATTTGTTCAGAAGCCATTCTACCGTTATTAACACGAATGGCATAATCAACCTCTTCATCGCCTTTTAAAAGCGGAATTCGGCCAATTTCTTTTAAGTACATACGAACTGGATCGTCCACTTTTATAGAAGAAGGCAAAGATTCGATATTCATGAGTTCTTCTTCTTTGATGTCTTCGATTTCTAAAGACGATAATGACAGCTGATCAAAATCAAGCTCCTCAATGTCATCTTCTTCCTCTTCCTCTTCCTCGACCTCTTTTGAGACTGAAACATTGTCGAGTTCAACCTCTTCTTCATCATCAGAATCTGCAGCAATATCAATGTCTTTTTCTAATAAAGCTTGCTCTATTTCTTTATAGTTTTTTGAATCAAATGGGGCGATTTTGATGACTTCATCAAAACTTACATAACCGTTTTTTTCACCTTTTTTGATTAAATCTGCAATAATTTTATCTAGGTTCATCACTATTCTCCTTCGTTTATAAATAATATGCCAGCTTGTCTGAGCGTAGCTAAACTCTTAGATATGATTTGGCGAATGCGTTCACGAGTTAACCCCATAAGATTGCCTATTTCCTCTAAAGTATAATATTTCCCATCATAAAGACCAAATCGGTATTTAATGACCTGCTCATCTCTTGGTCCCAATTGGTTCAAGAGTGCTGCGATTTGTTCTTTCTCTTTTTCCATCATATAGTTTTGTTCTGGATTTAAGACATCAGACGCAATAAAATCGGACAAAGTTGCATCTTCTTCGCTACCAACAACTTTATCGAGCGAGACCACTTCTTGAGTCAATTGCTCGTAATAAGTCACTTTCGAGACTGGTATGCTTAAAGCTTTTGCAATTTCCGATACAGTTGGATGTCTATCCAGCTGCATGCTCAATTCGTTTTTAACACGTGTCATTTTGTTCAAATCATCGACTAAATGAACAGGGATTCGAATGGTTTTAGACTGTTTAGCAATTGCACGTGAAATCGCTTGTCTAATCCACCATGTCGCATAGGTCGAAAACTTGTTGCCCATTCGATAGTCAAATTTATCGGCCGCTTTCATTAAACCCATACTACCTTCTTGAATGATATCCAGCAAATCCATTTTGCCATCGTACTTCTTAGCAATTGAGATCACCAATCTTAAGTTTGAGACAACCAATCTATTTTTTGCAGCAACAGCAGTCTCAATCGTTTTTTTACGATTAGCTTCTAATACTGCATCTTCTAGTACACCTTGTTCAATCGCTTCATGTCCCATAAATATAGCCTTTGTCACTTCTTTTTCTTCTTCTAAAGTTAATAGTCTAATGTCACCCATTTCTTTTAGGAATAGGTGATAGCTGTCAAGCGGCTTATCTTTGGGAATTTCGATGATTGGTGGTAAGGCATCTTCATAAACGATTTCATATCCGTTGGATTCAATCTCATTTTTAAGTTTGTCAAACAGACGATCATCCATATCAATCTGTTCCAACAAATCTCCTAAAGGAATTTGTTTCGTCTCTTTGTACGTTTCTAACAATTTCAGTGTGGCTTCGCTCATGAATTTACCTGCCTTTTGTTGATTTTGTTCTTTAGTGTTTTTTGTTGTTCAACCATGTTGGTCTGTGTATAAGCTTCTTTTTCAGCTTTAATCTCAATCAACAGTGCTTTATACGCTTTTGAATCTGTAATTGAAGACATTACGTCTAATAAACGTGTGATGGCTTCTTCGTCGAAAACAAATTGTCCCCCCCATTCAATTTGTGAGGTCACTTTTTCTTTAAGAATTCTTTGTTGGTCTAAAGAAAGCATCTCCATAAATGTTTCAAACGAAAAGTCTGAATAAGTCTTATAATAACCATGCATTAACACGGTTCGTAATCGGAACAAATCCATATCTGCGACCAGTTGCGTCCCTAAAACCTGATCAATCCGAGTCGCCGCTTTTGGGTCTTTCATCATTGCGATTAAAAGCTGTTTCTCTGCTTGGTAATATTTAAGGGGTAAATCTCTTTTGAAACTTGGTTTTGTCTCATTTTTTGGCATTGGTCTTTCTACGTAAGTTTCTTTATTTGAAACCGCATCATAGCTAACGCCTAAATCCAACGCTAATTTTTTTAGATATATTTCTCTTAAACTATGATCTTTACCTCTTAACATCAGTACCACATTTCGTTTAAACTGGTTGATGTCATTAGCATTGGTTAAGTCCAACCCATTTTTATGGTAGTCATATCCGAACTGATAAGGATCGATGGTTTCATTAAATAACGCTTGATAGGCTTCCTTACCATTTTTCTTAAGAAAATCATCTGGATCCATCCCTTGCGAGAGCTTTAAAATATCGATTCTAAGCCCTACTTCTTGTAATATTGGAATGGCTTTCATGGTTGCATTTTGACCAGCTTTATCCCCATCATAAGCGATGATTACTTGGTCAGTATGTCGTTTAATTAATTGCGCTTGTTTTTTGGTTAATGCCGTTCCCATGGTGGCTACCCCATATGGAATGCCCGCTCTATAAGATGCCATTACATCAAAAAACCCTTCATGTAAAACAATCTTCTTACTTATACGAATATCTCTTAATGCTTGATAGAGATGATACAATGTGTCTCCTTTATGAAACACACTGGTTTCTGGGGTATTCAAATACTTAATCGGATCATCTCCAAGTGCTCTACCACTGAATCCAACGATTCTTCCAACAGCATCTTGAATAGGGAAGGTAATTCTAAACGTCATTAAATCGTAATAACTACCGTCATCACGAGACTTAACCACCCCAGCAGACTCCATATGTTCAGGATGATAGTTTTTCGTCTTTAAAATATTGAAGAGGGCGTTTTTTTCTTTAGGTGCTAATCCGATTTGAAAGTGTTTAATGTCTTCGAGCGTTAAGCCTCTGTTCTTCAAATAGTCTATCGCTAATTTTCCTGACTCAGAATTATGCAAGTAGTACTCATAAAAGAGGTTTGCCTCTTTCAAGACAGCATGTTCTACTTTATCATCATCAATCGTGCTTTTAACATCTAGTTTGATGCCAAGTGGCTCTGCCAAAGCTTTGGCAGCCTCTTCAAAACTAATGTTTTTTATTTTTTGATAAAAAACAATAGGTTTTCCGCCTTCTCCACATGCCATGCATTTCGCGATGTGTTTTTCTGGTGAAACTGAAAAGGAAGGACTTTTGTCATCATGAAACGGACATTGTCCCATGTAGTTCTTTCCTTTTTTCACTAAATTGACATAAGGACTGACCAATGCAACGATATCGGTCTTTTCATTTATTTCATCGATTAAATTACGTGGAATGGACACAAAAAGACCTCCTATTCGTTAAAAAGCTGTATGTTTCTTGATGAATGCTTCCAAGTCGTTTATATAAACTTTCTCCTGGAGCATCGTGTCTCTAAATCGAACGGTTACAGTATTGTGTTCGAGTGTTTCATCATCGACTGTAAGACAAAGCGGTGTGCCGATTTGGTCTTGTCTACGATATCGTTTACCAATGTTTTGTGTTTCATCATAAGTACTTTGACTAAACTTAGAGACTATTTCCAGTAATTCGACGGCTTTGGTCTCATGTCTTTTTTTAATCAACGGCAACACTGCAACTTGATAAGGCGCAAGCGCAGGGTGTATTTTTAAGACTTCTCTAATCTGTCCATCTTCTAACACTTCTTCCTCATATGCTTGAGTCAAGAAAGCCATTAAAAGACGTTCTACACCGACTGATGGTTCAATCACATAAGGTAAATAACGTTCATTTGTTTCAGGGTCTAAGTATTCCAAGGATTCTTTTGATTGTGTTTGATGAGCATTCAAATCAAAATTCGTTCTTGATGCAATCCCCCAAAGTTCATCAAAGCCCCAAGGAAATTGATATAAAATATCTGTTGTCGCATTTGAATAGTGTGAAAGCTCTTTTGGATCGTGGTCATGAAATTCTAAGTTTTCCTGTTTAAGACCTAAGCCTTTTAACCAATCGATACAATACTTTCGCCAATAATCAAACCACTCTAACTCTGTACCTGGTTTACAAAAAAATTCTAATTCCATTTGTTCAAACTCACGAGTTCTAAAAATGAAATTTCCTGGTGTGATTTCATTACGGAATGATTTACCTACTTGGCAAACCCCAAACGGCACTTTTCTACGTGTAGTGCGTTGAATGTTTTTAAAATTAATGAAAATACCTTGTGCCGTCTCCGGTCTTAAATAAACTGTATTACCTGCACTTTCGGTAACCCCCTGTGAGGTTTTAAACATTAAGTTAAATGCTTTAATCTCAGTCCAACCTACTTTGCCACAATTTGGGCATGGGACTTTTTCAGCCATCATATAGCTGTGAAGTTCCTGATTAGTCCAAGCACTTGGATTAATGGTGTAATGACTGTGTTCTTCAATCAGTTTATCAGCTCTATGACGTGTGTTACAAAATTTACATTCCGTAAGCGGATCAGAAAAACCACCCACATGTCCACTGGCAATCCAAACTTGAGAATTCATCAAAATTGATGAATCTAGTAAAACGTTAAATCTGTTTTCATCATGGAATTTTTTTAACCAAGCCTTTTTAATGTTGTTTTTTAGTAGGCTTCCAAGTGGGCCATAATCCCAAGTGTTGGCTAGGCCACCATATAATTCAGACCCTTGATAAATAAACCCCGTTTGTTTAGCATAGGTCGTTAATTTTTCTAGACTAATCATAATATCCCTCTATTCTTTTAAAGCTCTTACCTCATATTCTAGATGATACCGGTAAAAAGCTCGTATAAATCTTTCTGCGACAAGTGTTTCTTTCTCGGTTAATACCAGCTCACTTGATTTGTAAAAATAAAGCTTTGACAACAACACGGTTTCCTCTAATGTAAAATCAGAAAATAATCCGTTTTCAACCGTGGAAACCTTCGCTTCTTTAACAGAAAAACCAAGCGGATCATCTCCTACGAAATCTAATGCATACCCTAATAAGTACAACATTTTGATTGGAAATACCAAGGCTGCTAACCTTGCATTTTCTTTCAAGAGACTAAGCAAATGATACACCTTATCGTGCGGAAGATCCTCTGTGACCAAATGGTCAATTAGTTCAAAGATGATTGATACCCTTTTGGTTAAAAGATAGTTTGATTTAACAACATGATAATCATCGACTAAAACGGCTTTTTGAAGACTATACATGTCACTTTCTTTTGAATCAAACTCTATTTCTGTTAAATATTGTGCTAAATGTCTAAATTCATTTTTATAACTTTTTACCCCATTGGCAACCAATGTGATTTTCCCAATTGGTGTATAAACAAATAAAAGTTTTGACGACTCTTTGTAATCGAGTGTCTTATATATAATGCCCTTATTCCGATTTGTCATAGCCAAAAGCCTTTAAGTCAGATGGGCGATTTCGCCAATCTTTTTTGACTTTCACCCATAATAACAAATGGATTTTCGTATTTAAAATCTTATTGATTTCTTTTCTGGCTTCTGTCCCTATATCTTTAAGCATTGAACCGCCCTTGCCAATTAAGATTTGCTTTTGGGTGTTTCGTTCTACCACAATCGTGGCATGAACTTCATAAACACCCTCGTTCATTTCTGTGTGTTCAATGACAACAGCAACAGCATGAGGAACCTCTTCTTGTGTTTTATAAAGCACTTTTTCTCTAATGATTTCAGCCATTAACTGAAAATCAGTTTGATTGGTAATTTCATCAGACTCGAAAAGCGGATACCCCTCTTGTAAATCTCCCATAAGGGATTCTAACAATTTATCAATGTTTTGATTTTCTTTGGCAGATATAGGAAAATAGCCTTTGAATGGAAATGCGCCTAGATAAGACATAATGATTCGGTCAATGTCTGCTTTACTGCTTAATAAGTCAATTTTGTTTATGACCAAATAGACTGGCCCATCAACTTCTTTAAAGAGTCTAATGATTTGGTCTTCACTTGTACCCTTTTCATGATCAACCATGAACAATACCGCGTCCATCCCTTGAATGGAACTGTAAGCTGTGTCATCGAGTATTTTTCCTAATTGGTGCTTAGGCTTATGAATGCCTGGCGTATCGACAAAAACCATTTGATAAGTTTCAGTCGTTTTAATACCTAAGATACGATTGCGTGTGGTTTGAGGTTTTGGACTTGTAATCGCAATTTTTTTTCCCATGACTTGATTTAAGAAGGTCGATTTTCCAACATTTGGCTTACCTACAATACTTACAAAGCCACTTTTGAAATTACTCTTCATTTTTTTCTACTTCGTCAAATGAGTAAGGTAATAGTTCTTTAATGTTTGTGTCTTTAATGTCGCCTTTCAAATTTGATAAATAAATAGGAGTATCTTTCGGCATCAGTTCATTCATCACTTGACGGCATGCGCCGCAAGGACTGATTGGCGCTTCTGTCCCACCTGTCACCGCTAAAGCAACAATGTCTTCTTTACGATAACCTTGGCTATAAGCTGCAAACAATGCGCTTCTTTCTCCACAGTTAGATAGTCCAAATGAGGCGTTTTCGATGTTTGCTCCATGGATAACAGTGCCGTCTTTCATAAGTAATGCAGCACCTACTCCAAAATTAGAGTATGGTGAATATGTTTTTTGTCTTGCTTTAATTGCTTCTTGTACCAATTGTTGTTTGTTCATCATTGTATTTATTTCCTCTCCAAATTAGCTTTTTTAAGTATTTCTTCTTGTTTTTGAGTCATAACGGATTCTTCCTCATCTGTATGATGATCATAGCCTAACAAATGCAGGTAGCCATGAACCGATAAAAACCCAATTTCTCTTTCAATGCTGTGATTGTAGTCAGCTGCTTGTTCTTTGGCTCTGTCTAAACATATGAAGATGTCGCCTATATAGTTTTCATCTTTATCAGGAAAACTAATGACGTCCGTCACTTTGTCGATACCGCGATACTCTCTATTCATTTCTTGAATAGCTTGAGCTGTGAAAAAAATCACATTCATCTCTTCTTCTGTTTCAATGTGAGTGAAAATGGATTGAATCAAAAGTTCAGCATTCAGCGTATTTTCCTCTGTTTGATTATAAAATGTCACGTTCATTAGGATTCATACCTCTCCAATATTTTTTGAACAAGCGGGTTTCTAACAACATCTAGTCGTTTAAAATGAACGATTTTTATGGCTTCTATGTCAGAAAGCAAATTAACTGCTTCAGTCAAACCTGACGAAACGCCTCTTGGAAGATCTGCTTGAGAAGGATCTCCTGTGATGACCATTTTAGATGAAAAACCCAACCTTGTTAAAAACATCTTCATTTGAGTTGAAGTCGTATTTTGAGCCTCATCTAGAATAATAAAGGCATTTTCTAGGGTTCTTCCTCTCATATACGCAAGAGGGGCAATCTCAATCACACCTTTTTCCATCAACGAAGTTGTTAACTCAAATCCTAAAAATTCATACAAAGCGTCATAAAGAGGAATCAAGTAAGGATCTACCTTTTCTTTTAGATCCCCCGGTAAGAATCCGAGAGATTCACCGGCTTCAACCGCTGGTCTAGTTAAAATAAGTTTTTTTACTTTGTTGTCTTTCAAGTAACTCACAGCTTTTGCAACCGCTAAATAGGTTTTTCCTGTCCCAGCAGGCCCGATTCCAAAAACCATATCGTAATTCATCAATGCCTCATGATAGACCTTTTGTGTAAATGTTTTCGGGAAAATCGGTTTGCCTTGCTGATTAATAATGATATGCTTTCTTTTTAAAAAAAGCGTTTCAATATCATTCAACTCGTTGGCCTCAGCCAATTTAATCATGTAAAGGACATCTCGTTCTGAAAGTGCAACCGAAGGTGCAATTAAAATCATTTTTTCTAAAACGCTACTCATGAGTATTTGAATAGATGGATTCTCGCAATCTGTATGAAATTCTGAATTAACCAGTGTCAGATTAAAACCAAAATAGGTCTTAAAGACCTCTAAGTTTTTATCGAATGGACCGACTATGTTATACGCCAGTTCTGGTTCTTTTAGCACAACATTTAACTTCATTCAATCACTCCTAGGTTTATTATATCATAATAAAGGCAAAATATAGGTCATTTGATGAAAGAAAAAAGCACAAATTCATGTGCTTATTTTTTATTGCTTCGAGCTGCTTGGCGCTTCAATTTACGGTCAACACTAGGTTTAACATAAAACTCGCGCTTACGTGCTTCTGCGAGGGTGCCAGATCTAGAGACGTCACGTTTAAAACGACGCAATGCATCTTCAATAGATTCGGTTTCACGTACTACGATTTTAGGCATGTCTGCCCTCCTTCCGCACTTAAAATTCCTTAAGCCGTTATCATTATATCGAATTTAATACTGTTTGTAAAGTGTTTTATCAATTATTTGAAGAGAATTAAGATTCCATGTATGCGTCTAGGACGCTTAAAGCATACAAACTGGCAATTTCTGTTTGCAAGATGCGCTTACCTAACCCAACTGTTTTAAATCCATGAGCGCACAGGTACGCAATTTCTTGTTCATCAATACCACCTTCTGGACCAACTAAAATGACCACTTCATCCAAGGTTTCCACTTCACTTACAATCTGAAAAAACGACTCATTTTTATTGTTTTCATAGGCAATCCATTTGTGTTTTTGAGAAAATGACAACTTTGTCAAGTCCCTCTCATAACGAAGATTAGGCACATCATCACGATGGCTAAGTCTAGCCGCTTCTAATGCTATTTTTTGAAATCGTTCCATCTTTTTATCTAATACTTTATCATCGTATTGTACAATACTTCTTTTCATTGGAACAAAAATGATTTCTGAAACCCCAAATTCAGTCGCATATTTTGAAACAATCTCTTGTTTATCTTGTTTTCCAAGGCCTTGGATCAATGTGATTTTAACTTTGGAACGAGTTGATGGCAGTTCGGTTAAGTAATCAATCAAAACCGTTTCTCCAACCGACTTAATCTCAGCTAAATAACAGGTATTATTCACGCACACTTCGATTTTTTCGTTTGGTTTCATTCGCATGACCTTATGGATATGAAATGCATTCTCATCAGAGATCACGGTCAATTTTTCATTCAAAAAATACCTTTGCAAGCTAACACCTTCTTTATTTATTCTGTGACTTAGTCATTATACCTAATTACGCTTCAAAATAAAAGCCCTCATTACTGAAGGCTTAATTGATTAATCTTTTTGACCACGTTCATCATCTTCGTGATCTTCCTTATGACCATTTTCTTCATCGTCATCACTATCTTCTTTTTTTTGACCATAACGATTGCCAAAATGCTCACTTTGATCACCTTTTCGGTTTTTGATTTCATAATGGAATTGATAGTTACCTAACGTCTCATCGAACACTACCTTAACCATCATTGTTCCCTCTTCATCACCATTCGAGTTTTCAAGTTCATACTTAACATCCAAAATAGCGCCATCAAGCTGTAAACGTCTTCTTGCTTCCAATTTGATTTCTGTATTTGACAATAAGTTTTCATAGTCTAATTCTACAATCATGTGCTTATTCAAAGACTTCAATTCTAAACTGGTTTCTTCTACTTTTTCACTGTTTTTAAATAGTTGATATGTAAACTTTTGCGCTTTATTTGTCTCTGTGCATTTGGTATAAACATAGGATATACCTTTAAGCTCAAGTCGATCATAGGTATAAGTTTCTACCGTCAAGGTGTCTTCATCTTCTTTGATTGTGGTGTCCATGTAAAACTGTTTATCACCAACTAATACCATACCTTCAGTAACATTCTCGCCTGAAATATTCGACTGACGGTAGTAGTAAGTATATTTAACTGGTTCATTTGCTAGACTAAACGTTTGATAATCCATCATGTATTCATAGGTTTCTACATCAGATACTAACGGTTCTGAAAAATCAAAAGTATCATCTTCATTGATGACCAACTCAATCAAATTAAAATATGGATTTAAGTCGTTGATTTTATTTGACATAACGGTTTCGTTTCTTAAAGTTTCGAAACTGTATAATACAGAAAGTTCATTTGAAAGTGTTGGTTCAGAGTCGATAGAATCAAGCAGCACTGAGGAAGTGATTGCATTAAACGAAGTCGTTTTTTCAGTGCTTAAAGTAATGCTTGGCGATGGGTTCGTCGTTTCATTTGAATTGAGCAGCCCAATTGTTAATAAAAATGCTAAAATCAAAACAAATGAGAATCTCAAAACCAACTTTGGCTGCATTAAAATAGCCTTTTTAGTCTTAGGTTCAACATGAATACTCGTAATATCGAACGTTTCTAAGCAACTAGGAACTTTTGTTTCAATTGAGTTTTTAAGTAGTGCCTTGAGTTCTTTTTTCTTCATGATTGCCCCTCCATTCTCATTTTTTTGATCGCTTTATTGTAAAGCCATAACACAGTACCTAATGGCTTTTGGGTAATTAAAGCTATTTCCTTAAAGCTTAATTCGTCGATGACTCTTAACAAAACAATCTCTTTTTCAAGTGGACTGACCGTTTTCAATAGCGCTTCGACAAGCAACTTGTTTTCGTGGTTTGTCTCGACTTTATACTGATACTCAACTTCTTCAAAACTGATCGAAGTCTTGTGCTTTCTAAAATAGTCCATTGCAAGATTATGGGCGATCGAATTAATCCACTGTTTAAATTTCCCGTTTTTCTTATAGGAGTTGATTTTTTCAATCGCCCTTACATAGGTATCCTGCATTAAATCCTGGGTAATCGACTCATTCTTAACAATCGATTTGATAATGGCGTACACACTTCTACTTGTAAGCTCATATACTGCATTAAAACCTTGTTCATCTTTTTGCTTAATTAGGTCGATATAATCGTCGCATTGAGGTTTCATAGAAACGCCTCCAATCCCAACTTATTATACCATCTAATTCACATAGTTGAAGGATCTTACTTATCTTTTTGCATTTCCATTATCAGGTTTTTTATTTTCATTGCCGTGATTTCTATGACGGTTTAGGCCATTTTCATTTTGATGTTGTTTGCCATTTTGTGTCCCTAATAATTGGTAATCATAAGTGGTTTCACCTGTGACATCATCCACGATAATATCAATTTTAATATGGCCAGAGTCAATCAACACACCATTTTCTTTAATATCGTATTTCACCATGATGTCATAAGAAGCTTCATCAGATTGTTTGAACATAAAGCTGCTTGATGTTGTTTCAGTTTTATGAGTCAACATCACTTTTAACTCGCCATCTTCTTGTTCTAATTTGATTTTAGATTCTGAAATTAATACGCCTTCAGACATTTGCTTGAAATGAAATTTTTCTTCGCCATCTTCGGTGTCTTTTTCATATGAAATTCGGATATAGTTATCTTGATCAAAGTATGCGATGAATTTAATTTCTACTTCGTCTTCTTCAATTTCTTTACGACCAACTAGTTCAAATTCATACCCGTTGACTACAATTAACCCTTGAAGTTCTAATTCAATTTCGTCATCAAATTCATCTTCAAAATCTTTATCATACTCATGTTGACGTAAAGAAGATTCTAGCATTTGAGTTTCAACATTTTGTTCATCTTCCAATTCGTCTTCTTCAATGTCTTCAGTTTCTTCTGCAAGAACCACTTCATTATAATAAATAACATAAGTGATTTCATCGCCTAATAAATCCTTAGTTTTGTACGTAATCATTGTTTCGAATTCGACACGATCTGAAATTGTTTCATTGACCGTCAGCGCTTCATTACTTAAATAAGTTTCAATAAGGTTTAAATACTTCTCTAAAACCTCATCTGTTTCTTCCACAGTTACTTGTGGTGTTTCAATCACAGGTTCTGTAGATTCAATTGGGTCAGTGGTTTCTTCTAGCGCCACAGTTACCCCTCCACCATAAACATCCATTAGATTGGCTGCTGAAACCATGGCATAGTTCATGACATCCGCTTCAGAATGAATCACCGGTTCATCTTCTGATAGATTGCAACCAGCTAATCCAATCAGACCTGCAAGTAATGTTACTGCTAATAATAGTTTTCTCATATTTTCTCTCCTTTGTCTTACACTCAATATACGAGAAACCCTGTCTTTTTATTGGTAATCTATAAAAAAAGAAAAAGAACCACTCAAAGTGGTTCAAGATCTTAATTTTTAAATAAATTTTTGAATTTTTCCCAAGGTGTGTCTTTTGGTTTTGGGTTTGCTTGATCAAATTGGCGTAAAAGTGACTCTTGTTCTTTAGACAGATTTGTTGGGATATCGACTTTGATTACAACCAGTTGATCCCCTTTTCTGCCACTGTTTACATTGGCAACCCCTTTTTCCCTCATCCTTAATACGGTTTCACTTTGCGTACCTGCTGGTATTTTTAGAGAAACATCGCCATATATGGTAGGCACATCAATGGAATCTCCTAGTGTAGCTTGTACAAATGAGATTGGCGCTTCGAGAATGATGTTGTCATCTTGGCGTTTAAACACTTTATGTGGCTTCACTTGGAATCTTAAGTATAAATCACCAGATGGTCCACCATTCGTCCCACCTTCACCGTAGCCAGGCATACGAAGTGACATATTGTTATCAATACCAGCTGGAATCTTCACTTCAATGTCTTTCGTTACACGTTCACGGCCAGAACCGTTACAAGTTTTGCAGCGATTCTTAATGATTTTGCCTCTTCCACCACATTTTGGACAAGCTTGTTGACTGCGGATATTTCCCAATATTGTACGTTGTTCAACATGAACAAACCCTTGCCCATGGCATCGATCGCACGTTTCAACGTCTTTACTGGATTGACCGCCATGTCCACCACACGTGTGACACGTTTGATCAATATCCACTTTAATGGTCTTTTTAGCACCCAAAACGGCTTCTTCAAAAGTAATCGACATCCTTTTTTCTAAGTCGTCTCCACGTTGTGGCCCAGATGGGTCTTTTCTTTGTTGTCCGCCACCTCCGAAAAAGGAACTGAAAATGTCTGAAAAACCACCAAAACCTTCGAAACCACCAAAGCCAGAACCGCCTTGTCCAAATGGTCCAGTATGTCCGAACTGATCATATTGATGACGCTTTTCAGCATCTCCTAAAGTATCATACGCTTCTTGAACTTCCTTAAACTTAGCTTCGGCATTTGACTCTTTAGAGACATCGGGATGGTATTTTTTTGCTAACGTACGGTATGCTTTTTTGATTTCATCGTCTGAAGCATTTTTTGTGATACCAAGCACGTCATAATAATCTCTTTTATCTGCCATAATTACTCCTTACCAAAAGGGGCCTTAGCCCCTCTTGTTTTATTTTTCTTCGAACTCTGCATCGACTGTTTTAGAATCGTTTTTTGGTTCTTCATTTGGTGTGTCAGTTTGACTTTCTTTATCTTTCGCAGCTTTTTCATACGCTTTCACTGCGATGTCTTGTGCATCTTTCTCAAGTGCTTCTTTGCGTTGTTTTATAAGTTCAATATCTGTGCCATTCAATGCTTCTTCTAGGTCTTTAACTAGGCGTTCAACAGAAGCCTTTTGATCGGCTGATACTTGATCGCCTAGGTCAGTTATTGCTTTATTGGTTTGGAATATTAAGCTAGAAGCATCATTTCTTAAATCCACTTCTTCACGTTTCTTCTTGTCCGCTTCAGCGTTTTCTTCAGCTTCTCTAACCAAACGGTTAATTTCTTCTTCAGTCATTGCTGAACCACCTGAAATGGTAATTTTATGTGATTTACCTGTTCCTAAATCTTTGGCACTTACATTTACAATACCATTCGCATCAATATCGAATTTAACTTCAATTTGAGGCACACCACGTGGTGCTGCAGGAATGTCTGTTAATTGGAATCGTCCAAGGGTTTTATTATCTTGAGCCATTTGACGTTCACCTTGTAGCACGTGAATGTCAACAGCTGGTTGATTGTCACTAGCTGTTGAAAAAACTTGTGACTTAGAAGTTGGAATGGTTGTATTACGGTCAATCAATTTCGTAAATACACCACCAAGTGTTTCAATACCAAGTGATAGTGGTGTCACATCTAGTAATAAGACATCTTTGACATCCCCAGATAATACCCCACCTTGAATAGCCGCGCCCATCGCAACGACTTCATCTGGATTAACACTCTTGTTAGGTTCTTTACCCAATTCTCGTTTAACTGCATCTTGAACAGATGGAATACGTGTAGACCCCCCTACCAATAATACTTGGTGTAGTTTACTTGCATCCACTTTCGCATCTTTTAAAGCGCGTCTAACCGGTCCTAATGTTCTTTCAACGAGATCTCTGGTTAGTTCGTCAAATTTCGCACGTGTTAATGTCATTTCTAAGTGTAATGGCCCCGATTGTCCCATTGTGATAAATGGCAGTGAAATTTGAGTAGATGTTACGCCTGAAAGCTCTTTTTTTGCCTTTTCAGCGGCATCTTTCAATCTTTGTTCAGCCATTTTATCTTTTGATAAGTCAACACCATTTTCTCGTTTGAATTCTTGTACAAGGTATTCCATCACTTTGTGGTCGAAGTCATCGCCGCCTAGTAGGTTATCCCCTGCAGTAGATAATACTTCAAAAGTACCATCTGCTAAGTGAAGAATCGAAACGTCGAATGTTCCACCACCTAGGTCAAATACCAATACAGTTTGTTCTTTATCTAGTTTATCAATCCCATATGCAAGCGCTGCTGCTGTAGGTTCATTAATAATGCGCATTACTTCTAAGCCGGCAATTTTACCTGCATCTTTGGTTGCTTGTCTTTGAGCATCATTAAAGTAAGCAGGTACGGTAATCACAGCTTTTTTTACTTGTGCACCTAAGTAATCTTCTGCTGTCTTTTTCAAGTTTTGAAGAATCATTGCTGAGATTTCTTGTGGGGTGTATTGCTTACCGTTAATGTTGACACGGTGTGAGCCTTCACCCATGTGTCTCTTAATAGATGAAACCGTATTAGGGTTTGTGATCACTTGACGTTTTGCAACCTCACCTACTGAAATTTCTTCACCTTTAAATGCGACTACAGATGGGGTAGTTCTTGACCCGTCTGCGTTTGGAATTACTTTTGCTTCTCCACCTTCCATGATGGATACTACTGAGTTTGTGGTTCCTAAATCGATACCAATAATTTTATTTGTCGTTGCCATTTTCATCACTCCATTCGTTTACTTTGACCATGGCAGGTCTTAAGATTCTTTCTTTATACATATAGCCGGTTTGTGTCACTGATACACAAATGCCGTCAGGTTTTTCTTTGTCATTAACTTTATCAATCGCATGATGATAATTCGGGTCAAATGGTTTATTTAATGCATCAATCACTTTTAACCCTTCTTCTTCGAGCAATTGAAATAATTGATCATTGATCATTTTAAATCCAATCAAATAGTTTTTAAGTGCTTCATCCTGCACTTGCATGTTAGTCACAATTTTAAGTTGATCTAACGGATTGATCAGAGATTCTATCACTTTCAATGAAGCATATTTGCGTTCATTGATGCGTTCTTGATGCACCCTCTTTTTGAAATTTTCAAGCTCAGCTCTTTCTCTCAAAAATTGATCTTTCAGTTCTTGTTTATCTTGATTGAGTTTCTCAATTTCAGTTTGTAACTGCTCGATTTGTTCTTTCAATTTTAACTTCTCACTTTTCTTTTTTTCTTTTTTCTCTTCAACAGGTGTATCTTTGTTGTTGTTTTCTTCCATATCATTCACCTCTATTTTTTATACATCTTCGCAATATTCTTTGCGATATATTCCATTAAAGGAATGACTTTTGAATAATCCATTCGTGTCGGACCTATGATGGCGATTGTCCCTTGATCTTCGTCTGTTACATAGTAAGGCACAGAAATAATCGAGCATGTATCGGTCGGCATAAATGAAGCTTCACGCCCAATTCTAACCGAGAGTTTATTGGTGTGTCCAATTAACTTTGCCAATTCTTTTCGATCGAGCATGTACATCAGTTCTTTCAGCTGATTGACATCACCGAATTCTGGTTGTACGAGCATATGCCCCATACCAGTCAAATAAATGTTTTGATCTGACATATGTTTAAAGGCATTAACGAATGTATCCACAAGTCTTTCTTGATAATCCATATATTCGATGATATTTTCTTCCGTATACGTGTTTTTTAAGATTCGTTTGGCATCTTTCACCAATTGATTTTCAAGCAAATCATTCAGCGATGAAATGATCTTTTTAAAATCTTCTAATGAAAGTTGTTCCGGAATTGCAACCGTTTCACTTTGAACATGTCCTTTATCAGTGACAATCAAGACTACCGCCTCATGATTGGTTAAAGGAATGAAATCCACTTTTTTGATTCTAGCGAATACATCATTCGGTCCTAACACCATTGAGGTATAATTAGTCAGCTCTGATAATAAATTAATGGCTTCTTTTAACGCATATTCACGGTTGTTTTCATACTCACTAAATAATTGGTCAATCATTGGAAATATTTGTTTAATGTCATCATCCCTAGTAACTAGGTTTTCAACATAATAGCGGTATCCCAAATTTGAAGGAATTCTCCCGCTTGAGGTATGCGTTTTTTCTAAAAACCCTAATTCCTCTAATTTTGCCATGTCGTATCTCAAAGTGGCAGACGAGAAATTTAGATAAGGTTTGTCGGTCAGTGCTTTTGATCCTACAGGAATACCCTCAGAGACATAGGTCTCGATGATGGCTTTTAATATCAGTTTTTGTCTGTTTGATAACACAACATCACCTCTTTTTAGCACTTATAGTCTTTTAGTGCCAACTCTATTTTATAACATGAAATTAGCACTGTCAAGTCAAATGTGCTAAAAAAATAAAAAGGCCTTTGGCCTTTGTGCATTAAGTTTCATCTTTGCAGTACTTTAATCACGTATTCGTTGTGTTTTTTTTCATAAGCCATTGTAGAGGACTCATCATGACCTGGTAAAATCTTGGTGAGTTGAGGTAGCTCACTAAATAGTTTTTTAATAGATTTATTAAGAAGCGCCGTAGACCCTCCTACCAAATCTGTTCGCCCAACGCCTTCTTTGAACAATGTATCCCCCGTATAAAGCATGTTTCTATGAAGATAACAGACGCTGCCTTTCGTATGACCAGGGGTATGATAAACAATCACGGATTCATCTGCAAATACAATGGTTTGCATGTCATCTACAAATCGTATGTCAAGCATTTCTTTTTGAAATTTTTTTCTGATTTTCAATTCTTTAGAACCATTTTGCTCGTCATTGAATAACATTTCATAGTCATTTTTATGCATATAAATCGGTACTTTAAACAAATCAATCAACAAAGTATGGTCTATGTGTGCATGCGTTAATAATATTAGATTGAGTTTTAAACCTTGCAAGGCGTGTTCAATTTGATCAATACTATGACTTGGATCAATTAAAATAGCTTGATCGAATCGTTTTATTATGTAAACATGTGATAAATCATCATTTCCTTTTATAATCATACAATCCCTCTATATAGAAAAAAAACTATTCTTAGAATAGCTTATTTCTTTTCTCTGTGTACAGTATAAGTACGTGATTTTGGGCAGTACTTTTTCATTTCAAGACGATTAGGTGTGGTTTTCTTATTTTTAGTTGTGTAGTAGTTTTCTTCGCCACATTCTGTACAAACTAACTTGACTAGTTCACGCATGTATAAATCCCTCCAGACATTTCATTTAAAAGTATACCAAACAACGATATAAATATCAAGCGTTTTTCATTTTATTAAAAGAC
The DNA here is from genome assembly GCA_034006765.1 of Acholeplasma sp. Classification (GTDB taxonomy): domain Bacteria; phylum Bacillota_I; class Bacilli_A; order Acholeplasmatales; family UBA5453; genus Paracholeplasma. Next base: position 58,592 of record JAVESF010000001.1, on the reverse strand, counting down.
CTATGATTCAAGTTAAACATTAGGCTTGATTGTTAGGCTCAAATCAAGGGTTTTCCAAAGTCAAATTTAATCTCTTTTTTAGCGATGTCTTTGTTTGAGTAGTAAGCGGAATCAAAGCCAATAAACCCGTATTTTTGATTTTTCAAAAACTGTATTGCGGGATAGTTGCAAGAATGTAGATTCAACACAACCGCCCTCGCACCTTTCTTCTTGGCAATCATCTCTATATGACTCAAAAGCGCTGTACCTTGTTTTTTCCTTCTATGTTTGACATCCACCCACAAATTAGAAATTCTATATCGATTGTTCCAAGTCTCAAGCGTACCTTCAACCACGGCAACAAGCTTTTTTTGTTCAAGGATGCCAAAAACATCTGAAACGATTAAATGACTTTCAAACAGTTGACCTTTAAACGCTTTATCTTGTTTGAAAAAGTATTTCTTCCGTTCAATTGAAAGCGCTATGTGTTTTTTGTCTTTAATTTTAACGTGATAGTAATACTTTGTTTGATATCGATAATCAATGGGATAGTTTTGATACTCTTGTCTACTTAATTCTTCAATTTTCATAGTCACACACTCCACTATTGATTTAACCACAAAATCCAAATAAAATAAAGCACAATTCATCCTTTTTGTTCTTATATAAAGTATTAAGAATTTGATTGTGATTTAGATATGTTATAATACTTTATAGGTGATAAAAAATGCAAAGATTAGAAACTAGGCCAATAAAAATAGGCAATTTAACGATGGGTGGTAATAACCACGTATATATTCAAAGTATGACCACAACATTTACAAAAGATGTTGAAGCAACTGTCGCTCAAATTCATAGACTTGAAAAAGCGGGCTGTGAAATAGTAAGAGTCGCTGTATTAGACAAAATAGACGCTAAAGCATTAGGTGAAATCAAAAGACAGATTCACATACCACTTGTAGCAGACATCCATTTTGATTATAAATTAGCGTTGGAAGCCATTCACCAAGGGGTAGACAAAATCAGATTAAACCCAGGTAATATAAAGGATCGCTCAAAAGTTGAAATGGTGGTAGAAGCTTGTAAAGCGAAAAACATACCAATCCGTATTGGTGTGAATAGCGGTTCTTTACCTGATAACTTAGAACCCACAGCTGAAAACATGGTGAGTGTCGCAAAAAATCATGTTGAAATCTTAGAATCCATGGGTTTTTATGACATTGCGCTTTCTTTAAAAGCCACAGATATGAACCTGATGATTGATACCTATCGATTAGCTGCAAAAACATTCCCCTACCCTTTACATCTAGGTGTCACAGAAGCGGGAACAGCTTTCTCTGGCGCAATAAAAAGTGCGATGGGCATCGGTATTTTACTACACGAAGGCATAGGCAATACCATTAGGGTTTCCTTGACAGATAATCCTGAAATCGAAATTAGAGCTGCTAAAGAAATTCTCAAAAACTTAAATCTTAGAGATGATATTCCAAACCTAATTTCCTGTCCAACATGTGGCAGAATCCAGTATGACATGATTGACATTGCAAAACGCATAGAAACCTATCTGCAAGGCGTTAATAAAAAAATCAACGTCGCCATTATGGGATGTAAAGTCAACGGCCCTGGTGAAGCAAAACATGCGGATATTGGGGTAGCTGGCGGTAAAGGTGAAGCGGTTATCTTTAAACATGGCCAAATATTAAAAAAAATCAAAGAACATGAAGTCTATGACGAACTCGTAAAAATGATTGATGAATACGAAGTTTAATAGACTTCTTTTTTTCTATTAAATTGAATTAGAACCATCCATCTTGATTGAAACACGTTAGAAAAACCCTTTTCTTAGACACACTAACGTTTCTAATGATTAGTCATCTTAAAAAAAGAGGGGTTATCGGAAATCTTTTTATTTGGAAATAACGTGGACAATTCTGTTTGTTTTTATACAGAATTAATAAAAAAAGCATCCGTATTGGATGCTTTTTTGTATGATTTGTTTATCTTTGACCTTTATCGTAAGGTATCCCAGCCGATTTAGGCGCTCTTGATCGTTTAGAAGAAAAAATGAGAACGATAAGGGTCGCCAAGTATGGCAAAATCTTATAATAGGTTTGATTGATACCTAAGTTATCCAAAAATGGAATAAGTGGAATGGAGTAAGCCAGTGTTCGTAAAAATGCAAAGAACAAAGCTGCAAACAAAATTCTAATCGGTTTCCACTGTCCAAAAATCATGACAGCCAATGCCAAGAACCCAAAACCTGCAACACCACTGTGACCACTGATGTTGCTGTCTATGACACCTACCGAATAAAAATATCCGCCAATACCACCGAGTAATCCTGATAAACCAACGCCTAAATAACGCATTTTAGAAACGCTGATTCCCACAGATTCAACGGCATGTGGATGCTCACCCGTTGCACGTAGTCTTAAACCAAACTTAGTCTTATATAGCAATATGGTCGCAAGAACAAGCATGATAGCACCAATGTATACCGTTAAATACGTGTTTTGAAAGAATAAATCCCCAATAAATGGAATATCTCCCAACAAAGGCACCTTTCGTATATAAAGTGAAATATTGGTAGTAACCCCATCACTGTTAAACTTCATTTTTGAAAACAACAAGATAATCGCAGGAATCAACATGTTCATAGAGGTTCCTGTAATGGTTTGATTGGCCTTCATATTTACAGCAGCAAACGATAACAACATTGAATAAAGAATGCCACCCAATGCAGCAACAATCATTGCCCATAAAAACAAGAATTGTGGGTTTATGCTTGAAGTTTGAACATTTCTGATGACGAGTGCTCCAATAAATGCACCAACTAACATAATCCCTTCTAGAGCGATGTTAATGACACCACTTCTTTCACTGAACATGCCTCCCAAGGCTACTAATAGTAATGGAATTGCAACTGGAAGCATATTTTGAACAATATAATATACTGTATCCATGATTATTTAGCCTCCTTTTCAGAAATTGGCTTAATATCCTTATTGGCGTCTTCTTTTTTACTCGCGATTCTTTTAACGATGTATTGGCTTAATAACAACGCGAACGCTGAGAAGTAAATAATGACAGAAATAACAACATCGATAATTTCAACTTTATACCCTACAAGATTAGCAAGTGTGCCACCTCTTTGTAAATGTGAGACAAAAATAGATGAGAAAACAATGCCAATCGGATGTGAATTACCTAAAAGCGCAACCGCAATACCGTTAAAACCATTAGCAGCGATGACATTAATAGGCTCATACGTCATTGAACTACCTGCAATCGCAGATGGCGCCAAGATAAACAATGCCCCACCAAGCCCTGCTAGACCACCAGAAATGATCATAGTCAAAACTGTATTTCTACGGTAATTAATCCCAGCATATTGACTGGCATTTTTGTTGTATCCGGTTGCTTTTAATTCATATCCAAATGTTGTATATTCCATTACAACAAACAAGAGTATTGCAACGCCAACTGCAATTAACAATCCAGTGTTCAAGTTCGATCCAGCAAAACCTAAAGTATCCAATTGAACACTCTTTGGCAAGTATCTCGTACGAGTCATAACAGGGTTATACATCGTTGAATTCCCTTGAATCCACATATCAATCAAGAACATTCCAATATAGTTAAGCATGATGGAAGAGATAACTTCATTCACATTTAAGAATGCTTTCAATATACCAGGAATAGCGCCCATCAACATACCACCAACGAAACCAGCTAGCACCGCTACAATCCAATGAATCTCTGCAGACATTGGCATCATAAAACCAACAAATAGCGCAAAGAACAAGCCCATTGTGTATTGACCTGAAGCCCCAATATTAAATAACCCCATCTTAAACGCAAACCCTACAGATAACCCTGTCATCAAAATCGGGGTTGCGAAATAAAGCACATCAGGAAATCTGGTGAACCCACCAAAAATCATTTCAGTGAAGCCGTAAAAGGCATCAACTGGATTCGCAAGCAACATGACGATAAGTCCAAAAATCAAGCCAACAAATATCGCTAATAATGTGCCACCGAAACTTGACCCCATAATGGATGTCAATATCTTTTTAAAGTCAAACTTGAATGCTTTAATTTTCACGTGACTCACCTACATTTCTTTTCGCGCCAGACATGTATAAACCAAGTTCTTCGAAATTTGTCCTTTTAGGATCAAACTCACCAACAATTTCACCTTCATACATAACAAGTATTCTGTCACTTAAATTCATAACTTCTTCTAATTCTAGTGACACCAACAATACAGCCTTGCCTTCGTCTCGAGCATTTACAATTTGCTTGTGTATGAATTCAATCGCACCAACGTCTAATCCACGTGTTGGTTGAACTGCAATTAACAGCTTACATTCTTTTTCTACTTCTCTAGCAATAATGGCTTTTTGTTGATTCCCACCAGACATTTGACGAGTAACGGTATCAGCACCTAAACTACTTCTTACATCGTATTGTTTAATCAATCTATTTGCATAATCCCGAATTGGTTTACGTTTCATGAAACCAAATTTCTGAAACTCTTCATGCCAATACGTTTGTAATATTAGATTTTTTTCTAATGAATAATCTAATACTAATCCATGTTTATGTCTATCTTCTGGAATATGACTTAACCCAAATTTCGAGCGTTTTCTAATCGAACTCGTTGTAATGTCTCTGTCATCTAGTATGATTTTACCTGAAGTTGTTTTTTCTAGACCTGTTAAAGCATATACTAACTCAGTCTGTCCATTGCCTTCAATACCAGCAATGCAAACAATTTCACCAGCCTTTACATCGAAAGACACATTTGAAACACTGTGTTTTGTGCTATGTTTTGAAGCGACAGTGATATTATTTACTTCTAGAATCTTTTCTTTAGGTTTATTCAACGTTTTATCTACGCTTAAATTCACATCGCGACCAACCATCATTTTAGAGAGTTCTAATTGATCTGTTTTAGATATTTCGACTGTACCCTTATATTTACCTTTTTGTAAAACGGTGCAACGATCCGCAACTGCCATGATTTCATTTAGCTTATGTGTGATGAATAAAATGGATTTGCCTTCCTTTGCAAACTGCTTCATGATTTTCATCAGTTCCTCAATTTCTTGAGGTGTTAAAACAGCAGTGGGTTCATCAAAAATCAAAATTTCATTATCTCGATAAAGCATCTTAAGTATTTCCACTTTTTGCTGCATCCCGACGGTAATGTCTTCGATTTTCGCATCTGGATTCACAAAAAGGCCGTACTTTTCACTTAGTTCTACTATTTTTTGACGTGCTTCTTGCATATCCAAAAAACCCTTTTTGTTTGGTTCAACACCTAAAACAATATTTTCAAGTACTGTAAAGACCTCGACTAGTTTAAAGTGTTGATGGACCATTCCTATCCCATAGTTATTTGCATCGGTAGGATTTTTAACAGATATGGTCTCCCCATTTTTTTTGATTTCGCCTTTTTCAGGATGATACAAACCAAATAAAACACTCATTAGTGTTGACTTACCGGCCCCATTTTCTCCTAATAAAGCATGAATTTCACCTTTTTTTAATTGAAGTGTCACGTTATCATTTGCGATGATTCCCGGAAACTCTTTGGTGATGTTTAGCATTTCAATAATATAGTCATTCATCTTTATTCACCGCCTATTTGTATATATTATACAACAAAAATCAAAAATTAAGAGAGAATGCATGCTCCTTCTCTCTTAATTGTTCTTATTTTTTTGTGTTTGAGTACTATTGAACTGTAACTGTAACCTTAGTTAAGTTAAGACCAGTTGTTAATTCTTGCGCAGTAGCAACACCTGATTCTGCTGCAACTGTAATGGTACGGATTGGCGCAACAGTACCTGCAACTAACTTAGCAAATACAACATCGTATTGTGCTTTAGTAAATGTTGAGAATCTGTCAAATGCGTTACCATTTGCATCACCAATAACTGCTGTAGGTAGACCTACACCACCGTTAGCGGCATTGAAATAAGTAGTTTTTGCTGAGAATTTAGACCAGTTGTTGCTATAAATTGCTTCTAATACTTGAACAACTGAAGTTGCCAACCCTTTAGTAGCTGATGTGATTACGGTTGCACTATCATATCTTTGGTCAACGTCAACACCAATAACTTTATCGCCTGTTTCAGCTGCTGCAGCCATAACTGACTTACCAACAGAACCACCACATGCGAAAATAACTTCTGTTAAACCTTGGAACATTGTTTTAGCTGTCGCTTTGTTTGTATCGTTTTCATCGAAGTTGCCAGTGTAATGGTATTTAACTTCAACGTCTACATTTAATTCTTTAGCAGCATCTTCTGCACCTTGTAGGTATCCATAACCGAAAGCTTGAACAGCAGGCACGGCCATACCGCCCATAAATCCTAATTTAGTCATGCCATCTTTAACAGCTGCATATCCTGCTAAGTAACCTGATTGTTCTTCAGCATACATGATACTTGCAACATTCGCATCAGTGCGGAATGTAGCATAATCTGCAGTATGAGGTGCGCCATCTAATAAGATAAACTTAACATCAGGGTATAATGTTTGAGCTTCAAAAATCGGCACTTCAAATAAGAAGCCAGGCGTAACGATGACTTTAGCGCCACCCTTTACAGCCAAATCGATTGATGCTAAATATCCAGCATCTGATGCTTCTTCAGGTTTGTAGTATTTGTGAGAAATCTTGTTTTCTTCAGCATATTCTACTACACCTTCCCATGCGCCTTGGTTAAATGATTTGTCGTCGATATTACCCTTGTCGGTAATCAACGCAATTTCATACGTCTTCTTTTCGCATGCAGCTACTGACAATGCTAGTACTGCAACGAATAATGCAACTATTACTTTTTTCATTTCTTCCTCCTATTGATTTTTAATCCATGTTTATAATATCATTGAAACCGTTTTTTTTCAAGCGAAAACGTATTTTTTTATCGTTAATTAGAAGGCTTTTAGAAAGGGCTTTCATGTTGAGTCAAATTTCTAGCCCATTTGCCGTCTTTTATGAGGTGAATGCCAAATAAACCTTTAAAAACAGATACCCCCTCCACAATGATATAGATCAATAAAATAGGTAAATCTGTATAGATACTCAGTAAAATTGCAATAGGAACTGCGACAACCCATGCAAACAAAGCATCAAATACAAATGTAATGATTACCATACCACCTGCACGTAATATAAAGAATATTCCAGCATTAAAAGCAAATATCCACATAAGTGAAGCGATAACCCACATGAACTGAGTTGCTTGTGTTCTCACTGTGTCAGTGACATTGTAAAGCAGTGGTGCAAAAGGCGCAATTCCGGCCAATATAACACCAAAAGATAAACACATCACAATAGCAAAAAACAACAATTTATAAGCGTTATCTTTTGCCAATTCAATTTGATTCGCACCTAGTTCATTCCCAACCATTACCGATATGCCAGTAGCCAGCGCACCAAATATGATGAAAAAGAGGTTGGAAACCGTGTTTGAAATTGTAAATGCTTCTACCACTGAAGTGCCTCTTTGGGCGTAAGCAAATAAAATCACTGTTGTAGAACTTGACCATAGCAATTCGTTGGTTAAAAGAGGTAAAGTTTTCTTTAACATCACTTTAAATCGTTTTGGGGCAATTTTAAAGTGTTTAAAAATATCTTGTGTGAACACCATTTTATTCGAGTACGCAATGTAAATAAGAATCGATACCTCCACTATTCGAGCAATAATGGTTGCGATTGCAGCCCCACGAACTTCAAGTCTTGGCGCGCCTAGTAATCCAAAAATTAAAACAGAGTTAAACGATAGATTCACTAAAACAGCCACAATTCCTGCAAACATAGGCACTTTAGTCTCTTTAATCTCCCTAAATGTCGAGGCAAACAACTGAATAATACCAAACACTGGTAAGGAAAAAGTCATGATTGTTAAGTATTGTATCCCATAACTAATAACCGTTTCGTTGTACAAACCCTCAGTTCCAACATCGTTTTTAGCGAAAGCCCGAATCATAGGTTCTTTAAATATTAATAATATAGCCATCGAAATGATGGTGATCACAAAAGTCAAAATGATTTTTGCTCTAAAGGCTTCTTTAAGGCCTTTTTCATCTTTCGCTCCAAAATACTGAGATATGAAAATCCCAGGACCAGCTAAACCACCGATAAAACAAATGGTCACAATGAACATAATTTGGTTTGCAATCGCAACCCCACTAATGGCATCTCCATTGAGTTGCCCCACCATGATATTATCCAAAAGACCAACAAACGTTGTAATGCCTTGTTGAATCATGATTGGAAGGATAATGGCAAACACTTCTTTATAAAATGCTTTCGAACCGATAAACTTTTTCATATTATCCCTTTAATTCCAATTCAGCTGCCCCTAAATCATCATGAAACGACTTATCATGAGACACCACAATCGCAACCCCAGGAAACTCTAATATTGCTTTTCTTAAGGCTTCTTTTGCCACTTGGTCTAAGTGATTGGTTGGTTCATCCAAAATGATGACATTAGATTTTCTTTGACTCATTAAGGCAAGTCTTACTTTTGTCTTTTGTCCTCCGGATAGACTAGAAAGTGTTCGATCTGACATCTCTCTAGAAATTCCAAAACGAGCCAAAAGCGTATAGACTTTTTTATGATCCATATCCTTTAATTCTTCAAAACATAGTTCTGAAGCAGTTCGTTCTTGATTAAACGCAAAGTCTTGTTCAAAATATGAGATATTGGCTGTATCAATCCATTTGAATTGACCACTAATGGGTTTTGTTAATCCTAACACAGTCTTAACAAGGGTAGATTTCCCAACACCATTTTTACCAGTTATGATCACTTTTTCGTTTTTTCTCACGATATAGTTAATGGGTTTTAAGAGGGCTTTGGTATAGCCAATTTCAAGGTTTTCAATGACCAGAACGTCTCTTCCAGTATCTTTAGCAAACGGAAAGTGAAACTTTAATTCTTTTTGTTTTACTGGCTTACCGATTTTTTCTATTTTTTCTAGTTTAGTTCTAACACTTTGAGCTTGTTTAGTGGTAGACGCTCTCACAATGTTCTTTTGAATAAATGTCTCTTGTTTTTGTATGTATTTTTGTTGTGCCACAAATGCTTTTTCAGTCATTTGGAAACGAATTTCTCTTTCTGATAGATAATAATCAAAATTGCCTTTGTAACGTGTCAAACCCTTGTTCTCAACCGCTATGACTGTGTCGGCAATCGCTTTTAAAAAAGCTTCATCATGACTTACCACTAAAAAAGCTTTTGGATAGCCTTGTAAAAACTTGGTCAACCATTCAATGTGCTTAATGTCCAAAAAGTTTGTTGGTTCATCCAGTAATAAGATATCCGATTCATCTAATAATAATTTTCCCAATATAATCTTGGCTCTCATACCACCAGATAAATGTTTGATTGGGCTGTCTAAAATCGACATTTCCAATCCTAAACCGTGAATGATGTTTCCTAATTTGGACTTAATCGCATAAAAATCTTTTTCGATGAGCATGTCACCTATCGCAGCAGCATTGTTTAGGGCACGCTCCATCTCAATGCCTTCTAAGATGCCAACATCTTGATAGAGTTTTTCCATTTCAGCCTCTTTGTCAAAAAGCGGCTTAAAAACAGTTAATAGATAATCTCCTACCGTAATGTTTTTGTCAATTTTTGCATATTGGTCCAAATACCCAACTTTTATGTTTGGCAACCATGTAATGGACCCTTTATCCGGCGATAGATTTCTGTTCAATAGGTTCATTAAGGTTGTTTTACCAGTTCCGTTTGGACCGACCAACACAGCATGATCACCTAAAAAAAGACGCACATTGGCATCTAATAATAAATCGTTATTATCGTAACGAAAACTTAAATTGTTAACCTCTAGTAAACTCATAATCTAACTCAATCTCCAATACTGGTTTATGATCTTCTATATATTGCCATCCTGGCATGAAATGATCACCTATAATGTTGTCTATATTCTGCTTGAAAAAAGTCCCGGTTGCTTCTGCAAGAACGGTTTTACTGTCTTTATCTAAAACAACGCCTTCACCCTTAAACGTTTGGCCTTTATTCTTTGTGATCCATCCACACACGATGATTTTATCATCAAGTGGCACTGGTTTGCGATAAGTAATCTCTAGCTTGATGGTAACGCCCCATGTTTCAGGCTCATCGATCGAAATCGCACGTCCGATTGTTTCATCTAATAATGCCGATATAATGCCGCCGTGCATACGATTAGGGTAGCTTTGGTGGTCGTTATACCCTTTGGTTTCTGCCACCACGACCTTGTTTTCTAGTTCATAAAACTTCGCATTTAAGCCACTTTTATTTTTAACGCCACAAATGAAACATTCATCTGAATTAAATTGTTTTCTTAATACTTTATATTTCATATAATCACCTGTCGAAGCAATTATACCACACCTTAATTGGCTAGGGTCAAAAAAAAGGACTTTTTTTAGTCCTAAGTCTGACTGAAATAAGAATCAATCTGATCACAATTGATCACGTGCATGCCAAATACATCCATGTTAGGCTTCACAAATACGATTTCATTTTCATTAATGTATTTGACTATTTTACCTGGGTTTGGGTATATGACGATTACTTTTTTACCTTCAAGTTCATAAAAACCATTGGTTTCTAGCATTTTCTTATTACTAGGGGTAAAGACTTGCCAGTGTCTCTTTGAATTAAACGACACTTCATGTGCACCGGGTGTGTAAACCAGTTTTATTTTGTAGTGGCTACCTTTGACAGTCATTTCATAATCGTGACTCTTTAATTTAGTCTCAGTTAGAACCCCTATTTCACTTAAATGGTCAATGACACGACGTCGATGTTTCTGACCAATCACAGTAAATGTCGTAACTGTACCAATAAACGAGAGCCCCAAAAGTATCACTAATGCTATTAAAAAATCCATAAATGTCCTCTTTTCTTCGATACTTCTAGTAGCTGATTCCCTTCGAAAATACAATGATAATCATATATCTCGTCATCAAACAACACTGTCTCAATGAAATATGGGATGTTATGTGCAACACCTAAATTGTCATCTAAAATCCAATTAAGCTTTTTATAATCCAATATACCTTCTCGTGTTTTTAATGGCGTGTTGATTTTTATTTTTGAATCACACACAAATAAGTATAGATAATCATCTGAGGTATTCCAAGTCAATTTCCCTTTATAGGTCACTTGATTCTTTGTAAAATCCAATCCAGCTTCTTCTTTTAGTTCACGAATAACTGCCTCAATGGGAGATTCATCAGGTTCGATTTTTCCGCCCAAACCATTCCAGCAACCTGTCCATGGTGCTTTTTCTCTATTAATTAATAATAATTCGCCCTCAAAAATAACGAAAGCTAATGTATATGTCATATTATCACCTAAAAGTATGATAACACATATTTGTTTTAAAATCGTAAAAAAATCCCTCGATGATTGAACACCGAGGGATTCTTTCTATTTAGAATGTTAAACCTGCTTTTAAGTCTGTCGCAAGTTTTTCTCTTCTAATTCGATTAGCTGGATTATCATCCACATAATCTGTGTTAGAAAGTGTGAAAGTATATAATGCATTAGCACTTAGTTCATCTTCAATCATGTAATAAATGATTGTATAGTTTGGATCAAACATAATATCGATTGTAGCATCGTCTAAAGTCGCAATGGTACTTGCGTTTAATCCAGCGATATCAGCGATTGTTGTCGTACTGCCCATCGCATTTAGCGCTTCTGCTAGACCAATCATTTCGATTTGTTTAACTTCACCATATCTTGGTGTACCTATTGTGGCTTCTATGGCATCTGCGTTACCCGAGGTAATGCCTGAGGCGATGATGGCAGATGAAATTTGACGATTCACTATGACTGAATTTGAAGTTAAAAGATTATTAAGTAACACGCCGTTAATGCTAGATGCATCTAGATTTGACACTGAAGCGATTGAACCCGTGCCTAAATGTCCAAGCGCTACTGCTAGTGCATTTAGCTCTATGGTTGTAATATCAACGGTTGAACCTGCCACATACGCATCACTTGGAATTGCTAAACCTGATGAAATGACTGCTGTAGAGATTTGGCGATTTACAATCAATGAATTCGCACTTAGTAAATTTGCAAGTAACGTTGAATCAATGGCATTCGCATCTAGATTTGATACTGAAGCGATTGACCCCGTGCCTAAATGTCCAAGCGCTACTGCTAGTGCATTTAACTCTATGGTTGTAATATCAACGGTTGAACCTACCACATACGCATCACTTGGAATTGCTAATCCTGATGAAATGACTGCTGTAGAGATTTGGCGATTTACAATCAATGAATTCGCACTTAGTAAATTTGCAAGTAACGTTGAATCAATGGCATTCGCATCTAGATTTGATACTGAAGCGATTGAACCTGTACCTAAATGTCCAAGCGCTACTGCTAGTGCATTTAACTCTATGGTTGTAATATCAACGGTTGAACCTACCACATACGCATCACCTGGAATTGCTAAGCCTGATGAAATGACTGCTGTAGAGATTTGACGATTTACAATCAATGAATTCGCACTTAATAAGTTCGTAAGTAACGTTGAGTCAATCGAATTTTGATCGAGTGAAGTCACACCTGTTACAGTACCTGTTCCAATATAACTTAATGCCTCTGCCAATGCTCTTAACTCTGTTACATAAATATCTTCAAGCGTTTCTTTCGCAGTGTCTGGCACATCAAGGCCAGTGGTTGGATTTAAGATGGCTTGTGAGATTTGTCGATTCACAATGAGTGAGTTGGCATCTAATAAATTATTGATCAATGCGGCATTAATAGTGCTTGCGCTTAATGATGATACTTGATCTACAGAACCTACATAACCAAGTGCTACCGCAAGTGCACTTAATTCTGTTGCTTCAATGTCAAGGGTTGAACCAACGACATAAGCAGCATCAGGAATACTTAATCCTGAAGCAATCACTGCACTAGAAATCTGACGATTAACAATCAGTGAATCAGCATCTAATAAAGCAGTAAGTGTCGCTGAATTGATGGTAGATGCGTTCATATTAGAAACATCATCGACTGAACCTAAAGTATCAAGCGCTGTGACAACCGCTCTTAATTCAGTTTCTAAAATGTCTTTTTGAAGGGCATCTACGAACGCTGCTTCTGGAATGTCAAGTCCACTATCTATGATTGCTTTAGATATTTGACGATTCACGATGAGTGAATCAGCATCTAATAAAGCAGTAAGTGTCGCTGAATTGATGGTAGATGCGTTCATATTAGAAACATCATCGACTGAACCTAAAGTATCAAGCGCTGTGACAACCGCTCTTAATTCAGTTTCTAAAATGTCTTTTTGAAGGGCATCTACGAATGCTGCTTCTGGAATGTCAAGTCCACTATCTATGATTGCTTTAGATATTTGACGATTCACGATGAGTGAATCAGCATCTAATAAAGCAGTAAGTGTCGCTGAATTGATGGTAGATGCGTTCATATTTGATACGTCGTTAACAGATCCAATTGTGTTTAAGGCAACTGCTACAGAACGTAACTCTGTTTCTGTAATTTCGGTGGTTGATCCTGATTCAAAAGCAAGGGTTGGTATTTCAATACCAGTATCAATAACTGCTTTAGAAATTTGTGTTCTGACAATCGATGAACGAGCATCAATCAAATCTACTAACAATTGAGACGTGATGCTATTTGCATCTAAATCTTGAGAACCCATTATCTTAACAGATCTTAACAGTTTGATCAATTCGCCATCTTCTATTTCTGTCCCATCCCAGAAGGTTGGGTTAGACTCATTATCTAAAGTTACAGCGAATCCTGCGTTTGTATTCAAAATAAATCCAAACATCTTATCAAGTGAATGATGAATGATTCTTGAGGAAAGCATCGTATCGTTAACAGACTGGATACTTGGTTCATCTGCAAGTGCATTGGTTAACGCTGTGTAATCAAATGTCGTTAATGAAACGCCCATGTCCTCCAAATCTTGAATGGCCTTTAATAATGGAATTAAATCGCCAGTTGGCTGTTGGATATCTGTATTTTGATACCACACATAATCCACATTATTTGGCATTTTCGGTTCGATGTAGTTTTGCAAATCACCCGTTTCAATCATCGGTTTAACGGTTTCAACAGCTGTGTGTTCGATGACTTTTGAGGCCATCAAAACATCTATATCTGCATTTAGAATTTCATCAAAGCCTATGTTAGCAAGTGATAAATCACCACTTGGAACGAGTACTTTGAATGCAACCAACAAGTTTTCTAATTCACCTTTAGTCGTGCCAACTGAATACCAAGTAACATTTAAAGGCACATAAATTTGACCCTCTAAATCACCGCCAACACTTGTCATATCGGTAAGTGTGGTTTCAAACACATTAGATATAATTTGAGATTGTGCAATCACATTAACATCGGATTCCGAAAGTGCTAAGAATGTGTTAGCATCAAGGTTACTTGAGCCTAGTTTGGAAACTGCATTCAGCAATCTTGGTAATTCGCCATCCCAATACATTGGTGACGCGCTGTTATCAAGCGTAATGCTTAATCCAGCTTGTGAGCTCAGTACATTTGTAAACAACTTATCTAAAGAATTTTTTAGAATTCTAGACGATAATAGTGCATCTGTTAAGCTTGTGACATTTTCAGGGGTTGATAAGGCTGTTGAGATTGCAGTGAAATCAACTGAATCTAAGGCAATGCCCAAGCCACTTAGACTTTGAACCGCTAACAATAGAGGTTTTAGATCCCCAACCGGATAAGTCTCATCTGTGTTTTGATACCAAACATAATCGATATCACCTGGCAGTTTCGGTTGAATATAATCTTTCAACTCACCTGTTTCAATCATCGGTTTAACGGTTTCAACTAAAGTCATTTCAACGGTTTTAGATCTCAAAATGGCTGTAATGTCTACATCATTCAGTGTGTTTAAATCAATGCTAAATGTGCTTAATTCTGTCCCTTCAGGCACGATTTCAATTAAGGAAAGTAATAAATATTCTAACTCCCCAATGGTCGTATCTGTTGAGTACCATGTTAAGTCAGTAGGCACAAACAATAACCCATCTAACTCGCCACCTTCAGCAATCATATCCAAAAATACACCTTCAAATGTATTAGATAAAACTTTAGATAGTGCTAGTGTATGAATTTGAGTTTCGGTTAAAGTAAGCAATTGGTCCGTATTTGTCCCAACTTCTAATAGAATAACTGCGCCCTTTAATAATGAATTAAGCTCTGTTTCTGTCCATTGTTCAGGTGTTTCAGGTAACATGATTTCAATCGTACCTAAATCAGATTCAGAGGTTACTTTATTAAATATTGCATTCAAATTGTGTTTGATTACCAAAGAATTTGATAAATGTAATGACAATCGATCAATGTCATCGTTTGTTAATGTCGATAAATCACCAGACATTAAATTCGCATCTAAGATTTCTCGTGCTGCATTTAAAAGTGCAGTTAGTTCTTGTTTTCCAGATGCTTCTGACCATACGATTGTTTCAGGAATAACCAGTTCAATTCCTAAATCAAATTGAGCTAATAAGGTTTCAACAACGGTATTCATCTTACTACTAATTAAGTTTGACCCACTAATCTTATCAACGATTGCGTTGATGTTTTCTTCAGTGAGTATGGTTCCATAGTCAGGGTTTTCTTCTCCAACAAGATCTAGAATACCCGTTGACATCACCACTTTGGCAAGTAATACCAAGTTCGTCATTTCTGTCGCATTTAAATTCGTTGTGATGTCTTCCTCAGATAACAACTCTTTATATTCTGCTGGGAGGTTTTCAACGAGTAAGTCATACATGATACCACCAACAACAGCTGTATTATCGTTAACCAAATTAAACTCAAATAAGGCATCAAACATATCTGAGATTGCTTGGTCTGAAATACTTGCCATTACTTCTTTGTCTTGTAAGGTTTCAAAGTCATCAAAGGAATCAAATCCAAGACCTTGAATTGCAACATACATCTCTGCGATTGCTTCAAAGTCCTCGTTTAACTTAACACCATCAGGCAAAATCAAATCGTCTTTGGTTAAACCTTGTTCTGTAAGTATTTTTTCAACATCTTCAAGTCCTAAAGCATAATTAAGTCCGACTGGAAGGCCATATTGTAAAATGGCTAAATCGCCTAATGTATCGAATATATCCGTTACGATTTCACCATCAAACTGGAAATAATTGATGTCGGAAAGTGGGACATCGCTTTGGGCTTGTATCAGCGTTAATGCGTTTGCAAACACATCACCAAGTAACCCCAAGTCTGATGCGATATCAATGGCTTTTAGATCCTCTAGGACAAAGATATCTTCATACCCTTCAAGCATTTCAGCAAATTCTCCGCTATTGATTAAATACTCTAATCCAACAGGGACAACAATTTCAATCAAATCGAGTGCTGACACTAAATCCATGATGTCTTTTACATTGTCTTCTGTAAGTTTATAAATGATTGTATCATCAAATTGAGTAGACCCATCGTTAGCTTCTATTAAAATGTTAACAGCCTCTAAAGCATTCGCCAGTTCAGCCCTAAATTTAAGATTTGTATCTAAATTGTCCGACTTTACATGAACAGACAAAATAGAATCGAACACATAGGTGTCTAATTCTGTTTCGTTTATTTTAACAAATCCTGCAATTTGTCCTACATAACTGGTTCGGTAATTCGTCAAGAATGCTCTGACTTCATTTAGCATATCAGTTTCTTCACTTGTGCTAATTTGTTCTACCAACATGATTTCGTCATCTTGAATGAAGAGTTGATAACTAGGTCTGCTGGCTTCTGATTGGCTCATCGCAAGATCAAGCGCACCTGACATGGAAGCCAAGGCACCGATAGGCATCGATATCAGCATGATGATAAATGCGCCTCTTAAAACGCCTACACCGCTTCCAAGCAAGCGAGACATAAATTTCTTTTTACGTTTATTACCTTCTTTATCGCGTTTTTTAGGTTTCACGATTCTATATACAATCCACCCAATTAGTTTTAGTAATGTTAGATTCAATAGAATTACAATGACCATAAACACGATATTAACGACCATTTGAGTCGTCCCAATTACCAATGCCAAAGCATCAGAACCTTCAACCAATACACTTGCCATTTCTGGTCTAGTATGGATGATATAGGCAATGACGGTTTCTTCTATATTCGTAATGGGGACACCAATATCCAAGTTTAGGCCGTTAATAAGAAAGCCTAAATCTTGTTTCATTAGTAGCGTTGAAATTGGATTCATGAGTATGAATGCCAACACTAAGATACCAACTGTCCATATGAAAAAGAAGGTAGATTTAAAAAAGCCATGCCAAAATCCCCTTAGTGCAGCCACTACCAAAATACCAATCGCTGCATAATTGAGATATTGAATCATTTCTGAAGCTTGTAAAGTCATAAAATCACCTCTTCATTATTATTTGAAATTCTTATACTATATTCTATCACTCAAGTCTTTAAATATCTATTTAAATTCCATATAATCCGTTTTTTTTTGAAAAACCATCCCTTTTCACGCTTTAAAGTCAAAAAAAATAGTCCAGCTAGGGACTATTTTTGGATTTTGTTTACCAGTAAAACCAATGATTCATAAGGTCTCAAAGACATTTTTGTCAGATTTATCTGGTATTGTTTGTAGTTAGACAGTAACACTTTATCTACTTCGTAGTCTCTAATTGAAACAGAAGATTCACGGTCAAAGAAATTAGTGATAACCAAAATCGTTTGGTCTTTTTCTCTGACATATGCATAGATTTCTTCATTATCTCTAAGCAATTGTTTGTATGTCCCATAAACCAATGTTTCTTTATAAGACGCCCCTTTACGTAAGGCTAACACTTTTTGATAATAATGCCAAAGTGAATTCGGATCATTAAGTTCGTCTTGAACGTTAATGGTTGTGTAATTAGGGTTAACATGAAACCATGGTTCTACGGATGAGAATCCGCCATATATAGCATTTTTCCATTGCATTGGGGTTCTTGCATTATCTCTACTTCTGTGACTTGTAAACCCAATGTATCGGTTTTTGTCTTCGTTG
Organism: Acholeplasma sp.; assembly: GCA_034006765.1. Taxonomy (GTDB): domain Bacteria; phylum Bacillota_I; class Bacilli_A; order Acholeplasmatales; family UBA5453; genus Paracholeplasma. The sequence goes on along the minus strand of JAVESF010000001.1, from coordinate 40,541 downwards.
CCTTCAATTACGGCCAAGTGATAGCTATTTTTAACAGAAACATCGTTGAAGTCATCTATCGTTTTAAACGGATAATTGGTCATTCCAATTTCTTCACCCTGGTAAATAAAAGGGGTTCCCCACATAAAGTATAACGCCGTTGCAAGCATACTACCTGATAACACTCGTTTTTCAGCATTACCATATTGACTCATCACACGTGGTTGGTCATGGTTTAACCAGTAAATTGGATGCCAAGCCTTGCCATAAAGGTTTTGCTGCCATTTATCAAACATGTCTTTTAAATGTGGTAAATTGGTCACAATCTTTTCATCTGGATCTTTTAAGTTCCAAACATTGTTACACCAGTTATGGTCAAAGTTAAATACCATGTTTAATTCATCGCTATTTAAACCAGCATAGTCAATGGCTTCTTCTGGTAGCGCACCACCGCCAACTTCGCCAACCGTCATGACATCATAGTTTTTTAAAACAACTTGATTGAATTCTTTTAAATAATCATGAAGTTCTTTTAGATTTGAAAATTTACGCCAATCAGGTTTGTATTTTTCATTTGAATTCATCGTGGAATCTTCAAATGTTTTAGATCTCGCGATATGAGCCACTGCATCGACTCGAAACCCATCTATGCCCAAATCTAACCAAAATTTAGCCATGTCAAACATGCTTTTACGTACATTTGGATTAGACCAGTTCAAATCTGGCATTTTTCTAGAAAATATCTTCATGTAATATTCCCCAGTGATTGAATCTTTTTGCCAACATGACCCACCAAAGAAAGACGCCCAGTTTGTCGGCTCTACTTCTTTGCCGTCCACCATTTTGCCTTGTTGCCATATGTAATAATCACGGTAAGGATTGTCTTTAGATTTTCGAGATTCCATAAACCATGGGTGTTCATCAGAAGTTTGATTCATGACCAAATCTGCGATGATACGAATGCCACGTTTTTTAGCTTCTTTGATCAATCGTTTTATATCCTCTAAAGTACCATAATCAGGACTGATATCGTAAAAGTCTGAAACGTCATATCCATTATCATCCATTGGGGACTTATAAAAAGGACATATCCACAATAAATCAACCCCTAAATCTTTTAAATAGTCCAATTTCTCGATGATGCCATTGATGTCTCCAATGCCATCACCATTTGAATCATAGAAACTTCTTAAATATATTTGATATCCGATGGCTTCTTTCCACCATTTTCGTTCTAAGAATGACATAGAATTTCTCCTTTACTAGTTACTCTTATCATAGCATACATCGTTTTATAATGGCTTTATTTTTGAGTTGTAATCCGTTACATCTAAACTTGTTATGAAAGCGCTATGCTTTTTAGTATAATGAATATGAAACTAAGATGGAAGGAGATATTCAAACTCATTTTGAATACATACGATATGAACAAACATGCACTACTACACAAGTCTAAGTCAGAAATGGCCTATGCCTACGACAAAGACACTTTACACATTTGGTTAAAAACAGCTTCTAATGACTTTAAATCCGTAAAACTCTTATATGGAGACCCATTTAGATACGAACCTATCGATGAGGATCATATAAACTGGGTTTGGGTCCAAGAAAATGCCAATGACTTGGAAATGACAAAACGATTTAGTGACGCTGATTACGACTACTATTTTACAAGCATCAAACCAGAACACTTACGTGTAAAGTATGCCTTTTTACTTGACGACCGTTTTTTATATGGCGTCAGAGAAACCTATGATTTAAAAGACAAAGATGACAAAAAGAAATACAACCTGTTTAATTATTTTAACTTCCCTTTCTTAAATGAAAAAGACGTGATTCAAATCCCTAGTTGGGTGAAAGAAACGATTTGGTACGAAATTTTCCCTGAGCGTTTTAGAAGAAGCAAACATGCTAATAACTTGATCACCAACACTTGGGGTGTCCCAAGGGAGAACGTGACCAACAACATGTTTTTTGGAGGAGATATTAAAGGCATTATTGAGTCTTTAGATTACCTTCAAGACTTGGGGATTACAGGCATTTATTTTACCCCATTATTTGAAAGTCCTTCTTCTCATAAATATGACACCACCAACTACTTTAAAATCGATCCAGCCTTTGGAACAAACCAGGATTTTAAACAATTGGTCGAACAAGCCCATAAACGGAACATTAAAGTGGTCTTAGATGCTGTTTTTAATCACTGTGGCTATGATCACCCCTATTTCCAAGATGTCATCAAAAATGGCAAAAACTCGCTATATTACAACAGTTTTTTTGTTAAAGAAGCACCCATGCTTAACTTCAAGTTAAACGAAGCAGGCAAACCCATTTATCATCGCGGGTTGATTCCCAATTATCATACGTTTGCATTTACGCCTTATATGCCTAAATGGAATACCGAAGACCCTTTAGCAAGAAAACACTTGCTTGAAGTGGCAGAATATTGGATTAAAGAGTACGATATTGATGGTTGGCGTTTAGACGTTTCTAATGAAGTATCTCATGATTTTTGGAGAGCCTTCAGAACCACTGTTAAAAATGCTAAAAAAGACGCATTTATTTTTGGCGAGAACTGGGATTATTCAATGCCTTGGTTAGGTGGCGATCAAATCGATACCGTCATGAACTACGAACTCGTCTATCTCATTTGGCAATTTTTTGGAAAAGACATTAACATTCCAACGATTGAAGCCTCTGAACTGATAAGACTGTCTAATAAATTATTAGCTTCTTACCCTCAACAAATCACAGAAAACATGTTTAACCTTGTAGATTCTCACGATACTGGTAGAATATTGGACCGTTCTTTAGAAAACCGTGATTTAGCGTTTTTGACCTATTTATTCATGTTCAGTTTTCCTGGCACACCAACCATTTATTATGGGGGAGAAATCGGCCTTACTGGCAAACATGACCCAGATAACAGACGTTGTATGATTTGGGAAGAAGACAAACAGGACCTTGACTTTAAGAAACGCATTAAAACATTGATACAATGGCGTAAAACTTATAAGGCATTTGCTTCATCTGATTTAAGATGGGTTCAATATGACGATGCCAAAAGAGTCATCGTCTATGAAAAAATTGAAAATGAGTCCTTGGTATTTTTGATCAATGCCTCAGAACAAACAGAAACCATTGTGGTTAAAGACTTAGAAGGTTTGAATCTCGAAACCAATCAAACCATGAAAGAACATTTTACACTTAGTCCTTATGGCTACATCATTTTAAAAAAATAAATCCTTAGGCGAATCCGCCTAAGGATTTTTCTTTATATGACTTTAATAATGTCCATGGGTTTGCCGACAATAAAATTAGGCTTTAAAGGGGCAATGTCTTTCATATCCCTAAATCCCCATAAGCATGCGATGACTTCTACATCAGCATTTTGACCCGTTTGGATATCCACTTCAGAATCCCCAATTAAATAGGCCTCTTCTTTTGTAGCCTTGATTTCTTTTAAAACTTTTTCAATCATTCTTGGGTCAGGCTTTTTTACGCCGTCCTTACCAACGCCCACTGCAGCTAAAAAGGTGTCTGGAAAAATCTTTTGAACCAGGTCTTTGACAATCGCATCCTGTTTGTTTGAAATCACTGCCATCTTATAGCCTTTAGATTTAAAAATGTCCAATAGTTTCAAAATATCAGGATAAGGTTTGGTGTTGTCCAAACTATGTGTTTGATAATGTGCATCGTAAAAATTAAAACGTTCTTTCAGTGCTTCTTCGTTTAAAGGCTCACCCACTGCAAGCTCAATCAATTTGAAAGCACCATTACCCAAGAAAGATCTAATCTCTTTCTCATCTTTTAACGGTCTGTCATAATGCTTTAACATATAGTTTACCGAGATTGTTAGGTCTTTTAAAGTATCTAAAAGTGTCCCATCTAAGTCAAACAATAATGTGTTTTTCATAGGTTTTTTCCCCTTTCGATTAATTTCGTATAAATTGGCATCATTTCTGGTTCACTCACAAATGATGTAATGTCTTTAATGTCTATCCACTTACAACCATTGGTTTCTATTTCGTTGACCAAAAGTGGATCATTTTCATCTGCCACCAATAAATATGAAACATTTAAATGTAAATGTGACGAAATGGCTTCATGCCTTTTAATGTGAAACCAAACAGGCAATACTTCAATGCTGACCGGTTCTTCAGTCAAAAACTTAAATTGTCTAATACCTGTCTCTTCAATCGCTTCTTTCAAAGCGACTATTTTAAAATCTTTATCCCCATCAAGATGACCACCTGTCCAGCCCCATGAATCGTAAAGTTTATGATATATCATTAAGGTTTTGGTCATTGACTCATTAAAAATCATTGCCGAAGCAGAAAAATGCATCGCTGGATGCCTTTGATATAGCGCATCACCATAATGAAGGATTGCATCTTTAATGTATGCTAAGTCTTTAATCTCAAAAATATCTTTTGGTACATAAGTATCAAATACTGTCATATAATCACCGTTTCTATTTTGTTAGTATTAATTATACAATAAATCTTCTCCATCCACAAAATTAAATTGGCCTTTTTTTGATTTTTATGGGTTTGGGGCTTGTTTTATAAAAAAAAGTATGTTATCATAACTTTGCTTCAAAAAAAACATGCATCCGTAGCTCAGTCGGTAGAGCAACTGACTCTTAATCAGTGGGTCCACGGTTCGAGCCCGTGCGGGTGTACCATCTTAAAATAATTCGGCTTAATTAGGCCGTTTTTTTATTTTATAGAAAACCGGTTGGATTATACCAGCCGGTTTGTTCTTTCATTTTATCAATGTTATTGTATGAATGTTTGGTAAAATGTTACCACTCTAAATGTCGGCATTGACATCACTTCTTCAGTGGTCTCGACAGGTTTCAACAACGCTTCAATTGTTTTATTTTCCCAAATGATATGGACAAATTCAGGCCTATCAATATACGGGTTTCGATTGCCTTGTGCTTCATAAATCACTTGATTTCGATGTCTTTCAAATTCATCGACAGGATCTTGTTTATGCCAATCTAGTAACAACGATAGTTTGCCCATCGTCACCATTGAATTGGTATAGGTTTGGCCTTCATCAAACCCTTCGTCAGCTACTTTCAGATAATCATACATAGTAGCCATATAAAGGAGTATTCTCGCAACATCCCCTTTATGATCATCACCAGGGTAAAAGCCATCGGCTGTTTTATGACCTATGCCTGAACCGTTCACATAATAATGATTGGATCTTGTGCTATTGATTCGAGATTCAATGGCTCTTAAATTATGCAAATCAGTCCCAATATTTTTTGTAGATTCGCTGACACGTTCTATGCCTAATCTAGAATTTGGCCACACGTGTTCTCTATTCCAAATCGTGCCATTCCACACGCTATCTATTTCTGTATTGTCATAGATACCAATGAGTTTGGATGGGTCATTTGGATTCACATCCGATTCAACTAAGACCGTTTTTGCATCTGCATAACTCCTAGGGACAAAGTTTGTATTCAAAATCGTGTGGAGTTTAGATTTCAACGCTTCATCAACCAGATTTTGTGCTTCTTCATAATACTGATCAGATTCAGTTTGATAATAGTAATACCCTTCACTATTTTGTTCAATGCTATAGTTAAAATTTTGTTGCTGGTTTAGTGAATCATAGTAAAAATAAGCCGCTACTAACAAAAATAAAACGATGACAAGCACGTTTATTATTTTATGCTTATTGCGCGCTTTATTTACTTTTCTTTTTACATGTTTTTTGAGGGTCGTTGTTTTCCTTTTAGCCATTTGAAATCTCCATTCTTATTTTTTTAACACAATTAAAGGTACCATCATTTCCTTTTTATGAATACCAGCATGATGGGCATTAAATCCTTTCATTGGATTCATCCCAAACATGTATTTTTTATGGGCAATCGCCATAAAATCTCCTATAAAATCATCCAGTAGTGGGTGTTTTTCCCCAGTTCCGAGCCATTGTTTTTGATATAATTTCTCTTTAGTCAATAACTTGAATTTTCGTCCGAATGATTTTTTGAACTGTTTCTTAAAAGCATTTCTTTCATCCAGTTTTACGAAAAACGCAGTTGAACGGGGTTCAATTGAAGGTTTTCGATACAGCATATCCAGCAAAACTGTTTTTGACCAAAGTGGTTCTGTTTTGACATCAATCAACCCATGATCTGCAATCACAATAATTGTGGCGTTAGATACTGACTCATAAAGACGTTTAATTTCGTTTTCAAGATCAAAAAGCAGTGCCTTTAAGACAGCCGATTTTGTCCCGCTTTTGTGAATGGTTAAGTCAGGTTCTGTCCAATAGGTATAACTAAATGATGCTTCTGTTTTTGATAATTCTATCAATGCATCTACTTCATCTTTAAAGGAATCAAAGCCATTTGGGGCAAATGAAGGCATGAATTGGCGAACATTAATTTTTGGGTTTGCCTTTTGTATTTTTGACATAATGGTCTCATATTTCAAGTGAACCTCTTTAAAATTTTCTGATAGTTTTTCATATGGTTTATCTGCATTTTCATTTAAAAATAAAACGGTATTAGCCTCTATAAATCGATTATACTGTGTCCACCCTACATGGCCATGGACAAATGGACTAACACCAGAAATCACAGAGGTAGTTGCTGCTACTGTCGTTGGAGGATACACTGAGGTAATCGGTTTAACGACATGTTGTCTTAATAATCCATTTTTATTCAAGTTTTTTAGGATATTCATTCCCATGCCATCCATTAAAATTAACATGATGTGCTGTTGCCCAATTAGATAGGGTTTTAGACATGCTAAAGATGGATAATCATGATTTACCCCATAATGTTCTAAAAGGGTATTTGAAACATTCAAAATCGAGTTGTGATAATCTGGTTTTTTCATATAATCACCTCAACTTTATTATACAATAAAAAAAACAATCCAAAATGGATTATTTATTAATACTGTATTTTAGTGTTAGATAGTTTTGTTCGAAAGCTTCAGGATACGGATAGGCAACTTCACGCATTTTCTTGAACAAAACGTAAACCAAGTTACGGTCTTTATCAATACGTGTAATAACGCCGATTTCTTTTTCAGCAACCACTGTCACTTTTTCCCCTACAATTCTAGTTTCATTTCCCCACGACATAATGATACCTTCCTTCAATAATAATTATACCATAGATACTTCTTTTTATAGCACCATAAACTGATAAAAGTGCTTACAACACATGAATTCTCTTTTTATAAATCCAAAAGAAACTTGATGAAATCATTAAAACTAACCCCAAATATAGAACCAAACTAATCAAATCTGTGGTTGCTTCTTGTTTAAAAATCACAACTGGGTCAGCAAAAGTAAAAGGCGATATGTGTTTCAAATTTTTGATAAATGGTTCCTCGGTCAAACTAGAGACAAACGATAAGACATAAAGAGGTAGTGGTAAAATCAATGATATCATCACTTTTGAAGTCGTTTTAATGAGTAAGGCAAACCCGAACCCAAGATAGGAAAAAACTAACAACAACACGGTGTTTAAAAGATGAAAATAGAGATAATCGAGTTGATTAATAGACTCGCCAACGAATGAAAAACCTAAGAGTCCAATCCCGTACTGCATAATCGAGAACAAACCTACCAAAGTCCATAAGACTATCTGTTTAGAGATGAAAAAGGTTTTTTTTGAAATACCCGTTACATATAACACTTCAGCTGTTCTTTCCGCTTCAAACGTAACGATCAGTGAAAACCCTAAGATAGCCGCATAAATGCTACCAAAAAGCTGAATCATCATCGCGCCTTCTGTTGCATAGTATTCGAGCACACTGGTTGGAATACCCCCAAATTGTGCCATGATTTCTAGCACTTCAGGCGTCATCGAAGCATAAATATCAATCACGTAAGGATAAAGTAGGATGACAAATAGTCCAATTAGGCCTACTGAAATGCCCCAAACAGCATTGATTTTAAGGTTTCTTCTTAAGAGCATATTATATAGTGTTTTCATGTATGACCTCTTTATAATAATCTAAAAACAAATCTTCGAGTTTTGCTGGTTCAATGCTCAAATCTGTTAATGGGTATTTAGAAAGCTTTGTTAATAAGACTTGAATATCGCCTCGATATTTATAATGCAACCCATTAGACGATTCGATAGGATCTAGACCCGGTAAACTAAGATTGAAATTGGGCTTATAACTAATTTTCATAAAAAGTTTCTGTCGAATGCCTGCCATTGTTTCTGAAAATAAAATTTTACCTTCTTTGATTAATGAAACTCTGTCGCATATTTTTTCAACTTCAGATAACACGTGAGAACTTAACAAAATGGTCACACCACGTTTTTTTTCTTTCAATAGGTAATCCAAAAATTTCTTCTGCATCAAAGGATCTAAGCCTGTTGTTGGCTCATCTAAAACCAATAAAGACGCTTTTCTCATCAAAGCAACCACAATCCCAAGCTTTTTTTTATTTCCAAACGACAGTTCTTTGACTTTTTTTGTCACATCAAGTTCAAAATAGTCTGTCAATTCATTGATGTATGTCGGACTAGAGTTTGTCAATTTCCGATAAAAAGATAGCACACTTTTGACGGTATATTCGCTAAAAAACACAGGTTCACTCGGTAGATATCCGATATTAGCGTTCATTTCAGGTTGATCTAAATGACAACTTTTATCCTCAATTTTGATGTTGCCAGAATCTTTTGAAAGCAAGCCCAACAGGATGCGAATAAGGGTTGTTTTACCTGCACCATTAGGACCTACAAATCCCATGATTTCCCCCTTATTTACGTAAAAGGTTGCACTTTCTAAGCCTCTTTTGTTGCCATAGTATTTTTTCAATTGTTCGATTTCAATGTAACGCATGGTATCACCTTCTCTTATATTCTACCAAAAAAGCATTGTTTTAACATCGTTTATTTACCATTTTAAAAAAAATCACTTTCAAAGACTGATTCTATTGAAAAAGATGTCTATCATATCGGCCGGATTAGTCAATGAAAACAGTGCATTAAAACTTAAATAAAAAAAACACCTTTGTAAAAAGATGTTTTAGATACTTAAGATTCTTGTGTTTGTCTGCTTCTCTTAAACCACGGAATTAACATTGAAGTAGACGCCTGATAGTCGCTGTATTCCGGACGCGTTTTAAGGATTTTATTTTCCATCATTGGAATGGATATCCCAAGAAACAACATCGTCATTAACATAGGCGCTAAAATCAGCCAATCTAGTGTTTGATTAACCGATAAGTAAAACCCATAAACACCCCACCAAACAAGGATTTCTCCAAAATAATTAGGATGTCTTGAGTATTGCCAAAGGCCAATATCAATCACACGTTTATTCTGTTTGTTTGATCTGAATGCTTTCATTTGTTTATCTGATAAGAATTGAATGAACGTTGCAAGCAACACCACCAAAGCCGACAAAATTGCAGAAATAGATAACACTGCATTTTGTTCAATCACTAGATAAGCAACATATATTTGTGCATAAACGACAATAGTTGGCATTAATTGTATGCCAAACAAATTGGCAAGCGGGTATAGTTTTTTAGTTTTTTGCTTAATCAAATCATAGCGCCAGTCTTGATGACTAAAAGATTGCCAGTTAATCGCCCAATTATAGGTAAGTCTTATTGCCCATACGAACACTACAATCCATAAAACCCAATTCAAATAGCTGTATGCGCTAAGTTTAATCATAGCATAAAGCATCAAAAACGGTGGAATCACACTCCAATAAGGGTCATATAAACTCGCATTTTTTAAAATTAAACTACCTAAGTAAATCACAAGCGTCATGACAATATCCATCAATAAGAGTTCGATCCCTATCTTTTCTTGTATGAATGTCGCACTGAGAAGTCCTATAACCATACTAAGCGCATAAATGACTAAAAATAATAACAATTCTTGATATTTTTTCATAAAAAGCCTCCTATAACTTGGATTGAACCCAGGAAAGTACGCCCTGAATCCAATTGGGTGTCTGTGCTTTTAAAAGTTCAAACACAATAATCGGATCATAAATGACTCGGTTGGTATTTGAGACCGACTCGTAAAGGGATCCCTCAGCGCTACTTTTACCAATCGCAATCATCCCAATGGCATGATTACCTACTGCAAGATACCTGCCCAGTGCTGCACCACCAAAACTAAATAGCCCAATAGATAAACCCCCAATGCTTAGTAACCCGATCGCAACAGCCCCAACAGCAATACCGCCAAAGGCAATCGCAGCCAAAGACAAAAGACCAAAAGCAATCGACCCAAGAGACAATAATCCCAATGATAGAACCCCAATAGATAATAACCCACGCGAAAACATCCCGATTGCGATGAAACCTTGTGCATCCAACCCAATGGCGATTATGCCCCTTGCTTTATTATTTTTACCAATTAAGATGTGTACTAAAGGGATGCCAAAAAGTTTCTTTTTACTTTGATACTCTTTGACATAATGTCGTTTCTTTAATGCTTTTTTTTCTGAACCTGAAAAGAAATCATCTACCATGATATTATAAACCCTAGCAAGTGTGGTTAAGACAAGCGCATCCGGTTCTTTTAAATCAGACTCATATTCAATAATTTCGGCTTCATCGGTCTGCAACAGTTCTGCAATTTGTTCAATTGAGTAATCATACAAAACACGATAATGGTTTAGTTTTTCACCTATTGTCATCGAGATGCCTCCTAACAATCATGATTTAACTCTTTTTTGATATGCTTCATGAATCTTTTGTGCAATCGATTCTAAAGAGACTGATTCATTATATATGTGTAAATCAATTCGAACAAAATGCTTCAAATCGAAGGTCTCTTGATCACCTTTAATTCTTTTTTGAATTAGCAGTTCATCGTCTTTACGTATCCTCATACGCTCAATTCTTAAGCTTTCACTAGCCTCAATATAACAAACAAATACGTCAGAACCACTTAATACAAGCGTATTAGCGCCATTGGGATCAACGATGACTAATCCGTTTTCATTGACGTCTTTTTTTTGAATGCCATAAAAGTGGTCTTGGTATAAAGTTACTTCATAAAAAGCATTTTCTTGTATTTTTTGTTTGAAAGAATCTTTGGTTAAAAAATGATAATCAATGCCATCTACTTCATTTTCACGCATTGGACGAGTGGTGGTTGTAATACATTTTTTATACCCATACGTTGTAAATAATATTTTTGATAATTCAGTTTTTCCACTGGCACTTGCACCAACTAAAACGATCATACATAACACCTCTTTTCGATTATAACATGTTTAGATTTCATTTGGACAGACAATCCAAATATTATAAGAAAAAAAAGGGGCGTTTTGTGTTATCCTATAAGGGGGCGATTCTATGAGAGTTTTCATTGGTATTAAGTTACCTGATGCTTTAAAATTAAACATAAAACCGTTTAGCGAATCTGTTTTATCTTGTGTAAACACCAATGAATTGATAGCCGTAGATAACTGCCATATCACCTTAGAATTCTTAGGTGAAATTGAAGATGTTGAGTCGCTCATTCATCAGTTAAGATCGGTTTTCTTTCATCCTTTTACCGTATCTGTTGGTTCACCTAAAACGTTTGATAAAGGTACTCATAAAATCATCTATTTACCCGTTATTTCAGATGAGATTCAATTATTAAGACAAAAGGTTTTATCCTCTATTGAAAAACCTTATATTCCAGTAAATACCTATACGCCTCATATCACACTATTCCGAAAGGCATTCATGATAAAGCCTTTATCAGATTTAGACTTCAATGCTTCTTTTGAAGTAGATGCATTTGATCTTTTTTTGTCACATCGAGTAGCTGGAAAACTAACTTATACTGTCCTGCATTCATTTCCTTTAAAACGGATTGTCTAACATAAATTTAGAAACAATTTAATTTAAAAAAAAGTCCGCTTATGATATAAAAAAGCAGACTTTTTTTAATAAAGTCTGCTTTTATAATGATTAATTGTCGTAATACTGTTTTATTTATACAAGCTATTTTGGATTTCCTTGGTTTTGGGGTGTGATAAATATTCATCTAAAGAGCCTTGGAATGCATAAGCACCTAATTCTCCTATTTCAATCACTTTATTACAAACTGTGTCAATTAGTTTATGGTCATGTGTGAATAGGATGACAGCACCTTCAAAGGCTTGTAATCCGTTATTTACAGATTGGATGGCTTCTAAATCCAAATGGATAGTCGGTGAATCAATCAATAGGGTATTTGCCGTACTCAACATTAGTTTCGAGTAAAGCAAGCGCATTTTCTCGCCACCTGATAAGTATTTAACTTCTTTGAGAGGTTGATCGCCTGAAAACAACATTCTACCTAAAAAACCTCTTATGTACGATTCCGCTTGGTCTTTGACAGAGTATTGTCTAAGCCAATCAATTAGGTTTAAACCAGTATGTTCAAAATACTTGTCAATATCAGAAGAAAAGTAATTGGTTGAAATCGTTTGACCCCATTTAATTTTACCCGATAGTGGTTCTTTTTCACCTGCTAAAACTGAAAGCAAAAACTGTTTTAACAAGTCATTACGACCAATCAAAGCGACTTTATCACCACGATTGATTGTAAAAGAAACGTCTTTAAAGCCTATTTTGTCATCGACCTGATAAGATAAATTTTCAACTTCTAAAACATCTTTGCCTAGAGGTTTTTCAATGTCAAATCCAATAAATGGGTATTTCCTTAAAGAAGGGACAATGTTTTCTAACTCAATTTTTTCTAATGATTTTTTACGTGAGGTTGCTTGTCTACTTTTAGATAGGTTCGCACTAAATCTTGCAATAAAGGCTTTTAGTTCTTCCATACGTTCTTCTTTTTTCTTATTGCGATCGTTCATTAAACGTTGAATGAGTGCTGAAGATTCTAACCAAAAATCATAGTTTCCCGGAAATAGTTTTGCTTGATAATAATCAATGTCAACCATATGCGTACAAACATTATTTAAAAAGTGTCTGTCGTGTGAGACCGTAATCACGGTATGTTCATAATCAATTAGAAAATCTTCTAACCAGCGAATGGCTTGATAATCAAGGTTATTCGTCGGTTCGTCTAACAATAAGATGTCGGGTGTTCCGAATAGTGCTTGAGCTAGTAATACTTTTACCTTTTCTTTTGGGACGATGTCTTTCATTTTTGAATAAAAGACTTCCTTAGGTACATTAAGCCCATTTAAGAGCTTTTCAGCATTGTATTCTGCTTCCCATCCGTCTAATTCAGCAAACTCGACTTCTAGATCGGCCAATTCGAAGCCTTCTTTTTCTGTAAGATCTGTTTTTTCATAATAAACTTCTTTTTCTTTTAAAACTTCAAACAGCCTTTTGTGTCCCATGATGACGGTTTCGATTGCAGTAAATTCATCAAACGCATTTTGATCTTGTTTTAGAGTCGCGATACGTTTGTTTTTTTCAACAATAATATCCCCTTTAGTGGGTTCTTTTTCAAATGACAATAGTTTTAAAAATGTGGATTTTCCAGCTCCATTAGCACCAATGATGCCATAACAGTTACCTGGTGTGAATTTTATATTAACGTCTTCGAACAATTTCTTGTCTGAAAACACTAAACTTACATTGGATACGTGTATCATACTTATTACCTACTTTCTAATGCAACTTTATATAGTTTAAGAGATTCTTGTTGATTTGTCAAACTGATAGCGTTCTTATACGTAGCAATCCCACTATTTGACGACAAATAGTGGGATTTTAGTTTAGCCAAGCAATGATTTGATTTTTTTAAGTTCTTTTTGAGGATCATCGTAATAATTGGAATGAAAGACGTGGTATATTTGCCAACCTCTTGATTTCAAAAATTTGTCTTGATGAATTAATTCAAGCCTTGAATTAATAGGTGTATCTAAACGACAGATTATGCCCAGTTTAAAGACGTTTGTCCTTACATCTAGTATCGCAATATCTAAACTGAATCCACCTATACCAAAATTGGTTTTAATCTCGTAGTCAGTTTTTTCTAGTTTTTGACAAATATCTTTAACCATTTGGCTTTGATGGATTTGATCGGTTTTACTTGCCTTTTCGCCTAGGCTTAGTAACACTTTTTCTGCCATTTCCAAGTTTTGGCTAGATACATAATAACAATACCTCATAAAATCTTTCAGGAGTTTTGGTCCTACACCCGCTAAGTCATCGACTTTAAAGGATTCTGGGTATAAAGAAGATACAAAGTAAATTTTCTTTTTCGCTCTGGTGATTGCGACATTTAGTCTGTTCTGACCGCCTTCATGGTTTAACCATCCAAACCTACGTTTAAGAACACCCGTTTCGTCATTGGCATATCCCATCGAGAATATGATAATGTCTCTTTCGTCACCTTGAACATTCTCAATATTCTTAACAAACAAAGAATGATCCCCATCCTCATCTATCTTGAATAGTTCTTCTTCTAGTGCTTTTTGAAAAATGCCTTTTTGGTAACTGACTTCATCCATTAAGTTTAAAATCGTATCTCTTTGTGTGCTGTTAAACGTGATGATTCCGATTGATTCGTCTTTTTCCTTATCCTTGAGTATTCTCTTTAACAGTTTGAGTACTGCTTCTGCTTCCTTAACGTTTCTTTTTTGTTCAAAGACACCCTCTTTAACGTACACATACTCAATAGGAGGTGTGGTTGGTTTAACCACGTTTGGAGATACCACTAGCTTTCCATCATAAAAAGCAAAATTTGAAAACGCAATCAGTTCTTCATATCGACTTCTATAATGGTAGTTTAGAAGCGTTTCTTTGTAACGGTATCTGGCCAAATCAAGCAAACTTTTTGCATCAAAGTTTAAATCTGATTCAACAATATCAGTCAGTTCTTCCTCTTCAATTCGACCTACTCCTAAAGCTGATGGTCTTAATTGTTTAGGGTCTCCTGCAATGACTACTTTTTTAGCTCTAAATATGGCTGGAATCCCTTTTTCAACGTAAAGTTGTGAGGCTTCGTCAAATATGACTAAATCAAACAGTTGGGTTTCTAAAGGTAAGATGGCGCTGATTGCCTCAGGTGTCATTAAAAACACTTTAATATTGGCAGTCATTTCCATGTAAAAATGATCAAAGAATGCTTTAATACTTGGTTTTCTATCAGATTCTAAGATACGCTTTATATCCATAATGCGTTTTGTGTTGGATAGATTTAATGCGTGTTGATAAAGCATCATCTCAAACGATTCAACATTGACTTGACGTTTTTGTTGCATGAAATCTTCGATACGATCTAAGTATTTGCTGTAATCGTCTAGAATGTAGAGGTATTTTTGATGTTTTGCTTTGAAATTTTCGATAAAGCCTGTATAGTAACCATCAAATAAATAGCTTCTTAGCTTGTAGTGATCTTCTTTCAGTAATGGTTCGGTTAGAAATAAATCAATAAAACTTGTTGCAAGTTTGTTTAAAGCCAAATAATTGGTTTTTGTTTTATCTAGTTTGGTAAGTTCTTTTGCCAAATAGTGCCTAAATTCGACTTGTTCAAAAAGGGTTCTCAATAATTTGTGATGAACCGATTTCTTTGTCGCTAAAAATGTTAAAGATTTCTCATTTTTTACAAAAAAGACTTTTTTAACGCGTCTTTTGCCAAAAAAACCTTTTTGTTGGTAAGAGGCATAAGCTTCTTCTAACCTAACCAGAAATTCATTAAAACTTAATCTACCACTTCTAGAGACTTTAGTTTCAAGTTTTTTAAACCATGGGTATTTCTTTAAGTAGCATTGATAATCCATAAACTTTTTTAGTTTATCGTCTTTGTCAAAGGTAGTTTCTAAATACTTGATCTGTGCAAAGGAAGGTTTTTTAAGTTTAGTTTCAAATAACTTGAGGATGTCTTTTGGTTTTAATTTTGACTTGATGTCTTTTTCTTTGATGTATCGATTAAAGAGTTCGTAAACCTTAATGCCATCCACTTTTCTGCCATAATAAAGTTCTAAAGCCTCATCAAGCGTATCAGACAGTTTTTGAATAGACTCTTCCAGTTGGTAGGCATCGTTGTTAAGTGTTCGTTTGGGTGGTGTTTGATCCACAATTTGATTAAGTTGTCGATAAAAGGATTGTTTGTTGGTCGCATCATCTATAAACAACGCATATTGTTTTTGGTTTTGTAGTCGTGAGTAAATCACATCCAGTGCTACTTTCTTCTCACTGACCACCAATACGTTTTCACCCTTTAAAACTGCATTTGCAATTAGGCTAGTAATTGTCTGGCTTTTACCTGTTCCAGGTGGCCCCCAAATCACGATCTTTTTCTCTTTGTTTAATGCTTCAATGACTTTTTCTTGAGAATAGTTTAAATCATTGACATAAGATATATCGGTTTCTTTAAGTCTTTCTTTAGATACCGTGGTTAAAAGTGGCACTTCTTTTGAGAATAAATGCTTTTCATCAATCAACCCTTCAAGTAAGTCATTGTATTTATTGGCAGATAGTATTTTTTGCATGTCTTTTTGAATCATGGATGAATAGAGTTTGAATCTTCCCAATACACAATAAGGTTTTAGTCTAAAGGGCAGTTTCTTCATTTTTCTTGCATCAGCCATCCAGGTAGATTCAAACGGCAATAAATTCAATTCATCTACTTTGATCGAAAGTCCGTGTTTGTTGTAATAGGGCAAAAGAACGGATTCAATGGTTTGGTGGGATAAGTCCTCTATAAAAGGCATGTCTTGATCCAATTGGTTTTTTTCTAGTTTTGATAGGGTGACTAATAAATCACGGTTGAAGGTGATATCCTTATCTTGATCCTTTTCAATTGTAAAGGTTTGCTTGTTTCTGTTTAGTTTAACAGGCATGTAGGCAAGCGGCGCTTTGATGAAAAAATCATCTTTTTTAAAAGTACCAGTGACAAAAGGATATCCGACATATAAATCATAGGTACCAGTTTCTTTATAATCTTTATTGGTTTCTCTGTGAAGTTCAGTCAAATGTCTTAAGGTATACTCTCCCAAATTTTTAAGGGTGATTGTTTTTTGTTTTGATCTCAAAAAATTTATAAGCAGCAATTCTAAATCCAGTTTAACGAGGTCTATGCCTGTGGATTTGTCAATTCTACCAAGGTATAGATTTTTATTACTCCTAGATATGTTTGAAAGTCGATCTTTATAGTGGTCTAAGACTTTATAGGCGTCTTTAGAAAGCTTGATGGGTTTGTCTTCTAACAGTCGATACTCATTAATTGCATCCAAAAAAAGGTGGCCGTATTGTTCTTTAAACTCAGAATCAAGTCCACTGATGGCATCGAAATCCGTAATTTTGTAAGGACTTAAGTCCACCATTTTTTTTAAGGCCTGATCACTACAAATATTCTCATTAACGTGCTCTTGCCTAAGTTTTTCTCTTAACTCCGTTAATGTCTTTAGTAACGCTTTTTCCATTGACTTTCACCACTCCTTCAAACCTATCTTTATTCTACCATTTATATCCTTGAGTTTAAACCTTTTTAAAAGAAAAAGAACATGACAGTTAAGCATGTTCGTGATAAAAGTCTATCATTAAGTTTAAAGCTTCTATGGAAAAACGATGCCCTTCATTGCCAAAATGGGTTTTAACGAGTGCTTGTTTTTCTTTAAAAGTATCCATTAAAGTTTGTGTCATATCTAAAGGTACTAATGGATCATTCAATCCTGCTGATATAAAGATATTACTCTTGATTTGAAACGGTATTGTAAATCTCTGATAGGGCATCATTGGATGCGCTAGCAGGGCTGTTTTGAAGCATTTTTCATACATAAACATAAGACTGATGGCGATATTAGCCCCATTTGAATACCCAAATACTGAGAGTTTATCCAAATTAAAGGCATAGTTTTTGGATGCCTCTTTTATAAACGCATAAAGCTTTTCAGATTGTTTTTTTAGGTCTTGTTCATCCAAAACGCCCACTGCAAGTCTTCTAAAAAAACGGTTTTGCCCATTTTCGTTGACTTCACCTCTGACACTTAATAGATTGGCATTCGGATCAATTGTTTTACCAATCTGTAATAAATCATGTTCATCGCCACCTGTCCCATGTAGCAATAAAATCGTATTGTCATTACTGCCTTTAATATAAATGTGTTTCATTGTTCCACCTCTTTATAATCATACCTTTTGTGGCATTCTATATCAAATCATTTGCTTCGAATTCGAAATAATAAGTACATAAAAAAATAAGCGCAAATCGCGCTTATACTCTCTTATATGGGGTGTAGCTCTTGGTGGGTTTTGTGTCGGGTTTGAAAATGACATATCCATGAGGTTCCATTCTAAGCGTTGATATCCCCGCTAACAAGGACAGATTCATCTTGTTACCGAAAACAATGTTAAAGACAGAATGATTCATCAATCTAGAGTCTTTTAGCAATACAGTTTCAGTAACGACATCGTCTGTAGGATTGATCACAACGATACAGGTGTCTTCTACTTTATCGGTGACACGCATGAAGATGAGTAAATGATCTGCTTCAATGGGTATGTAATCTCCGATACGTAGTGCGCGTTCAGATTTATGTAACGCAATCAATGATTGTGTCCATTGTAACGTTTCATTAGTTTGATTGAAAAGATCCCAACGCATTGGTGCTCTGTTTTCAGGGTCATTGTCTCCGTCCATCCCGAGTTCGGTTCCATAATATAAGTTGGGTGAACCTGGCAAAGTGAACTGCAAGAGTTGTGCTAGTTTTTGAAGTTCAGTCTCTTTAAGTAAGTGTTTTAACCTTTGTACATCGTGATTATCAAGTAGGTTCCATGACTTTAAGATTGGTTCAATCCCTGAGGATTCAATAACATCATTGATCATGTATTGGGCTTTTCTAGGCGTTAGTTCTTTTTTTAATAGTCTCAACGTAATTTCTCTAAAGGTAAAATTCATGACACCATCAATCGACTTCAACCACTGTTTTGGATAGTTCCATATTTCACCTACAATCATGACATCCTTTTTTTCAAGTCTTGCATGATTCTCTAAATCTTTTAGGATATCAAAGCCGATGTCAAAGGCAACATCTAGTCTCCACCCATCGATGCCATGTTTAAGATAGCTTCTGATGACGGAGTCTTCCTTTCGATAAATGTAGTCTTTAACTGTCTCATTTTCTAGGTTTAATTCCGGTAGGCTTTTGGCATCAGCCCAAAGTCTAACCCCTTCTGGGTAGTTGGGGTTAAAGTCGAACCAATCACGATAGCCTTCGTTTCTTAAGGCCTTTTGAAAATAAGGATTTGAGACACCAACATGGTTAAATACGCCATCAAGCATAATCTTCATGTCCATGTCATGTACCGATTGAATCAACTTTATTAAATCTTCTTTTGTTCCGTACTCCTCTGAAATTTTTAAATAATCCGAGGCATCGTATTTATGATTAGATAAAGAGTCAACGATTGGATTAAGATAAAGAACATCCACGCCGAGTGCTTTGATATAGGCTAGTTTTTCTCCAAGACTCTTTAAGTCGCCACCCCAATAGTCAAGTTCATGTGCATAATATTTCACATCTTCTAAAAAAAGGCCTGGTGAAGGCAGTTGATTCCAATGATTAAGCTTTTTAGGATACTGGTACAAATGCTTTTTAGCCTCTAGGTTTTTTGAAGGGTTAAAACGATCTACTAAAACTTGGTAGACAACAGCCCCATTACGCCAATCTTTTTCTCTATTTTCGTATTTGTTTGACATCAAATCACCTCTTTAATTAACATTATACTATGTATAGAATGATTAAAGAGACTGGTTTTGAGTGGTACCGATTTCCTATCAAGAAAAAACACCAAAACATTTTTAATGTTTTGGTGTTTCACTATTTTTTCTTTACTTTGATGCTAAGAATACGATTGTTTCGAATAACTTCAGGCGTAAGTATCAATGAATCCAGTTCGATAAAGACCTTATCGTCTTTAGTGGGGATGACACCCAACTGTTCAATCATATACCCAGTAATGGTATCGTAATGATTTGAATAAAGCTCAGTTTCAAACGCTTTGTTAAAGTCACTCAAGCTCAAACTGCCTTTTACTATGTAAGTGCGCTCATCAAGGGCTTGATAATGCTTGGTTACTTCGTCGTACTCATCGTCGATTTCACCCACGATTTCTTCAATCAAATCCTCTAGAGTCACAATACCAGATAACCCGCTGAACTCATCAATGACAACCGCCATTAGTTGTTTAGATTGTTTAAATCTAACGAGTAAATCATCGACTCGACTGGTTTCTAAAACAACCAGTGCTGATCTTTTTAGCTCAATCAAGTTTTTTTCTTTCTGTTTCAATTTGTCTATGTTTAAAAGCACATCTTTGATGGTTACAAACCCTAAGATGTTATCTTTTTCGTTTTCATAAATGGGAATTCTTGAATAGGACTCATCGATAATACGCTTAATGTTTATATGAATATCTTCATGGATATCAATCATAAAAGCATCCACACGTGGTACCATAATTTCTTTTACAAGCTTTGAATCTAAAGACAATACCCCGCGCATCATGTCAAATTCATCCGCGTCTATCACCCCGTCATTACGGCTATTTTTAATTAAAGCCTTCATTTCAGCTCGTGTGATCCGTTCTTCTTTTTTTCAAATTTAATAGGGGTAATCTTTTTTAATAGCCCAGTAGAAATGGTCAAAAGCCATATGAATGGTTTAAACAAGTTTTTCATCGCAGAGATGATTCCAGCTGAAGCTAGTGCGTATTTTTCAGGAATTTGTAAGGCCAACTGTTTAGGGTACAATTCTCCTAAAACCAGTGTGACATAAGATAAAATCAATGTCACCAATATTGTCGCAACCGTTTCTCCTGCAGGAATACCTGATAAATAGGGTGAAATACGTCCAACAAATGCTTGTGATGCACTGGCGGAATTTAAAAAGCCAGCAAGTGTGATTCCAACCTGAATGGCAGACAAAAACTCATCTGAACTATCCAGTAATGCTAATACTTTCTTAGCACGTTTGTTGCCTTGTTGTGCTAAATCCTTAATTTTGTTTTGATTAAGGGAAACAAAAGCCATTTCAGCACCTGCTAAAAAAGCGTTTAGGATGGTAAGAATACCAATCATGATTAGTGAACCAATTAAGTTTTGACTCAAGGGGTCTTCCATACTTTTTCTCAATCTCCTTCATATAATTATGCGAGCATTATTATATCATAAATACGATAATAATCAATATTTCCACGGGTTACCATCAAACAATCAAATGCATGGTGTAATAACCTTGTGTAAAAGAGTGAATGCTTTTTTCTAAAATCATAAGCGTGATTTTATACCTTTATTTATGGTAAATCGTTGGTTTATTCTTTTTAATGTCTTTGGATGCCTTTAGTGGTGAAACCGAGGCTATTGGCAAATTTATAAATTTGGTCATTCACTTAACACCTGCGATGTTTTTGGAACTCGTCCTTATTACCTTAAAAAATGTTTTTATCGGCCTATTGGTCACAGGCACCCATTTAGCCATACTTTTCATCCCTTTGAAAACTTCATGGCGAATGATTTTATGCTTTGTTTCATCCTTATGCTCGTCTTTTTTAGGCTTCATACCAAAGGTCTAATAAAAAAACAGAATCAAAAGATGGTTTTCTCTCATCTAGATTCTGTGTGTTTTTATTTGTTTTTAATCTTATACTTTAATAAGGTTTCTTTTTCTTCTGTGGTCAGACGATTGCTTTCACGGCACTTTTGAATGGCTTTATTGACAATTTTAGGGTTAATGGATTGATTTTTAAGAAAGCTTTCAGTTGAATCTTTATGTTTAATTAAACATTCACTTAGTAACCATCCTGCCATCATTATGACATAATAGGCTTCTTCTTTTTCCAAGTCTATTATTGCCTCAAAAATGTATTTTAGCATCGTGTTGTCCTTAACATACATAAACAAGATGTAAAGGCTCAAACGCCTAACCATTTCTCGATGGTCAAATCTAAACGCTTTTGATAGTTCCAAATAAGTATCTTTTTCTTTTTCCAAAAATGGAAACTTCAACAAATCGCAATGTGCCCATGAATTCATCATATCTAAGTAAGGATTCAAATATGTAATCAAAGATGCTTTATCCGGCATTCGATTGAGTATCATGCCGTATAAAGCAATGGTTTCATAATAATCTGTGATTTGTAACTCTAAGAAAGATTGGTAATTACCTTTTAGTATGTCGTTTGCAACCTTAACCATTACTTTCGTTTTTATTGCAAGTACATCACTAGTGGTATTTAGTATGTTTTTTGACCAATTCACTTTTGACGTATCACCTAAAGACTCTAAATAGTGAATAAACGCTTTCTTGTCTGATTCTTTCCACGTCGCTTTTTTTAAATCCATGAATACACCTTCTTCAGAATAATCCTAATACTTTCCATGTAAACATATGACAAAAAACATTTAGATAACAGATAGTTTCTCTATAATTGGTAAATCTGCTTCAGCAAAATCGTATTGAGCCATTTCATCAATTGAAAGCCATTTTGCATCAAGATGTTCTGAAATCACTAATTCACCTTCGATAACTTCGCATGCGTAGGCATGCATGGTCAAAATGAACGATTGATATTCATGAACCACTGTCGTGATGTATTTATTGATCTCAATCGTTGCCGACAGTTCTTCTTTTATTTCTCTAATAATGGCTTCTTCTCGACTTTCGCCTAGTTCTATTTTTCCACCAGGAAATTCCCATTTTCTTGCGAGTTCACCTGAATCTTTTCTTTGCGCACAAAAATATGTGTTGTTTCTTTTGAATACTGCTGCAACTACTTCAATTTGCTTTTTCATCATTTTCATACTCCGTTGTTAGTTTAAAATACACATCTTCAGGCACCTCATGATGCAATTTAAACTCAAATCTAATCGGTTTTTCGTCCATATGCTTCACCACATCAACTTCTCCAATATAGATGAATTTATTACTGTATATATCAGTGTTTTTGCCACCTTTTTTAACGAAAAGGTGTATGTTAATTCCTAGTTCTTTGTGATTAATAATGTTAAAACCAGTTTTTGATTTTAGTGTTGTATTATTGGGTGATTCCCACTGAAATGTTTTTCTACTCAAAAACTTATCTTTATAGTTTACACTATCTTTAACATTTCCTTTTTCTAGAGTGACAAAAAGATAATATTGGTTGTTTTTATTTGAAACACCACTTTGAATGACATAAATGCTTTCATATCGAGCGATCTGAGAGATTTCTCTATTTTTGTATTGTTCATACAGTCTAAAAGCAGGATACTTTACTGTAGTCCTTCCAAATTCATGTTGATATCTTCCAATGCCATACTCAATTGTGTTTGTATAGAACCTTTTTAACATAGCATCATCAAGCAATTTAATCATTTCGTTTGTTATGCCAACTTGCTCATCTTCGAATTTAATTGGAAATCCGAAACGTTTTTTATCTGAATCACTTAATAAGCCCCCCGTAAGGTGTCTTAATGCATGTATCAAGTCTGATACATCTGGATTATCGATATATTTCTTTAGTTCATCCTCTATACGAATTTGACTATAAGAACCCGTTTTTATCAGAAGATCCATTATTACAAATTCGTGAATTCTTTTTAATGGTAACAAGGAGTCAATAAATCTAAAATACTTTTTAACACTCTCAGTTTGTCTGGTTATCTCAAACGTATCATCTACCCTAACAACAAAATCAAAATAGGATTTGGTTTTGTCTATAAATCTCACTGGATCAAAACCGTCAAATCCGTAATCCATTAAAGTCGGGATACGATCCAACTGTCTTTTGACATCTTGGTAGAGTTCTTTAAGGTTTCTCAATTCATCAAAGTTATATCTTTCCAATTGTCTTAGAATTTGCATCATTGAGTTTTCTTCTAATCTAATAAACGTATCACCTGGAATGCTTGAAAAATTAGATTTTGTTTCGAGCATTATGTCATCTTTGTCATAGTTTGAGTTTCCAGAAAGTGCGATAGGTATCAAAAAGGTTTTATTATGGTTTCCAATAAAGTCAAGAACTGTTAAGTAGTCTTTTGATGGATGTAATCTTAAACCTCTACCTAATTGTTGTGTAAATATGATTGGTGACTGGGTAGGTCTAAGCATTAAAACCAAGTTTAGACTTGGTATGTCGACCCCTTCGTTCAGTATATCGACAGTAAAGACATAAGAGAGATCGCTTTTTTCGTCCTCTAACATCTGAATGTATAGTTCTCTTTCATATTCGTCACTTAGGGATGTTAGTGCAATTGATTTTAACCCACGCTGATTAAACTCATTGGCCATATATTCCGCATGCTTTATGCTAACGCAAAAACCGAGCGCTTTAGTCTTATCTCCGCTGTGTCCATATTTTTGGATGTTTTCAATGATTAGATCCACTCTAGCTTTTATGTTTAATCGATCGGCAACAACATCAATTTCTTTGCTTACATCAATGTTGCTTAAGTCAGTTGTCGCATCTTCAATTCCAAAGTAATGAAAAGGAACAACTAGATTCTCTTTAAGCGCATCTCGTAAACGTATTTCTGCTGCAACTTGATTATCGAATATTTCAAAAATACTGTTTGAGTCTGTACGTTCAGGCGTTGCTGTTAGTCCAAGTAAGAACTTTGGTTTAAAATGATTAATGACTCTATCATAAGTTGGTGCAGATGAGCGATGTGCTTCATCAATAACAATATAGTCAAATGCATCCTCTTTTAGTTTAAATAAGTTTTTTTCTCGGCTCAAAGTCTGTATGGATGCAAAAACATAATCTGAATCAATCTGTTTTTCATGTCCTGTATAAAGACCCATCTTTACATTATGCACACTTTTAAATGTCTTCATCGCTTCTTTCAGTATCTTCTCTCGATGTACAATAAATAGTAGTCTTTTTGGATTTAATTGAAGTGCATCAAAGGCTGCTAAATAAGTTTTACCTGTTCCAGTAGCCGCAATCACCAGTCCCTTTTTTTGTCCGAGTTTTCTTAGGTTATAGAGTGATTCTAAAGCTATTTCTTGCATATAATTAGGCTTCAGAGACGGAAAATTAAACTGTTCATCAACAAATTCAATTAGACTTTGATTATCAATATCTAAATCATTCGCTATTTGATTAACAATATCAGTATCTGAATTGTCTTTTAAAAAATCTACGATTTGTTTAATCAGCATTTGTTGATTTACTTTCGAATACTTATCTGCATAATAGATCTTTTCATATGATTGTAAATAGGTTTCATCGAGCAATACAACATTGTCATCATTCCAAAGTTCATCAAAATCTTTATGAATACCATTTATTAGTTCTCTATTCTCTTTAGAAAAATAAGTCAAATTCCATTCATGATTATACTTAAGTGCTTTCTCAGTTAAATTAGAAGATCCAATGGTAAGCTGAACATGCGTATCATACTCAAACAAATACCCCTTTGTATGAAAACCTCGAACGTTTTTTTCGATAGTTTTGTAAACTCTTACTTCAATATTTTCAAATTGAAGCAATCTTCTCAACGCTTTTGGATCAGTCCCAAGCATGTAATCTGTTGTGAGAATTCGACCAATAACCCCTCTAATTTGAGTCTTATGGAACGCATCTACTAATAACTGTATAGCAGCATCTGATATAAAAGCTACTGAAAAAGAGAAGCTATTACAGTTTCCAATAGACCATTCAATATGATTATAGAAGTTTCTACTTCGTTCATTTTTGACCAACTGTATTTTTTCCATATATACCTAAACTTTCTATCAATCGTAAATGTCACATCGGTTAATCGTGCTTATATTATTTTCATTATATCACTTTTTAACCATTATTTTACATAAACTATCTCGCTAAGTCATCATAATAAACGAAGAAATCACCGTGTTTAAGAAAAAATCCCCTCAACCAAAACTTCTACATTTTAAATCAAATGTGTGGTTTTCTTTAAGGGGATTTTTCTTATTGTATTAAAAACATACTACGCAATATGTATATCTTTAATAATATCGTCAATGATTGACGATATTTCATCGACAACTTCATTTAAAGTTTTATCATTGGTTAAATCAACATTGACCATTTTGGCAAGTTCCATTGGGGATTTAGTGCCACCAGCTTTTAATACTTCAATCCAGTCTTGTGGTTTAATGGTTTTTTCTTCTAACATTTTTGATACTTTGGTGCCCAGTGTCAACCCTGCTGAATACGTATATGGATACAAGCCCATAAAGTAATGTGGTTGTCTCATCCAAGTCAAGCCAGCATAATCTGGAATCTCAACGGCATCTCCCCAAAACTTTCTTAATACTTTAAGTTTCAAGTTATTAAGGATGTTGGCTGATAGAGGTTGTTTAGCATCCACTCTATCATAGACTTCTCTTTGGAAGGCTGCCTCTAATAAATGTGTTACAAAGTTATGGTAATACGTTCTCGAAATCATTACAGATTTAATCCATGTTTTTTCTCTAGCCGTTTTTGCGTTTTTGATAAGATGATTCGCCATGAGTAGTTCATTGGTGGTAGATGGCGCTTCTATGAAATACATAGATGGTCTTGTATTAAAGACTTTTTGTGTTTTATTCGCATATTGAAAATGCCCTGCATGTCCAATTTCATGGGCTAAGACCATGGCTTCGTCCATTTGACCATTCCAGTTTAATAAGATGTAGGAAGCTGAGCCATATGGGGATGAACAAAACCCACCTGTAGACTTACCTTGATTTTGTGGGAAATCTACCCATCTTTCATCAAACGCACGTCTAACAATTTGATTATAGTCGTTACCTAAGATCGATAATCCTTCAATTAACAACGTTTTGGATTCTTCAATGGTGATTTTTGGTTCAAACGAAGGATCTACCGCTAGTTTTAAATCTGCATAAGTCATTTTATCTAGTTTGTGTATGTCTTTTAGTAAGAGCGCGTAACGTCTCATTGCTGGAGATAGTTTTTCCATAATGACATCGATTTGTCTGTCCATGAAATCTTTGGTGACCTTTTGACCCTCTAATAAGTATTCATAAACATTATTAAAACCTCTTAATTCACTCATGATCTTTTCTTTTTGAACATGCGCTTGATAGTTATTCGCAAACCCATGTTGGTATTCAGAAAGTTTTTGATAGAATGATTCATATGCCATTCTTCGAACTAAGGTGTTTTCTTCGTATTCATATTCATTTTCAAACAGTGTAAAAGAGTTTGGATAGGCTTTATCATCTACAGTGAAATCATTGAATGTCATATCTGCCAGTTTAAAGCGATTATAGTTTCCATAAGAAGCATTAATAACAGGGGATAAAGCCACTAATGTCTTCTCAACCTCTGGGCTTAAAGTGTGTGCTTTATCTAATACAGTCTCTTTTAAATAGTAACTATTGTCTTCATTAAGGGAGGCAGCTTCTAATAATAATTCATCTGGTTTTGTTTTAAGTTCATTATCAAAAAAAGACAATTTTTTTGATATGGCTTGAAAACGCATCATGGCTTTACCATGACGCATTTGGTTTTCTTCCGAGATTGAATCTGTGCTGGTTTGTAAAGAACTGTATGCACCAATCTTGGATAGACTTCCTTGAATATCTTGTAGTTCAGAAAGGGCTTCATTGATGATTTCTTTTGTGTTTAAATGCCCTTCAAACTTCTTAGAAAAAAGGTCAATTGCTTTTTCTACTGAATCAAAAGCTTCCTCATAAAGTGTTTCTGTTTTAAATAGGTTTGCCATGTCCCATGTATGATTAAGATTCAGTTCATGACGTTTTGGTAATTGTTTTTTCATTTAAGTTCACTCCTTTTAAAAAATTATAACATAAACGATTAAACAACAGTCATGTTTATTGGATAAACCAATAGTATAAATCCTCCGCGTTTTAACGCGGAGGATTGTTTTTATATCACTATGAGTTAACTATTTGTTTTTAAGGTCATGGTAGGCTTTTGCAAGTTTACCACCAACAAGAGCGTTGTTATACACTAAAGCTAAGTTTGCTTGTAGGCTCTTACCTTTTGTTTCTTCTACTATTTTCTTTAATAAATATGGGGTAACGTCTTTACCTTCAATATTGTCAATGACACTTTGCTTGACTGCTCTATCAATGATGTCATTCATATAATCATTGTCTAGTGAATCTTTTTCTAAAATTGGATTTGCTACTAATAACCCACCTTTTAGATTAAGGGCGTCTTTGGTTAACACAATCTTCGCTAAGTCTTCAATGTTTTCAACATGTAGGTGTAGTTTAATGTCTGATGTTCTGGTGTAAAATGCTGGTAAAACGCTGGTTTGATATCCAACTACGGAAACGCCTTTGGTTTCTAAGTATTCCATGGTTCTTGGTAGATCCAAAATGGCTTTTGCTCCAGCACATATCACAGTAACATTGGTTAAAGCTAGTTCTTCTAAATCTGCAGAAACGTCTAACGTATTAGCGAAACCTTTATGTACCCCACCAATGCCTCCAGTAACAAAGAATTTGATGTTTGCCATTTCTGCACAAATCATGGTTGAGGCGACCGTAGTTGCACCCATTTGTTTTAAAGCGATGACAGAGGCTAAGTCACGTCTAGAAACTTTTAAAACGTCTTTGGATTTCGCCAATGTTTCTAAGTCATCATCTGATAAACCAATCTTAATTTTACCATCCATGATGGCGATGGTTGCTGGTATTGAGCCTTGTTCTCTAATGATTTGTTCTACTTTTTTAGCCATGACGACATTGTCTGGATATGGCATACCGTGTGAAATGATGGTTGATTCTAAAGCTACTACTGGAAGATTCTTTTCAAGTGCGTCTTTGACTTCTTTTTTAATGTCTAAAAATGCTTCATAAGTTTTCATATTTTTTAAGCTCCTTTTTAATTTGATTAATGGATAGTTTTGGGTTAACTGAATAAGGGGATTGAATCGTTAAACTGGCACTCGCTGCCCCATATTTGACACTTCTTTCAAGCGATTCTTCATGAATCAACCCGTGTAAAACTGCGCTGCTAAATGCATCGCCCGCACCAGTAACATCGATGACGAGTTCATCCGGAATCACAAAAGCGTTTTGATAAGCATAGTGTTTACCATCATAATAGATTGAACCTCTCTTACCGTTTGTGATCACAACTTTATGAAGCCCTTTTAGAACCCATTTTTGAATCAATACTTCTAAGTTTGTTTCTGTGGTTTTAAAATAACTTTGACTTTCATCTAGGTTGCAAATGAGTAGTTCTACGCCATTTAAATCATTCGGGAGATGTTTCATCTTTGGGCCAGATACCCCGATAATGGCAAGTTTCTTATCTTCGATTTGACTATACTCAATTAAAGCTTCCAGTGCGTCTTTAGTCATATTTGTGTCTGCAATAAGCCAAGTGCTTAAGCTCAAATGTCTTTTGTGTTCTAAAATCCAATTTCTGTCCATGTGCTTATTAATAGACATATTGGCAAAGCCCACATCCATATTGCCTTCTTGATTAATCACTGCATAATACCCACCAGTGTGTTCATTCTTAAGTTTATCACAGGCAAAAACTTCCATTGTTTTCCTAGAATACTTAAGCAAGTCCTCGCCTGCACTGTCATCGCCTAATACCGTCATTAATGAGACTGTGTGATTGAGCCTTGCAAGATTATCCGCAACATTTCTGATGACCCCACCGTAAGAGATGGTGGAACTCACAGGGTTTGAAGTACTAAGCACAAGTGGCTCTTCCAATCGAAAGGTGTAGTCTAAATTTGCACCACCAATACACGTGACATAGGCTTCTTTTCGAAGGACATAAGGTTTGCCAAGTATGATGCCTTTTTCTTGAAGACCCGAAATCAAATTCGCAATAGCAGGTCTAGACAGTTTTAATTGATCCGCCATGTATTGTTGTGACACATACGGA
This sequence comes from Acholeplasma sp., assembly GCA_034006765.1. Lineage (GTDB taxonomy): Bacteria > Bacillota_I > Bacilli_A > Acholeplasmatales > UBA5453 > Paracholeplasma. Next base: position 10,805 of record JAVESF010000001.1, on the reverse strand, counting down.
TTCTCTTTTAAGATGGACACTACTTTTCTTTCGTTTTCATTCAGTTTCATACGTCACCATCCTACTTTTGTTTTATTTCAAACATTTGTTTATACTCCTATTTTATACCTAACAGAATGATTTGTAAAGTCCTTTTAGTTTAAAAATGAAAAAAAACGGACGAAGCCGTTTTTTTGTTATGTTTCTATATTTTTGTTTTAAGCACACGCATTGCGTTCAATACAGCCAATAAAGACACCCCAACATCCGCAATGACTGCTTCCCACATGGTTGCCATACCAATGGCTCCAAGTGAAAGAAATAAGAGTTTAATTCCTAACGCAAATAGGATGTTTTGCCATACAATTCTACGAGTTTTTTTCGCAATCATGATCGCTGTTACAATGCTTAATGGCTCATCGTTCATGATAACGATATCGGCGATATCAATGGCAGCGTCTGCGCCTAATCCTCCCATAGCAATCCCAATGTCCGATCTGGCTAACACAGGCGTATCATTAATCCCATCGCCAACAAAAAAGAGTTTGCCTTTTTTAGATGTCTGTTTGAGTAATTCTTCAACCATTCTAAGCTTTTCACCGGGTAACAACTCACTATGGATGACATCCATTTCTAGCCTATTACCGATATCATCTGATATAGCTTTCTTATCGCCTGTGAGCATAACGGTTTTCTTAACACCCAATGCTTTCAACCGTTTAATGGTCTCTTTTGAGTCTTGTTTGAGTACGTCTGATAGGATAATCTCACCAATATGACGATGATTTTTAGCAACGTATAATACAGTACCTAAGGCACTTGAAGGTTTGAATGTAATGGTTTCTTTCATCATTAATTTTTCATTGCCTATTAAAATGGAATCTGAAAGATAGGTTGCTTTTAAGCCAAACCCTGGTAACTCTTCAACTTGAGTGACTAAAGAACTATCTACTTGATTTGGATACGTTTTAAGTATAGACTGTGCAATTGGATGATTTGAGAAACTTTCCACATGTGCGGTGATTCTTAACAGTTCGTCTTTGGTCATTTCGCCACAAGGCCATACCTCTGTGACTTCGAAGCTACCTGCAGTCAGTGTGCCTGTTTTATCGAACACTGCGATTTCAACTTGGTTAAGAGCTTCCAGATAATTGCCTCCCTTAACGAGAATACCATGCTTAGAGGCTGCACCTATGCCACCAAAAAAACCAAGCGGGATAGAGACAACCAAAGCACAAGGACAAGAAATCACTAAAAATATCAAAGCTCGATAAAGCCAATCTTCAAAGGAAGCATCTTGAATGATAAGGGGGGGAATCACGGCCAATAATAAAGCGAAAATTGTTACAATAGGTGTGTATATTCGCGCAAACTTCGTAATAAAGTGCTCAGTCTGTGCTTTTTTACTGGTTGCATTTTGAACCATTTCTAGTATCACAGAAGCGGTTGATTCACCAAAGGGCTTAGAAACTTTCACGGTTAAAACCCCGGATAGATTGCTGCACCCAGATAAAACTAAGTCGTGTGGGTTTACTGTTTGTGGCAGTGATTCACCTGTTAACACTTTGTTATCTACTGATGAGCTTCCTTCGATGATCATACCATCCAACGGGATTCTTTCACCTGGTTTAATTACGATGATGTCTCCAACATTAATACGCTCAACCGATACAACCTGATAGTCGTTTCCTACTTTTAAAGTGGCAACATCCGGTCTTATTGACATGAGTTTTTTAATCGATTTTCTTGAACGATTCACTGCGACTTTTTGAAAAAACTCACCAATTTGATAAAAAATCATGACAGCGACCGCTTCAGGGTGTTCATTAACTGCAAACGCCCCGAGCGTTGCAATCGTCATCAAAAAGTTTTCATCAAACACTTTACCGTGTAAAAGATTTTTGATGGCTTTCCACACGACTTTACCACCAATAATGACATAACTCAAAGCCAATAAAAGATAGTATAGTAGGCTGCCTTTATCCATTAAAAAGGCATTAACAAACACAATTAATCCAATGACGAAATAAATGATTTCAGTTTTCATCATCCCATCCATTGAATCATCAGTGTCCAATTTATTTGCCATTTTTGAAAGGGTTACGCCGGGCTCAATACGATCGATAATTTGTTTGGCTTTGTGTTCAATTTGATTTTCTAATAAAGGGTCTTTGATATTAATGGTCAGTTTTTTAGAGATAAAGTCCAAATGTGCAGACATAACATTTTCAGTCCGATTGAGTTTATCCTCAATTTTGGCAGCACAATTGGCACAATCTAGTCCATCCATTTTATATACTAAAGCAGTACTCATCTCACTGACTAAAACATCTTTTTCGACACTTTTAACCATGTTAGTGATTTGTTTCAGTAACAATGCCTTGTCTTCATGCTTTAAAACCATCACAGTAAGTTCTTTATCTATAAAACTTAAGTGTGCTTTATTTACACCTTTTATATCGCGGATTCTTTCTTCGATTTCACTTTTAGAGCTTTCAGAACTCAAGTGATTTAACTTATATTTGATTTCTTTCATCTAGATACCTATTTATGTTCTATGTGCGACAGCGCTTGAGATACTAGTGTATCCACATGATTGTCATCTAACGTATAAAACACAACATTTCCTTCTTTTCTATATTTGACTAAACGATGGTTTCTTAGTACTTTTAGTTGATGTGAAACTGCCGATTGACTTAACCCTACTACTGTTGATAAGTCACACACACAAAGTTCACCTGATTTGAGTGCCAAGATAATCTTCATGCGCGTTGGATCGCTAAAAGCTTTAAAGAAATCTGCCATATTAAACACAGTTTTATCAGAGGGCATGATTTTTTTAGCCTGTGTAATTTTCTGAGGATGTACCACATTACATCCGCATATTTCAATGTTATTTTTTTTCATGATACACCTCAATCTATATGAATGTTCGTTCATATAGGTCAATTATAGCATATGACTGGCAAATGTCAAAAAAAATAAGACTAGGTGTCTAATTTCCTAGTCTCACTATGAATCATTTTGTTTTTATAAGGGATGATAACATTAATCGTTAATTGTTTTATTGATTGCTTTAGTTAATTTAGCCACATTAATACTCTTATAATGTTCGCTTTCTTCAGCCTCTAAAACTCTTTCTTTAGTCGTATTTGTCCTGAAATTCGCTGAAACATAGTAGTAGTTTCTAAATCCATCATGAACAACCACAATGTAATAGACATCATCTTCATAGTCTCCATAAGCTGCTTCGATCACAAATCCATCTTCCATGTTGTTGTCGACTAAAAAATCAGAGATATAAGCAACTGCGTCTTCGTCAATTTGATTGTCTGGTAATAGTTTCGGAATAAAGACGAATCCAAGTGTCGTCACAACTATTGCAGTAAAAGTCACTATAATGACGATAATCGCATTTTTACTGAGTTTATAGTTTGTTTTAGGCTTCGATGCCTCTTCTTTTGCATGTACCATAAATGGTTGAAAATACATATTCCCCAAAGACCCTAAGTAACCAATCACCTGAATCAATAGAAATACCCATGCAAGAAAAACGATTCCAAATGAGGTCAGTAAATCAAATAAGAATTTTGTTGGATAAGAGACTAAGTACACGACTACCTGAGGAGCAGGATGATCGTCTTTGTGTTCCTCAATAGTGGATTTAATATACTCTACAGGAATTCGTGACATTTCGATTATGAAATATACAACAATGAAAACCATTGATAAAAAAATAAAAATAACGTGTAGCGGTAAAAGTAAAACCATTAATATGATTTTCATCCAAAGAGGAAAAATATCATAATAAGTAAATCTAAAATAAGACTTAAAAACTGCTGAAAATACGTCTTGGAACTTTTTCATCTTCTAACCCTTTCTTTTTTAACTTTTAGTGGTCTTAACTGCTTGGTAAAGCAAAATACCACATTATTATCAGTATAGCACACACGGTAAGTATAATCAATATAACGCTTACATATCGTTTTATTTATGAGAAATCGCAATTTTTCAAACACACTAAAACAGGTTAGTTGAAACACATCTACTTTTCGTTTATCGTAATCCAATATCTTTGAACGATTTTGCCATACTCACCCATCAACTCATTTTCAAGGATACCGCCATTACGAATGATTGCTTTGACAGAGGCAATGCGTTAGCCACTAAATTAACCATGATCATCAAACCAAAAGTAACAACTGCGAAAATGAAAGATGCTATCAACACGGTAATTTCTCCTTTCAAACATCTAAACCCAATCCAACCCTATATTTTGGTTGTTAGATCTTTATGCCTATGTCTTAATTCTATCACTGGTAAACATAGATAGAAAAAAGAAGATTTTCATCTTCTTTTTATTTTACTTTACAATCTGAATGATTTTTTAAGTATACGGGAATACTCTCATTAAAAAACTGAATAAACGTTTCAATCATATCGTCTAGATTCTCCGGTAATACGTCTAAACCTTGTTGGAGCGCAATGCCATCTATCGCCGCAATCAAAATGGATGCCATACTTTTTTGGCACATGGTTTGGTCAATCTCAAATGATTTACTAAAAAGCTTTGAGACAGCTTCCATCATTCTTTCATAGGCTTGTTTATAGGCTATGGTCAAGTGATCATTTTTCTTAATCACATCACTGACAATTTGAATATGCAGTTTTTGTTGGTCTGATTTTCTAATACGAAGTTCCACTTGTTTATTAATCTCAGCTAAAAGCGATTTACCCTTATAGGCTTGTTCATCTTGTTCTACTTTATCGTACAATGATGCAGTAAAATACAATGATTGTTGCATAGCATCAAATATCAAGTCATCTTTGCTTTTATAAAAGTGGTAGATAGCCCCTGTTGTTAGCCCTGCAGTTTGAGCTATTTTTCTTACTGACACCTGTTCAATTGGATAAGCCTTTAGTGTTTTTAAAGTTGCATCAATAATATGCTGTTTGCGTTGATTTACAGATTCCATATATTCACATCCTTAAAAATATGATAACATGAAACATCACTTTTTATGCCATTGCTTTGACTTCTTGATACCCTTTAAGATCCACATACAACTCATCTTTGTACGGATTACGTTTGGTTTTGATGATTTTATATACCATGTATCCTAATACCAAGAGATTTACAACTAGTGACAACGCACCAAAAACCGTATAGGTAACTTCGTTATATGAACTTTTTACAACAAATGCTCCATCATCTTGAAATGAAGGAAAAGTTTGTGCAAACATACACCAAATAGCAAGCGTTTGGGCTCTGTGTTGTAACCATGCGCCTTTACCAACGGTAAACGCACATAATGTTGGTGCAATCAATAATGCTAATCCAGCATAAAATGAGTGTGTTGGTATGGCATTATATGTATAGGTGAAATTCCATAAATCATAGGCAATGATCCAAAACCATAACATATCTGGCCAAATCATATCGCGTGATTGGTCTTTTTTAGTAGCCTTTCTAATCACAATCCCAAAAAATCCAGTAATCGTAATAATGTTAATGATACCAGCTATGCCGTTCATGAAATTCCATGACCCACCCATTACGCCAGTAACATCACCTGATATTTGCCCCGAAAACTGGTTAAAATATGATACCCCAATTTCGAAATCTCTGATGACTGCTTCCAAAATGTTTATGGCTAAAATGAGTGCTGGAAATATTAATACCCATTTATTGTCTCTTAATCGCCATACGACTTCTTTGGTAACTTTGTCCTTTTTTTCAACAAAACGAATTGCCCAAAAACCAATACATCCTGCAAGTGCAGAGTATACTTTTACCAAATGAAACCAATCCGTATACGTTTTTTCTCTTAAAACTGTAAGCCATAAAATCGTTAATATAATAGGTAGTCCTACAAAAGCAAACAACCCTATCCATTTAAATCTTCTAGTTAATTCGTTTAGTCCAAACAAACCAGCTAAAACTACAAGCCAAACCAATACCGTTGTCCATACATCATGTGTAAAAACAAACATTTAAAACATCTCCTTTTCTTTTCCTTATAAAAGATAATCGACATTATCTTTATGACTTAATCATTTAAAACTAATAGGCAACTATCTGCTTGATATTAAACTGCCTACCACTGATAACATTGAACTTTTGACTGTGACACTTTGGACATAATCCATCATGCTCTGTGATTCGGTATTGATGTCCACATTCACAAAGTCCAATCGCTTTAATCTGTTCAATTTCCAATTTCATGTCTTTTAAAAATGATTGTTCAATTGCGATTGGATATACCTCTTCAATATAGTGTGGTACCACACCAGAGGCTTCACCTATTTCTAAGACGAGCGACTGAACATGTGTTAGTTTTTGTTCTTTTACTATTTTTTCAATGGTTTCTACAACATGGATAACAATCCCTAATTCATGCATATTTAGTCACGCTTTCTTAATAGTTTTCCTTTAAAATTCTTAACAGCAATTTTTACTTTTCTTTTTAATACTTGTTTAACAATGATTGGCTTTAACTTTTCAAAGGTAACGCCTTCTTCATTATAGACACGCTTTAGTGTAATGGCATCAAATTGACACTTAGTCGTACATTGTCCACACCCAACGCACATATAGGGGTCTACTTTCGCTTGTCCGCACTTCAGACATCGTGAAGTTTCTAACTTAATTTGTGCTTCTGAAAGAATACCTGTATGTTCTTTAAACTGACCAGATGTATTGAATGTCTCACCGCTTGGTGCCTTTTGTCTAGGAATTTGATCGTAGCTAATAGGTTCTAAATTGTCTTTATCCAGTGATAAGAAAGGGTTATGATAGCGTCCTATTGTAAGACTTTGTCCTTTATTTACATAGCGATGAATTGAAATGGCAGCCTGTTTGCCACAAGCAATCGCATCAATTGCAAACTTGGGCCCCGTAACGGCATCCCCACCAGCAAAAATGTCTGACACTGATGTTTGAAGCGTCAATTCATCCGCGATAATCGTGTGGTTAGAACGACAATCCACCTGTTCTTCTTCTGAAAAATAGCTCGAATCAATGGCTTGTCCGATTGATAATATGATTGTGTCAACAGGTGTTTCATAATCATTATTCTCATCGAAAACAGGTGAAAAACGGCCTTGATCATCGTGTGTGCTTAAGCATTTCTTAAATACAATTTTATTGATCAGTTCACCCTCTTTAACGAATGCTTTAGGCCCATATCCATTAAAGATATCTATTCTTTCTGCCAATGCTTCTAAAACTTCTTCTTCAAGGGCAGGCATATTATGTCTTTCTTCTAAACAAAACATGGATACTTGATCAGCACCTAATCTAATCGCAGATCTAGCTACATCAATGGCCACATTGCCGCCACCTATAACAACCACGTGTCCTTTAAGCTGTTTTTGTTCATTAACGTTCACACGTTTTAAGAAATCTACTGCTGTTAAAACATTGTCAGAAGCTTCATTTTCAAGCCCTAGTAGTCTGGATTTTTGAGCACCAATTGCTACATAAAATGCCTTAAATCCATCTTTTCTTAATTGGTCAATGGTCAATGATTTCCCAATTTCTATGCCTGTTTCAAACGTCACACCCAATGTTCTTAATATGTCAATTTCCGCCTGTATGACGTCTTTTTGTAATCTAAATCCAGGGATGCCATGCATGAGCATGCCGCCAACCTGTTTTTCTTTTTCAAAGACCGTCACTTTATATCCCTCTATAGCGAGATAATAGGCACAAGATAACCCAGAAGGACCGGCACCTATAATCGCGATTTTTTGATGATAGTCATGCTTAATGTCAGGGATGTAACGATTTTCTTCATATAAGTCTTGTTGAGCGATATACTTCTTAATGTCATCGATTGCTACAGGGTCATCGATGTCTCCTCTTGTACATGCTTGTTCACACAATCTCGGACAAATACGTCCACAAACAGCAGGAAAAGGGTTATATTTTTTAATCATTTTTAAAGCTTCCTTGTATTTCCCTTGTGCTGCAAGTTGAATATATCCTGGTACTGATATATGTGCAGGACATTCTGCCTTACAAGGGGCGGACCCTGATGATACGGTAGGTTCTCTATGTATTCTATAGTCTTCATCAAACATATCTTGTGTGAATGTAGTATCTCTTGGCGTGACGAGTGTTTTATACGCCGGCAATGGTGTTTTAGAACATAATGACTGTCCAAGACGGACTGCATTCGTTGGACAATTATCCACACATTCTCCACAACCAACACATTTTTCCTCGTTAACAACTGCCACATAGTTCGATCTTACCATATCGGTATTTTTAAACATTTCTGCAGATCGTAAAGAAAAACAAGAACAGCCACAACAATTGCAAATAGCATGTGTTTGACCAGAACCGTCTAAATTGGGGATTTGGTGCATGAGTCCGTTTTCTTCCGCCTTTTTAATAATCTCAAACGCTTCTTCTCTTGTAATAGCTTTCCCGCGATTAGTCCTGATGTAATATTCTGCCGCGTGACCTAACTGAATACACATATCCTCTTTAAGGTGCCCGCAGCCTTCACCCATCGATTCTCGTGCTGTACGACATGCACAATCAGATACAGAAAAAACGGTGTGCTCATTTAAGTACTTAGAAACTTCTTCATAATCCGCACGTCTTGTTTCAGCTTTAATCGCTGTTTCGATTGGAATCACTCTCATTAATCCTTTTCCAACTGGAAATGCACCGGCTGTTTTTGGGCCTTTAACAATCCCATAATCGTTAAATGCCACAGCAATCTCAGGGTGTTTTTCAACATTTGCTAAATTGTTAGCCATCATTTCCATAACACCTGGAATCCAAGTATCATGCCAAAACACATCTTGGCCATTTTCGGTATTAACAAAAGATACCCCAACATCAGCCAGTTTTAACAACATCTTTTGGCAATAGTCTTCAGTCTTGTTTGCTTGTTTGGCTATGTCCTGAGCTGTTTGATGAACTCTAAACTTTAAAAAAAGACCAATTCCAGCCATTTCCTGTGTGACCACTGGCGCGAGTATTCGATACTCTGGATCTAGTACAGTCAGCCCTTTTTTTGAACCCATCTTTTTGTTGCTGATTTTGTTTGCAAGTTTTAATACTAAGTTTTCTGTCGTATTCATCATTTAGTAGCCTCAATCTGTTGAATCAACCAATCAAACCACGGTGACATGCCCTCGCCTTTTTTTGCAGATATCGGAATGACTTTTATGGATGGATTAATTTCTTTAGCCCGTTTCGAGACCGCGTCTAAATCAAAATCGAAATGTTCTATTGTATCCATCTTATTAATCAATAAAACATCTACAACGCGAAACATTTTAGGGTATTTCAATGGTTTATCATCACCTTCTGGTACAGATAAGATCATGACATTCTTAGTTGCACCTGTGTCAAATGATGCCGGACAAACTAGATTTCCAATATTTTCAAGTATCACAAAATCAAGCCCATCAACCCCTAGTGCCTCAAGACCACTTTCAGTCATAGAAGCGTCTAAGTGACACATACCTGAAGTGTGCAGTTGAATGACTTTTGCATTGGTTTTTGAAATCGTATTTGCATCAACATCAGAATCAATGTCTGCCTCTATGACGCCAATTTTAAATTTGGATTTCAAGTGATTAATCGTTTGAACTAAGGTCGTTGTTTTGCCAGAACCCGGTGACGACATTAAGTTTAACAAAAAGTATTTTTTGTCTTTAACAGATGACCTTACCATTTGTGCCTTTTCATCATTATTTGCAAGCACGTTGCGTTGAATCTCAATGATTTTATACTTTTCCATATAATAATTCCTCCTATTCAATTAAGATAACAATCGTTATGTTTTACTCTATTTATAGCATGATTTCTAAATAAAGACAAGACTTTTTCTAAATTAATGGTGTTAATGCATGTTTTCACGATAATCTCTTAGTGCTACTTATACACAGATTATAATAATCGTTCACGATGCTTCTCAATCAGGAGCCTTAACAAATGCTCGAATTTGTGTAAAATAGCCGATTACTCAAATCTTAGTCGTTACTTAAATAAGGTGACTATTGATCAGTCCCGTAGGTCATTAACTCATCCACTTATTGCTCATTTACTCTTGAATTAGCTAAATGGTCTAAGACATAGCTTTACTATTTATCAGAATCAAGTTCATTCATCGAACAACTCTTTGTGATTCAATATCATAACGCACTCGTATCAATGATATCAATGTGATTGCGTACTTAGAATATGTATTAGACTACTCTCAATCTTAGCCGCTTCAATCTTTATTACCGTATCATCCAATAATGATTAGAAGATTCAAAAACTCGTAATCAGCTGCCACTTTCCGCCACAAGGAAAGCATCCCAAAATACTTCAAAATGGCTAAGAATGCTCTAATCTCCGTCATGATGAAAATGGACTTTCATTCGACAAAAACGCCCAACAGTATAAACTGCTGGGCGTTCTTTTAGTCTTGGGGTGTAGATATTTGACGTTTACCAATATCTACTTGGTAAAGTGAGAAAAGTCCTTATTAAAGCAAAAAAAGGCCAGATACATGGGCGTTTAGATAATCGCTTTATTGTATCAAACCTATGTTTGTTATATGTGTGATGCTACCTATTTTGATACACCAGCGCACCCCTAGCAAGATTTTACGCACCCCTAAAAGATGCCTCAGTTAAGACGTTTTTTTTAATAGGTTCTGACCATTATACATTTTTTTCATAGACTATTTTTTAATCAATATTTAGTATCTCTTTTTCTTCCTCTGTCAATAAACCTTTACCTAGTAATCTGTTTAAATATATAATAGGGTAATTCATTAAAATTGGTATCATCATCAATAAAGTGATTGAGTCTG